>JAIUML010000010.1 GCA_022565595.1 Saccharospirillum sp. | reverse complement strand
GATCCTATCGAGTCTTGCCGCTTGCTCCACTTGCAATTCTTTAATGACGCGCCCCCCCCGTGAGGGGGAATGTCGTAAGGCCAGGTGCCAGGCGCGGGTGGCCGCGAGTTTCAATTCTGCTCTATGGCTATGCCAATGGCTCAACCGAGCCGCCAGCGATTCTGCATTCAATTCATTCTGTTCAAGGCATTCGGCAGCACCGACTTCCACCAACCATTGGGCATTACGGTATTGCTGCCGATCCTTGTGCCAGGGGTAAGGCACCAACAAGCTGTAGACACCCACCGCAGCCAATTCGGATACCGTCGAAGCCCCACTGCGGCAGATGACCAGATCCGCCCATTGATAGGCCCTGGACATATCATCAATAAATTCAACAACGGATGCGTCTACGCCTGCTTGTTGATAGGCCGCCAATGTGGCTTCGGTTTTTCCGCTTCCCGCCTGATGCCAGACATCCGGCCGAATGGCCCGTGTCAGCAGCGCAAGCGCTGCCGGTACTGTGTCATTCAAGACCTGAGCGCCCTGACTGCCGCCCATCACCAAAACTCTGAGCTGACCATGACCACCAAGGCCTCTTTGCTCCGGCGATGGCAATTTGCACAGGGCTTCTCTGACCGGGTTACCCACCACTTCTACCTGACCCGGAAAAGTCTGTGGAAAGGCCTGAAGCAATACTGTGGCTCGAGAGGCCAGCCGGGCATTGGTCAAACCGGGCACTCCATTTTGTTCATGCAACACCAGCGGCTTGCGCAACAACAAGGCAGCGATTCCCCCTGGTGCGGAGGCGTAGCCACCAAATCCGACGACGGCTACCGGTTGCAAACGCCGCAGCAGTCCAAGCGCTTCAGCCACAGCGCGAAGCAAATTCACGGGCGCTACCAGCTTGCGCAGCAGGCTACCACCCTGCCAGGCCGTAACCGACAGAGTGTGCAGGTCAAAACCGGCTTCCGGCACCAGGCGAGTCTCCATGCCGCGCGCCGCACCCAGCCAGGTAATGCGGTACCCGGCTTGTTGCAGGGCTTCGGCTACTGCCATCGCCGGGAAAATATGCCCACCTGTACCGCCAGCCATGATCAGAATCTGTTTCATGAGCGCCTCTGAGCAGATAACTGGAGGGCTTCACCGTAAACGCGGTTAACCAGTGCAACCATCGCCATACACATCAACAGGCTGGTACCACCGGCGCTGACAAAGGGCAACGTCAAACCTTTGGTTGGCAACAAACCCGTATTCACCCCAACATTGATGAACACCTGAATCGCAAACAGAATGGCAATGCCGTAGGACACAAAAGCTCCGAAGAGATAACCTTTTTTCTCTGCAAGGCGGCCGACAAAAAACATCCGGCTGATCAGAATGCTGAACAAGGTGAGTATGGTAAGCACCCCGATCAACCCCAGCTCTTCACCGATAATGGCCAGAATAAAGTCGTTGTGCGCTTCGGGCAGATAAAACAGCTTCTGCATCGAATTACCCAGCCCAACGCCAATCCATTCACCACGGCCAAAGGCAATCAGGGATTGTGTCAACTGGTAACCGCTGCCATAAACGTTTTCCGGCGCCCAGGGGTCCATAAAAGACAGCAAACGCTGCACCCTGTACGACTGATTAAAGGCCATGAATACCACGGCCACACTCGCAATGATCAAGGCAAGGAAGAAGTGTGCAGCGCGCACGCCGCCAAGGAAGAGCATGCCCAGCACCGTTCCCATCACCACCACGACCGTTCCGAAATCGGGCTGAATCAGCAGCAAGAACAACATCACAGACATGACCAGAAGCGGCTTCAGGAAGCCGGACAGTTTGGACACCACCTCATCACGCCGTCGAACCAGATAGGCACCAACATAGAGAATCAAGGCAAGCTTGCCGACTTCCGATGGCTGGAACCCGACCGGACCAAGGCTTATCCAGCGCCAACTGCCTTTTACTTCACGACCAATACCCGGAATCAACACCAGCACCAGTAATGCCATGGCACCAAACAACAATAGCCAGCTCACACTCTGCCAGAGCCGCATTGGAACCACAGCCATGACCGCGACCATCGCCACACCCAAAACGAGATAGACCAGGTGACGAATCAGATAGTGATAAGGCACACCAAAACGTTGTTGGGAAACATCAATGGAGGCCGAGGCGATCATGATCACGCCGATAAATACCAGAGCCAATGCGCTGCCCATTAGCCAGCGGTCAAAATGCCACAGCGGCTGAAAAGCATCGCTCATGCGATCATTCAATAGCGGGAGTCCGACATGTGCCGTCATGACCAGGCCTCCACCCACTGCCGAAACACTTCACCCCGGTGTTCGAAGTTACGGAATTGATCAAAACTGGCGCAGGCAGGAGACAGCAATACTGTATCGCCGGGCTCGGCCTGGGCAACGGCGGCGACCAACGCTTCTTCCAGGGTACCAACTAGCGTTACCAGATCACCCAGGGCACTTTGAATTTTTGCGGCATCTTCGCCATAGGCAAAAGTCGCTTTGCAGCAGTCAGATACAGCGTGCTTTAAAGGACTGAAGTCGCCACCTTTGGACTGGCCACCCAACAACAACAGCAGGCGCCCGGCCGGGTCTCGACCAAGCCCTTCGACTGCAGCCAGAGCGGCGCCAACATTGGTGCCCTTGGAATCATTGATAAAACGAATGCCGGATTTTTCAGCTACCAGTTCGCAACGATGGGGCAAACCTTTGAACTGCTGCAGAGAAGCGAGAATGGCATCAGCCTCAATGCCCAGAGCTTCGGCCATGGCCAGAGTAGCCAGCGCATTTTCGAGATTGTGACGACCCGGCAAGCTGACTTTGCTGGCCTGCATCCAGAGCTCATCGCCCTGGGCCAGCCATTGCTCAGCTTCACGTTGGACCAGGCCAGTATTGCGCCCGGTTGGAGCATCCAGACCGAAACTGCGCATGGCATCAACCACAACCAGGGGCCCGGTTTGAGCATCATTCCGGTTATAAAGTGCCAACTTGCAACCCTGGAAAATGCGCTGTTTCGCTGAGGTATAGGCTTCCAGATCGGGGTATCGATCCATATGGTCGGCACTGACATTCAGCAGGGCCGCCACGTCGGCATTGAGCGCCGGCACCAGTTCCAGCTGGAAACTGGACAGCTCCAGAATGGCCAATTCGGCCGGTGTTTCCAGCAGGTTGAGTGCGGGCTCACCAAGATTGCCGCCAACCACATAGCTGAGGCCAGCACGCTCCGCCATATCCGCCAACCAGGAGGTCACCGTCGACTTGGCATTGGAGCCGGTGATCACCGCGAGCCGCCCTTGAAAGGCCTCTCGAAACAGGGCGATGTCGCTTGAAACGATTTTGCCTTCGGCAATCGCCGCTGCAATCTCTGGTGTTGCCAAGGGAACGCCGGGGCTCATCACCAACACATCGGCAATGGCCAACATTTCACGATCGAAACCACCAGTAGCCACCGAGAGATCCGGAAATTCCGCCTTGAGCGCTTCAAGGCCAGGTGGTTCATTTCGGCTATCCATCACCAGTACCCGGTCGCCACGGCCACGCAAAAATCGCACACAGGACAACCCTGTCGCACCGAGGCCGACAACGAGGTAGTTTCTGTTTTTTGCGGAGCCTTGTGTCATATCAGCGTATCTTCAACGTTGAGAGTGCAACCAGCACCAGAATGACGGTAATGATCCAGAACCGAACGATTATTCTGGGTTCCGGCCAGCCTTTGAGTTCGTAGTGATGATGCAGCGGTGCCATACGAAAAATGCGTCTGCCTGTAAGCTTGTAGGAGGCCACTTGCATTATCACCGACAGCGTCTCGGCAACAAAGATCCCCCCCATAATGAACAACACCAGTTCCTGGCGGACGATGACCGCCATCACCCCCAATGAGGCCCCCAGGGCCAATGAACCCACATCACCCATGAACACCTGCGCCGGGTAGGTGTTGAACCACAGGAATCCCAGGCCCGCTCCCACCATGGCACCACAGAACACAATCAATTCACCGGCACCAATGACGTAGGGGATTTGCAAATACTCGGCGTACACCACATTGCCACCAGCATAAGCGAATACACCCAGAGCACCACCGATCAGAACGGTCGGCAGGATCGCCAGACCGTCCAGGCCGTCAGTCAGATTGACCGCGTTGGACGTTCCTACAATCACGAAATAGCTGAAAACGATATAGAACAGGCCAAGGGTAATGGTCAGGTTCTTGAAGAACGGAAAAAAGAGCGTATTTTCAACACCCGTACTGGTGGCCATATAAAGCATGCTAGCTGCGAGAATGGCGACCACCGATTGCCATAGATATTTCCAGCGAGCCGGCAAACCCCGGCTGTTGCGTTGCACCACTTTACGATAGTCATCTACCCAACCTATGGCACCAAAGCCTGCCGTCACAAGGACAGTGATCCATACATAGTGATTGGTCAGGTCAGACCACAGCAATGCAGAAACGATAATGGAGACAAGTATCAGTGCCCCCCCCATAGTCGGCGTACCGGACTTGCTCAAATGGCTCTTCGGGCCATCGGTACGAATCGACTGACCAATCTGATGCTGACGCAGAGTGCGAATCAACCAGGGCCCCAGAATTAGTGAGACACCCAGTGCCGTCAACACACCAAAGATGGCGCGCAGCGTCAGATATTGCAGCACGCGAAAGCCGGTGTGTATCTCGACCAGGTATTGCGTCAGCCAAACAAACATCAGGGTTTCCTTCTCAGGGTTTCTACAACCCTTTCCATACCGATACTTCTCGATCCCTTGACCAGTACCGCTGTAGTTTCTGTCAAGCGAGCCGGCAATTCCGCCAACAAGTCATCAAGGCGAGTAAAGTGTTTTCCGCCAAAAGCCGTCGAAGTCAGGCATGAAGCCTTACCCAGGGTCCAGAGGTCGCCTACTCGGCCTTTGGCGTATTCGCCAATCTCCTGATGCAGGCGATCACTCGCCTCACCCAATTCAAGCATATCGCCGAGCAGCAGTAGGGTGTCTTCGCCCTGCTCTGCCAGTACATCAATGGCACTTCTTACGGCCGAAGGGCTGGCGTTATAGGCATCGTGAATCAGGACACCACCATGAGCCGACTCAAGCGGTTGCATACGGCCCGCCTGAGGCATGACCTGTGACAGCCCTTCGGCAATATCAAGCGCAGAGACACCAGCAACCCAGGCGGTGGCAGCGGCGGCGGCGGCGTTCAGTGCCATGTGTTTGCCCAGCATGGCCCACTTGACGGAGATATCCCCATCCGGCAACGACAGGTGAAACTGGCTGCCAGCGCCATCGGCCTCGAAGGACAGCAAGCTGACATCAGCCCGCCCGCTCTTTCCAAAGGTGATTACTCGTCGGTCTCCCGCCAGGTTGAGCCAATAGCGATAAGCCGGGTCGTCCCGATTCAACACGCAGGCGCCTTCCGCGAGGGTGGCTGTGAGTATTTCACCTTTGGCCTCCCGTACTCCGTCCAGGCCACCAAAACCTTCGCTGTGTGCTTCGGAAGCATTCAGCAGCAGGCTGATATGCGGCTTGCTGAAGGACCCCATCCAGGCAATCTCGCCAGGCGCGTTGGCACCCATTTCCAGCAATACCCGTTGATAACTGTCATTCAGGCGAAACCAGGTTTTGGGAACACCAATGTCGTTATTAAAATTGCCTTCGGTTGCCAACAGGCCGGGTTGCTGTTCAAAAATGCACTGCAACATGGCACGGGTAGAGGTTTTGCCTGCACTGCCCGTCAAGGCCACCACCTGCCCATCAAAGGCGTTGCGCAATAGCCCCGCCAGGTAGCCAAGCGCCTTGCGGGTATCGGGCACCAATAATTGAGGTAAGTCACAGTCGTCCTGCAACCGGGAAACAACCAGGGCACCCGCGCCTTTCTGTATGGCGGTCGGTATATAATTGTGGCCATCGAACAGGTCGCCCTTCAAAGCCACATAACAATCGCCTTTCTCGACCGTTCGGCTGTCTGTGGACAGGTTGGCAACGACATAATCATCGCCAAAGAACTGACCATCCGCCGCCCGGGCCCATTGACTCAATAGTGGGTCAGTCCACATGGGGCACCTCCTGCCAACTTTGTACGATTTCCTGATCAGAGAAATGGTGGCGAATGCCTTGAATCTCCTGATAAGCCTCGTGCCCCTTACCCGCGATCAGCACGACATCTTCGGTCGAGCACTGGCTCAGTGTCTGCAATATCGCCTCGCGCCGATCGCTGATGCAGGTCACCCGCTCAGGCTGTTCAAAGCCGGCAAGTACATCATTCAGAATATCGGCCGATGCTTCTGAGCGCGGGTTATCGTCGGTGATGACAACAAAGTCGGCACTGCTTTCAGCTGCCCGGGCCATTTCCGGCCGCTTGCCACGATCGCGATCACCACCACAGCCGAAAATCACACCCAGCCTCCCGGAGACATGGTCCCGGCAAGCGGCCAGGGCTTTTTCAAGGGCATCGGGTGTGTGCGCATAATCAACGACCACAGACGGCCCTGAAGTCAGCCGGAACACTTCCATTCGACCCTTTACCGGGCGCAGATTGGAAATGACCCGAGCGGCGGTCGACAGCGGTACAGACTCCGCCAACAAGAGAGTAAATGCCGCCAGGGCATTGCTTAAATTGAACACCCCCAACAAAGGCAGGTTCAATTCTGCTGGCCCCCAGGGCGTTTCCAGCTCGGCATCCAGGCCCGTTGGATGACAGCGGTATTGGCGCACCCGAATATCGGCAGCCTCGGCCAGGCCGTAGGTCAAAACCTGCTCGGCTTCTATACGATGATGGTTTTGCTGAGCCCAGGCGTCATCGGCATTAACAATGGCGGTACGCAAGCCCGGCCAGCGCAGCAAGCGCCATTTGGCTTCGCCATAGGCCTCCATGGTGCCGTGATAGTCGAGGTGATCGCGGCTCAAGTTAGTAAAGATGGCGGAGCGAAACGCCACACCATCAACACGCCTCTGATCGAGGCCATGCGATGAGACCTCCATGGCACAATAGCGGCCACCCTGTTGCCACTGACGGGCCAGCTCTCGGTGCAAGCGCACAACATCGGGGGTGGTATTAATGGTTTCCTGAAGCGCACCCCAGAGGCCTTGCCCGTTGGTGCCGATAATGCCGCAGCGCCGGCCAAGAAAATCCAGCGACTGAGCAATGTACTGACAGGTAGAGGTTTTACCATTAGTACCCGTAATACCGACCATATTCAGTTGCTGACTGGGGTGGTCATAAAACGCATCCGCCAGTTCACCCAACCGTTGACGCAACTCGGGTATCACCACGAGCGGTATGTTGACTGGGGAAGCAACAGGGTGTTCGGCCAGTATGGCAACCGCTCCAGCATCCACGGCAGCCTGAACATAGTCATGCCCGTCGGCTGCGCTCCCGCGCAAGGCCACAAAGACACTGCCGCGGCGCACTTCACGGCTGTCCAGCGTCAGGTCCTGGCCTTTGACGCCCGCCAGGGAAGTATGTTCTGGCAACCATTCCAGCAAGGACTTCATGGACGCCCCTCCACTCTGGCCTGGGGTGGAATACGATCGGGGTTGATACCGAGCAGAGGCATGGCTTGCGTCATGATGCCCCGAAATACAGGTGCGGCCGCCTCACCGCCGAAATAACGGTTCGGTGGTGGCTCGTCAATGATGATGATGGCCACAATTCTGGGATTATCCATCGGCGCGATTCCGACAAAGGAGGACACATAACGGTCCTCGTCATACCCTTGCGCCCCCACCTTGTGGACGGTGCCTGTCTTGCCGGCGATGCTGAACCAGTCCAGTTGTGCGCGAGTACCCGTACCACCGGGCAAAACGGCTGCCTCCATCATAGACAGCACCTGGTCCGCTATCTCTGGGCGAAGCACTTGCTCACCTCCGGTCACGGGGGCGTCCATCAACAAGCGGGCATTAACCCTGCGGCCACCATTCGCCAGGCTGGAAAAGGCCTGGGCCAACTGCAAGGGCGTAACCGACAAGCCATAACCGTAGGTCAAGGTCGCCTGCTCAACACTGCCCCAACGCACCGGGTTGGGCAAACGCCCTGAAGCTTCACCCGGGTAACCTATGCCGGTATCCTGCCCCAGCCCGAGGCGAAAGTAGGTATCCCAGTTGACCTGGGGATCGCTTTCCAGCGCCAGTCTGGCCATCGCGACGTTGCTGGAGCGGGCGATGACGTCTGTCATCGTCATGACACCGAAGTTCCGAATGTCACGTATGGAAAAAGTGCCAAGTCGCATAAAGCCGGGACTGGTGTCGATGGTGCTGTCCACCCGGACCAACCCTTGCTCAAGGAAAGACGCCATGGCCAGCGGCTTCAGTACCGAGCCCGGCTCGAACTGATCCGTCATCGCGCGGTTGCGCATCGCACCGGCGTCCATTCTCTGGCGGTTGTTCGGGTTGAAGCCTGGTTGACTGACCATGGCCAGAATGTCGCCATTGTGGACATCCATGATGACCACTGAACCCGCCTTGGCGCCTTGAGACGTAACCGCTTTCTTCAATTCCCGGTAGGCCAGGTACTGCAAGCGCATGTCCAGAGTAAGCCGCAATTCTTTTCCGGGTCGGGGCGCTTCCAACTCGCCAACGTCGCGCACAGAACGCCCGAGCAGATCACGAATGACTTCCTTGCGCCCCGGTATGGAGCGCAGCTGATTTTCAAACGCCAATTCCACACCTTCCTGGCCACGGTCATCGACATCGGTGAAGCCAACAACGTGAGCGGCCACTTCGCCGGCGGGATAAAACCGCTTGTACTCAGTCACGCCATACACACCGGAGAGACCCCGATTCAAGATGGCCTCAGCCTCTGCAGGCTCCATGTGGCGCCTGACATACATAAAGGCTCTATGCTGCTGCTGACGCGCACTCAGCGTCTGTGCGGGCACGCCGCTCAGCTCTGCCAACCGAGGAATGTCTGCCGGGTTCAACTCACGTGGGTCGGCCCAAAGAGAAACAACAGGCGTGCTGACAGCAATGGGCTCGCCGTGGCGATCCATCAGGCTGCCGCGTGGTGCATTGATCAATTCCACTCTTTGCCAGCGGGAGGTTCCCTGATCAATCAGAAAATCCTTGCTCAACACCTGCAATTCGACCACGCGCCAAACCAGGGCGGCCAGAAGGACCACCAGAATGGTTTGTACCAGGTAGAATCGCCAGTTTGCCGCCATCTTTCCGTTAACCTTGCCTCGTTATTCCCGGTTCAAATCAAGCCAGAACACCTGCTGCTCATCCGGCTCGTCCATATTCAATTCATCTCGTGCGATACGCTCGACCCTGGAGGGTGATGAAAATGCGCTTTCTTCCAACAACAGTTTCCCCCAACGTTCCTCAAGCAGTTGGCTCTGCTGACGCAATGCTTCCAGTTGAGCGAACTGCACCCGAGTCTGGTAGGTCATCAACACCACACCAAAAGCCGTTGCCAGTACCATCAATGCCAGCACCAATGCCAACCAACCTTGTCGCCCAATGATCATTCAACCGACACCACTAGACTTTCTGCACGACACGCAAGGTAGCGCTTCGCGAGCGGATATTGACCGACACTTCCGCCTTGCTCGGTTTGATTGCCTTGCCCAAACGACGCATAGGCTTGGGAATATCGACATCCTGAATGGGCAACCCGGGCGGCAATTCAGGGCCTTGCTCCTGCTCACGCATAAAATGCTTAACCAGCCTGTCTTCCAGGCTGTGAAAGGTAATGATCGCCAGGCGACCACCCGATACCAGAATCTCGAGGCTGTCTGCCAGCACGCCTTCCAGATCACTCAGCTCGGCATTGATATGAATGCGAATGGCCTGAAAACTCCGGGTTGCCGGGTGCTTGCTGCGCTCCCAGGCCGGGTGTGCCTTGGCAATAATTTCAGCCAACTGCACAGTGTTGCTCAACGGATGCTCCGCTCTCGCCTTGACAATGGCCCGAGCAATTCGCCGGCTGTAGCGCTCATCACCGTACCGATAAAGCACGTCTGCCAGGGTCTTCTCATCCACTTTGCTTAGCCATTCAGCCGCGCTGAGCCCCTGTTCCGGGTTCATGCGCATATCGAGCGGGCCTTCCTGACGAAAACTGAAGCCGCGCTGGGCATCATCGAGTTGAGGCGACGAAACGCCGAGATCCAGCAGAATGCCATCGACCTTGCCGAGCAGTCCGAGCCGAGACAACTCTGCTTTCATGTCCGCAAAGCTGGCATGACAAACCACCACTCGAGGGTCCTGCTCGGCCAACGCCCGGGCATCCGCTATGGCTTGAGGGTCCTTGTCGATAACAACCAGTTGCCCTTCGGGGCCCAGTTGCTCAAGAATCAAACGGCTGTGACCGCCTCGACCGTAGGTGCCATCCACATAAACGCCATTACCGACAGACAGTGCCGCAACACTCTCATGCAGTAACACCGTCTCATGGCTATATTGGCTCTCGGCATTCACAGTGACAGGTTCTCCAATTCGGCCGTCATTTGAGCGGCATCATCCGCCTCGTCCAGATAGGCGTCACGAGTCTGTTCCCACAAGGTCTCTGACCACAATTCAAACTTGTTGCCCTGACCGAGCAACACCACCTTTTTATCCAGGTCGGCATAGTCGCGCAGCGGCGGCGGCACCAGCACTCGGCCAGAGCCATCCATTTCTACATCGGTCGCATGACCCACCAGCAAACGCTGAATACGCCGAGCGGCCTTGTTGAAACTGGACAAAGAGGTGATTTTCTCCTGAATGATCTCCCATTCAGGCAGAGGGTATATCAGCAGGCAGCGCGCTTCGGTGTCGATGGTGATGACCAACTCACCTGAAGCCAGAGCTTGAAGGATGGCGCGATATCGACTGGGCACAGCGAGGCGACCCTTGGCGTCCAACGCCAGGGTATGTACTCCTCTTAACATGATGCTGTCTGCCGAACGCGTCACCAGAATCGCCTTCCATTGTCATTCATTGCTGGGGGAGTTTTGATGCCTTCCACCCCCTTTTTGTAATCTTCCTGTTCCGACACCCCGCCATCTTGCAGAATCATCCAGGAAATCTGTGCAGGGTTAGTAATCACTAACGACCGTTTTAATGGAAATTACCCACTTTTTTCCACTTTACCCCACAATGCGACACTATAGGTTCCGTTCCACCCACAAGCAAGTGTTCACTTCGCAGTTGACAGAAAAAAAACGTCGTAAAAACAGTAAGTTAGGAAGTGGGTCACAATCCCAAAAGAAAAGTTAGCGAGTACTGACATACTAAAGTTGAGGAGATTGTTGAGGTTGCGGCCGATACTTAAAGTAATACTTTAAGTTAAAGATTTTTTTCGAATAGAAATGGTAAGTTTTAAGCGAGGGGCTTATTAAAAACGCCGGGATGGAGCCTTGAATGCCTATGAAGCCGAAAGTCTGCCTCGTGGACGCGGCACATGGATGTGCCGCCGCCGGGCAACGCCCGGGCGCGAGCCCGTGAAATACAAGAAGATGATTCGCTGCGCTCCCCCTTCGGGGCCGCCCTTTGGGCGTTGTCTCGCTAACGCTCGGCTCACGCATATTGTGCATGCCCTCCCTGGCCTGCACCCTGCGGGCCAGCTAAAGCTGTCCTGAATCGCTCCCGGCGATTCAGTCGCCAGTATTTTACGGGCGAAGTAGGAATATTTCAGGACGAAATATTCCTACTTAATAAAAGTACGAGTTGGCCGATAAGCCGGGTTCTGTCGTGGACAGTCATTCATCTAGCCCTGCAGTCACCTGCAGGGTCAAGCAGCCTACCCGGTCCCGACGTGGGCCACGCCTTAAGGGACCCTATTTGGCCTTGCTCCCAGTGGGGTTTACCATCGCCAGCCCTGTTACCAGGACTGCGGTGCGCTCTTACCGCACCATTTCACCCTTACCGACCGAAGCCGGCGGTATACTTTCTGTTGCACTTTCCGTCGGTTCTCACCGCCCAGACGTTATCTGGCACTGCGCCCTATGGAGCCCGGACTTTCCTCCCCCTCTTTCGAGGCGGCGACTGTCTGGCCAACTCGCGGGGCGGGACAATACGGCTTTCTGTCGTTTTCGCAAGCTCTTTTTGTCAAGAGTCACCTGTCTCAGCACGGTCAGGGTGTCTTGTTCAGCGTTAGAATGCGCTCGTACCATTCTTTCTTTCGCCCACCGAGCAATTCCACCATGGTCGCCGCTGCTTGCTTTGGTGGCATCAGGGGCGCCAGCACCCCGGCAAGACGGTCGGCATCCATACTCGTCTGTTCAGTTTGCTCGGTCGTACCGGCGACCATGACCACAAACTCACCTTTTTGCTGATTCGGATCATCGGCCACCTGAGCCAGAACCTCGGCCAGGGTGCCACGCAGTAGGGTTTCGAACGTCTTGGTCAACTCTCGCCCAACGACTGCCTGACGCTCCGGGCCGAAGACCTCCGCCATGTCTGTAAGGCTAGCCAGAATGCGATGACTGCTCTCGTAAAACACCAGGGTTCGCGTCTCGCTGGCGAGGCTCGCAAGGCGATTGGAGCGAGTTCCGGATTTTGCAGGCAAAAAACCCTCAAAAACCCAACGATCCGTCGGCAGGCCTGCCACACTCAGCGCGGTAATAACGGCACTGACGCCGGGCACAGGCGTTACGTCGTAACCGGCAGCAATGACAGCACGCACCAACACAAAGCCCGGATCCGATATCAGCGGTGTACCAGCATCTGAAACCAGCGCCACCGATTGCCCCTGCTCAAGTAAAGAAATAATAAAATCCGCACGCTGTTCTTCGTTGTGTTCGTGCAAAGACACCATGCGCGGACTCGCGCCTATATGGTCCAGCAAACGGCGACTGTGGCGAGTGTCTTCAGCGCAACAGACGTCGACCGAGCACAGCACAGAGCGCCCACGTGCCGTCAAGTCATCCAGATTACCAATGGGTGTGGCAACCACGAAGAGGGCACTGGGTAAGTTCGAACGATCGGTCATTGGGTATCCATGAGTCAGACTGCGTGAAGTCAAAGCCCTCAGCGTAATGCCTCAAGCCCGGATGTAGAGTAGAATGCTGCAACAGATTGTAACCAGCCTTGGGTTTCCAGTGAAAATGTATCTGACAAAAACACTCTCCTGCCTGGTCGTGGTAATGAGTGCGCTGCTACTGGCAGGCTGCGCCGGCCAACAACAGCGTGCCGACCAGGACTTTGACGCCGACCAATTCGATTCCGTTGAAGATCAGCGCCTGTCACAGGCTCGTGACTTGCTGAACGACTACCGGACCGATGAAGCCGAAGTCATGCTGAGTACCCTGACTTTCGACTCACTGAGCACTGAACAACAAACGCTCTACGCCGAATTGCGCGGCGAACTGGCGCTGCAACGAGGTAATGGCCCTCTGGCTCTGGAATGGCTGGCAGGTGAATACGCCTACCTGTTTGACGGCCTGCCCATGGAACAACAAGCACAAATTCGTTTCAAGCGAGCAGAGGCCTATGAATTTTCGGGCGAGTATCTGGCTGCGGTCAGAGATCGTGTTTTTCTCGCCAGTTTTCTGGAAGACGACCAGGAAGAATACAACCGAGAGCAGATCTGGTTCAACCTGCAGCTTATTCCGGAAGACGCCCTTCGCCAATTGGTCGACCGGGACCCTGCACCCGAGTTGACCGCCTGGCTCGAGCTGGCCTTGATCGCGCGCGAAAACGTCAACGATGTACGTCAGCAAGTGCTTGCTATAGACAGCTGGATCACCGCCAATCCCAGGCATCCGGCGGCCCTGGCTCTGCCCGGCGACTTGCAATTGCTGCGTCAATTGATGATTGAACAACCGCGCGACATCGCCGTGTTTCTGCCCTTTACCGGCCCCCTTGAGCGTGCGGGCCTGGCCATTCGCAGCGGCCTGCTGGCGGCCTGGTACGAAGCCGAGAGCCTCGGACGCGAGACCCCTAAATTGCGGTTCTATGACACCGAGCTTTATCAGGATGTTTACGCCCTCTATCAACAGGCCGTTCTGGATGGGGCCGACCTGGTGATTGGCCCTCTCGACAAGACCCGAGTTGAACAATTGCAACGCCAGGAAGTACTTTCCATTCCCGTTCTCGCACTGAACTACAGCGACAATCGAGCAGCTGGCCCGGCCAACTTTTACCAGTTTGGCCTGGCACCAGAAGATGAAGCACGCCAGGTAGCCGATCAGGCATGGCTTGAAGGCAAGCGGCGAGCCATGGTTCTGTCTCCAACCGGGGAGTGGGGAACTCGTGTCGGTGATGCCTTTATACGGCAATGGGAGTCTCAGGGAGGAACCATCGCCTCACGCGCTCAATACAACCAGCCGGATCAATACCTCACCGTCGTCAAACGCGCCTTGAATATCCATGACAGCGAACAACGGCACCGAAATCTGGTCAACCTGATCGGTCAATCCATAGAATTTGAGCCGCGTCGTCGACAGGATGTCGATCTGGTGTTCATGGTGGCCCTGCCCGCCCAGGGCCGACAACTGAAACCGGTACTGGATTTCCAGTACGCTCAAGACATTCCCGTTATGGCAACCTCACATCTCTACAGCGGTAATCCGAGCCCGGAACGTGACCGAGATTTGAACGGTATCGCCTTCGTCGATATGCCGTGGAAGATGCAGCCACCTCAGATTGCCAGCCATGTCGAGCGCGCCTTTGGGGAGGAATATGCTGGCTTCGACACGCTGTTGGCACTGGGGGTCGATGCCTACCGTCTGTATCCCCGGCTACCACAGCTTCAGCGCTTTCCGGACAGCCGAGTCTATGGCACCACTGGCACGCTGAGGTTGAGCACCAACCAACGCATAGAGCGGGAGCTGCTCTGGGCTGAATTCCGCAACGGCCTCGCGCAGCCAAGAATATCGACCATCAACCCTGATAATCTGGGTGAGTTCTAGCACCATGGTCTGGCGACCGGTCAAAGGTGTGGACGCCGAACAACACGCCATGCAATGGTGCCTCAATCAAGGCTGGCAAGTACTGGAGCGCAATTTTCGCTGCAAGGTGGGTGAAGTCGACCTGATTTGCATGGCCGAGAGCGTTCTGGTGTTCATTGAAGTACGGCAGCGCACCAGCAGTCGTTACGGCAGTGCAGCGGCCACAGTGAACGCCAGTAAACAGCGCAAGCTGATCAAGGCTGCCCAGACTTTTTTGCAACGCCGACCCGAACTGGCCGCCCACCCGGCCCGATTCGATGTCATCACCCTGTCGGACAATGCCACACCTAACTGGATCAAGGGAGCCTTTACTACCTGACCATGCCCAATAACGATCTGTTTTTCGAACATCTGGGACAGAGCCTGGAAACCTTTCAGTTGGCGGCTGAACACCTGGAAGAACTGGTCCATCACGGCGCTGACTTGCTGACCGACAGCCTGCTGAACGATGGCAAGGTGCTGGTTTGTGGTATGGGTACCTCTGCTGCCAATGGTCAGGGCTTCGCCGCTCGGATGATCAGCCGGTTTGAGCGAGAACGCCCCGGCCTGCCGGTACTGGCGCTGTCCGGCGACGGTCTGCTGTTGACCGGCATCAGTCATGACACCAACCCGAATGAGGTATTCGCGCGTCAGGTACGAACCCTGGGTAATGAAGGAGACGTACTGCTGGCCATCTCCAGTACCGGCAATGCACCGCCGGTCATCAAGGCGGTTCAGGCAGCCCACGAATCCGGCCTCTTTGTACTGGCCTTGACCGGGCAAACCGGCGGAGATCTGGCCACCTTGCTGGAAGAAAACGATGTAGAATTACGCGTACCGGCTGATAAAGTAGGGTTGATACAACTGACGCACCACCTCCTGCTCAACAGCCTGGGAGAACTGGTGGAGCAACAACTATTTGGAAGCGAATTATGATGAGAATCCTGATCACACTGAGTACCGTCATTCTGCTATCGGGTTGCGCCAATATGTTCAGCCGGGCCACGGGCAATCAACCCATTCAAACCAACCCGGAAGGCCGCAGTGTGGGCGAAGTCATAGACGACAACACCCTGGCAACTCGTATTCGCATCAATCTGGCAGCGGCAGATGATGCTTTTGAACAAGCGCGCGTTGAAGTACATGCCCATGCGGGTGTAGTGCTGATGGTCGGTCAGGTGCCCAACGGCGCCATGGTCAACAAGGCGACCGAAGTCGCGCGTGCAGACCCCCAGGTGCAGGCGGTACACAACCACCTCCAGGCCAAAGAGCCGATTTCAATTACGGTGCGCACTAATGACTCCTGGCTCGCAGTCAAGGTCCGCTCACGGATGTTCACTACAGACGACTTTCCATCCTCACGAGTAACCGTTATTGTCGAAGAGGGTGTGGTCTATCTCATGGGCCGAGTGTCCGATCAGACGGCGCGGGATGCGGTGCGTATTGCCGGAGAAGTGAGTGGTGTTCAAAAAATAGTGACCGTTTTTAACCCAATTGCATCCTGACAATTACCACAATACGATTCAAACAGGCTAAGCTTAGGCGAATAACCCGGCAACAGGTCGTTGCCGGCTCACTAGAATAAACGTTTCGAGGGGCCTTATGTTTGAGCACAAGCACCTGGTGGTTCTGATCGACCCGACCGAAGACAGCGCTCTGGCGGTATGCAAAGCCAGCCGACTGGCGAAACTGCGGGACGCTCGCCTGACACTCTTCGCCTGCGGTTTCAATGCCTCCCTGGCGTCCAATCATCCGCTCAACCCGGAAACCGCCGAGAAAGCCAAAGCAGCCTATATGCAACGCATGATGGAAGGCCTCGAAACCATCGCTGACATCGCGCGCAAGGAAGACATCGAGGTCAAACTGGAAGGTGTCTGGGATAAACACGCAGGCGCTGCCCTGATGAATTATCTGGAAAACACACCGGCAGACCTGGTGGTCAAGGCCACACACCACCAGAACGTCATCCAACGGACTCTTTTTAACCAGACCGACTGGGAACTGATCCGACACTGCAAGGTCCCCCTTTTACTGACCAAGGCCAACGCCTGGAGCACCCCGATCAGAGTGACCGCCGCTGTCGATCCGGTGCAAGCCAACGACAAACCGGACTCCCTGGACGAACACATCGTCAGTTGGGGCAAGGAGTTTGCGGGCCAACTGGGCGGCAAGCTCGAACTGCTGCATGTCTACGACCCGACACCCCTGCTGATCTATCTCGATCAGCCGACCATCGACAGCGCCGATATCAGCGAAGAAATTCGCGAGCAACATGAGCAAGCCTTGCATCAACTGGCGAGGCAGCATGAGATTGCTCAGTCTGACACCGTTCTGGAAACCGGCTCAACCCTCTCGGTAATACCGGATTACCTGCATCAGGCCGGTGTAGACATGGTCATTATGGGGGCAGTTTCACGCAGTGGTCTGGAGCGCTGGTTGCTGGGCCACACGGCAGAAAAAATACTGGATCGCATCACCGTCGACATTCTGATCGTCAAATAAGCGCTTTCCGTCGCTGATTTTGTCACGATGGCGCCCCGGAGCGCCGTCGTGACCATTCAAGCCTTCCTCAAATTAACGTACAATCCCCGCCCTCACTATCTTCTGACGACGGACGGCCATGAACAGCCTGACCTTACCTCGACTGCAACACGCCCATGGCGAAGTCACCATACCGGGCTCCAAAAGCCTGTCCAATCGCATCCTCCTGTTGGCAGCTTTAAGCGAAGGCCAGACAACCATCACCAACCTGCTCGACAGCGAAGACATTCGTCACATGTTGACGGCTCTGGAGAAACTGGGTGTAAGCGTTCAGCTCAATGATGATCGCACCGAGTGTGTCGTGACCGGCTTTGCAGGCCCGCTCGCACGCGGCCAACAGGTCAGTCTGTTTTTGGGTAACGCCGGCACCGCCATGAGGCCATTGGCCGCTGCCCTCTGTTTTGGTCAGGGCGAGTTTGAATTGACCGGTGAACCACGCATGTTCGAACGCCCCATTGGCGATCTGATTGACGCCTTGGCCCCCCTGGGCGCACAAGTCAGCTACCTGAAAGACAGCGGTTACCCGCCGTTGCGCATCAAGGCAGGTACTCTGCAAGGTGGCACGGTACGCATCGATGGCAGCATCTCCAGTCAGTTTCTGACCGCCCTGTTGATGGCCGCTCCGCTACTGCAGGAAACCCTGTCCATTGAAGTTCAGGGCACCCTGGTCTCTCGCCCCTATATCGATATCACCCTGGATGTCATGCGCCGCTTTGGTGTGAACGTCGAGAATCACGACTATCAACGCTTTGTGGTGGCCAAAGGACAGTCGTACCGGAGCCCGAGCAGCATTCAGGTAGAAGGTGACGCCTCCAGCGCCAGCTACTTTCTGGCGGCAGGCGCGGTCGGTGGCGGCCCGGTGCGCGTTCATGGCACCGGCACGGCCTCTGTGCAGGGCGACGCCCGCTTTGCCGAGGTGCTGGAACAGATGGGTGCCAGGGTCGTCTGGTCAGAGAACTGGATTGAGGTGAGCAACCCCGAGCGAGCGCTCAAAGCGGTCGATGTCGACCTGAACCACATCCCCGATGCCGCCATGACCATCGCCACAACGGCACTGTTCGCCAAAGGCACGACCTGCATCCGCAATATCTACAACTGGCGTGTGAAAGAAACCGACCGGCTGTTCGCCATGGCGACCGAACTGCGCAAGCTCGGCGCCGAGGTTGAAGAGGGTGAAGACTACCTCTGTGTCACCCCGCCAAAACGCCTGGAATCCGCGGCCATCGACACCTACAACGACCATCGCATCGCCATGTGCTTCTCACTGGCAGCTTTTGGTGACGCAGACATAACCATCAACGATCCCGAGTGCACGGCCAAGACCTTTCCCGATTATTTCGACCGCTATGCCAGTATCACCGGCTGAATTGTCACCACAGCAGAGCTGCCGATATAATGCCCAGCCGTAAAAATTTCCGCGCCGCCCGGTTAAATACCCGGTCCGGCGCTCCATTTCCGCAATGAACGAGGCCATGACATGAGCTATAGCAAAATACCCGCCGGTAAAGACCTGCCAAACGACATCTACGTTGCCATTGAGATTCCAGCTAACAGCAGCCCCATCAAGTACGAAATCGAGAAAGAATACGATGCGCTGATGGTTGACCGCTTTATGGCCACCCCAATGTTCTACCCAGCCAACTACGGCTACATTCCCAACACCCTGGCCGACGACGGTGACGCCGTTGACGTATTGGTGGTCACGCCCTATCCCGTCGTGCCGGGTTCAGTGATTCGTTGTCGCCCCGTGGGTGTGCTGGAGATGACCGATGAAGCCGGCTCAGACGCCAAAGTCGTCGCCGTACCGCATAGCAAATTGACCTCACTCTACGATCACGTGCAGGAAGCCACCGATTTGCCGGAGTTGCTGCGCGAACAGATCAAACACTTCTTCGAGAACTACAAGGATCTGGAAAAAGGCAAATGGGTCAAGGTCGAAGGCTGGGCTGATTGCGCCCGCGCCAAAGCCATTATCGAAGAAGCCGCAAAGGCCTATCAGAACGCCTGATTGGGTGTTTTATAACCCGGGCCATTGGTCCGGGCTGTTGTTCTTGTTGATCATGTTCCCAGTAGCTCGCGCAAATCGCTGATGGCGGCATTGGCCCTCGAAATGTAATTGGCCATGACCAAAGAGTGGTTGGCAAAAACCCCATAGCCCGAACCATTCATGACAAAGGGTGCTCGCATCGGCCGTTGCGTCGCCTCCAGCTCCCGAATGATTTGCTGCACACTTGGCCTTGCATTCCGGTTGTCCAGTATCGCTCCGAAATCGTGCTCAATGGCCCTCATGATGTGCAACAGTGCCCAGGCACTGCCACGCGCTTCATAGAAGATGTCATCGACTTCAAAGAATGGCGTTTTGGTGTAACGCTCAACGGCCGTAGGTGTCGATTGCCGCGCAGCAGAATCACTCGCCAGATCTACATTAACTCTCTGATCACCCACGGAAGCACTGAGCCGCTGCGACAGTGACCCCATCCGCGTTTCGGCATCGCTCAACCAGTTACGCAAGTTGTCGGCGCGAGCATAGAATTGCGCCTGGGTGTTGTCCGGATCGGACAGGCGCAACAGATAGGATTCCACCAGATCCGCTCCCCGCCGATACTCACGTTCAGATGCGGGTAAAATCCAGCTGTTGTTATCAAAATGGAACAAAGGCTCCGCTCTGGAAAGATCCGGGTCCTCTGCTGATTGAGACTGGGAACGACTCAGATCGCGGCGCATGGCTCGGGCCAGGTCACGGACCTGAACCAGTACGCCAAACTCCCAGTTTGGCATATTGTCCAGCCACCAGGAGGGCGGCGTGACATCGTTGGACAAATACCCACCAGGCTTGGTCAACAGGGTATCAACCAGCATATGGAGGGTGTGAGTCGTCGTGTAACCCACAACCAGCTCGCGGTCATGCGCCCGAGCATGCTGCTCTGCCGCATGAACCACATCAAACTCCCTTGGTTCTATGCTCCAGTAAATGCCGAGACCGATCAGGACGACCAGCACCACTACAAACCCGACAACAACCCCTCGCGCCAAGCGATTACTCGGAAGCCGCTGACGCACGGCGGCGCCGAATCTATTAAATCGAGCTTTGATTGACTGCATCGCCATAACTTTGAATTCCTGTGTTGAATAAACCCCGAAATGGCCTCCAGCCACCCCGCAGACAGATACTGCAAACCAGCTTAGTCAGTTGAGCGCCCGAAACCAAGAGACATTGGTCACCCTCCAACCGCTACGATACGAAAATTTCTTTCAATAACGTGAACCAGTTCAAATTATCAGCAAATCCGGCCCTTTATTGATATAAATTCACAACTAAAATTCACTCATTCAGTTGTTCGCCGAAGATAACCACCATATCCTGCTCTTTCGTCGGCAAATTGCCGGATGTTACCCAGTCAACCAGGAACCGACTGCCACCATGGCTCACTTGTTATTGCTGAATGGCCCCAATCTGAACCTGCTGGGAACCCGCGAACCCGAGGTATACGGCCATACAAGCCTGGCAGACATCGAATTGCTTATGACCCGGACGGCTCAGACATTGGGTCACGAACTGGATTGCTTGCAGAGCAACCACGAAGGCGTCCTGATCGACCGCATCCACGCCAGCCGTGCCGATGGTACCGACTTCATTCTGATCAACCCTGGCGCCTTCACCCATACCAGCGTCGCCATAAGAGACGCCCTGGCCGGAGTCGCCAAACCTTTCATTGAATTTCATTTATCCAACGTCCATGCTCGGGAGTCTTTTCGCCAGCACTCCTATCTGGCCGACCTGGCCGTTGGTGTTATTTGCGGCTTTGGGCCGCACAGCTATGAACTGGCTTTGCAGGCCGCTGATCGCTATTTGAAACGCTAGAGGGTAATTTAATGGACATTCGTAAAGTAAAGAAATTGATAGAATTGCTGGAAGAGTCCGGCATCGACGAAATCGAGATTACCGAAGGCGAAGAAGCCATTCGCATTAGCCGGACATCACGCACCCTGTCTCAACCGGTGCACTATGCTGCAGCCCCACACCCCGGCTATGCCGCGCCCTCGGCGCCTGCTGCACCTGCGCCGGCAGCAGCCGATGTCGCACCGGCCAGTAATGAGCCCAGCGGTCATGCGGTGCGTTCGCCCATGGTTGGCACCTTCTATCGCGCACCCTCGCCGACCAGCCCGAACTTCATTGAAGTGGGCCAACAGGTCAAGGCCGGCGATACCATCTGCATCATCGAAGCGATGAAGATGATGAACCAGATCGAAGCCGATAAGTCTGGTGTCATTGAAGCCATCCTG
Organism: Saccharospirillum sp.; assembly: GCA_022565595.1. GTDB lineage: Bacteria > Pseudomonadota > Gammaproteobacteria > Pseudomonadales > Natronospirillaceae > Saccharospirillum. The sequence continues at coordinate 120,037 of JAIUML010000010.1, read as the reverse complement.
CTCGAAAATGGTCAACCGGTCGAATTCGATCAACCGCTGGTCACCATCAGCTAAGAGGCTCGTCATGCTGAAAAAAGTCCTGATTGCTAACCGCGGAGAGATCGCCCTGCGCATCCTGCGGGCCTGCAAGGAACTGGGGATCCAGACGGTCGCCGTGCATTCGGTGGTCGATCGTGAGCTCAAGCACGTGAAACTCGCTGATGAAGCGGTGTGCATTGGCCCCAACCCCTCAACGGCAAGCTACCTGAACATCCCTGCCATCGTCGCCGCAGCCGAGGTCACCCGTGCGGATGCGATCCACCCCGGTTATGGCTTTCTGGCCGAACGTGCCGACTTCTGCGAACAGGTCGAAAAGTCCGGTTTTGCCTTTATCGGACCGACCGCCAATGTCATTCGCCTGATGGGTGACAAGGTGTCCGCCATCGAAGCGATGAAAAAGGCGGGCGTGCCAACGGTACCCGGTTCAGATGGCCCCCTGCCCCACAATGCCGAACGCTGCCTGGAGTTTGGCCGCAAGATCGGTTACCCGGTCATCATCAAGGCCGCTGCGGGCGGCGGCGGTCGTGGCATGCGCGTTGTTCACGAAGAAAAGCAACTGCTGGGTGCCATTGATGTTACTCGCTCCGAAGCAGCCGCTGCCTTTGGTGATGGCACCGTCTACATGGAAAAATTCTTGCAGAACCCACGCCATGTCGAAGTCCAGGTATTGGCCGATACTCACGGCAATGCCATTCATCTGGGTGATCGTGACTGCTCGTTGCAGCGTCGACACCAGAAAGTCATGGAAGAGGCGCCTGCGCCTGGCATCGACGAAGAGGCCCGCAAGAAAGTCCTGAAAGCCTGTGTCGATGCCTGTAATGAAATCAGCTATCGCGGCGCCGGGACCTTCGAGTTTCTCTACGAAGATGGTCATTACTACTTCATCGAGATGAATACTCGGGTACAGGTTGAGCATCCCGTCACAGAAATGGTCACCGGTGTCGACATCATCAAGGAGCAGTTGCGCATTGCCGCTGGCTTGCCGTTGTCCTATCGCCAGGAAGATATTCACATCACGGGCCATGCTTTCGAGTGCCGCATTAATGCGGAAGACCCACGCAACTTCATGCCCAGCCCGGGTCGAGTGAATCAGTTCCACTCGCCAGGCGGCCTGGGTGTGCGCTGGGATTCTCACATTTACTCTGGCTATACCATTCCACCCTACTACGATTCGATGATCGGCAAGCTGATCACCCATGCGGACGATCGTGATCAGGCATTGGCGCGCATGCGCTCCGCCCTGGATGAACTGGTCATTACCGGCATCAAAACCAATACCCCACTGCATCAGGAGTTGGTGGTAGACCCTGGTTTTGTCAAAGGTGGCGTCAACATTCACTACCTTGAACATTTGTTGGCCGAATCGCAGTAACCTTTTGGCAGCCCAAAAAGCTCTGCTCTGAAGCCGGCTCTGCCGGCTTTTTCTTTACCATGGCTGGCTGTATCATGCCCAACCACTGCTCATTCCTGCTCAGGACCTGTCATGCCCTGGTTACAAATTCGTATACCGACACTGCCGGCTCATACCGACGCGCTCGAAGATGCCCTCTTGCTGGCTGGTTGTCAGGCCGTCACCCTGATTGACACCAACGACCAGCCGGTATTTGAGCCACTGCGCGGCACCACCCCACTCTGGCAACACACCACCATCCAGGGGCTTTTCGATGAAGCCATAGATGCACAAGCCCTGGCGGACCAATTGGTGCAATTTGCACGAGCAGAAGACATACCTCTGCAAGGCCAGGTCGTTACTGAAATTCTGGAAGACAAGGATTGGGAGCGCGCCTGGATGGACAACTTCAAGCCCATTCACTGCGGCGACCGTTTATGGATTTGCCCGAGCTGGCTGGAGCCGCCTGAGCCTGATGCCATCAATTTGCGGCTCGACCCGGGGCTTGCCTTTGGTACGGGCACCCACCCGACCACTTTCCTGTGCCTGCAATGGCTGGACAGCGTCGTAACGCCCGGCATGAAGGTTCTGGATTACGGCTGCGGCTCGGGGATACTCGGTCTGGCCGCCTTACTGTTGGGAGCCGAGCAAATGGATGGGCTCGACATCGACCCTCAGGCACTGGACGCCACCCAGTCCAATGCCCAGGTCAATGGCGTCGATACCGCTCGTGTTCGAGTGATGCTTGACGAGCAGAACCTCGAACCCGAATACGATCTGGTGGTGGCCAATATACTGGCCGGGCCATTGTGTGACTTCGCAGAGCGGATCTGTCTTCGACTGAAACCAGGCGGTGACATCGCCTTGTCGGGCATACTGACACACCAGGCCGATGCCGTTGAATCAGCCTACAGAGAGTGGATCGACTTTACGCCTCGCACCGAACTGGATGGCTGGGTCAGGCTGGATGGCCAAAAAAAGCATTGAAGGCAGGTCAGGCTTTACCGTGACCACTCTCACACCGCCTCACGTGACTTGTTGTTATTAATGCCAAGCTTTCTTACACTAGGCGTTTACACCCCTTTGCTGAACAGCATGGATGCAGGGAACCCTGAGTAATGCCCGATAGCTTTATCACCCAATGCCCACACTGTGGCACCTCTTTCCGCGTAAAAGAGGAACACCTGGCCGTTGCCAACGGATCTGTGCGTTGCGGCGCCTGCTTACAAGTGTTCAGCGCCAGGAATCACCTGGTCAATTCAGCCCAATCCGCCCCCAAAGCAGCGACGTCCGGCCCCTCGGCTCGGAGTAAGGTCGCGCCCATGGCGCCCTCGGCGGCGGCACAAACGCCCAAAAAGTCAGCGTCGAACTCACCCGGCAAAGCAGCGCCGGTAGCGCGCCAACCGGAACCACCCGCTCAACCATCCATGTTTGAAGCCGACGACGATGACGATGCTGATTTTATCTTTCGGGACGATCCGATCGAAGACGAAGAGTTCATCTTTCAGGATAACGATGAGGATGACCGCGCAAGCTCCTCGACTGAGGAAGAAGCAGACAGCGAGCTGGGTGAATTCAGCGAGTCGTTTCTGAATCTCGACAAAAGCCAAACGGCTCAAACTCAGAGAAACCCCTTCCAGCGCGAGAAGCAGGGAGAAGAGCGAGAAGACGACGACCAGGATGAAAGCTGGGCCGAGTCCATTCTGGAAGAGCTGGAGCGCGAAGAAAAACGCGGTCAACAAACCAATGCTGGCGCCTATAGTGCGGCTCAACCCGACATTGTGCCGAGCAGAACCTTCGACCTGGAGGACTCTGAACCGGAGCCTACGCCCTTTGAGGCTCGCACCAGCCATGCCTCTCGGCTTGCCAAGCAACTCAACCAGGAAATCGACCTCGATTTCAGTGCGGAAGAGCGCCTGGCTCGTTGGCGCTGGTTGGGGGCGCTGCTCGCCCTCCTATTGTTGTTGACCCTGGCAGGTCAGTTTGCATGGTTACAGAAAGACAACTACGCCAAAATGGATCAATGGCGCGGCCTTTACGAAACGGCCTGCGGTGTGATCGGCTGCTCATTGCCGGCACAGGTAGATATTGACCAGATTCGAACCTCCAACGTCCTGGTGCGGGATCATCGCTCCGTCGATGGTGTTAAATTGCTGGATGCCATACTGACCAACAGAGCCCCATTTCGTCAGCCCTTTCCGACATTGATTATTCAATACACCGACGTCAATGGTGGCTTGGTCGCCGACCACGCCTTTACACCCGATCAGTATTTACGCGGCGAGATGACCGGTAGCCAGTCCATGCCGATCAATACTCGCATCTATGTCTCCATCCCGATTCGAGACCCGGGCCAAAGAGCGGTGAACTACCAACTTTTGTTGGTTCAACAGAGCCAATGACAGGCCTGCCACCGATGTGAAAATTGCTCAGAAAGCAAGCATTTTTCATCGGTGGTGTCATTCCATTTTGTTATCACAGTAGCTGCGCTAAAACCGATTAAAATTTCTTCGAAGAAAGCCGCTTGTCAATCTTTAATATCACCGCCATAGCCAGTATCATTCCCCGCCCCTGAACTGAGCAAAAATTAACCGCACTGTGTTCAACATTGGCCCATACACTATCAACCAGCCGACGGTCCTGGCGCCGATGGCGGGTGTTACAGACCGCCCCTTTCGCACGTTGTGCCGCACTCTGGGTGCAGGGTTGGTGGTATCTGAAATGGTGACCAGCGATACACGGCTGTGGCACAGCAACAAGTCCCGCTGGCGGCTCGATCACCGCGGTGAAAGCGGCCCCATCAGTGTGCAAATTGCAGGGGGCGATGCCGACATGCTGGCCAACGCAGCGCGTGCCAATGTAGAGAACGGCGCCCAGATCATCGACATCAATATGGGGTGCCCTGCGAAGAAGGTCTGCAACAAGGCGGCAGGGTCTGCGCTGATGCGAGATGAGGCGCTGGTGCAGGCCATTCTCGAAGCCGTAACAAAAGCAGTCGATGTGCCGGTCACGCTAAAAATTCGCACCGGCTGGGCGCCCGGCCACAAGAACGCTGTCGCCATAGCTCGCATGGCAGAAGATCTGGGCATCAGTGCGCTCGCAGTTCATGGGCGCACTCGGGCCGATGCCTATCGTGGTGAGGCCGAGTACGACACCATTGCCGAAGTCTGTCAGGCCGTGAGCATCCCGGTATTCGCCAATGGTGATATCGATTCGCCACAAAAAGCCGCCAGGGTGCTGAATTACACCGGTGCAACTGCGGTGATGATTGGCCGTGCCGCCCAGGGCAACCCCTGGATCTTCACAGCCATCAACCACTTTCTGGCCACCGGTTCGCTGATCGCCGAGCCCGACCTCGAAGAGGTTTGCGCCACCCTGACGCAACATGTGCAGGAATTGCATCGGTTTTATGGCGACTACACCGGCGTACGTATTGCTCGCAAGCATGTCGGCTGGTACCTCAAGGCACAGCCGATCGAGCGCAGTGTGCTGAAAGATTTTAACACTCTGGAGCAGACACAGGATCAGCTTCAGGCCATTGATTCACTATTTCAACATTTGACTTTGTTAAAGGATAAAGCTGCATGACCACCGATACCGTTGCCCCGGAACACCCTCAAGCCGAGCAAACAGAGGGACTCACCATCTCGTCCTCCGCCGAACATCCGCAAACTCTGCGGGACAGTGTTGAAGTCGCCATGCGGAACTACTTCGCACACCTCGAAGGCCAGGACGTGGCCAATGTGTATCAGATGGTGATGAGCGAAGTGGAAGCCCCCATGCTGGAAGCCGTCATGCGCTTCAGCCGCGACAACCAGACAAAGGCCAGCAAGGTGCTGGGGCTCAATAGGGGCACCCTACGCAAAAAGCTCAAGCAATACGGCCTGCTTTGATCAACAAGGCAAAGGCGACCCAAGGGTCGCCTTTTGTGTTTCTAGACCTGGCATTTTCCTGACCATTTGTACGATTATCTCTGTTTGACGAGGACCGCATGACCCGAACGCCCAGACGTGCCCTGATCAGTGTTTCCGACAAGACCGGTATTATCGACTTCGCCCGCGCCTTGCACGAGCGCGGCGTCGAGTTGCTCTCCACCGGTGGTACCTACCGCCTGCTTCAGGAAAACAACATTGCCGTGACCGAAGTTTCGGCCTACACCGGTTTCCCGGAAATGATGGATGGCCGTGTCAAAACACTGCACCCGAAAGTCCATGGTGGCATTCTGGGTCGCCGCGGAACGGATGACGCCGTCATGGCCGAACACGGCATCGACGCCATCGACATGGTGATTGTCAATCTCTACCCCTTCGAAGCGACCATCAGCAAGGCTGACTGCACCCTGGTCGATGCCATCGAGAACATCGACATTGGCGGGCCAACCATGGTTCGCTCAGCCGCCAAGAACCACAAGGACGTCAGCATCGTCGTCAATGCCTCCGACTACAGTGCACTGATCGAGGAATGGGACTCTGCCGGTGGAATCAGCGCAGCGACTCGGTTTCGTCTGGCGCGTACCGCCTTTGAACACACGGCCGCCTACGATGGCATGATTGCCAACTACCTGGGCAGCGTCGATGACACCGCCGAACCCGGCGAAGTGCCCGAGCGCGCCACCTTCAGCCAAACCTTCAATCAGCAATGGCGTTTGAAAGATGTGATGCGCTACGGTGAGAACCCGCACCAGCGTGCGGCCTTCTATGTCGACTCCCGGTTGGATGAAGCCAGTGTTGCCACGGCGGCCAGCCTGCAAGGCAAGGCATTGAGCTTCAACAACATTGCCGATACCGATGCCGCCCTGGAATGCGTCAAGGCGTTCAACCAGCCGGCCTGTGTCATCGTCAAACACGCCAACCCCTGTGGCGTTGCAACGGGCGACACCTTAATCGCGGCCTACGAGCGCGCCTTTCAGACCGACCCGACTTCCGCTTTTGGCGGCATTATTGCTTTCAACCGGCCATTGGATGCGGCGACCGCCAAAGCCATTATCGAGCGCCAGTTTGTCGAAGTCATCATCGCGCCCAGTGTCGATGAAGACGCTGCGCAGCTGGTTGCCGCCAAGCCCAATGTCCGCTTGCTCGCCAGCGGCCAGTGGCAGGCCGCTACCGGCGGTTTCGACTTGAAAAGAGTCAATGGCGGTTTGCTGGTACAGGATCGCGACCTCGGCCGAATCAGCGCGGACGAGCTGAAAGTGGTGACAAAAATCACCCCGAGCGATGGCCAGATTCAGGATCTGCTCTTCGCCTGGTCGGTGTGCAAATTCGTCAAATCCAATGCGATTGTTTATGCCAAAGACGGGCAAACCGTCGGCATCGGTGCCGGCCAGATGAGCCGGGTCTACAGTGCCAAAATTGCCGGTATCAAGGCCGCCGATGAAGGCTTGCAGATTGCCGGCTCGGTAATGGCGTCCGATGCCTTCTTCCCGTTCCGCGACGGCCTCGACCAGGCTGCAGAAATGGGCGTCAAGGCTGTGATCCAGCCCGGTGGCAGCATGCGGGACGATGAAGTCATCGCCGCCGCAGACGAACACGGTATCGCCATGGTGCTGACCGGCATGCGTCACTTCCGTCATTGACCTCAAATTGCTCCAAGGACTCGCAATAATGAATGTATTGATCATCGGTAACGGTGGACGTGAACACGCTCTGGCGTGGAAAGTGAAACAGAGCCCGAACGTCAGTCAGGTATTTGTCGCGCCCGGCAATGCCGGAACCGCCGTTGAACCCGGCGTTACCAACCTGACGATTGACGTGCTCGACCTCGATGCACTGGCAGCCTTTGCCGAAAAGGAATCCATTGCACTGACCATCGTTGGCCCGGAGGCCCCTCTGGTCGCCGGCGTGGTCGATCTGTTCGAAAGCAAGGGCCTGCCGATATTTGGCCCAACGGCTGCCGCTGCGCAGCTGGAAGGCTCCAAGGCCTTTACCAAGGACTTTCTGCAACGTCACCAAATACCAACCGCCTATTACGGTGTCTTCACCGATGTTGGCGCAGCCAAAGACTATGTCCGCGAGAAAGGTGCGCCCATAGTGGTCAAGGCCGATGGTCTGGCGGCCGGCAAGGGTGTGGTGGTTGCTCAGACGGAAGCGGAAGCCATGGCGGCCATTGACGACATGCTCGCTGGCAACAAGTTCGGTGATGCCGGCGCTCGTGTTGTGGTTGAGCAATTCCTGACGGGTGAGGAAGCCAGCTTTATTGTGATGGTCGATGGCGAAACGGTGATTCCTTTTGCCTCATCTCAGGACCATAAAGCGCGAGACAACGGCGATACAGGGCCCAATACCGGCGGCATGGGTGCCTACTCACCGGCGCCGGTAGTGACCGATGCATTGCATGACCGCATCATGCAGGAAGTCATTCTACCGACCGTGAAAGGTATGCAGGCCGAGGGCAACCGTTACCGTGGGTTCCTCTACGCGGGCATCATGGTCGCTGAAGACGGTACACCCATGGTGCTGGAATACAACTGTCGCTTCGGCGATCCGGAAACGCAACCGATCATGATGCGACTGAAATCCGACCTGGCAGCGCTCTGTCTGGCCGCCATTGAAGGCCGCCTGGCCGATGCTCGGACGGAATGGGACGAACGCCCGGCGCTGGGCGTGGTCATGGCCGCTGGTGGTTACCCGGAAAGCTACCGCAAGGGCGATGCCATCCAGGGCCTCGACCAGGACTTTGGGGCAGACTGCAAGGTGTTTCAGGCTGGCACTGCGACCGACAATGGCCAGACAGTAACTCAAGGCGGGCGAGTGCTTTGTGTAACGGCTTTGGGCGAGACCGTTGCTGAGGCTCAGCGCAAGGCCTACCAGGCTGTCAACCATATCAACTGGCCTGACGCCTTTTACCGCACCGACATCGGTCACCGCGCAATGAATCGGGAAACCTGACAAAGCCTCTGGAGGGTCGATTTGCAATCGACCCTCCAATGTTTCGCACCGACTGTATTGGGTGTAACCTCCGCAGCCGTTATACTGGTGAGTCAACCTGAGTCAGGATGCCGCGACGTCGGCGACGGTCAACCATGCGCATACTCCGCCCCTTCTTTCTGGTGATGTTGCTGTTCGGCTACAGTTGGCCTGCGCTGGCAGCTCAGGAGCCAGTGCAGATCAAGCACGAGCCCTTCCAGGTCAATGTGCTGCAACACTCTGATTACTTGCGCGACCCGACTGATCGCTTCTCGCCCTACCAGTTACGACAACCGGGGCTGGCCAACCGTTTCACACCCATTCACCATGACCTCTTTCGTACCGGCTATTTCGAAGGCAGCATCTGGCTAAGAGTCCCCATCAACAACCCTGACGGCCTGACTCGCGACTACCGACTGCATGTTGAAAGCCACGCCAACCAGCTGATTGAAGTCTATACCCCAACCATTCAGGGCACCTTTCAGATGCAGCGGACCGGTGCCAGTGTCCCTCTGGTGCAAAGGCCGGAGCCACTCGGCAACTACGTGATCCCGGTAGCACTCGCGCCGGGTTCGAGCGAGTTTTATATTCGACTCAAGACCACCGACGCTTTGAATACCCGCGTCTGGCTGATGGATCCCGCATCACTGCATCTCAAACTGGCGTCAAAGTTGAGCATTCATTCCGGCTTCCTTGCCATTCAAGTGCTGATGCTACTGGGCTGCCTGGCGGCTGCCGTGCGCACAAGACGCACTGTGTTTCTGTGGCTTGCACTGACCAACCTGGGGCTGATGGGTCTGAATGCCGGCTGGAATGGCTTTATTTCTTACTGGTTGACCACAATCAGCTTTGCCGACATTCACAGTCGCAATCTATCAGGGATGTTGATCGTTGCCGGCTTGACCGCCCTGTTCCGAGACTTGCGTAAAGAACGCCAACCGATCTGGCTTAACAGGATACTATTTTGGCAAACCGTCGTGCTGATGCTTGCAGGGCTGCTGACCTTGATACCGGCGACAACCGTCGGCAGCCCTGTACTGTTGGCCATCATCCCCGTTGTGCTGGTGACCTTGCTTGCGCTCTGGTTTCTGCATCGAGAAAGCCGGGTAGTCTCCGAATACTGGCTACTGGCTGGCCTGGCCACCTTGACTTTCGTCTACTTTCTGATCATTGCAGCCAACCTGGGGTTGATGCGAAGCCTGACCACCAATGCCATTGTTCTGCATTTTGCCTCCATCGCAGCGGTCGCTTTCCTCGGCTGGTCGGCATGGCTTGCCAATCGGAAAATCAACGCCCATCTGTCCGCAGAGGGGCTGAACCTGCCGCGCCTGCATTGGCCCTTGCTGCGCAAACTGAACCACGAAATGCGCGGCCCCATCAATGGTGTGCTGGGCATGACCGAGTTGCTGCAGGACACCAGCCTGTCTGCCCACCAGCAGGAGTACGTCAACACCGTTCAGGCGGCCGGGTTTTCCTTGTTGCGTCAGGCCGACCAGTTGCAAAACCTGGTACGGATTGGCCTGAACCGCCTGCCCGAGAACGAAGAAGAATTTGATCTGTACGACCTGCTGGAAGAAGCCATTCAACCCTATTCTCGCCTGGCCCATGCCAAACAGCTGGAATTGGTCATGGATGTCGCGCCTGATTTACCGACCCGTTATCGTGGCAATGCCCAGGTTCTGACACAGATTCTCAGTAACCTGCTGGACAACGCCCTCAGCTACACCGAAAACGGCGAAGTGCTGATACAGGTGAAACCCTGGAACAACGGGCGCCTGCGCTTCAGTGTGACCGACACCGGCCCTGGCTTGCCGCGGGAACTGAAAAGCAATCTGTTCGACTTTCCGTCGGCTCGAACCGAGCAGGTCATGACGCCCAATCAGGTCCATCTGGGCCTGCCCATCACCCGCATTCTGGTCGGCCTGCTCGGAGGCCAAATATCCTTTTCCAGTGAAATGCGCATGGGCACCACCTTCTGGATCGATACGCCTCTGACGCCGGTTTCTGTCACCGAACCCGACAACCAGCAACCTGCCGGCAACCTGGATCAATTGCGTCTGATGGTCGTCGACGACAACCTGACCTGCCGCAAGGTGATCGAGCATCTCGGCATGAGTTGGGGCATGAAAGTACTGAGCATGAGCAACGGTCAATCGGCCCTGGCCAATCTGCATAACGAATTTCACAAGGGGGCGCCTATAGATGTGCTGGTGCTCGACCAGAATATGCCGGGCATGACCGGCAGTGAACTGGCCGAGCGCATTCGCAGCGATGACGCCTTGAACAAGAACATCGTGATCATCATGCTTACCGGTGTCGATGTCGGCCAGGTCGATCTGGCTGATCATCGACTCAACATTCGTTACCTGCTGACCAAGCCAGTGTCTGGGCGGTCATTGAAACAGACCCTGATGCAGGCCATGCCCGAAATCAAATCCAACCGGGACAAACATCATGTCAAGAAATCCTACTTTTTCTGATCGCCTTGTCGCACAAGCTGACAACGCCCTGAAAACGCTCACCCCGGGTACCGTCAAGGCTCGCGCGGCTTCGCCTGGCAATGCTCACACTGAAGCGGCCCTGAAAGAGGTGGAGCGTCGGCATCTGGCCGGTTTGATGCGCATCAACCACACTGGCGAAGTCTGTGCCCAGGGGTTGTATCAGGGGCAAGCCATGACCGCCAGGTTGCATCAGATTCGTGACCAAATGGAAGCCGCAGCCGACGAAGAACTCGACCATCTCGCCTGGTGCGAAAGCCGCCTGGAAGAACTCGGCAGCCGCACCAGTCTGCTCAACCCCTTCTTTTACGCTTTGTCTTATGGTCTGGGGGCCGCAGCAGGCATCGCTGGTGATCGATGGTCTTTGGGGTTTGTTGCCGCCACCGAAGATCAAGTCAGTCATCACTTGCGCGATCACCTGGAGCAGATTCAGGACAGCGACCCGCGCTCCCGTGCCATACTTCAGCAAATGCTGGAAGATGAGGAACGCCACGCTGAAGACGCTCTGGCCGCTGGAGGTAGAGCCTTTCCGAAACCGGTCAAACAATTGATGACCGGTATCTCGAAGATCATGACAAAGACGGTGTATCGAATCTGACGCCCATAAACTGGCCGATCAGAACCGCACTTCCGGGGTGACGCGAAAGACTTCTTCCGGGGTCGTCTGACCTGCGGCGACCTTGCGCGCGCCAGACAGCCGCAAGCTGAGCATGCCCTGCTTGATGGCAAGGGTCCTGAATTTCTGCGGGTCGCATTGGTCCGTTACCAACCCAGCCAGGTCCTCGCTCATACGAAAGCTCTCGTAAAGCCCGGTTCGGCCTCGATAACCTGTATTGCGGCATTCAAGACAGCCCACCGCACGGTAAAAGTGCTGCGGGCGCCGGGCATTCCAGGGTTGCACCAGTTGCTGCCAAAGATCATCACTGGCGGGCACCTTTTCTTTGCAATGCGGGCACAGCGTCCGTACCAGCCGTTGCGCCATGGCACCCAGCACGGTCGCCTTGATCAGATAGGAAGGAACCCCGAGGTCGAGCAATCGAGTAATAGCGGTCGGCGCATCATTGGTATGGACAGTCGACAGCACCAGGTGACCGGTCAAGGCAGCCTGTACCGCCATCTGCGCCGTCTCGAGGTCGCGGATCTCACCAATCATGATGATGTCCGGGTCCTGACGCATCAGCGCTCGAACACCATCGGCAAAATGCAAATCGATATTGCTCTGTACCTGCATCTGGTTAAAGGCAGGCTCGACCATCTCGATCGGGTCTTCAATGGTGCACACGTTGACTTCTGAAGTGGCCAGACTTTTCAGTGTAGAGTAGAGCGTGGTGGTCTTACCGGAACCGGTCGGGCCGGTCACCAGAATGATGCCATTGGGGTGCTGAATCATGGATTGCCAGTTGGCCAGATCTTCATCCTGCAAGCCCAGGTCGACGAAGTTCTTCAACAACACATCCGGGTCAAAGATCCGCATGACCATTTTTTCACCAAAGGCCGTTGGCAAGGTCGACAGACGCAATTCGATTTCCTGGCCGTCCGGAGACTTGGTTTTCACCCGGCCATCCTGAGGCTTTCTCTTTTCAGCCACATTCATTCGACCCAGAATTTTTATTCGGCTCAGTACCGCCTGGCCGACCTGAATCGGTAGTTGATAGACATCGTGCAGGACCCCGTCGATGCGGAAGCGGATGTGGCTGAATTCACGACGAGGCTCCATATGAATATCACTGGCCCGTTGCTCAAAGGCGTACTGAAACAGCCAGTCAACGATATTGACGATGTGTTCATCGTTCGCCTCCGGTGTTTTCAGTTTACCCAGCTCAATCAACTGCTCGAAATTACCCAAACCCTGAGTGTTTTTACGGCCGGTAGCACCGCTGACAGATCGGCTCAGAGAATAGAATTCCAGCGCGAAGCGGTCGATGTCTTCCGGGCTGGCGACAACCTTGCTGATGCGTCGCCGAGATACCTGCTCTATGGCGTCTTCCCAGCCGGTCAGCAAAGGCTCACTGGTGGCTATGACCACGGTGTCGTCGGTCACATTCAACGGCAACAGATGGTAACGTCGGGCAAATTCATAGGACATGATGCCGGTAATACGGGCGACATCGACCTTCAGAGGGTCAATGTGCTCATACGGCATATCAAGATGCCCTGCCAGCCATTGCGTCAGGGCTGGCAAGGTCAGTTTTTTACCACTGTGTGCCTTGTCGGGAAGCTCCAGACTGGCCAGGCGTTGCAAAGGGTGAGCTTTGCCGGGGCGCACCTTGCCCCGCGCCTGTTGGCTGTGCTCTTCGTCGAGTCGACCGTCCAACACCAGTGCCCTCAGCAGGGCATCCAGATCGAGCTTACCTGGTAACAGCAGGTTGGCAGACAATCTCAACTCTCCTGGGCGTTGATTCTTTGCTCAGACAAGCGTCCTGCCAACTGTTTCAGGTCGCGCAACAGTATGGTCTTGCTGCGGGTCCAACTGTAGACAGAGGCTTGTTGTTCCATCGGCAGATCATTCAACCAGTCACGCAGGCGGCTGACAATGTCCATGGCAGAGAGTCTGGACAGGTTTTCCTCCAGTGCCTCCAGTTGGTCGCGATAATGCTCAAGCTGATCGCCGTAGAGGCTGCTGAAGTACTGACACAACATCAACAAGCGGTGCACTGCCGGAAACTGCTCCAGGGCGTGGCTGGTACTGCCAGCGAACTGATCCGGACGGAAGGCTTGCCAGGCATCGGAGAGCGAGCGATCCAGTCCATCACTGACGGCTTCTTCCGACGCCATACGATGAACCTCGGTTTGATCTTCTCGCCAGGCGCGCAAATGCAGCCAGCGCGTCAAGGAAATCAGCGTGTGCCCCAGTTGGGGGTTGCGAGCCAGGGCTTCAACACCAATCAGGGCTTTCATCGCCTTGGCCTGCTGTAAGCTGACCGCCAGGCTTTCGGGCTCATCCAACGCATCCTGACTTAGTGCGAAGCAGGCCGGCCACCAGGAAACCAGCGGCCGAATGGCCTCATCCAGCCAATCAACCCAGGCCATTACCTGTTGTTGTTGCCCTGCGGGCAGCAGGCCTTCAAACCATTCGAGTTCGGTGCGCATATTGCCGAGTGTGACCAACAGCGCTTGCATATGGCGCCACTGCTGACTGGACCAGAACAGCGCCCATTGGCGTTGCAAACGCTCGAGCTCATAACCCAGCAAAGCACAAAAAGCGCTTTCCATGCTTTGTTGGGCAACAATATTGGGCAGGGGGATGTCTGAAGTTTCAGTATGGTTTCGTAATCGATGACCGCGCTCTGCCTTGGACAGGTCGGAAGGCATCATTGGAATCTGTTCGGTCAGTTGATGCGCGAGGTCCAACAGGGCCGGGAGCTCCCCCATCTTGAGTTCCAACTCAACTTCACTGATCTCTTCTGTCTGTTCACCGGACCGAACCTCACCTACATCCAGCACGACTTCAACCTGGCTGGACTGATAATCCACCAGCCAGCGCTGGCGGTTGAAGTGGGTGGTGAACATGGGTTCCAGTTGGGCCTTTTTCAGAGCCGCAGGCAATACCTGCTCAGGAAAGAGCGACATATCCAGCTGTGCTGCTGGCACCGCCATTTCCCATTCATTACGTTGATGCAAACCACCTACGTTGGTGCCTTGTGTCTTCAAGGTTTGAACCCAGCCATTGGACGTCCGTCTTAACCTGAGAGCAACACCTGCCTGGGTCAGTTGCTGATCGGCGGTATCAAAATACTGGTTTTCCAGTTGCTCTTCGGTATTACTCACCCCGGACAAAACAGGGTGGGAGGTAAAGGCATCAATCGCTGCCTGCTGAATACTGAGTTTGAGTTCGATTTCCTGACCCATGAGTTAACCACTCCGGTTACTGCTTATCGTTATTGTGTGGCCTTGAACAACGCCAGCGAATAAGGGCCTTGGCCCGCTCTTGCCAACGAGTTTAACGGTTAAAGCCAAGGGATACACGAGCAACAGGGCCATTTCAATCAGAAAAGCTTCAGAAGTGTGTCGAATATCCACTTTTCATAAAAAAAGGCCCACTATTTACACAGCAGGCCCTGGGTTTTGCTCAAAAAACAATCAAGCGGGACCGGGGCCATTACTCATATTACGAGAATAGAAAATCTCTTGCATTTCTCGCCACAACGCCTCGGTAATGGACCTGCGCTCCTGCTCAGAAAACTCATTGGCGCCACTGCCGAACAAATAGTTTTCGATATCAAAATTCTTGAGCAGCATCTTGGTATGAAAGATATTTTCCTGGTAAATATTGACGTCTATCATTTCGTAAGCGCGCTTGCTGTCTTCAGCAAGATAGTTCTGAATTGAATTGATTTCATGATCGATGTAATGCTTACGCCCATCGACGTCACGTGTGAAACCTCGAACGCGATAATCCAGGGTAACTATATCGCTGTCAAAGGAGTGAATCAGGAAGTTCAATGCCTTCAACGGGGAAATAACACCACAGGTACTGACGTCGATATCCGCACGGAAGGTCGAAATGCCGTTATCAGGATGGCTTTCCGGATAGGTGTGCACAGTGATGTGGCTCTTGTCGAGGTGACCAACGATGGCATCAGGCATCGGGCCAGGGCTGGCCTCAGAGTGGTCTTCATCACCCTCCACCGGGTATTCCGAGATCAGAATGGTAACGCTGGCGCCATGCGGCTCGTAATCCTGACGCGCAATATTGAGAATGTTGGCACCAATGATTTCGGTGACTTGCGTCAGAATTTCGGTCAATCGGTCTGCATTGTACATTTCATCAATGTAAGCAATGTATTCCTGCTGGTGTTGCTCGGTACGGGCATAATTAATATCGTAGATATTAAAGCTCAGTGACTTGGTCAGGTTGTTAAACCCGTGTAAACGCAATTCATCATCAAACATGAGCGTCTCCCGATTATCGCTAGGAATAGAGTGTGAAAAAGCGGCCGCGTATTATGCGGATAGCGGCCGCTCTTGCACAGCCTTTTTTTAGTCCACCTCTACGACTTCGAAGCTGTGCGTAATTTCAACACCGCCCCGTTCGAGCATCATCGACGCTGAGCAGTATTTCTCCGCTGACAGCTTTACCGCTCGTTCGACCTGAGCGGCCTTGAGTGCTCGACCGGTGACCACAAAATGTATGTGGATTTTTGTAAATACCGCGGGCACAGTTTCAGCTCGTTCAGCATCCAGAGTGGCCTGACAATCGACAATATCCTGTCTACTTTTTTGCAGGATGTTGACCACATCGTAGGACGTGCAACCACCCAGACCACACAATACCAGCTCCATAGGGCTCGGCCCTTTGCTGCCTGGACCGTCTTTTGCTGCACCGTCAGCAAAACCTCGGTGCCCACTGCCGGCTTCATAGGCGAAAGCTTTGTCACCCGCCCAATTAATAGTTGCTTTCAATGGCGCCTGCTCCTGATTATTCAATTTGATTCACCAAGGACCTGTTCTTACGAACCTGATAGGGTCACTGACACTTTCCGATTGGATCATTTGGCCTTGAGACCGTCAGAAAGCCTATCATAAGGCCAGGTTCAACGGCAGAAAATGCCAAAAATGGGAACTGTGTCATACAAATACGGAACACGGCGCGGCGCTTGAGCGTTAGGCGTAGCCAGAGTGATTCTTCTGCTTCATAATGCCAAAAAGTCAGCCTTGACGCGTAAGGCAGTCTATACTCGCCTAGACTGGGCCCTGAATGCCATCCAAGGGATAACGGCTGGCAGCAAAAAATACTGAATTGGAATTAAGAGATCATGGTCAATCAGACAATCGAACACACGCATCTCGACTACTTTTTATCCCAGTGCCATCGGCGGCGCTACCCGTCCAAGACGACACTGATCTACGCAGGCGACAAGAGCGACTCTCTGTATTACATCATCAAAGGCACCGTGTCGGTCATCATCGAGGATGACGACGGCCGTGAGATGATCATGGCTTACCTGAATGCGGGCGATTTTTTTGGCGAACTGGGTTTGTTCGATGCCATGGATTCGCGCTCGGCCTGGGTAAAGACCAAAACCGAATGCGAAGTCGCAGAAATTTCCTATACCAAGTTCCGTGAAATCACTCTGGACGATCCGCGCATTCTCTATTTCATCGGCGAGCAGATGGCGACCCGTTTGCGTGCCACAACACGCAAGGTCGGTGATCTGGCCTTTCTGGATGTCACCGGTCGCGTTGCTCGCACCTTGCTCGACCTGTGCCAGCAACCCGATGCCATGACTCACCCCGAAGGCATGCAGATCAAAATCACTCGTCAGGAAATCGGCCGCATCGTTGGCTGCTCCAGAGAGATGGTCGGCCGTGTACTGAAGAACCTGGAAGAGCAGGGTCTGGTCAGCGTCAAGGGCAAAACCATGGTGGTGTACGGCTCCAGAGAGTTTTTTGCTCAGCAAGTGTAGTCCTGATAAAACGGTGTCAAAAGGCACCGCTTTTGATCTGAGTCAGTTCCCCGGGAAACGCCTTCCGTTAAGCTGTGCGCCAGAATCGACTGGAGCCACAGCCCATGACCACTGCCCGCCCCCTGCCTGACGTCGTTTGGGACGATACCCTGATCCGTAAATACAACATCAAGGGTCCGCGTTACACCTCCTATCCTACGGCGGTACAATTCCACGACATCAGTGCGATGGAAGCTGAGCATCATCTGATGCAGCAGCAGTCTGCAGGGCCTATGTCGCTCTATATACACATACCGTTTTGCCGTCACCTTTGCTATTACTGTGGCTGCAACAAGATTGCCAGCAAGAGTGTGCGGCAGGCGGATGAATATCTGGATCGGCTGGCTCTGGAAATGGCCAATACGTCGAGATTCTTTGGTCAACGCACCATTACACAACTGCACCTTGGCGGCGGCACGCCCACTTTCCTCAATGAAGCGCAGATGTCACGCCTGCTTGATCTGGTCTCCCGGAACTACCAGTGGCTGCCAGATGCCGGGGCTGGCGAATACTCCATTGAACTCGACCCCAGAGAAACCTCACCGGAGATGCTCAAGTTGTTGCGTGAGCGCGGGTTCAACCGACTGAGCTTCGGCATTCAGGACTTCAACGAGGCAACCCAGATTGCCATTCATCGGGTACAGCCGCTGGGCCTGGTACAACCTTTGATCGAACAATCGAGAGATCTGGCGTTTGAGTCGTTGAACTTCGATCTGATCTACGGCCTGCCACATCAAACGCCAACGACCTTTGCCGAGACTCTGGAGCAGGTGATCGAGCTGAACCCTGACCGCATCAGCCTGTACAACTACGCTCATCTGCCCGAGCGCTTCCCCGCGCAGAAGCGCCTGGGCATGATTGGCTTGCCTAACCCTGAAACCAAGCTGCAATTGATACAACTGGCCATTACCCGCTTGCAAGACGCTGGCTACCGCTACATTGGTATGGATCACTTTGCTCGCGCTGATGACAGCCTGTGCAAGGCGCTGGATGAAGGTACCCTGCAGCGTAACTTCCAGGGCTATGCCACCCAGGCGGAAACCGACATGCTGGCGCTGGGCGTCTCTGGCATCAGCCAGATTGGCGGTGCCATCCTGCAGAATCATACCGACCTCGAACACTATCAGAACCGCATCGACAACGGCCAACTCGCCATCCGTAGAGGTTTCTGGCTGAGCGAAGACGACACTGTCCGCCGCGCTGCCATCAATGCCCTCTCCTGCCAGGGATACTTGAACTTTGCCGACTTTGATCGCCAGAACGGTGTCAACAGCCGCCAGTACTTCAGTTCCTCCCTAAACCAGTTGAAAAAACTTCAGGCGGACGGTCTGGTACACATCAACAGTCAGGCGGTGGCTGTCACTGAGCTCGGTCGTCTGTTACTACGGCCAATTCTGATGGCGTTTGACGCCTACCTGGACGAAAGCAATCAGAATGCTTTCTCAAAGGTGCTTTGATGTCCTGCCAGTGGTCCGCACAGGCCACCGAGCACACCCCTTGGGGGTCGGCGTAAATCCTTCCCTGGAGCCTGGACCGCAGCATCCATGCTGCGGACCTCCCCCAAGGGGTGTACCCGGCACCCTGCGCTAGTCTCTCTCTGGCATTTTGATAGGCGTTTCGAGTAACCAAAGAAAAGCCCCATCGTTTCAGGCGCTGTTTGAATCCGTTATCATAGCCTCTTGCTAAGGAGGCTTCCCTTGACCGATTTCGTCCACCATTTTCGCAACAGTGCACCCTACATTCATGCTTATAGAGGCAAGAAAGCCGTCATCTGGGTGCGAGGACGCGTACTGAATCGGTCATCTCTGGCGGCACTGGTTAGTGATCTGGCGCTGTTGAACAGCCTCGGACTGAAGTTGATCCTGTTGTTTGATGTCGATGACCAGGTCAGTAGCGACTCTGTTAATGATCAAACAGTGATCGACAGCGCCATTCTGGAGGCTCTGCTCAGCCAGATTGGCCATTGGCGCGCGCGTCTAGAAGCCCAATTTACTCAAGGCCTGGCCAATTCCCCCATGCACAATGCGCGTGTTCGCGTCATTGGCGGCAATTTCGTGACCGCTCGCCCCATGGGCGTTGTTGAGGGTATCGACCTCCAGGCACAGGGGCGGGTGAGACGCATCGATCACCTGGCCATGCGACATCACCTGGATCAGGGCAATATTCTGTTGTTGCCCCCTCTGGGCTATTCGGTGACCGGTGAGCTTTTTTATATTCCTCCAGAGCACTTATTGATTGAAACTGCACGGCGGCTCGATGCCGACAAGCTGATCATCATAGGTGACGACCCTCACCCCATTACACTGGACCAGAAAGAACTTTCGAGTGAAGAGCTGCGGCTGATACTGGAAGGCGCGGATGCTACCGCCCGGGGCGTGCAGGAATTGACCGTTGCGCTGGCCGCCAGCGATGCCGGCATCGCCCGCTGCCATGTTATCGATGGCCACCAGGATGGCTCCTTGCTGGCAGAGCTGTTCACCCGCGACGGTGTCGGCACCCTGATCGCCCGGGACCCCTATGACACCTTTCGTGCTGCCCATACCGATGACATCAACGGCATACTGGCACTGCTCGGCCCACTTGAAGACAAGGGCATCCTGGTGCGACGCAGCCGAGAAAGGCTGGAAAACGAGATTCACCATTTTTACGTAAACGAACGCGACGGCATGATCGTGGGCTGTGCAGCACTCTACCCCATACCCGATTCGGACCCCAGTCAGGCTGAACTGGCTTGTGTGGCGGTACACCCGGACTATCGCCAGTCCGGCCGAGGTGACGCCCTGCTCAGAGCACTGGAAAAGCGGGCTCGAGAGCAGCGGGTAAAACGGCTCTTTGTGCTGACCACCCAGACCGCCCACTGGTTCGCAGAACGCGGTTTTGAGCCTGCGCATGTCGCGGATTTGCCCGTGGAGCGGCAGAACCTCTATAACCTGCAACGCAACTCCAAGGTCTTTTACAAGACCCTTTGAGCCATCGAGGGGGCTTGACCTTAGTGTGCAGATCACAACGAACAGAGGAGTGACAGTGACCTTTATTGAACAGCTTTCTCGACACTGGCAGAACGGCACCCAGGTTTGCCTTGGGCTGGACCCATACCCGGAGCGCTTCCCGGCCCGATTTGCTGATGATCCGGACCGCATACTGCACTTCAATCAGGCCATTATTGATGCAACGGCAGATCTGGTCTGTTGCTTCAAGCCTCAGTTCGCGCACTTTGCCGCTGAAGCTGCCGAAGCTCAGTTGCAGGCCACCATTGCCTACATCAAGGAGAAGCATCCTGAGGTGCCTGTCATTCTCGACGCCAAGCGGGGCGATATCGGCTCCACCGCGAGCATGTATGCGCGCGAAGCGTTCGAGCACTACCAGGCGGATGCTGTCACGGTAAACCCCTACATGGGCTCGGATACGGTGATGCCCTTTGCCGACCATGCCGACAAAGGTGTCATTCTTCTGTGCCGCACGTCCAATCCTTCCGCGGCCGAGTTTCAGAATCTACTGTTGGAGGGTGAGCCACTCTATATTCATGTTGCTCGCCGCGCCCAGCAACACTGGAATCGACACGGCAACATTTGCCTGGTTGTGGGTGCCACGGCACCGGAAGAAATGGCACGCATCCGGGCTGTTGCACCAGACTTGCCCTTTCTGGTACCCGGCATTGGTGCGCAAGGGGGAGACCTCGAAGGCACGGTACGTAACGGTGCCACTTCGCCAGGACGCGGCCTGATGATCAATTCCTCCAGATCGATACTGTACGCCAGCCAGGGGGAAGACTTTGCCGAGGCTGCTCGCCAGGAAACCCTTCGCCTGAAAACTGCCATTAACGACCTGGCCTGAGCTCTCTCGGGCACAGGCGAACTTTGTTTAGCCTATGGGGCACACTGCGCCAGTGCCTTTGAGCCCACAATAACCATTCGGGTTCTTGTGCAGGTATTGCTGGTGGTAGGTTTCAGCGAAATAGAAGGGGGGCTTGTCAGCAATTTCTGTGGTAACGGCTCCCAGTCCTTTGTCTGCAAGGGCTTCACTGAATGTCTGCGCCATTTGACGAGCCAGCTCTTGCTGCTCCTTATCGCCATAGATGGCAGATCGATACTGAGTTCCGATGTCGTTGCCCTGACGCATGCCCTGAGAAGGGTCGTGCGCTTCAAAAAAGGTTTTCAGCAAGGCTGCCAATGGCATCAGGGCCGGGTCATAGACAACTCGAACGGCCTCAGTATGGCCGGTCAAACCGGAGCAGACTTCCTCGTACGTCGGATTGGGCGTAAAACCACCGGCGTAGCCAACTGCGGTATTGACCACCCCCGGCAACTGCCAGAAGTGCCGTTCAGCGCCCCAGAAACACCCCATGCCCAGCACAATCTCCTGACAGCCTGGAGGCGTCTCGCGCATGTCGATATCCAACACAGCGTGGTGATAGTCGACTGTCAGCGGCTGTTCGCGTCCAGGCAAGGCTTGCGAAAGTTGGGGTAGTTCGGTCGAACGCGCCATGGCGATCTCCTCAGATAGTTAAGCATTGACTAATCGTTGCAGCTTGTTTATCACCCGACTATAGTGATTTCAAAGCCTTCTTGCCAGGACCCTCTATATGGCCGATTTGCGACGCTTTCAACGCATTCATTTTGATGCCCGAGTGGAATTGGCTCTGGGGCAACAATCTCTACCTGGTTTATTGCGAGACATCAGCCTGAAAGGAGCGCTGATCGTCCTGTCGGACACTTCGGCATTATTGGAGGCCAATGAACCTGGTCTATTAACGGTGCGCTTTGACCAGGGCGATGTGACGCTTTCGATGGATGTAAAGGTCGCATTCTTTGACCCGACAACCCTTGCCTGCGGACTCTCGATTACCGCTTTGGATGTCGAGTCGGCATCACATCTGCGCCGGCTGGTGGAATTGAACCTGGGCGAGCCCCATGCGTTGCAGCGTGAGCTGAACAACCTGATTGAAGCCTTTCAACAAGAGCAACTGAAGCAACCACAATAAAGCCTCATCTTTGCAGTGAACACCCGCCCTGGTGGACCATCGGTGAAGATCTTTCAAAAAACACAACAATCCATTAAAAACATTGCACTGACCAAAGGCGCCGCTTTCAGTACAATGGCCGGAAATCAGTAAAACAACAGGGTGGGTTATGCCTCAGTATCGTTCCAAAACCTCGACCGCTGGACGCAATATGGCCGGCGCCCGTGCGCTGTGGCGTGCAACCGGCATGAAAGACGATGATTTCCAGAAACCCATCATCGCCGTAGCCAACAGCTTTACCCAATTTGTACCCGGCCATGTGCACCTGAAAGACATGGGCCAACTGGTTGCTCGTGAAATCGAAAAAGCCGGTGGTGTGGCCAAGGAGTTCAACACCATTGCCGTAGACGATGGCATTGC
Organism: Saccharospirillum sp.; assembly: GCA_022565595.1. Taxonomy (GTDB): domain Bacteria; phylum Pseudomonadota; class Gammaproteobacteria; order Pseudomonadales; family Natronospirillaceae; genus Saccharospirillum. The sequence continues at coordinate 97,382 of JAIUML010000010.1, read as the reverse complement.
CATGGGTCACGACGGCATGCTGTATAGCCTGCCTTCACGCGAGATCATCGCCGATTCAGTGGAATACATGGTCAACGCCCACTGCGCCGATGCCCTGGTGTGCATTTCCAACTGCGACAAGATCACACCCGGAATGCTGATGGCCGCCATGCGCCTGAACATCCCAGTCATCTTTGTCTCCGGTGGCCCGATGGAGGCCGGCAAGACCAAACTGGCCGACCACGGTCTCGACCTGGTGGATGCCATGGTCATCGCCGCCGACCCCAATGCCGACGACGAAACCGTGGCCGAATACGAACGCAGTGCCTGCCCAACGTGCGGCTCCTGTTCTGGCATGTTCACCGCCAACTCAATGAATTGCCTGACCGAGGCCATTGGTTTGTCTTTGCCCGGTAACGGCAGCACCCTGGCCACCCACTCTGATCGGCGCCGGCTGTTTGAAGAGGCTGGCCACCGCATAGTCGACCTCGCCAAGCGCTACTACGAGCAAGATGACGAGAGCGTTTTGCCACGCAGCATCGCCAGTTTCAAGGCATTCGAGAACGCCATGGCCCTGGACATCGCCATGGGTGGCTCAACCAATACCATTCTCCATTTGCTCGCCGCAGCGCAAGAAGGTGAAATCGATTTCACCCTGAAAGACATAGACCGCATGTCGAAGCAGATCCCTCAATTGTGTAAGGTGGCGCCCAACAGCCCGAATTACCACATGGAAGACGTGCATCGCGCCGGTGGTGTCTATTCCATTCTGGGTGAGCTGGATCGCGCTGGCTTGCTGCATACAGACTTGCCAACGGTGCACTCGGCGACCCTGGCCGATGGACTGAACCAATGGGACATCATGCGCACAGAAGATTCGGCTGTTAGAGAATTCTTCCGAGCGGGCCCCGCTGGTATTCCCACTCAGGAAGCGTTCAGTCAGTCCACTCGCTACCCGACGCTCGATGGCGACCGCGAAACAGGCTGCATTCGCTCACTGGAGCATGCCTATAGTCGGGAAGGCGGGCTGGCCGTGCTCTTCGGCAACATTGCCGTGGATGGCTGCGTGGTCAAGACGGCCGGTGTCGATGAAAGCATTCACACCTTCCGCGGCAAGGCGCGCATTTTCGAAAGCCAGGATTCGGCCGTGGAAGGCATTCTGGCGGACCAGGTCAAGGCCGGCGATGTGGTCATCATCCGCTACGAAGGCCCCAAAGGTGGCCCCGGCATGCAGGAGATGCTCTACCCAACCAGTTACCTGAAGTCCAAGGGTCTCGGTAAGGATTGCGCTCTACTGACCGATGGCCGTTTCTCCGGCGGCACCAGCGGGCTCTCGATCGGTCACGCCTCTCCCGAGGCAGCCGCAGGCGGCGCCATTGCCCTGATTCAGGATGGTGACGACATTGTGATCGACATTCCCAACCGCAGCATCAATGTGGATGTGTCGGACGAGGTGCTGTCACAACGCCGCGCCGAGATGGCGGTTCGTGGTAGCGATGCCTGGAAGCCCAGCATTGTTCGAAAACGCAAAGTGACGCCCGCCTTGAAAGCCTATGCGCTGCTCGCAACCAGTGCCGACAAGGGCGCGGTGCGCAACCTGGACATGCTGGAAGACTAATCAACAATGCCCTCAATCTGGTCGAGCCGACTGGCCCTGGTGGTCGTCGGCTTTCTTGTTTTGGTCTCCACCTTCGCAGGCTGGCAATGGCTGAACTGGTCCCCTGAACGCATTCTGCTGGAGCGGCTGAGTGTCGCTCCTGAAGCCATCTCACTGGGTAGCACAGAGAGCGACGGGAGTATGCTTCTCCTCACCGAGCTCAGTTGGCAGGACAACAACCGTCAGGTGCGCATCCAGAGGGTCGAAGCAGAGTTTGGCCTGCTGTCCATTCTGCTCGGCCGCCCACAACTGACCAATCTGCATCTGGATGGTTTCGAGTGGTTGGACAGCGGAGCAGCAGGCATGGCTTCGCTGGAAAACGCCATTAAAATCCTGATTGTGTTGTCACCTCAGCAGCTGGAAGTGACCGACCTGAACCTCGCCCTCGGTGACCATTTAAGCCAGTTCGAGGGCGCCGCACGACGCCTGGGTGCCAGTGACCGCTTCCAGTGGCACTTGAATGGCTGGTTCGCTCTAGAGGATCATGAGGGAAGCCTCAACCTTGGCGGCTCACTCCGGCCCACCGAAGCAGGCCTGATACTGACCAGTCTGGAAGCCGATGCTGACCTGGACCTCGGACCCCTGACCGGCCGCTGGAGCCTGAAAGCTCGCGCCCTGACCCTGACTGCAGGACAAGCTGAATGGGACTTCTTGAGTTGGGCTGGCCGCTGGCAACCCACCAACTGGACATTGACCGAGTCGGTAGAATGGGCTGGCGGAATTGACGCCTGGCGGCCAGGAAGACTTCATCAGTTCGGCCGCATCGATAGCGCCATCGCCTTTCGCGACGATCAGCAACAGCAACACCGAGTCAGCCTGATCAGTTCTGGTCTCTCGCCAGAAGGTGATACCTACAAGGGCTCACTCAGCCTGTCTTATCGGGTAGAACGCGAAGCCTCCAACGACACACCTTATGAGGATAGTACCCTGGCGCTGGAGGGCCGTTTCGAAGGAGATTCCCGACAGTGGCGCTGGCACAATGCCAACCTGCTGCTCGGGCTGACTATCGACGAGCAGCAAACACGCTTTCAACTCGACGCTGGTGAACTGCGGTACCACCCTGCCCAGCAAGCGTTCCATCTGGTCGATGGTCAATGGCGTCACGACATCAGCGGCGAGCCACCACAACTTTATGGCTACAGTGAGATGCGAGGCCAATGGCCTGGCCTCAGCCTGACCCAGGCCCCGGAAGTGGCCGCCGAACTCAACCATTATCTGACCGAGCTAGGAACCAGCCTGGAGTGGATGAATGCATTGCAAGCCGCCCTGGTTTCAGCGACAGGTTCTTGACTGGTTCGACCAGCATGGCCGGAAAACTCTGCCCTGGCAGCAGAGCAAGACACCCTATACCGTCTGGGTTTCCGAGATCATGCTGCAACAAACCCAGGTCAGCACCGTTATACCCTACTACGAGCGTTTTATGGCGCGCTTTCCGGCCGTGGAAGACCTGGCCCGAGCAGACCAGGACGAAGTCCTGCACCACTGGACCGGCCTCGGCTACTACGCCCGTGCCCGCAACCTGCACAAGGCGGCTCAACTCCTGGTTGAACAGCACCAGAGCGAATTCCCGAACTCTGTGGACGCCGTGGCCGAACTGCCTGGCATCGGCCGCTCCACTGCCGGAGCCATTCTCAGCCTGAGCCGTAATGTGCATGCCCCCATTCTGGACGGCAACGTCAAGCGGGTGCTCGCTCGCTTTTTCGCAATGGAAGGCTGGCCCGGCACCACCGCCAACCAGAAACAACTCTGGCACTGGGCCGAGCAACTGACACCGGCTAAACGAGTGGCCGACTTCAACCAGTGCATGATGGACCTGGGAGCCATGGTCTGCACCAGGAGCAAGCCGGCCTGCGACCAATGCCCGCTGCAAAAGCATTGCCTGGCCTTTCAGCAACAGCGAACTTTAGAACTGCCCGAACGCAAACCGAAAAAGGACAAGCCCAGTAAAACGGCCTGGCTGCTGATACTGCAATCCCCGGATGGCCGCATCTATCTGGAAAAGCGCCCACAACAGGGCATCTGGGGTGGCCTGCACGCCTTTCCGCAATTTGCCGATCGCGACCAGGCAGAAAGCCACCTGGCCTTGCTTAACGCCGAAGCCTCCTTCGAAGACTGGGAGCCCTTTCGCCACACCTTCAGCCACTACCACCTGCACATTCACCCACTCTTTGTCCGGCTGCCAAAGCCACTGTCGGCTGTATCGGACAACGCCCTCTGGTACCATCCCGGCATGGCTGAGCAAGTGGGTCTCAGCGCCCCTGTCAAACTGCTACTGGAGCGACTGTTCTGATGACAAGAACCGTATTTTGCCGCAAATACCAGCAAGAACTCGAAGGCCTGGACAAAGCCCCCTACCCCGGCCCCAAGGGCGAAGACATCTACAACAACGTGTCAAAGCGCGCCTGGGAGGAATGGCAAACCCACCAAACCAGGTTGATCAACGAAAAACACCTGACCATGACCGACCCCGCCGCCCGCAAATACCTGATGGAGCAGATGGGCAAGTTCCTGAGTGGTGAAGATTTTGATCAGGCTGAGGGTTATGTGCCTGAACAAAAATAAACCAGCTTCAGGCTTTTGTTAAAAAAATCAAAGATTTAAGCCAAAAAGTGGTTGACGCCTGCGCCGAAAATCCGTTTAATACGCAGCGTTCGTTGAGGGAGGCATCGCCTTCTGAGAACTTGCCCAGCCACCTTTTTCGGCCAGGTCAAATTCAAGTTAAGCCCAGATAGCTCAGTCGGTAGAGCAGAGGACTGAAAATCCTCGTGTCGGTGGTTCGATTCCGCCTCTGGGCACCATCCAAATTCAACGAAATAGCCTGGCTCATGCCGGGCTTTTTTGTGCCTCGACAAAAGGGAATCGAACCGCTTTTTACCTCGTGGTTCGATGGATGAGCGCCCTCCATGGCGCTCACCCTTCGGGCGGCTTCGCCGTCCAGCGCGGCTCCCGGCCTCGCTGTCCGCCTTTAGCGGGTCATACGGCCTATTCGGGAACCACGGAGCATAGCCAGAGCGTGCAGATCGAGGCGGAAAGTCGCAGGAATGCTGGTTGCATTTCAAGACTTTCCAACGAAGAGCTGCGCGCTCTGGCGACGCGAACGGTTTCCGAATAGGCCGTATGCCCCGCTCAGCACCATCCAAATTCAACGAAAGAGCCTGGCCCATGCCGGGCTTTTTTGTGCCTCGACAAAAGGGAATCGAACCGCTTTTTACCCTGCCTTACAGATGCCCTTTACCAGCATTTCGATCAATGTCCTGGACAAAGCGGAGGTAGGCTGTGCCAGCGGGTCTTCAATCGCCTCTGCGAGGCCAATCATCATGCAATGGCCCAATACCGAAAAATGCAGGGATACCGCTGCCTGTCTGGCCGGTACCGAGCCGTTGAAATCACTTCCGGCACTCAGCGACTCGGCGAGGCTTTCGTACATCTTCGCCGTCACCGGGTGAATGTCCTGGTTCAGCGTTTCTCGCCCTATCAACTTGGCCGGCTTGGGGTCGAGCTGTATGCCCAAATACATCTGCCGGAAACGATCGAGATCCTCAAGGTGGAACCGCAACAGGGCATGCACGGCTTTTTCTATCGTGCTTTGCGCGCTGGTAGTCGATGCAATTGCCTCGATCAGCGTCTCGGTTTCTGCCCGAATCCAGGGTAACACCAGGGCTCTCAACAGCAGTTGTTTGCTGGCAAACCAGTAAATCACCGCCTGCCGGGTGATGCCGAGTCGTTTGGCGATGGCATCGAAGGTCAATGCAGCAGGGCCAGACTCGATCAGTATCTCCCGACTGACCGCCAGTATTCGCTCTTTTGTTGAATTGCTCATTTATTAATCATTTATTGACCACTTACTAACAGTAAGCTAGCATACTTACTATAAGTAAGTTAAGCCTTGCGAGGTGCTGCCATGAACGAGTTGAAAGTTTTTACCTTTGCTGAAGATTGGGGCCTGCCAACAACAGGGCCCTTTGCGCTCAAGTTGCTGGGTTGGTTGAACCTGGCAAAGATTCCCTATCATCAAGTCTTCGAGAATCGCTCGGGCAAGGGGCCCTCGGGCAAAAGTCCCTGGATAGAGTTTGAAGGCCAACGTATGGGTGACAGTCAGCGCATAATCCAGTTCCTGGGCCAGCGCCATAATATCGACCTGGATCAGGGCTTAACCGCTGAGCAAAGGGCACAATCGGTGCTGAGGCGACGCTGTTTCGAGGAAGGGTTTCATCAGGTGCTGGAGTGGGAGCTATTTGTACATCCGGCAGGAAAAGGCTTTATCCAGAAGGTCGTCGCAGAGTCGGCTCCTCCTGTCATCAGTAAAATGGTCAGCTTCAGTATCTGCCGCCATTTCGAGAAACAATTGCAGGCAAGGGGGCTTGGTCGCTATAACCCGGCTGAAGTCGAACATATAGGCCGAGCAGATCTGGATGCGCTATCGACCTTACTGACGGGTCGGCGTTTTCTGGTCGACGATCAACCTCGCCTGGTCGATCTGGCTGTGTTCGGCCAGGTGGCACCGATGCTGTGTTGGCCGATGAAAACACCGGTTGCCGAATATGCCAAAACCCTACCCCGGGTGCGAACCTGGGTAGAAAATATGCGAACCGTTTGCTTCTCGGAAAGTGCTGTTTTGCATTCGAGCGACACTCCTGGCCAGGAGTCCGCTGCTCAGTCTTGACGACTGCAATTCGCAACCCTTAGAGGGCTCACCTTAACTGGCTGTCTTTACTTCCTCGCCTGTTGTAGGCGCTATGGTTGGCTGGATCATCATCTCGCACTGCCTGACACTGCACGCAGTAGTGTACACCGGGAATGGCAATGCGACGCGCTTCGGGGATGGGTGCATCGCACTCTTCGCAATGGGTGAGGCTTTCACCTTCGGGCAACTGCCGACGCACCCTGGAAATGGCGTCTTCGACCGTTGCATCGATCTGGTCCTGCACAGCGCCATCGCCCGCCCAGCCACTTGCCATTTGATCACCCTCTTTCTATTCGTCAGGAATCCACAAACTCACCGCACTGCTCATTAATTGAACAGCCATCCTGACTATAGATCAGAACCAGCGCACGGGCTAGCTGTGATCTCTCAGGTGGTCGTTCAACCGGGAACTGGGGGTGACGATGGAAACCGACCGGCAACAGTTCGACCAGTGAGGCTATACCATCGGGGCAGGAAAACCTTGATATCCAAATCATGAATAAAACGACAGCGTTTAGCAAAGGCGCTAACCAACGCCCGCGCCTCCTGCCGGACAGGCAGAGGCACCCGGGCGTCGGGCATAGTTCGGACTCTCTTGCGTTGATCAGGCAAAGCCCTGGCTGCGCAGATAGTCTTCGTAGTTGCCGCTGAAGTCGGTAATACCGCTGGCAGACATATCGATGATGCGTGTTGCCAGTGACGACACAAACTCACGGTCGTGACTCACAAAAATCAGGGTACCCGGGTAGTTTTCCAGCGCCAGGTTCAAAGATTCGATGGATTCCATATCAAGGTGGTTGGTCGGTTCGTCCATCAGCAAGACGTTGGGTTTGGTCAGCGTCAGTTTACCGAATAGCATGCGGCCCTGTTCACCCCCGGAGATCACCTTGACCGACTTGCCAATATCGTCACCCGAGAACAGCATGCGCCCCAGAGCGCCGCGGACCATTTGCTCGCCGCCTTTGGTCCACTGCGACATCCACTCGAACAGCGTCTCATCTCTGGCGAAATCGGCGGAATGATCCTGGGCAAAGTAGCCCACTTCGGCGCTGTCTGTCCATTTGGCCTCGCCGCCTTTCAGCTCCAGCGCTCCGACCAGGCAATTCAACAGAGTGGTTTTACCGATGCCATTGGGGCCAATAATGGCGATGCGCTCACCAGCGTCGACCTGAAAACTGAAGCGGTCAAACAGCAGGTGATCGTCAAAACCAAAGGTCAGATCAGTTACCGTCAGCGCCTTGCGATGCAGTTTTTTCTCCTGATCGAAACGGATATAGGGGCTGATGCGGCTCGAGGGCTTCACTTCGGCCAACTGGATCTTGTCGATCTGGCGGGCACGAGAGGTCGCCTGCTTGGCCTTGGAAGCATTGGCCGAGAAGCGGCTGACGAAGGTTTGCAGCTCTGCTATTTGCGCCTTCTTCTTTGCGTTATCAGACAGCAAACGCTCGCGTGCAGCCGTCGCGGCAGTCATATATTCATCGTAATTGCCGGGGAAGAGGCGTAACTCACCATAATCCAGGTCGGCCATGTGCGTGCAAACCGAATTCAAGAAGTGACGGTCGTGCGAGATGATAATCATGGTGCTATTACGCGCTACCAGCACCCCTTCCAGCCAGCGAATGGTGTTGATGTCCAAATGGTTGGTCGGCTCATCAAGCAGCAACACATCGGGATCAGAGAACAAGGCCTGAGCCAGCAACACACGCAATTTCCAGCCCGGTGCTATGGCACTCATCGGGCCGTTGTGCTGCTCCTGGGGGATGTCCAGCCCAAGCAAGAGCTCACCAGCGCGGGATTCCGCTGTGTAGCCATCCATCTCGGCAAAGGCGACCTCCAGCTCGGCCACGGCCATGCCGTCGTCCTCGGTCATCTCCGGCAGGCTGTAAATGCGATCGCGCTCGGCTTTCACGCGCGAGAGCTCGGTATGCCCCATGATAACGGTGTCGATCACCGAACAGTCTTCGTAAGCGAACTGATCCTGACGCAGCTTGCCCAGGCGGGTGCCCGAATCCAGCATCACCTGACCATTGCTCGGCTCCAGATCCCCCCCGAGGATTTTCATGAAGGTCGACTTGCCACAGCCGTTCGCGCCGATCAGGCCATAGCGGTTGCCGATACCGAACTTGACCGAGACGTTTTCAAACAGGGGTTTAGCACCGAATTGCATGGTGATGTTGGCGGTGGAAATCATGAGCGACCTTCTACAGAGAGTGATGCCAGCGGTGGCATAAAAAGGCGCGCATTGTACGCGTTTTGAGCGGGGTTGTGTATGGATGGAGCATAGAGAAAAGGCCAGATGAACCAATAGGCTCATCTGGCGGGTGTAAAGCCTCAGGCATCGCCTTCCACGGTGCCTTTGTTTTCAGCTTTCTTCGTCGTTTTGGCTTTCGCTTTGGGCTTTTCCTGCACGCCGTGCCAGACGATTTTGCTCTTGTTGCGGGCAAACTCATCGAAGGGGAAGTCATCGACGGTGAGCATCTCCAGCACCTCGGCTTCGTAAGCGACCATGAAATCGTGATCTTCATTGCTCAGCAGGCCGATTTCATGCGCGGCATCGAAGCGTTGTTCAGGATGCAGTGCGGTCATCGGTAACTCACCTTTGGCGGCGGCCTTGCCAACGGTTTGGTAAATGGCCGCGGCCCGTTCGTTGTCTTTCAACAAGGCGTTGTAACGCGCCAGGGGGTTGTCCTGAGTGCCATCCTGGGTTTGCCAGGTGTCTTCCAGCAGGTAGCTGCGCAGTGCGGTGTCTGTGGAAATATCCTTGGCGATGCGGCTGACCAGGCTATCTGCCGGCATGTGCCAACGCTTGCCCAGTGGCAATACGATCAAACGCACAGCCCTGGCAACCGGTCGGTTCGGCAAGTTGTCGAGCACACCCGCTATGGCTTCTTCCGCCTCGTGCAGCAAAAATTCACAGCTGTAGCGCATCAGCGCTTCCTCTCCGGGCACCTTGCGCCCTTCGTGCCATTGTTTGAGCACCATGGAAGTCATGTAGAGATTCGACAAAACGTCGCCCAGTCGAGCCGAGAGCATTTCACGCAATTTGAGTGAACCGCCAAGGGTACCCATGGCAACATCGGCCAGTAGGCTGAAGGCCGCACTGAAGCGGTTAACGGCCCTGGCGTAGCGGTCCGCATGACCATAGAAGGGGCGTCCTCCTGTCGGAACGCCAAGGCCTGCACTCAAGGAACGAGCCACGTTACCCGCAGCCATGCCAATATGACCAAAAATGGCTTTATCGAAGGCGCGAATGTCGTCAGCCTGCTTGGCTTCCAGCTCTTTCAGCACCCAGGGGTGGCTGCGAATGGCGCCCTGACCGAAGATCATCAGTGAGCGGGTCATGATGTTGGCGCCTTCGACGGTAATGGCCACGGGCGTTGCCGAGAAGCCGATACCCAGGTAGTTACGTGGCCCCAGGGTGACGGCCTTGCCGCCGTGCACGTCCATCGCATCCGACAGAATGGTGCGCTGATACTCGGTCAACTGGCTCTTCAGAATGGCTGAAGGCACGGCCGGTTTTTCGCCGTTGTCGATCATATTGGCGGTGTGAGCCACCGTCGCTCTGGCGATGTAGGACATTGAAGCAATGCGCGCCAATGGCACTTGCACGCCTTCCATATCCGCCACCGGGAAGTTGAACTGGCGACGAATGCGAGTAAAGCCACCGGCCAGGCCGACCATATAGCGGGCTGAGCCACTGGCACCTGAAGGCAGAGTAATACAACGCCCGACTGACAGACACTCGACCAGCATGCGCCAGCCCTGTCCGGCCATGGCGGTGCCGCCAATGAGGTAGTCCATCGGAATGAACACATCCTTGCCGATGATCGGTCCATTCATGAAGGGGCTGCCGATCGGGCAGTGGCGACGGCCGATTTCCATGCCGTCGGTATCTCTGGGCACCAATGCGCAGGTGATGCCGATATCTTCTGTCTCGCCCAGGAGTTTATCCGGGTCGAACATGCGGAAGGCCAAACCAACCACGGTGGCAATAGGCGCCAGGGTGATCCAGCGTTTTTCGAAGTTGAGCCGAACGCCCAGCACTTCTTCACCGTTGTGCATGCCCTTGCAGACGATGCCGGTATCGGGAATGGACGTGGCATCAGAGCCGGCACGGGGGCCAGTCAGGCCAAAACAGGGAATCTCGGTGCCATCGGCCAGGCGTGGCAGGTAATGGTCTTTCTGCTCCTGGGTGCCGTACTTGAGCAGCAATTCACCCGGGCCCAGGGAGTTGGGTACGCCAACGACGACCATCAGCGTCTCGTTCATGGCCAGTTTTTGCAATACGGCCGATTGAGCTTTGGCGGAGAAGCCAAGGCCACCATATTCCTTGGGAATGATCATGCCGAAGAATTTTTCTTTCTTCAGGTAGTTCCACAAGTCTGCGGGCAGGTCTCCGCGCTCAACGGCGATGTCCCAGGCGTTACACATGCCAGTGGCTACGCCGCATTGGTGGTCAACAAAGGCCTGCTCTTCTTCGCTCAGGCCCTTGTTCTGGTGCTCCAGCAGGCGGTCCCAATTGGGGCGGCCGGAGAACAGTTCGCCGTCCCAGCCAACGGTGCCGGCATCCAGCGCCACTTGTTCGGTCTGTGACACCTTGGGTGCAACCTTCTTGAAGATGGCAAAGAGCTTCGGTGTCAGCCAGTTGTTGCGCACACCAGGCAAGCCTGCCACGGCAACCACAGCACCGGCCAGCAGGAACAACACCCCCAACAGGGGGCTGCGCAATACAAAGGCGAACAAGGTCAAAGCGGCCAGAGCCGCAACCGCGGCGACCGAGCCCAGTTCCCGACGCAGTAAGGCGAAGATGACGACCACCGCGACAATTAAAACCAATAAATGATTCATGGATATCTCCCAATCAGACAAAACCGATGGACATTCAAACACGTGTTTGAAACTTAGCGACAAAACGGGGACATTGCCAATCGCCAGCGCACTTTTTCGGTATTTTTAACCTGGAGGCACAGATAGAGAATAACTGACCCCTGTCAGATCAGGCTTCAGCATAAAGCAAAGGAAGCAGGTTCCATAATAGGGTGTTTAAGTATGACTAGAAAAGAAATGAGGAAGAGGGATCAAGCGGAGGGCAAGTCCGGTGACGATGGCCGCCACCGGATAACCTACTTAAAGGTGCTCGCCAATAAAGCCTTGCAAGGCACTGGCAGGCTGGGCGCCGACGCGTGTGCCGACGGGCTCACCGTCCTTGAACATCATCAGAGTAGGCAGGCCGCGTACGCCGTATTTGTTCAATACATCCGGGTTGGCGTCTGCATCGATCTTGATGATGTTGACCCTGCCTTCGTACTCATCGGCCAGGGTGTCTAGCACGGGTGCGATCATCTTGCACGGGCCGCACCAGTCGGCGTAAAAGTCCACCAGAGTGAGACCCTTACCCGCTTCTACCTGATCGCTGAATTCAGCGGTATTCAATACAGTCACTTTAGCCATTCGATTGCTCCCAATCAGTCAAGAATTGGGCACCATCTTAGGGACAGAACGACCAAATGCCAGTGAGAAAAACTGACTAAGTCGATAGCTTTTATTGATTAAGCGATTACAGCTTATAAATTCAGTAGCTCTTTCCGATAATGCTGCAGCTCACCAATGGATTCCTTGATGTCGTCCAGAGCTCGATGGCTACCCTGCTTTTTTACGCCTTCGAGCACTTCTGGTCGCCAGCGGCGGGCCAGTTCCTTGAGGGTGGAGACATCGATGTTACGGTAATGGCAGTACTGGTCAAGTTTGGGCATGTAGCGGATCAGGAAGCGGCGGTCCTGCCAGATGGAGTTGCCGCAGAGCGGTGATTGGCCGGGTTCCACCCATTCCTGCATGAATGCCAGGGTCTGCACCTCGGCCGCCCGTTCATCCAGCTCACTGGCGCGAACTTTGGCGGTCAGGCCGGATGCCCCATGATGAGTGGTGCACCACTCGTCCATGGCTTCGAGTACCTCATCGCTCTGGTGGACGATCAGGTTGGGGCCTTCTGCGATGATGTTGAGGTCCTTGTCGGTCACCAGGGTCGCGATTTCAAGTATGCGGTCGGTATCCGGGTTGAGGCCGGTCATTTCCAGGTCCATCCAGACCAGGTTCGTTTTTTTATCCATAACGGTCTACCTTTGCGTCGCGGGCGGTTAGAATGGCTAACCATTATAACCCAGGAATGACACTCGCCTCTCATGAGCAAACGCCGCCTATCTCGTCAGCAACAGTTTCGCATTGATAAAGTCCAACAGGAACGCTTATCGAGGTTGCGCAAGAAAGAAGCTCAAATCGACGAGGGCGATCTGGGTGAAACCCGAACCGGCACCATTGTGACCCACTACGGCATCACCACCGAGGTTGAAGACGCCCAGGGCGAACGCTTCCGCTGCCATAGGCGCACCAACCTGCCTGCTCTGGTGACTGGCGATCAGGTCATCTGGCAGCCGGCCAAGCAGGGTGGCGGAGTGATCGTTGCCTGTGAGGAGCGGCGTAGCCTGCTCAGCCGGCCCGATTCGCGCGGCCAATTGAAGCCGGTTGCAGCCAATGTTGACCGCATCATCATAGTGGCGGCGCCAAGCCCAAGAACCCCTGCCAACCTGATCGACCGCTATCTGGTTGCCTGTGCGCACGATGACATTCTGCCGATCATCATTCTGAACAAGTCCGACCAGTTGGACAAAGCCCCCGAAATGGAACAGGAACTGGCTGAATACGAAGCCATGGGCTACCAGACCCGAATACTCTCCGCCCAGACAGATGCCGGTATGCAGGCGATTCGTGAACTGGTGGCCGATGGTAATTCCGTTTTTGTCGGTCAGTCTGGTGTGGGCAAATCGTCCATCATTGCGGCGCTGTTGCCGGATGAGCAAATCAAGGTTAGCGAGATCTCCGAAGCCACCGGCAAGGGCCGTCATACCACGACAACGGCCTGCCTTTACCACATTCCCGGTGGCGGCAACCTGATCGACAGCCCGGGCATTCGCGAATTCGGGCTCTGGCACATCGACAATGAAGCACTGATGCAAGGCTTTCCTGAAGTGGCGAACCTGGCGGGTTTGTGCCGTTTTCGTGATTGCCGTCACTTGCGCGAGCCCGGTTGCGCCGTGCTTGAAGGGGTGGCTTCCGGTACCATACTGGAACGACGTTATCTGAGTTTTATCGCTATAAGGGACTCTCTCGACGAGGTCGATATGCGCCCGGGCTGAAGATGAGGTTTTTCATGACAGAACGTTCTGACACAGGTGTTATCCGGCTGGAGAGCCTCGAGGACTTTACCGAACATACTGCCGAGCTGATTTCCCAAAGCATTCGTGAAGTGCATGTACTCAGCCCGGATTTATCGCCACCCTGGCTGGGTGATGAGGCCGTCACAGCGGCCCTGCGGCGTTTCGCCATCACGCACAGACGGGCTCATATTCGCATTCTGGTATGCGATGCCAGCAGAGTGGTTCAACAGCGCCACCCCTGGCTGGAGCTGATTAGGCGGCTGTCGAAAATCGAAGCGCGGGTGATCAAGCCGGAAATTCTGGATACGGAACCACTGAAAGGCAGCTTTGTGCTATCGGATCGTCGCGGCCTGGTGTATCGCAATAGCGATACCCAGCTTATTGGCTTCGCGCATTACGATGACCGGCCGACAGTGCAGCAGCAACGAAATCTGTTCGAGCAGTATTGGCGCTACAGTGAGGCACACCCGGAGTTTCGGGTGTTGGCGTTGTGATTAACCTGCGACTTAACCCGTATTGGCTTCTGGGGTAGCTTCTCCGGGGCCGGCGTGAACCCATCCGTGGGGCCTGGACTGCAGCATCCATGCTGCAGACCTCCCCGGAGCAACTACCCCAGCATCCAATACTAGCAATCAACAATATCCGTAAATCAAAGGTTGAAAAATATCTGGCTTATCGCGCTACCCTGTTTGAATAACGCACAGGATTAACCAGTTCCCACACTCCGCCAGCGCTGGGCAGGGGCATTTCAAAACGTTTCAATTGCGGCGCGGCACGGCACAGGTCGGGTTCAGTGCGGCGCACCTCAACTTTGTCGCCTCGAATGCGCAAGTACAGTTGCTCTTCATGGGTGCAGCCGGTGGAGACGACCGAGAATGAAAGACGATCACCCTGAATATCCGGGTTGAATACCACTTCCGGTGAAGCACTGTTGGACCAACTGGCGCAGCCCGAGAGGAACACGGCCAATAGTGGCACTGCCAGTAGAGGGCGCTGTTTGCGCCATAACAGCAATGGCAGCATCAAGCCTGCCAGCCAAATGCCTGAGGCTCCACCGCTGGATCCAAAACGATTGGAAGACTTGGCGGTTACCCTGGCCTTTAAGCCAACCGTCAAACTATTGTTATTCATTTCAAACGCGAAAGAGGAGCGGTAGCTGGTCACACTTGTCAGATTAGCCGTAACGGAGATGGAGCAAGACTGGCCACTGGTCAAGGTAATTTCGCAGGCTGATGTCGAACCAGAGAAGCCTGAACCACTGTTAAACTGAAAGTTTGACAACGTTACAGCGCCACTTCCTTCATTGGTAAAAGTCCATTGAAGTGTCTTATCGAGGCTTTCGACCTCCGAACCAAAATCCAGCTCCCAGGGAAAGCTTACTTGGGCCGATTCCACCGCTATCACACTATCAAGCCAAGGCCTCATAGCACTGACTCTCGTGTAGACCCCTGGGCTACCACCGCAATCGGCTGAACCCCAACTTACTATACCAAGCAGTGTTGAAGAACTTCGTTCAAATAACGGTCCACCGGAATCACCTTGGCAGGAATCTAACCCTTGATTCGAATCTAGCGAATTAGGATCCCCAGCGCATATCATCGTATCGGTTCGATACTCATTCCTTACGCTTCTATAGGCTTGTGAACACGCACTGTCGCTTAACGCAGTGACATCTACTTCTTGCAAGTTCGCGCTTGGAAGAATCGGAATGGTTCTCCCAGCAGAATCCTTCGCCGTTCTGGTAGCTCCATGCCCGATAACTGTTACCTTTTGATTAACCAACTCACTCCAAGAAACAGAGCTAGGCAGTGCCATCGGGGTCAAACCTTGGCTTTGACCTAATCGTATTACGGCTATATCGTTATCAAATCGACCATTGCTTTTGTATTCAGGGTGGATAAGCACCGTAGACGAACCGGCTTCAATCTCTATTTGCTGATTTCCAATGTATACGAGGTAATCCGTAAACCTATATACGCTATCGTCCTCAGATGGGGAGTTTTTATAGATACAGTGATAATTAAGACTTGATTCTCTGCTGCAATACTCGTAACGCATGTCATCCGATTGATTACTCAAGACTACCGCGAAGATTCTTCTGTCTTGTTGATTTGCGGACAGAAATGATTCCATGCAATGAGCTGCAGTAACGACTAGTCCTTCGCCAATATATGCACCACCACATATTGGGTTCCAATGAGAACCTGAAAAATTACCACCCCATGTAAATCGTTCCATTATTGAAACAAAATAAGGGTGTGAGCCGTCCGAAGCATCATCACCACCAATAATCCGAGGCTCAATTCGATTCTCCGACCAGGCCAACAGGCTTAGGCCCGAGGTCACCAGCAGTGCAATTAACAGTTTCAGCGCTTTCAAGGGTTCAATCTCCTTATTTTCAGCGTAAGCCTAATTGAAAGGTGCTTAATCGACCAGCTATTAGACTGTGAATTGAACCGCGCTCACATTTTAAAACGGTATTTGTGATGCAAGCCAGATATTTGACGCTCTATAAGGGGAAAGCTGGCGCTGGAATCAGGGTGGGTGGCGATTTGAACCTGTGTTCGACATTTATTGTCTTGTCCAGCCTTCTTTAGCAGGCTTACGCCTGCTGCGTCGATGAGGACATCGACACTCCAAATAAAAAAGCCCGGGCATGCCGGGCTTTGGGGTTCAATCTGTCAAAACGGCCAGATTTACAGCTTGTCTGAGTTGGTGCCCAGGTATTCAGCAACACCTTCAGGGGTGTTGACCATGCCGGAGTCGCCTTTTTGCCAGCCAGCTGGGCAAACGTGACCGTTTTCTTCGAAGAACTGCAGGGCTTCTACCACACGTACCAGTTCGTCGATATTGCGACCGATGGGCTCGTCGTTCATGTGCTGGGCGCGAACAACGCCTTGCTTGTCGATGACGAAAGAGGCACGAAAGGCCACACCAGCAGGGTAGTAGCTGTCGCCGCCTTCGGATTCAACGCCGAATGCACGGGTGATGGAGTGGTCCATGTCTCCGACCATGGTGTATTTGACCGGGCCAATACCGCCTTCGTTGACCGGGGTGTTGCGCCAGGCGTTGTGAGTGAAGTGAGAGTCGATGGAAACAGAAATCACTTCCACGCCCATGGCTTTCAGCTTCTCGACGCGCTTGTCCAGAGCGATCAGCTCTGACGGGCAAACGAAGGTAAAATCCAGTGGGTAAAAGAACACCAGGGCGTATTTGCCTTCGGTTTGCTGGGCAAAGTTGTAGCTATCAACAATTTGGCCATCGCCCAATACAGCGGGGGCGGTGAAGTCAGGGGCTTTACGTCCAAGAAGTACGCTCATTTATTGCTCCATTAATACAGGGTTAAAAACAGGGTCAAGACAGTCGCCGGGCGCACTGGCAAAAACAGCGCGCATCCTAGCGATCAGGCCACTGCAAATCACGTTACAAAACACTATTGCAACCATAGGCCTGAGCTATCGGAGTTTACTGCTTGATCAAATTCAAAGAATGAATCGAACAGGGTTAATGGGGACTTCCGTGTCCCATTCAAGGGGTGTCAATCAAACCGCTTTCAGAACGGTCATCGGCGGTACGCTAATGACCTTGCGTGTCGAAACAACCCCGATGACGCCAATCAACACAGCGCCGATCGTCGGGCCCAGGATCCAGAGCCCATAATGGGGTGTCCAACTGAGTTGCAGCAGGCTGGTCTGAAAATAGGCCAGGGCCGCCTCTGCACCAACCGCACCCAGCAAGCCTGCCAGACCGCCAAGAGCAGCGAACTCAATCCAGAGCCCGCCGCGCACGATGGAGGCTCGGGCTCCGAGGGTGCGCAGAATGGCGCTTTCGCGAAGACGCAAATCCAGAGTTGCCTGCACACTGGCCAGCAACACCAGCAAGCCGGAGACCAATACCAGCGCCAGTATGAACTCCACACCAACGGTCACCTGGCCGACAATGTCCTGAATCTGCCGAATGATGACATCCACTTCAATCACGCTGACAGTTGGGTATTGCCGCACCAGCTCTGCCAGTAACGGCTTCTGTTCCGGCTCAAGGTAAAAGCTGGTCAGGTAGGCCGCTCCAGCCCCTTCCAGTATGGGTTGACTGAAAATGACATAGAAGTTTGGCGCCATACTGTCCCATTGCACGGTACGAACACTGTTGACCTCAGCGACAACCGTCTGCCCGCCAATGTTGAAGGTCAGTTCATCGCCAAGCTCGATCTGCAATTGGGTCGCGAAGTCCTGCTCAATGGAAATCAACGATTGTTGTTCATCGCCGGGTTGCCACCATTGGCCCTGAACTACCTGATTGTCAGCGGCCAGTTGGTCGCTCCAGGTCAGGTTCAACTCTCGCCTGAAATCATCCCCTTCCGGCTGCAAACGACTAATACGATCCGCCAATGATTCATCATTGATGTTGGAGAGGCGACCACGAATCATGGGGTAGAAGGGCTCGCGGGGCACCTGATTTTCGGTCAGAAACGCCTCATAGCTGGCACGCTCGCCTTCAAAAATATTGAAGGCAAAGTGATTGGGTGTGCCCTCCGGCAGTTGCCTTTGCCACTCACCAATCAAGGAGGAGCGCAGCAGCGTCAAAATAAACAGCAACATCAGAGCAATGGAAAACACCATGATCTGAAAGGCATTCTGGCGGCTGTGGCGTTGCAGGCTGGCCAACCCCAGACGCCAGGTCGTCCCGAGACGGCTACCGTAACGACGCACCAGCCAGATCAAGGCGGCAGCCATAACCGAAACACCGGCAATGGCTAATAATCCGCCGCCGAGCAACGCGGCGGTCAGTAGCCAGTCCTGACTGTACAGCCAGACCAGACCAATGACAGCGGCCACACCCAAGAGGGTCGTCAACCGCTGACTCAGGGTTCCCCCTTCCAGTTCGGAACGCAATACCAGAGCTGGTGGAGTTTGCCGCAGCACCCAAACCGGCGGAAAAGCAAACGCCATCAGACAAATCATGCCGGTCATGAAACCGATCCAGAGCGGTCGAGCACTCGCCGGTTCAAGGTCCCTCGGCAACAGCCCACTGGCCAACTCCAGAAACACCCAGTGCACTGTCCAACCTACAAACAGGCCGACCAGCACGGACAGGAGCCCCAGAATCAACAAATTGCCAGCGTAAAGCCGGGAAATACCATTGGGTGTCAGCCCCAGCGTCTTCAGCAGGGCAACATGGCTCAGTTGTCGGGATGCATAGCGGCGAGATGCCAAAGCCAGAGCCACGCCCGCCAACATCACGCCAAGCGACCCGGCCAACAGGAGAAAACCCTCGGCTCGGTCCATCGCGGCGGTAATGCCCTCATTGGCATCACGCGGTTGTACCCATCGATGGGTGTCACCCAAAAAGTCACTGATGTCGTTACGGAAAGTCTCGACGTCACCCGCGATCAGCAGCCGGAAGTTGACACGGCTACCCAACTGAACCGCCCCGGTCGCATCCAGGTCTGCCGTATTGATCATGATGCGCGGGTTAAAGCCGAACAAGGAAGCCGAGTTATCCGGTTCGGTAATGACGGCACCGGTCAACACCAGATCGGCTTCACCGACTCCGATGACATCTCCTACCTCCACTCCAAGCAGCGGAAACAGCCGGGAAGTCAGCCAGACCTCGCCCGCAGCAGGGCCCTGTGGTGCAACAACGGAACGACCAAAGGGCTCCTGCGCCACAGTCAGGTCGCCCCTCAATGGGTAGGCATCCGATACCGCCTTGACGGCACCCAATTGCATGGCGCCATCCTTGCCAAAGGCCATGGCCTGAAAGGTCACCTGTTCGGCCATTTCGAGGCCAGCTTCGCGTGCACGCTCGATGATTTCCGGGCTAACCGGGCTGGTCGATCGGCTGCGAACCTGGGCGTCCGCAGCCAAAAGGTTGCCTGCTTCGTCGATAATGGAGTTGCGAATGCGGTCGGCGAAAAGGCCGATACTGGTCACGGTTACCACGGCAATTAACAGCGCCGCGACAAGGATATTCAGTTCACCGCCACGCCAGTCACGCCACAACAATTTGAACGATAAATTCATGCAGTTACGGCCTCGCGCAGGTGGCCGGCTTCCATTTCAAGCTGGCGTTCGCAACGAGCAGCCAGTTTTACGTCGTGGGTAACCAACACCAGTGTCGTGCCACGCTCATTGTTCAGTTCAAACAGTAAATCGGCCACAGTCTCGCCCGTTCGGGTGTCAAGGTTACCGGTCGGCTCATCAGCAAAGAGTATCGGTGCATTGCTGGCAAAGGCCCGGGCCAGAGCCACCCGTTGTTGTTCACCGCCACTGAGTTGCAAGGGGTAGTGGCGCTCCCGCCCGTTCAGACCAACTCGTTCAAGCCACTTGCTGGCCTGCCGTTCCGGTTCTGGTGCGGATTTGACTTCCAATGGCAACATGACGTTTTCGAGCGCCGTCAGGCTGGGCAGCAACTGGAAATTCTGAAACACGAAGCCAACCAGTTCACCGCGCATCATCGCCCTTTGCTCTTCATTCAGGGCAGTGATGTTACGCCCCTTGAGCCAGACTTCGCCGCCGCTGGGCCGGTCCAGGCCAGCCAGCATGCCCAACAGCGTCGACTTGCCGGAACCAGAAGCGCCGACGATGGCGACTGTCTCGCCACTGTAAATTGACAGATCAATCCCCTTGAGAATGGCCAGCGTACCTTCATGATTAGGAACTTCCTGTTTAAGCTGTCTGGTTTCGATCATGATGTTGGGTGAATCTGTCATGGGTACTCGTTCTCTGTTGGTGAATTGCATGCGTCGCATTGCGCTCGTTCTTACATTGGTACTGCTGGTCTCGGGCCTTCAAGCAAACACTTTACTGGTTATGGGCGATAGCCTGAGTGCCGGCTATGGCATGTCGCCGGAGGAGACCTGGGTCGCTCTGATGGAAGAACGCCTTCAGGACAACGACCAGGACATTCAGGTTGTCAATGCCAGCATCAGCGGCGAAACCAGCATGGGCGGCCTGCAGCGCTTACCTGCCTTGCTGGAACGCCACCAGCCAGACATCGTGCTGCTCGAACTGGGCGCCAACGACGGCTTGCGCGGCTTCCCGATTGCAGGCATTCAGGAGAACCTGGCGTCCATGATAGAAATCAGCCACCAGGCCAACGCCGACGTTATCATCCTAGGGATACGGATCCCTCCCAACTTCGGTTCTCGCTACACCGAACCGTTTTTCAATCAGTTCGCTGACCTTGCCGAGCAATACGATCTGTTGTATCTGCCTTTCTTGCTGGATGGCGTCGCCGAATATCACAGTCTGATGCAAGCGGATGGTCTCCACCCCAAGGCCGAGGCTCAACCGATCATTCTTGAGAATGTATGGCCGCTGGTGGAAAAAGCCCTGGGTCAGAGGTCACCTTGACTCAAAGATTACAGACTTGACTGAACAATGACAGTAATACGCCATGCTCATTGTTTTTTCATCCCCTGGCTGAGTAGACTGTATCCTTTACTGCAGTAGAGAACCCCATGATAACCCATAGTCTTCCCCTGCCCGCCCCTGCCCCTGGCCATCAACGCGAGCTGTTGGTGCATCAATTTGGCGACGGCGACCACAAAGCCTACCTGCAAGCCGGATTGCACGCCGACGAATGGCCAGGCTTGTTAACCTTGCAACTCTTGATGGAGCGTCTGACTCAGCTTGAGGCGGAAGGCAAGGTGTTGGAGCGTATCGACATCGTTCCGTTCGCCAACCCGGTCGGCATGAACCAGCGAATCTTTGGCAAAACACCCGGTCGATTCGACTTCATCACTGGCCAGAATTTTAACCGTGGCATGGCCATTGATGCCGACGATCTGATAGAACGTGTTGGAAACCGGCTGGGTGCGGATGGCGCCACCAACGACGCTCTGGTCAGAACCGAGCTGCGTACCATGGTGGCTGAGAAAGCTGGCCACTACGAGATAGAGGCCCTGCACAGGGCACTGCTGAGCCAATCACTGGACGCCAATGTGATGCTCGATTTGCACTGCGACTATGAAGCCTTGCCGCATCTGTTTTATGGCGACCACCAAAGAGACATTGGCAGTCGACTGGCGCATTGCCTCGGCTTTCCGGTGCGCCTGGAAGAAGACGTGCGCGGTGTCGTCGCTTTCGATGGCACCCATACCCAACCCTGGGTCAAACTGGCTGCGGCAACCCACAAGCCATTCGCCCGCCCTTGCTTTGCGGCCACCCTGGAATTGCGCGGCCAGAATGATGTCAACGAAACTCTAGCCAGACGTGATTGCGAAGGCATTCTGGCCTTCCTGGAAGCGGAAGGCTTTGTGCGCGACAGTGGCGCCAAACCCCAAACGCAAGAAGGCGATTCAGTCACCATCAATGTGGATCAGGTCAAGGTGATCACCGCCTCTCACAGTGGCATAGCGGTGTTTCATCGGGAAATGGGAGAGCACCTGAATGAAGGTGACCACTATGCAGACATTGTGCTGTTGGACAGTGAAGGCCCTGAGCGCATTGCCGTAACCGCTCCAGCAAGCGGCGTGCTGTTCAGCCGTACCCACCAGGTATTAACACACCCCGGCGCGACGCTGGGCATGATTGCCAGTGACAAACAACAGATCAAACCGGGAAAACAGCTCAGCTTTTAAGGCGACATTGCACCAGCCTTACACCTGAGCCGCCGTAATACGTTCGTATTTGTCCATCAACTGCCCTTCGGACTCGACGTGATTCGGGTCCTTGGGTATGCAGTCCACCGGACATACCTGCTGGCACTGCGGCTCGTCGTAATGACCCACACACTCGGTACAGAGTTGTGGGTCAATGACGTAAATCTCCTCCCCCTCCGAAATCGCGTTGTTCGGACACTCGGGTTCACAGACATCACAATTGATGCATTCATCGGTGATGTAAAGCGCCATCTTTACTCGGCCTCGGATGTGGCGATGGATTAAGACAATCTATTATAAAGAATCTGAACTCGAAAATGCAGCGACCTGTTCAGTCAACCTGCTGATAAATCTCACGCAGCGCCTGTTCGACGTGAGGGTGGACCATCTTGGTGACATCGCCATGAAGTAAGGCAATCTCACGCACAAAGGTCGAAGATATATAGGAATATTGCTCGGAAGGGGTCAGAAACAGGCTTTCGACATCAGGAGCCAGCACCCGGTTCATGTTCGCCAACTGGAACTCATATTCAAAGTCACTGACAACGCGTAAACCCCGCAGGATGGTGTAGGCACCCTTGGTGCGAGCAAAATCGACGAGCAGATTGCGAAAGCCATCCACCTCTACATTGCCCATCCCTTTGGTGACTTCACGTACCAGTGCAACGCGCTGCTCCAGACTGAATAGGGGCTTCTTTTTCGGGCTGGCGGCAACGGCCACTATTACCTTGTCGAACTGACGCAGGCCACGCTCTATCAGGTCCATATGCCCCAGTGTAATAGGGTCAAAGGTACCAGGGTAAACAACGGTTCGGGTCATGTACGACTCCCGGTTCTACTTGCCCTGAGCAGAAATCCTGTCTGGCTCAGCCGCTGATTGCTCAGGCACTGGCCAAGCCAAGCCTGCCGTCGGTCAGAGGGTCCCCCTCTGTACGGACCACGC
The DNA here is from genome assembly GCA_022565595.1 of Saccharospirillum sp. Classification (GTDB taxonomy): domain Bacteria; phylum Pseudomonadota; class Gammaproteobacteria; order Pseudomonadales; family Natronospirillaceae; genus Saccharospirillum. The sequence continues at coordinate 74,303 of JAIUML010000010.1, read as the reverse complement.
TGAAACGAAAAGGCAGCGCACGGTCAAGGCGGCGAATGGTACCCCAGCCCGAACATGGGCACAAACGTGATCCACTGCCCTTCACAGGTAGCCTAACGGATAAACAACTTGCTGAGCACTCTATGTACCCAGCGGTTGTAGGGAGGATAGGCCATTTTCAATGAATTCAAGCGTTGCTTGGCGACCACCGGCTTCAGCTTGGAGAAGGTCGCAAAGCCTTCCGGGCCGTGGTAATGCCCCATACCACTGGCGCCAACACCGCCAAAGGGCAGGTTATCCACAGCAACATGAAACACCGCATCGTTAAACACCAGGCCGCCACTGTGGGTGCGCTCGGTGAACAGTGGACGGAGCGACTTATCGTATCCGAACACATAGAGCGCCAGGGGCCTGGGTCGCTCATTGATGTAATCCACCGCATCGTGGGCATTTTCACAAGGGACGATTGGCAGAATAGGCCCGAAAATTTCCTCCTGCAGCAAAGCGCTGGATTCCGGCAAACCAGTGACAGCAACGGGCGGAATCTTGCGGCCATGCTGGGCATCAAAGGCTTCACTCCAATGCAAGGTTGCACCTTCACTTTCAGCCGCTTTCAAATAACCCACCAGGCGCTGGTACTGCCCACTGTTAATGATGGAGGTGTAGTCGTCGTTGCTGCCAGGCTTCGGGTATTGCTGTTGCACCTCCGCCAACCAGGCCTGAACGAAGGCATCAATGCGTTCCGGTGGGCACAGTATGTAATCGGGCGCGACACAGGTCTGGCCGGCGTTGATGCACTTACCGAACACCAGGCGCTGTGCCGCCTCCTTGACCGGCATACTGCGGTCGACATAAACCGGGCTCTTGCCCCCCAGTTCCAACGTCACAGGCGTCAGATTGCGCGCCGCGGCCGCCATGACCTGCTTGCCAACCTGGGTGGAGCCGGTAAAGAACAGGTGATCGAACGGCAAGTCGGAAAAGGCTCGAGCAACGTCCACATTACCGTTAACGATGGTAATCACATCTTCGTCAAAAACCGCGTGGACCAGTTCGGCAAAAAGCGCTCCAAAGGCTGGTGTATATTCCGACAGCTTCACCATGCAGTGGTTGCCTGCCGCAAGCGCAGCGGCCATGGGCCCAACGGCAAGATACAATGCATAATTCCAGGGAACAACAATGCCCACGACACCCAATGGCTGTGCCTGAACCCGGCTGCTCGCAGGTTGAAACATCAGGGGTACCCAGCGGTGTTGCGGCTTCATCCAGCCCTTTAGATGCCTGAGTGCGTAATTCAGCCCTTGAATAGAAGGCAGAACCTCGGCATTGCGGGTCTCCGACGGAGAACGACCGCCAAAATCCTGATTCAGGGCTTCAGCAATTGCGTCCTGATTGTCCAGAATAAGTTGTTTCAATTGGGTGAGCCGATAGCGACGTTCGCGCAGGCTGGGAAAAGGATGCCGCCCGTAGGCCAGGCGCTGTGCTTCAAACTTTGCCTTCAAGGCATCGAAAGCAGGTTCAGTCAGGTCAGTCTGCATAATGGAACACCCCAGAAGAAGTTGAACAATTCACTTTAGTGATTAAATGACCACCGGTCAATTAACAGCTTGATAGCGCAGCAGACGCATCATTACCTCGCCAGCACGCTTTTCTTTTACCACCTTCAACTCTGCTGGCATCGACAAAACATGACGCACCGGCGCTTCCACATAAAGCCAGGCGCCGGGTTTCAACCAGCCCTGTTGCAAAAGAGCTTGCAGCGTTTCGGCCCATAGATCTGCCGCAAAAGGCGGATCCAGGAAAACACCATCGACAGGTATGACTTCGGTTCGGGCCAGCCAGGCCAGGACGTCCCCTTCCACCACCAGCGCCGGGCAATCGAGATCGGCCGCCGAAGCTCGCAACTGGGCGGCGGCACGCGGGTGTTTCTCGATCAGCCAGACCCGCTCAGCCCCTCGTGATACCGCCTCCAGCCCCAGGGCGCCGCTACCGGCAAACAAGTCGAGCACTAGCGCACCAGGCAACTCAAATTGCAGCCAATTGAACAATACCTCGCGCAATCGGTCGCCGGTTGGGCGCAAGCCCTCGACCTCGGCAATGGGTAATTTGCGGCCGCGATATTGGCCGCCGATCAAGCGCAGTGTGCCTGGTCCGGCTCCAGTTTTCTGAGGAGCTGCTGTGCGTTTTTTCTTCATTGATTGAATTGTTCACGTCGAGAACGCTCGCGTTGTTGATTGACCGCGTCAAGATCAATCGCTGCAAGGCGCTCAGGTTGATTGAGCATAAAGTCTGCCGGCAAACCATGAACGGCGGTGACCACCAGGTAAGCATGTATTTGCTCGGCAGATCTGCGCCGTTCCAAAGCTGATTCCCGGTAAGTACTCAGCACCCGCTCGAACTCAGCCGTACTGACAGGCTCAAACAAGTCCTGAATCAAACTCTGGTTGAACACTACCTCGCTGGTATCGAAGCGATAATCCCACCGCGCCGCTGAGGCTTCTCCACCCAGTCGTTGTTGCAACACGCCAATCCAGAGCAGAAAGGCCAGTTGCTCTTCGCTTCCGATGGGTGGTGAGGTCAGGCGGTTGGCAGTCAATTCGGGGGGCTGAGGTACCGGTTGCCCCTGCCCCTGCAGGGGGTCGTGCTGTTGGATGGTCGTCAACATGGCGTCTGTCACCGGGCCAGTCAGCACCCACTGGCGCTGTGCCCCATCCGGCAACCAGGTCGAAAGGAACGACATTGCTTCCGTCAGACTCCCGGGTGCCGCCGGATTGGCGATGGTCACCAGCCAAAAGCCGCCCTGCATGCCTTGCTGCACAGTGTCCGAAAGACCGAGACCCAGCTCACTGGCCGGCGCCTCAGACTGAATGACGGTCAGCCGCCACTGCTGTGCACCGGGAAGTTGCACCCACCAGAGGTTACTGCTGTGTTCGATTCGAAGCTCATCCAGCGACCAATGATCGACAGCGACCACCTCAACGGGCGGTGAATCATCCTCACCTGTCCGGTGCAACAGGAAGATCACAGGTATGAGTAAATAAATCATGATCCAGAGGGTGCGGCGTCTGAAAGTAAACATGCCAAGCCTGACCAGAAGCGGCCTTACAATGTAACCAACCTTGCGTCGAGATGCCACTGGGCGGATAAGCCTTTGGCAAAGCCCCGGCTTTTGCTAGCATAGCCGCTTCTGGATCGAATCCCCGTTTCATCTTTTTTCAGGCGGCCCTAATTGAGCATCTTTGGTTTTGGCAAAAAACAGCCCGCGAGTGACACTGCGGAACGTCCCACCTCGGAACCCACCTCCTGGTTTTCGCGTATGCGCGAGGGGCTGGGAAGAACCCGAGCCAATCTCAGTGGTGGCCTGACGTCACTGCTGCTGGGCAAGAAGCAGATTGACGACGAACTGCTGGAAGAACTCGAAACCCTGTTGCTGACGGCCGATGTCGGCATCGACGCAACAACGGATATTCTCTCAAGGCTCACTGAGCGCGCTGGTCGTGCTGCCTTGAAGGATAGCGATGCCCTGATCACGGCACTGCGCGATACCCTGGTCGAGCAACTGACGCCGGTGGCCAAACCCCTGGTGATACCGGATTCCGACAAGCCCTATGTGATTCTGGTAGTGGGCGTCAACGGCGTTGGCAAAACCACCACCATCGGAAAGCTGACGAAAAAACTGCAGAGCGAAGGCAAATCCGTTCTGCTCGCCGCCGGCGATACCTTCCGCGCCGCTGCCGTTGAGCAATTGCAGAGCTGGGGTGAGCGCAACCAGGTGCCCGTCATTGCCCAGCACACCGGTGCCGACAGCGCTTCGGTCATCTTCGACGCCGTCCAGGCTGGCCAATCCCGGGGGGTCGATGTGGTGATCGCCGACACCGCAGGCCGGCTGCACAACAAGGACAACCTGATGAACGAACTGGCAAAGGTCGTTCGCGTCATGAAAAAGCTCGACGACACAGCGCCACACGAAGTCCTGCTGGTGCTTGATGCCGGAACGGGCCAGAACGCCATCAGCCAGGCCAAGGCCTTCACCGATGCAGTCAACCTGACCGGATTGGCGCTGACCAAGCTTGATGGCACCGCCAGGGGCGGCATTATTTTTGCCTTGGCCAATAAATTGGCCTTGCCGGTACGTTTTATCGGTGTCGGTGAACAGGTGGACGACTTGCGCCCCTTCACCGCAGAAGATTTTGTCGATGCCCTGCTGGATACCCGCGACGCATGATTCGCTTCGACCAGGTCAGCAAACGCTATGAGGGTGGCCATGAAGCCCTGTCGAGCGTCAATTTGCACATTCAGAAAGGGGAAATGGTGTTCCTGACCGGCCACAGTGGCGCCGGCAAAAGCACCCTGCTGAAACTCATTACCCGAACCGAAACCTGCTCTTCAGGCCAGGTCAGGGTGAACAACCAGTTATTGCACCGCATCAGCCGTCGTCAGGTGCCCTTTTTCAGACGCCACCTGGGCATTGTGCACCAGGACCATCAGTTGCTGATGGACCACACCGTTTACGACAACGTCGCCCTGCCTCTGGTCATCGCCGGAGAGCACCCAAAAGACATCAGTCGCCGCGTACGCGCTGCTCTGGACAAGGTCGGGCTGCTCAAACGGGAAAAATACCGCCCCATACAACTCTCTGGCGGTGAGCAGCAGCGTGTTGGCATCGCCCGCGCCGTGGTCAAGAAGCCAGTCATACTGCTGGCGGACGAGCCCACCGGTAATCTGGACCCGGCTCTGTCGAAAGACATCATGAATTTGTTTGCAGAATTCAACCGGGTTGGCACCACCGTGCTGATCGCCAGTCACGATCTGGGCCTAATTGCTCGGCTTAACTACCGGGTGTTATCGCTGAACCAGGGCAAATTGATGACGACGCCTTTCGATGGGGCTCAGTCATGACCCAGAGAAAACCAAACCAGCCGGTTATCAGCAAGCACAACAAGCCCAGTAACCGTAAACGCGAACAGTCCGCGGTCAACCACAAAGCCTGGCTGCGGCACCACAGGGACACCGCGCTCGACTCCCTGCTGAGGCTGGTTCGCCAGCCTGTCTCCAGCGCCCTGACCTGGCTGGTTATCGCCATCTCTTTGACCTTGCCAACCCTGTTCTACCTGGCGCTGACCTCACTCCAGCAGCAGACGGTTCAATGGCAGGAGGGCGGCCAGATCACCCTCTATTTACGCCAGACGGTCAGCGAAGCCGATGGCGAGCGGCTGACCGATGAACTCAACGCTCGCGCAGAAGTCCTGCGCGCCCATTACATCAGTGCCGAAGAAGCCTGGGCAAGCTTTCGAGAAACGCTGAACCTCAGTCGCAGCCCATTCGCTACCGAGAACAACCCGCTGCCGGCCAGCATCGTGGTCATCCCCACGCAGCAGAACAACCAACAACTGGAAGTATTGCGCATCCTCATCGACGGACTGCCCGAGGTTGAGGAAGTGCAGCTGGATCTGGCCTGGATAGAGCGCCTGAATCGCTTTATCGACCTGATTTACCGCATCGTCGCCGGCCTGGCTGCGCTGTTGGGCATTGCCGTGTTGCTGGTAGTGGGCAACACCATTCGTCTGGCCATTGAATCGCGCAAGGCAGAAATTCAGGTGGTCAAACTGCTGGGGGCAACCGAAGCCTTTGTGCGCCGCCCCTTTATCTATCTTGGCTTGTGGTATGGGCTCTTTGGGGGCCTTGCTGCCTGGATGCTGGTCAGCCTGGTGATCTGGTGGCTCAGCGGCCCGCTTGCGGCCTTCCTCAGTACCTATGGCCTGACAGCCCCCATCGCCTGGCTGAGCGTTTTTGAAACGCTGCTGCTGATACTGGCGGCCATCCTTGTTGCCATCCTCGGCGCACGCATCGCCCTTTGGCGCCATCTGAAGGATGCCGAGCCACAGTGATCCAACGGCCCTTATCCATCGAATAAAACTATTGAATCAACTGGACCACTAGATTTAAACTATATACAGAATGTGACTTACAGCAGGTGTTTGCGCAAATTTTACTGCCTACACTGGGGTGAAAACTCGATTTCTGTTAATATCAATCTCAAATGAATCAGATTCCACCGTTGCTGCTACTGGTAATGGGGAGGGAGCAAAAATGAAACTGAACAGCAGTGTACCGGCTCTGGCGCTGGATTCGCTGGCGCCAGGCCAGAACCTTGAATCCTACATCCAGTCCGTTAATACCTTTGATCTGCTGACGGCCGATGAAGAGAAAGAACTGGCAGAACGTCTTTACTATCACGACGACATAGACGCTGCTCGCCGGCTGGTGCTGTCGCACCTTCGTTTCGTAGTCCACATCGCCAAAAGCTACTCCGGCTATGGCCTGAACCAGGGCGACCTGATTCAGGAAGGCAACGTCGGCCTGATGAAGGCCGTGCGCCGCTTCAACCCTGAAGTCGGTGTGCGTCTGGTTTCCTTTGCTGTGCACTGGATCAAGGCCGAAATGCATGAGTTCATTCTGCGCAACTGGCGCATCGTCAAGGTGGCTACCACCAAGGCGCAGCGCAAACTGTTTTTCAACCTGCGCAGCTCCAAAAAGCGGCTCGGCTGGCTGAACGAAAAAGAAGCGCAAGCCATCGCAGACGATCTGGGCGTCAAGCTGAAGACAGTCTATGAAATGGAAGGTCGACTGACCGCACACGACGCCACCTTCGATGCACCCACCGATGACGATGATGATGGTCCAGCACTATCGCCCATTCATTATCTGGAGCTCAACGGCGCCGACCCTGCGGCCCTGGCAGAGCAGGAAAACTACGATGCGGATGCCAGCGATCAACTCTTTGCTGCACTCGAAGAGCTCGATGAACGCTCGCGCGACATCATTCAGAAGCGCTGGTTAAGTGACACCAAAGCGACCTTGCATGAACTGGCCGATGTGTACGGCGTTTCCGCAGAGCGCATTCGTCAGCTAGAAAAGAACGCCATGAAGAAGGTCAAAAAGGCGATGACCATCGATTTCTAATTGACTGAGCATCGAAAGAACCCGGAAGCCGCTGCATCGTCAGCGGCTTTTCTATGTCTGAATAGACGGTAAATGCCATGACTGCCAATGCCCGAACCCTTCTGCTGGTCGGCACCTTACTCGCCTTTACAGCCGTGACACTGGGCGCCTTTGGTGGTCATGCACTGCAGGCCATGGTGACTCCAGAACGTCTGGAAACCTGGCAAACAGCGGTGCGCTATCAGATGTTCCATGCCATCAGCATTCTGGTGCTTGGCTTATTGATTCAACAAGTTCCGTCGTTAAAGCTGACTCCAGCGGCCTGGTGCCTGGCAACCGGCACTCTGGCGTTCAGTGGCAGCCTCTATCTGTTGGTCTTATCCGACATAGGCCTGCTGGGTGCCCTGACCCCACTGGGCGGTATATTATTCCTGATCGGCTGGGCATTGCTTGGCTGGCAATTGCTCAAACACTCGGTGGACCAACCATGACTGACGCCCTAAGCCCCATCCAACGCAAAATACGCAGCTTCGTGATGCGCACTGGCCGCATGACCGAACGCCAGAAAGCCGCGCTGGACAATGGCTGGCCCGAGTTCGGGTTGGCGCAGGATCAGGGCGTGGTAGACCTGCCACAGGTCTTTGGCCGCAAAGCGCCCGTCGTCTTCGAAATCGGCTTTGGTAACGGCGACTCCCTGTTCAGCATGGCGCAGAACGCCCCAGACAAGGACTTTATTGGCGTGGAAGTGCACACCCCGGGTGTCGGGCGACTACTGCACAGTGCTCAGGAAGCAGGCCTGACCAACCTGAGGGTTTACCGAGAAGACGCCGTAGAGGTACTGAAGCACTGCATACCTGACAACAGCCTGAGCACCGTTCAACTCTTCTTCCCGGACCCCTGGCATAAAAAAAAGCATCACAAAAGACGCATCGTGCAGCTCGAATTTGCTGATCTGTTAAGACGAAAGCTGGTGGTTGGCGGCACCTTCCACATGGCCACCGACTGGCAGAACTATGCCGAACACATGATGGCAGTGATGGAGTCAGCTCCAGGGTTTGAGAATCAGTCTGGCCCGAAGGCCTATCATGACGGCCGCCCGAGCCACCGGCCGGAAACCAAGTACGAAAAGCGCGGCCAGAGGCTGGGCCATGGGGTGTGGGATCTGATATTCGAGAAAACAGACCTGGACTAAATTTCTTTCCCATTCCACTTAAAAGGGACTCGCCAGAGCTTCTGCTTGGCCTTGGGGTAGTTGGCCCACAGTTCACTGTATGTCAGGTTGCTACCGGGCATAAGGGTATCCGGCAGGATATCGGCCATGGGTTTCAACACGAAGGCATTGCGCGCGGTTTCTTCACGCGGCAGCAGGACGTCATCATACTCTCCCACCAGACGGCCATAGGTCAGCACATCAATATCCAGGGTCCGAGCACTGAATTTAGGTCCGGTACGATTGCGCCCGTTGTCATCTTCGATGCGCTTCAATATGGGCCCGATCTCAGCCAGGCTCCGCATTGTATGCACCACCACTACGGAATTCAGAAAATTACTGCCATCAAAGCCCACCGCTTCACTCTCATAGACGGGTGAACACAGCAAGTCCCCAAACTCTTCGGCCAGCGCATTGAAGGCATTGGTCAAATGTCGGTAACGATCAATATTGCTGCCCAGACTCAAGGCAACGGGTATCAGCGGTTGGGTCACGTCAGAAGGTCCGTTGGATGTGAATGCCGACACCGTCGCAGTCTGCCACAGCGCCCTTCTTGTTGATGCGCAAGTCGATTGAATCAATCCCCGCAAAGCGGTGAATCTGAACACAGAGTTGCTCGGCAAAGGTTTCGATCAGTTGAAACGACTGCTGCGCCGCCCAATCGCGAACATGGCGACTCAGTGCATCGTAATCGAGCGCCAGAGTCAGATCATCGCTTTTACCGGCCGGTGCACAGTCATACGCCAATGTCAGGTCCAGCCACAAATTTTGACGAATGGTGCGCTCCCAATCGTAGACGCCGATCACAGTCTCGACTTTCAAGCCCTGCAGGAATACCTGATCAGCCATTTACCGCCTCCAGAGTCTCCAGCGACCAGCGCGCCTTGACCTCAATAGCAAGGCCCGACTGCTGGCCAGCCTGCAATCGCTGACAACCTGCGTAGGCTATCATGGCGCCGTTATCTGTACAGAACTCGAGTCGCGGATAAAACAGTTTACAGCGTTGTGCGTCCGCCATGTCCTGAAGTTTTTCTCTCAACCGTCGGTTGGCACTGACACCCCCAGCGATAACCAGGGCGCGGTGCCGCGTCTCTTTCAAGGCGCGGCGGCATTTGATCACCAGGGTATCGACTACGGCTTCCTGGAACGCCCAGGCAATGTCGGCCATCACCGATTCGGGAATCTCGCCATCACGCGCCTGTTCCGCTACGGCATTGCGCACGGCCGTCTTCAAACCAGAAAAGCTGAAGTCCATACCGGGCCGATCGACCATGGGCCGAGGAAATTCAAACACCCCCGGGCGCCCCTGATCCGCCAGCTTGCTGAGCAGCGGTCCACCAGGATAAGGTAACCCCATCATTTTTGCAGTCTTGTCGAAGGCCTCGCCTGCAGCGTCATCGAGCGTCTCACCGAGTATCTCGTAAGCACCCACACTCTGCACATCGACCAGCATGGTGTGCCCCCCGCTGACCAGAAGGGCCACAAAGGGAAAGCGGGGCGGCCGATCTTCCAGCATGGGCGCCAACAAGTGCCCTTCCATATGATGCACCGCCAGGGCAGGAATTTCCCAGCTCCAGGCCAATGAGCGCGCCAAAGAGGCACCCACCATCAGCGCACCGACCAGGCCCGGGCCTGCGGTATAGGCAATGGCATCCACTTCACCAAAGGGCAGATCGGCGGCCTTGAACACAGTACGAATGAGAGGGACCAGCTTGCGTACATGGTCACGCGAGGCCAGTTCCGGCACCACACCGCCAAATTCGGCGTGCATGGCCACCTGGCTGAACAGGGTGTGCGCCATCAACCCCTGTTCGGAATCGTAGATGGCGACAGCGGTTTCATCACAAGAGGTTTCGATACCCAAAACGCGCATGGCGAGAGTGCTTCCTGATACTGGACGGGCGCAGTGTAATGAAGCTTGCTGAGCAAGGCCAGTTTCCAGCCTGGTTTGTTTGTGCCACGAACACAGTAGCGCTTTACAGGGCTCGGTCCAGGCAGTAAAATCGTGCGCCTCAAATTTGAGGGGTTGAAGTTGCGTCAAAACCAGCCACCCTTCGAAGGCGAGCAGTCAAACCCACAACCAAAGGTCTGTTTAATGCCAGCCGTTAAAGTAAGAGAAAACGAGCCATTCGACGTCGCTTTGCGCCGTTTCAAGCGTTCCTGCGAGAAAGCAGGTGTTCTGTCTGAAGTTCGCCGTCGCGAGCACTACGAGAAGCCTACCTGGGTTCGTAAGCGCAAGGCTGCAGCTGCCGTCAAGCGTCACGCCAAGAAATTGCAGCGTGAAAACAAGCGTATGGTGCGCCTGTACTGATTTTCTCTTGTACTACCGTGGGTTGACCTGATGTCTGAGCTCAAGCACCAGATTACCGAAGCGATGAAAGACGCCATGCGTGCCAAAGAAAAGACACGCCTGGGAACGATTCGGCTAATCCTCGCTGAGCTCAAACGCATCGAGGTTGATGAGCGGATTGAACTCGATGACGCCAGAGTGCTGGCCGTTCTCGATAAAATGAACAAACAACGTCGTGATTCCATAGCGCAGTTTGATGCTGCCGGGCGCGATGATCTGGCCGCAATAGAACGAGAAGAAATGGAGGTGATTGCCACTTTTCTCCCTGCGGCACTGTCGGAAGAAGATATCAATGCCCTGATTCAGGATGCCATCGCCACCACCGGAGCGACAGGCATGCAGGACATGGGCAAAGTTATGGGCCTGCTCAAGCCCAAGGTACAGGGCCGAGCCGATATGGGCGCGGTCAGTCAGAAGATCAAAGCCCAACTGAGCTGAATTCCCGGTCTCCCCGAACCAGCATATTCATTCTGCTGAGCCAGTCGGGTTCCACTGCAGGCGTAGAGGGTGCATGCCATCATGGCCGGTTTGATTCCCAATAATTTCATTGATGACCTGCTCGAGCGCACTGACATCGTCGAGGTAATCGGCCACCGCATCCCGCTGAAAAAGAAGGGCAAGGACCATTGGGCCTGCTGCCCGTTCCATAACGAAAAATCCCCGTCCTTTTCGGTCAACCCCACCAAACAGTTTTACTACTGTTTTGGCTGTGGCGCATCCGGCACTGCCTTGCGTTTCCTGCAGGAATACGAACGCCTGAGCTTCCCTGAAGCAGTCGAGGAATTGGCCCGCCAGGCGGGTGTCGAAGTCCCGCGCGAAGAACAGAGCCCGGCCCAACAGGAGCGCCAGCGCAAGCAGCGCACGCTCTACGATCTGATGGGTGCCTGTGCGGACTATTACAACCACCAACTTTTTCACCATCAAAACGCCCAGGCGGTTCAGCAATATGTACTGAACCGGGGCTTGAGTGAGGAAGTCGTGCAGCGTTACCAGATCGGTTATGCCCCCGAGGGTTGGCAAAACCTCATGAATCATTTTGCCAACAAGGACGATGCCAACGAACAGTTGCTGGCAACTGGCATGACCATTCGCAACGACAAGGGCCGCGAATACGACCGATTTCGCCAACGGCTGATGTTCCCGATACGCGATATACGCGGGCGCACCATTGCCTTTGGCGGCCGGGTGATCAACCCGGACGACAAACCCAAATACCTGAACAGCCCTGAAACGCCCATTTATCACAAGGGCAACGAACTCTACGGCCTTTATGAAGCCCGTCAGGCACTGCGCAGCTTCGACAACATTCTTATCGTCGAAGGCTACATGGATGTGGTCGCTCTGGCCCAATTTGGCGTGAAAAATACCGTCGCTACCCTGGGGACCGCCACCAGCCGCGCCCATGTGCAGCGGCTGTTCAAGCTGACCCCGGAAATCGTCTTCTGCTTCGATGGCGACGAGGCCGGCCGACGGGCAGCACTGCGAGCGTTGGAAAACACCCTGGCAGAAATTCACGATGGCCAACAGGCTCGCTTTCTATTTTTGCCAGAGGGTGAAGACCCGGACACCCTGGTGCGCAAGGAAGGCCATGAAGTCTTCATGAAGCGGATGCGTCAGGCGCAGAGCTTGCCTGACTTTCTGTTTGAGCATCTGCAAAGTCAGGCCGATGTCTCCAGCCTCGATGGCAAAGCTCGTTTGGCCAGCATCGCACGTGGCTGGATCGATCAGGTGCCTGCTGGCGTACTGCACCAATTGCTACTGCAGCAACTGTCGAACCTGGTCGGCTTGCCACTGGAACAAATCTTATCCAGCTTTGAGGCAGTCAAACCAAAGCTGGCGGCAGAGCCCAGACCAGCCAATCCTGAAGCCCCCCCACCCGGGGACTACTGGCAGGAGTCACCCTTCCCTGACGACAGGGAGCCAGGTACCAACAACTCCGGTGGGACCTATGCACCCCCAAAACGCTCCGGTCTGGGCGTTCAGTTTGGTCTGATTCATCGCTGCCTCGCCTGGCTCATTCGCCACCCGACTCTGGCAAGAGAGCTGGACCTGGAGCAACTGAACCATTTACCGGAGCAGGCCGGCAAGGCCCTGTTGACACAGGTGGTAGACTTGCTGCAGCAGGCACCGCGCACCGATCTATACCACGCTTTTGATTATTTATGCCAACATGGCCTGCGTGCCACCCTCGCGCCGATAGCCGCCTCGGACTACCTTTGGCTGGAAGAGCATGGCGGTGAAGAGATTAATTCAGCCGATAGGGCACGGCTGGAACTTGAAAAATTGGTGACCGCCCTCACCAAGAGAGCGCCCGATGCAGAATACGAAGCACTAAAACAGCGCATCATCATCGACAGAGACCCAACCGTTACGACGGAAGAAAAGCAGCGATTTCTATCGTTGCAACGCAAGAAAAAACAGCCGGCCAATCAGTGACTCGGCTGACACAGAAAGACCCGAATACTCCGGATGCCAAGGTATAGCCGGGGGAGAACCGTATTGTTAAGAAATTACTGGTTAAAAATTGGCTAACTACTTGATATACGGTACACTAGAGGGCTATTTGCCCGCGCTTGATCCACTCATGAATATACAGGGTTTCTATGGCTGAAAAATCTCAGCAACAGTCACGCCTCAAAGAACTGATTGCCCGAGGGAAAGAACAGGGTTATCTGACTTACGCAGAAGTGAACGACCACTTACCAGAAGAGATCAACTCTCCTGACCAAGTCGAAGACATCATTGCGATGATCAATGACATTGGCATCAATGTCTACGAAACGGCACCGGACGCCGAAGAGTTATTGATGGCCGATGAAGGCAGTACCGATGACGACGATGCCACCGAAGAGGCCGCAGCGGCTCTGGCAGCCGTAGAAACCGATACTGGCCGCACCACCGACCCGGTGCGCATGTACATGCGTGAAATGGGAACGGTAGAACTTTTGACGCGCGAAGGCGAAATTGTTATCGCCAAGCGCATCGAAGAAGGCACACGAGAGGTCATGCAAGCCATGGCCTTTTTCCCGGGGGTGATCGAAAATACCCTGAAAGCCTATGAAGCCGTGCAGGAAGAGGACGGCGGACGCCTGTCCGACATTCTGACCAGTTTCCAGGACCCGGACGAAGCCGACCCTTCGCCTGCTGCAGACTCACCGGATGCCATTGTCGACGACAGCGTTGTCGCCAGTGATGATGATGACGACGACTCTGAAAACGAAGGTGACGGCGGCCCCGACCCCGAGTTGGCGCGTGAACGTTTCACTCTGCTGGCCGAACAGTTGGACGCGGTTACCAAAGCCGTTGACAGCAAAGGCCGCTACAGCAAAGAAGCGAATGAAGCACTCACCGCCATGGGCCTGACGTTCAGCTGCTTTAAATTGGCGCCACGCCAGTTTGACCAATCGCTGGATGTGATCAAGAACACCGTTGATGAAATTCGCAGTCAGGAGCGCAAGCTACTGAGCATCTGTGTGCGCAGCTTGAACATGCCACGCAAGGAATTCATCGACATGTTCGTTGGCCACGAAACCGAGGAAGAGTGGCTCAACAACCTGCTCGAGAACAGCCGGTATGCGGATGAAGCCTTCCGTTTTGAAGTGGAACTGCGTCGTGCTCAGCGCAAATTGCGCAATGTCCAGAAGAGCTCGGGTATTACCCTGGGGGAAATCAAGGACATTCACCGTCGTATATCCATCGGTGAAGCGCGCGCGCGCCGCGCCAAAAAGGAAATGGTTGAGGCCAACCTGCGTCTGGTGATTTCGATCGCCAAGAAGTATACCAACCGTGGCTTGCAGTTCCTCGACCTGATCCAGGAAGGCAACATCGGCTTGATGAAGGCCGTGGACAAGTTCGAATACCGTCGTGGCTACAAGTTCTCGACCTATGCCACCTGGTGGATTCGTCAGGCCATTACCCGTTCGATTGCTGACCAGGCCCGCACCATCCGGATTCCGGTGCACATGATCGAGACGATCAACAAGCTCAACCGGATCTCTCGGCAAATGCTGCAGGAAATGGGTCGTGAACCCACGCCGGAAGAACTGGCTGAGCGCATGGACATGCCAGAAGACAAGATCCGCAAGGTGTTGAAGATCTCCAAGGAGCCGATCTCGCTGGAAACCCCCATTGGTGACGATGAAGACAGCTCATTGGGCGACTTTATCGAAGACAACACCATGGAGATGCCCATCGACTCGGCAACGGTCACTGGCTTGCACGAAGCGACACGCGAAGTCCTGGCGGGGCTCACCGCCCGCGAAGCCAAGGTGCTGCGCATGCGTTTCGGCATCGACATGAACACCGACCACACACTTGAAGAGGTCGGCAAGCAGTTCGATGTCACCCGTGAGCGGATTCGGCAGATCGAAGCCAAGGCATTACGGAAGTTGCGTCATCCGACGCGCAGTGATCACCTGCGTAGCTTCCTGGATGAGTAAGCTTTAAGAATCCGTGCAGTGATAAACAAAACCGGCTAAATGGCCGGTTTTTTTATGCATGCTAACTACTGTTGCCTTATGGAAGAAATCTGCCTTAGCCAGCGAAATTTCGCTGAAAGCCCCATATCCGCTATAAAATTCACCGTATGAATACTGAAAATCTAAAATATAAATTTATATTATGAGAAAAAACCGCCTAGATTAAGACCTATCGAAGCCCGATTGAGCAAAAAACACTCAACCCGGACGAAGGTCTCATCAATCATAAAAAGGCAGGTGCCCACCATGACATACCGCAACGACATCGACGCCATCGCTTCCATTCTGAAGCAGAACCCTACCTGGAACGCCATCAAGCCTGAGCATGCCGCACGCATGCGCGCTCAGAACCGTTTCCAGACGGGCCTGGACATCGCCAAATACACGGCGAAAATCATGCGCGAAGACATGGCGGCTTACGACCAGGACAGCAGCCAGTACACCCAATCGCTGGGTTGCTGGCATGGTTTCATTGGTCAGCAGAAAATGATTTCCATCAAAAAGCATTTCAACAGCACCAAGCGCCGTTACCTCTACCTGTCTGGCTGGATGGTTGCCGCCCTGCGTTCCGAGTTCGGCCCCCTGCCCGACCAGTCCATGCACGAAAAAACCTCGGTACCAGCGCTGATCGAAGAGCTGTATACCTTCCTGCGTCAGGCCGATGCCTGGGAACTGAACCATCTGTTCCGTGACCTGGAAGCCGCTCAAGCGGCCGGTGATGAAGTCAAGGCGCGCAGCCTTGAGACCCAGATCGACCAGCACGAGACGCATGTGGTGCCCATCATCGCCGACATCGATGCCGGCTTTGGTAACGCCGAAGCCACTTACCTGCTGGCGAAGAAGATGATCGAAGCCGGTGCCTGCTGCATCCAGATAGAAAACCAGGTCTCTGACGAGAAACAATGCGGCCACCAGGATGGCAAGGTCACGGTGCCTCACGCCGACTTCCTGGCCAAGATCAACGCCTGCCGCCTCGCCTTCCTGGAATTGGGTGTCGACGATGGTGTCATCGTTGCCCGTACCGACTCTCTGGGCGCCGGCCTGACCAAGCAGATCGCCGTTACCAATGAACCCGGTGATTTGGGCGACCAGTACAACAGCTTCATCGATGGCGATATCATCGAAAGCGCAGCCGACATCAATAATGGCGACGTTGTCATCAAGCAAAACGGCAAGCTGGTGAAGCCGAAGCGTCTGGCCTCTGGTCTGTTCCAGTTCAAGGCGGGCTCAGGTGAAGACCGCGTGGTGATGGATTGCATCGCCAGCCTGCAGAATGGTGCCGATCTGCTGTGGATCGAGACCGAAAAGCCCCACGTTGGTCAGATCGCCCAGATGGTAAACCGCATTCGCGCCGTAGTGCCCGATGCCAAACTGGTCTACAACAACAGCCCCTCATTCAACTGGACACTGAACTTCCGCCAGCAGGTATTCGATGCATGGCAGCAGGAAGGCAAGGATGTTTCCGCCTACAACCGCGCCGATCTGATGAGTGTCGAATACGACGCAACTGAACTCGGCCAGGAAGCCGACAAGTGGTGCCAGAACTTCCAGCGTGATGCGTCACGCGAAGCGGGCATTTTCCACCACCTGATCACCCTGCCAACCTACCACACGGCAGCGTTGTCTACCGACAACCTGGCCAAGGGGTACTTCGGCGACGAGGGCATGCTCGCCTATGTAGCAGGCGTTCAACGTCAGGAGCTTCGTCAGGGCATCGCCACGGTGAAGCACCAGGACATGGCCGGCTCCAACATTGGCGATGACCACAAGGAATTCTTTGCCGGTGAAGCGGCACTGAAGGCCGGTGGCAAAGACAACACCATGAACCAGTTTGGCTAAGTAACAAAGGCCACTGATCAAGGGCTTCGAGGGGCAGTATTCACTGCCCTTCTATTACACCCACGCCAACCAATGCACCACAGCGATACCACCACAAATCAAGGATGACCACAGTAGAAAAGGCGTTCTTGCTTGTCTGGCAAAAGCCATGGCCACCAATGGCAAGATCCCGCGCAGGGTGTAAATGGCCGTCAGCAATACACCAACCCACCACATCAAGGGCAATTCGCCCAGGTAGCCTCCCAGCGCCAGACAATAGGCCGAGGCCACGGCCAACGCCAATGCGATCGTAGAGGTCAGAATCGCAGGCCAGGGGTGCTTGCGCTCCGCCATAATGGCCATACGCTCACCCGAGCCGAAAAAACGGTACCAGCCAGGGCCTCCGACGATAATGCCAATGTGCACCAAGGCTGCCATCAGGTTCAGTATCGCTGCCAACAACCATGCATTCATGGTGAGCCCTCCAGTTGGTTGAGCACCATCTGGTGCAGCAGTAGGTCCATCTGTGCCCATTCATCCTTGCTGACGAGATCACCCAGGGTCTGGCAACCCACAAAGTGCGCGTAGGCCAGTTTGGCCATCAACTCAGCCTGATCGCTGCGCCCTGCCTGCTCTTGCACCAGACTGGTCAAGTAATCCAGGCGACGCTTGTCCACCTGGGCTACCGCCTCAGCCACGCCAGGATCCTGATGCCCCCAGATGCGCAAGGCCATTTCCGGCTTCAAGTCAGCCTGTTCAACACGCTGGTTCAAGGCTTGACCTCGGACATGAGGGTCGGCCATGCCAGAAAGACTCTCGATCACCTCGTCAGTGTCCTTTTTCAACCAATAAGCAAGAAGTTCGTCTACAAAAGCCTGGCGATTTGCAAAGTAGTGATAGAACGACCCCTTGGTCACCTTCAAGTGGCGGCAAAGTCGGTCAATCTTGATCACTTCTGAACCATGCTCGGCGAGCAGGGCCAGGCCACTGGACAGCCATTCTTCACGACTGATTTTCATGCTCGAACCTGATCTGACTCAGTTGCGCCGAAGACGACAAGCAGCCCAAGAGCGATGAACAACAAGGCGCCCGAAACAGGCAGAATGATCGCAACGACGAGACCAACGGCGACAAAGGCCCAGCCCAGCGCTCTTGGCAAGGGGGCCAGGGATTGATCAAGCCAGGCCTGCATCAGGTAGCCCAGCAACATCCAGAAAAAGCCGGTCAGCAGAAACCACAGAATGGCGCTACGATCAAAGTGCATCTGCCCACCAGGCTCGATGCTGTTCCAGACTCCGTCGGCGACCATGTCACCCAGAATGGGCCACCCCATTGCCAACCCAATGCTGTTGTGCAGAACACCAATCGCAACCAACAGCCAACCACTGATTTTATAGAGTTTCATGCGTTGCATTTCCTTGTCTTGACCGGGATAAAGCATACCATACCGTATGGTATGTTAATAAAGCAAGGAATGTAATCGAGGTCTGCCGGAATTGCATGGGCGTGGACTCTCAGGCCTGAGCAGGATGCTCTCGCTCAGGGATGGGGACCCGCCCCTGATCAATCACCAGACCCTTTTGCCACAGCCGCCATTCGCCCGGCTGATAGAGATCCCACTGCTCATCGCTGGTCAACGGTTCGGTGACGATGACACTGACGATGTCATTGGGGGTGGTCTCGGCTTCGAAATCGACGATGACGTCCGCATCCTTCAACCGGGCAGGACCAAAGGGAGCCCTGCGGGTGATGCTGGCCATTTTGGTGGTACAGAAGGTAAACAGCCAGTCACCGTTGCTGAGCAGGAGGTTGAATACACCCAGTTGCGCATAGGCCTGGCTGCGGGATACCAGAAAAGACGTCAACCTTTCAAGGTCACATTCCGGGCCGCAGTCTAATCGTACCTGGTTCATCAGATCACAAAATAGCGCCTCGCTGTCGGTCGTGCCCACTGGCTGAAAAATCCCTGATTGAGGCAGATACCCTTCCAACTGACCATTGTGAGCAAAGGTCCAATAGTGCCCCCACATTTCCCGAATAAAGGGGTGGGTATTGGCCAGGCAGACGGCGCCGACATTGGCCTGGCGAATATGGCAAATGGCCACTTCACTCTTGATCGGGTGCGTCTGTACGACCTCGGCAATGCGCGAGCTCGCACTGGCACCGGATTCATGAAAACAGCGCACCCCCTTGCCTTCATAAAAAGCCACGCCCCAGCCATCCTTGTGCGGGCCGGTCTGGCCACCGCGACGAGTCAAGCCGGTGAAACTGAAGCAGAGGTCGGTTGGGGTGTTGGCACTCATGCCAAGCAATTCACACATGGGTCTGGATCTGGTTGCCGTGGATTCCTGAAGCATAAGACCATGCCGTGGAATGTCCAGCCTTACAGGGTGCGTGCTATTATTACCGCCTTGATCAGCCCCATACGTTTAACATGACACGGAAACAACAATAATGACCGTGATAAAGCCAACCCACAGTCTGAAGCGACGGTGGCGTCTGGGCATCGTCGCTCAGATGATGCTGCTCGTCGGGACTCTGCTGATCGTCATGCAGTGGGTCCAGGGTGCCTATCTGAGTGCTCGCCAGGGCGAAATCATCAGCGAGCAGATTGGCCTGCGCGCCCTGGGGGTGGCTCGAACCGTGGCCGTCATTCCCGAACTGATAGCCGCCTTCGATAGCGATAACCCCAGCGCGATCATTCAGCCCATTGCTGAGCGTATTCGATTGGAAACCGGCGCGGAGTATGTCGTGGTCGGCAACCATGAAAGCGTTCGCTATGCCCACCCACTGCCAGAGCGTCTGGGTTTGACCATGGTCGGTGGTGACAACGACCGGGCCCTGATCGATGGTGAGTCCTATGTCTCCGAAGCAACCGGTTCTCTGGGCGAGGCTATTCGCGGCAAAGCCCCCGTATTCAGCCCAGAGGGCGACATCATCGGCATTGTTTCGGTCGGTTTCATGATGGAAGATGTGGCAGTTGATGTCGGCCGCTACTTGCAATTCAGTTGGCAAATGATCGGCGCCATTGCGTTACTCGGACTGGGCATGGCTTTTTTGATCGCACGGCATTTCAAGCGTGTCATTCTCGGTATGGAGCCGGAAGAGATTGCACGCCTTGTGAAAGAAAAGGAAGCCATTCTGCAGTCCATCCACGAAGGCATTGTTGCCGTGAACGAACAAGGCAAAGTCACGCTGATCAACCAGGCGGCAAGACGAATGCTGTCCTTGAACGACTCCCACGATGTCCTCAACCAACCGGTCACCCACTTGATTCCGGATTCCAGGCTCTCCGATGTCATGACGACCGGCACCCAGGAATTTGACCAGGAAGCCTGGGTGGGTGATCAGCCTGTGGTCGTAAACCGGGTGCCTATTCTCAGCCCGCACGGCCTCGCAGGCGCCGTGGCGACCTTTCGCAGCCAGACCGAAATCATGGAACTCTCAAGAGCATTGCACGAGGCCAGCGCGGATGTTGACACCCTCCGGGTTCAGGCCCATGAATTTTCCAACCGGCTTTACACCATATCAGGCCTGTTGCAGCTGGGTCAGCATGAGCAAGCTCTGGCATTGATCGAACAGGAAAGCCAGATCGCCCAGGATCAAGTGGCTTTTTTGCTGGCACACCTGTCGGACCCCATCGTCAGCGGTATGTTGTTGGGCAAGATGATGCGAGCGGAACAACGCGGCATTCAACTGACCATGTCGGATGATTGCTCCTTGCACCTGCCGTTAAGCCCGAACGGTCAACAGGCGTTGATGACCATCGTCAGCAACCTGCTCGATAACGCCTTTGATGCCGTTTGCGAGCGGCAACAAAACAGAATGCAGGTGCAACTGTTCTTTACTGATCTGGGCGAACAATTGGTCATTGAAGTAGAAGACAACGGCTATGGAATAGAGCCTGAGATCAGCCACCATGTACTGGAAGAAGGGTTTTCCACCAAGCCAGGCCGCCATCGTGGTATCGGCCTGGCTCAGGTCAGTCGCTTGTGTGAGCGGCTCGGTGGCGCGGTCAGTTTTGAAGACAGTGAAATGGGCGGTGCCTGCGTCGTGGCCAGCGTCAACAAAAGCGCCGTAGCCCTGGCGATGGAGATAAGCGAATGAGTGGCAAGGCCTATCAGATACTGATCATAGAAGACGATTTTCGGGTGGCAGACATCAATCGAGAGTTTATTCAGCAAGCACCGAGTTTCGAGGTGCTGGCAATGGCTCGCTCCGGCCAGGAGGCCCGGGATATGCTCGCCCAGCAAGGTGACCAGATTGACCTGGTATTGTTGGACGCCTATTTGCCGGATGTCGTCGGCCTGGAGTTGTTATGGCACATTCGTCAACACTACAAGCAAATCGATGTGGTCATGATTACCGCAGCAAAGGAAGTAGAAACCATTCAGGAAGCTTTGCGTGGTGGTGTATTCGACTATCTGATCAAGCCGACTCAGTCAGACCGTATGCATCAGATGCTGAAGCGATTCAAACAGGAGCGCACTCTGCTCCAGTCTCAATCAGAACTCAGTCAGCAGGAGCTGGATGCTGCACTGAAACGATCGGCATCTATTGCCATCAATGATTCACCTCGCCTTCCCAAAGGCATCGACAAGCTGACTCTGGATGCGGTAACTGAAAAGTTGAGCCAAACACCCGTTGCCATTACCGCAATGACGCTGGCCGAGGGTATGGGTGCCAGTCGATCAACAGCGCGCCGCTATCTGGAGTACCTGGTGGCCCAGGGCCAGGTCAAGGCAGAACTGGTGTATGGCGAGGTCGGCCGACCCGAGCGACGCTATCAATGGCGATGAGCTTTTCAATTCCATGAACTTTATGAACAAAATGCGTTTTAGGACCTTTTTAACCGTTAAACTCACAATATTGTGAGCTGAGCCACGCCTGAATAGAGTCATCGCTGACCCTTCCTGGTCTACAAAGATAACAATCACAGGAGTTCAGCTTATGACTCGTTTATGTCTGACGGCGCTCAAGCGCCTTTCCGTTTTATCACTGACTGCCGTTGCGCTGGCTGGCACTCTGGTGACCACAAGCGCCGCTGCTGATGAGTGGCAACCCACTCGTCCGGTTTCCTATATTGCGCCTGCCAACCCCGGCGGTGGCTGGGACACCCTGATTCGCACCACGGCCAATGTCATTCGCAAAGAAGGCCTGGCCGACCAGAATTTCGCGGCCATCAACATCCCGGGCGGTGGCGGTGCCGTGGCCTGGGCGCAAATTGCGCGCGATTCCCGAAATGACCATATGTTGTTCGCCGCCAGCCCACCCATTATCCTGGTGCCATTGGCTGGTACGTCCCGTTTCAACCACAGGGATTTCCAACCCGTTGCCCGCCTGATTACCGATTATTCCATTGTATTGGTAAAAGCAGATTCACCTTACCAGACAGCGAACGAGCTTTTTGAGGCCATCAGAGAAAACCCCGGATTGAGCGTGGCGGGAGGTTCAGCCGCAGGTTCAATGGATCATATTTCCATCGCCGGTGCGGCCGCGGCCTATGGCCTGAATGCCGCCAGCGTTAACTACATCGCCTTCTCTGGTGGTGGTGAAGCCATGACGGCTCTGCTGGGTGGCCATGTTGCTGCGGTGATCACCGGTGCAGGGGAAGCTTCGAGTCAGTTGCAGGGTGGTCAGTTGCGCGCCCTGGCTGTCTCTTCACCAGAACGGATTGCAGGCTCTCTGGAGCATGTACCGACCTATCTGGAACAGGACATCGACTACACCTTTGATATCTGGCGGGGCATCATGGCCCCCAAGGACATGTCACCAGCCGCCGTAAGCTACTACGAGAACCTCTACCAGCGCATGATGGAAACCGACAGCTGGAAAGAAGCGACAGCGCGTCTGGGCTGGCTTGATGCCTACCAGACCAGCGATGAGTTTGGCGAGTTTCTGGATGCCCAACTGGAACAGTTCAGCTCTGTGTTGAGTGACCTGGGCATGTTGCGTTAATTGTCATTGTCCGAGCCGCCTCCGGGAACCAAAGTTCTCGGTTGGCGGCTCATGGCTGTTTAGAGGTTTCTCATGACCAGATTGCACGCCAATCAAACTCTCGGTTTGATTCTGGCCCTGTTCTCACTCGGCTATTTATGGATGGCATTTGCCATTCCATCCTTTCCACTCCCACGGCCAGTGGATTCCGATGCGTTTCCAAAAGCACTGGGACTGAGTTTCTTCGTACTCTCGGTTTTCCTGTTTTTTGAACGACCAGAAACGCCTCCTGCAACCGACAAAGTCGCTTTTGAGGGTACCTGGTGGCAGCGCCCAACAATGCAGGTGATTGCGACTTCCTTGGCCATTATTGTCTATGCCTTTGCATTGCAACCCTTAGGGTTTGTTGTGGCTTCTGTAGCGCTCGGTTTCGGCTTGTCCTGTTTGTACGGCTATCAGCGCTGGGTCGTTAGCATGATTGTGAGCTTCTCAGTGGTTGTGTCCTTGTACTTGACCATGACTAAAGCGCTCGGCATCTATTTACCGACCGGTATTCTGCCGTTTTAACACGGCTCGTCCAATTGCAGGAGATTCACTGTGGACGCTTTTACCAGCTTACTCTATGGGTTCAGCATTGCGCTGGAACCAATCAACCTGTTTTACGTCTTTATTGGTGTTTTTGCCGGTACCATTATTGGCATGTTACCCGGCCTCGGCCCGATCAGCGCCCTGGCATTGATGATTCCCATCACTTTCGGCATGGCACCCTCATCCGGCCTGATCCTGATGGCCGGGGTCTATTACGGTGCTATTTTTGGCGGCTCTACTTCGTCGATTCTGTTGAACGCACCGGGGGTCGCGGGAACCGTAGCCACCTCCTTCGATGGCTACCCCATGGCACAGCAAGGCAAGGCCGGCAAGGCGTTGGCCATTGCCGCCTATGCCTCCTTTATAGGTGGCACGGTGTCAATCATCGGGCTGATGCTGATTGCGCCGGCGCTGTCGAAAGTGGCGGTGAGTTTCGGCCCCGCTGAATATTTTGCTCTTATGATTCTTGGCTTGACGGCCGTAGTCAGTTTATCCGACAAGTCATTGGTCAAGGGTTTGATGGCCGCCGTTTTTGGCATGATGGTGTCCATCATGGGCATGGATCTGCAGACCGGCACCGAGCGTTATACCTTCGGTACCATTGAGTTGCTCGACGGCATCGACTTCCTGATTGTAGCTCTTGGCATCTTTGCGTTGGCAGAGGTGTTTTACATGCTGCTCAAGGGAGGGCGGCAGAACACCAGCCAGCGCAATGTCATCGGTTCGCTGAGGCTGACCCGGTCCGAGGTAAAAGAGATGGCCGCACCGGTAGGTCGCAGCTCGGTTCTCGGCTTTTTCACCGGTGTACTGCCTGGCGCTGGAGCAACCATTGGCTCCTTCCTGGGGTACAGCCTGGAAAAACGCATTGCCAAGGACGCAGACACCTTCGGCAAAGGCAACATCAAGGGTGTAGCCGCTCCTGAGGCGGCCAACAACGCAGCCTGTGGCGGCTCCTTTGTTCCTTTGCTCACACTCGGCGTCCCGGGTTCAGGCACGACGGCGGTATTGCTCGGTGCCTTGCTGGTCATGGGAGTAACCCCAGGCCCAATGCTGATGGAGCAACGCCCGGACGTGTTCTGGGGCGTGATTGCCAGCATGTACATTGGTAACCTCTTCCTGCTGGTACTGAACCTGCCATTGATCCCGCTGATCGCCAAGGTGCTGGATACCCCTCGCCCCATTTTGCTGGCTTTGATTCTGATCTTCTGCATGGTCGGCGTCTTCGGACTGAACTTCAGTCGCTACGACTTGCTCTTCCTGCTGGGCTTTGGCCTGATTGGCCTCGCCATGCGGCTCTATGGTTTCCCGGCCGCACCACTCATTCTCGGCATGATATTGGGCGCCTTGATGGAGGAATCCATGCGCAGAGCTTTGCAGATATCCGGTGGTGACTGGGGCGTCTTTATTGACAAGCCGATCTCCCTCACCCTGCTTTTGCTCGCTGCGCTGTCACTGGGCTTGCCCCTGATCAAACGTGCTTTCAAGTGGGGGAAAACTCGGCGCCTGAGCCAGCAACCTTGAAGCCAATAGCCTATGGAGGGATCTTGATTTCGATGCCGCACCTGTTTAGACTGCGCGGCGTCTTGGGGGAGTAATCGGCCAGTACCCAACTGGCGCGACGGTCAACAGACTTGAGCCAAAGGCTCATGGTCGTCGCACCCGGCAGCCTTGCCGGACTGATGAGACCTGAGGCAAACACCATGGCGTCCTGGGCGGGGCTGTGTTGTTTGCCTTTTGGTAATCATCCCGCCCCTGGTATTTGATAATGGATGCATTCCTGACTTCCACCCTGGCTGTGGCCATCGCCGAAATTGGCGATAAAACTCAGCTATTGTCGCTGTTCCTGATCACTCGCTTCCACCGTCGTGGTGCCATTATCCTGGGCTTGACCTTGGCTACTCTCCTCAATCACGGGTTGTCTGCCCTGCTTGGCCAGTGGCTAAGTGGCGTCATACCGAATGACTGGGTGCGCTGGGTACTGGGCGGCAGCTTTATTGCTGTTGGGCTGTGGCTATTGATCCCGGACAACGACGATTCAGAGCCCAGCCGCTTCGACCGACTGGGAGCCTTCTGGGCTACCTTTATTCTGTTTTTCCTGGCCGAGATTGGCGATAAAACTCAGATCGCCACCGTTTTGCTGGCTGCGCAGTTTCAATCGGTATTCTGGGTGACCCTGGGAACGACACTTGGCATGCTTGCGGCCAACGTACCTGTGATTTTGGCCGGGCATTGGTTGATGCAACGATTACCCTTGACCGCCGCTCATAGAGTGGCCAGCTTGCTCTTTATCGCCTTCGGTGTCTGGACGCTGCTGTCTCAATAATTTGTATCATTATGTAAAGAAGCTGAACAAAGTTTGATCGACTAAAGAAAGGAGTCGCTCCGTTCGCGGCTTTCGGGGCAACTTTATCTGTAGATCAATCTTTCACCAGATATTGACAGTCGAACCCTAACAAACCACTATATGTGGGCATTTTGCGAGCCGCACCCTACTATTCTGTCGGCCGCTCTTTCAGGGATTTCGGTGCTCAAGGCGGTCACGTCGGTATCGAAGCTGCTACCTGACAATGACATACACGCCCAACAGGCACAGCGGAGGATACGCCTTGAACACCTCATCCATCTCAGTCGTCAAACGCAATGGTCAATCCGAACCCCTGGATCTGGACAAGATTCACAAGGTCATCACCTGGGCAGCTGAAGGGCTAAATGTTTCTGTATCTCAAGTCGAACTGAAAGCCCAGTTGCAGTTCCAGAACGGCATCACCACCTCCGACATACACGAGACCTTGATCAAGGCTGCGGCCGATCTGATCAGCGAAACCTATCCAGATTATCAATATCTGGCGGCGCGTTTGGCCATCTTCCACCTGCGCAAAAAAGCCTATGGCCAGTTCGAGCCACCCAAGTTGCGTGATCATGTCATCAGCATGATTGAAGCAGGTCGTTACGATCAGCACCTCTATGACGACTACAGCGACGCCGACTATGAGGCGATGGAAGGCTTCCTGCACCATGAGCGTGACCTGAACTTCTCCTACGCCGCTGTTAAACAGCTCGAAGGCAAGTATCTGGTGCAAAACCGGGTGACTGGGCAGATCTACGAATCGCCCCAGTTTCTCTACATTCTGATCTCTGCCAGCCTCTTTGCCAGCTATCCGAAAGACACTCGCCTGGGCTTTATTCAGCGTTTCTATGAGGCGGTTTCGACCTTTAAATTGTCCTTGCCGACGCCTGTCATGGCTGGCATTCGCACACCCACACGCCAGTTCAGTTCCTGTGTGCTGATCGAGTCTGACGACAGCCTCGACTCCATCAACGCCACCTCGGCCGCCATCGTACGCTATGTCAGCCAGCGCGCGGGCATCGGTGTGAACGCGGGCCGCATTCGTTCCATTGGCTCGCCCATTCGCGGCGGCGCGGCCTTTCATACCGGTTGCATTCCGTTCTACAAACACTTCCAGAGCGCGGTGAAGTGCTGCTCCCAGGGCGGTGTTCGTGGTGGTGCTGCAACCCTTTTCTACCCGCTCTGGCATCTCGAAGTGGAAAGCCTGCTGGTATTGAAGAACAACCGTGGTGTCGAAGAAAACCGCGTTCGCCAGCTCGATTACGGCGTCCAGTTGAACCGCCTGATGTACACCCGTCTGATCAAGGGCCAGAACATCACTCTGTTCAGCCCATCGGACGTACCGGACCTGTACGACGCCTTCTTCGAGGATCAGGAACGCTTTGAAGCGTTGTATGCCCAATACGAAGCCCGTGACGATATCCGCAAAAAAGCCCTGCCTGCCAAGGAGCTGTTTTCGACTCTGTTGCAGGAGCGCGCTTCGACTGGTCGTATCTATATTCAGAACGTGGACCACTGCAACACCCACGGCGCCTTCGACCCGGCTCAAGCGCCGGTGCGGCAGAGCAACCTCTGTATGGAAATCACTCTGCCGACCAAGCCCCTCAACGACATCAACGATGAGAACGGTGAAATCGCCCTCTGTACCCTGGCCGCCTTCAACCTGGGTGCGCTGCAATCACTGGACGAACTTGAGCCACTGGCCGACCTGATTGTGCGCGCACTCGACAGCCTGTTGGATTACCAGGACTATCCGGTAAAAGCCGCCGAACTGGGCACCATGAAGCGTCGCACCCTGGGCGTAGGCGTCATCAACTACGCCTACTACCTGGCCAAGAACGGCAAGAAATACTCGGACGGTTCAGCGCTGGAGCTGACGCACGATACCTTTGAAGCCATACAGTATTACCTGCTCAAGGCTTCCAACCGGTTGGCCAAAGAGTTTGGGGCCTGCCCGGGCTTTTCCGAAACCCATTATTCCCAGGGCAAACTGCCGATCGACACCTACAAAAAAGACCTCGACAAGATCTGCGAAACCGAGCTCAAGCTTGATTGGGACAGCCTGCGCCAGGACATCGTCAGCACTGGCTTGCGCAACTCCACCCTGACTGCGTTGATGCCCTCTGAAACCTCGTCGCAGATCGCCAATGCCACCAATGGCATTGAGCCGCCGCGCGGCCTGGTGAGCGTCAAAACCTCCAAGGATGGCATCATGAAGCAGGTCGTACCGGAAATCGAAACGCTGCGCGACCAGTATGAGCTGTTGTGGCAAATGGCCAACAACGAAGGGTACCTGAACCTGGTTGGTGTCATGCAGAAGTTTGTCGACCAGTCGATCTCGGCCAACACCAATTATGATCCGTCTCGCTTTGAAGGCGGTAAAGTACCCATGCAGCAACTGATACAAGATCTGTTGACCACCTACAAGCTCGGCGTAAAAACCCTCTACTACCACAACACCCGCGACGGTGCGGGTGAAGAGATGGGTGACGACGACTGCGCCAGCGGCGCCTGCAAGATCTGAGGAAACAGAATGAGTTACCAGACCTTCAACCAGAAAGAGTTTGACGCCTTCAGTCAGCCGATGTTCTTCGGCGAGACGGTGAATGTGGCGCGTTACGATCGGCAGAAGTACCCGATTTTCGAGAAGCTGATCGAGAAACAGCTGTCGTTCTTCTGGCGTCCGGAAGAAGTCGACCTGTCGCGTGACCGCAAGGACTTCATCGCCCTACCGGAGCACGAGCAGCACATCTTTTTGAGCAATTTGAAGTACCAGACGCTGCTCGACAGCGTCCAGGGTCGTTCGCCCAATATGGCCCTGCTGCCCATCGTTTCCTTGCCCGAACTGGAAACCTGGATCGAGACCTGGGCCTTCAGTGAGACCATTCATTCACGGTCTTACACTCACATCATGCGCAACGTGCTGAACGAGCCCGGCAGTGTTTTTGACGACATCGTCACCAACCCGGCCATTGTGCAGCGCGCCATATCGGTCACGCGTTATTACGATGAACTGATCAACGCCAGCCAACACTATCAGATCGCCAGCGATGGCTTCCGCGCCAGCCAGGAAGGTCGGGATGCGTTACGCCATTTGAAGCGTCTGCTGTATCGGACCCTGGTTTCGGTCAACGTTCTCGAAGCCATCCGCTTCTACGTCAGTTTTGCCTGCAGCTTTGCTTTTGCTGAGCGCTCAAAAATGGAAGGCAACGCCAAGATCATTCGCCTGATCGCTCGCGACGAAGCCCTGCACCTGACCGGCACTCAGCACATGCTGAACCTGATGGCCAAAGGCCAGGACGACCCGGAAATGGCGGAGATCGCACGCGAAGAACGCGACACCGTGATCAGCATTTTCAAGGAAGCCGCTGAACAGGAACGCGAATGGGCCAAATACCTGTTCAAGGACGGCTCCATGATCGGCCTGAACATCGACATTCTCAGCCAGTACGTTGATCACATCACCGATCAGCGCCTGATAGCCATTGGTTTTGAGCCTCTGTTCGGCAACAAATCCAACCCCCTGCCCTGGATGGACACCTGGCTGCAAAGCGACCAGGTGCAGGTCGCGCCTCAGGAAACCGAAATCAGCACCTACCTGGTCGGTGCCATTCACAGCGAACTCGATACCGACGCCCTGGAGGATTTCGAGCTGTGACCGCTCAGGCTAAAATCCGAGCTGAACTGATCTCCCTGCCCGCTGGGCAGGGCGTCAGCGTACTGGAACAACTGGAACGTGCCGGCCACCAGGTGCCGTTCCAGTGCCGCGAAGGTTACTGCGGCGCCTGCCGCATGGAACTGGTCGAAGGCAAGGTTCACTACCGCCAGGACCCACTCGCCTGGGTCAACGAAGGCGAAATACTCGCCTGCAGTTGCGAAGCCCAGTCGGAAATTCAGATCAAACGCTAGATCTCATTGCTCAGCATCGCTTTCATTCATTCGTCTTAACGACGCAGAAAGTGCCTCTATTCGTTGGGTAGTCTCTTCTACCAGCTTACTGATTTCACTGGCAGATGAGGCTGATCGTTGTGCCAGTTGCCGGACTTCATCAGCGACTACTGCAAAGCCACGCCCCGCGTCACCTGCTCTAGCCGCCTCAATCGCTGCATTCAATGCCAGCAGATTGGTTTGCGCTGAAATATCATTTATGACGCTGATGATTTTACTGATCTGATCACTTGAGGCTTTGACTCTGCCCATTTCCTCATCGGTCACTCTCATGGCCTCCAGCCGAGTATCTATGTCAGTACCATAGGTGACGATGTAACTTACCCGCCCTTCAAAATCGAGAATTGGGCAGGCAGTTGCCTCAAACCAATGAGCCTTACCCTTGTGATCCGGCAGGCCAAAATTCCCGCTAACAGTCTCTCCTTTCATCACTTTTGCAAATGCCTCGTCTCCCAGCATTTGCTTCAAGCCCCCCATCGCAGGCAGCGCCCTGGATTCATCCGAATAACCCAAACTATCAAGAAGATAAGCATTCGCTTTGGTAGCTGAACCATCAGATGCCCACTCTGCAATACCTGTTTTTTCTCCTACCGCTTCAAACT
The DNA here is from genome assembly GCA_022565595.1 of Saccharospirillum sp. Classification (GTDB taxonomy): domain Bacteria; phylum Pseudomonadota; class Gammaproteobacteria; order Pseudomonadales; family Natronospirillaceae; genus Saccharospirillum. The sequence continues at coordinate 44,107 of JAIUML010000010.1, read as the reverse complement.
TGCGACTGAACTCCAGGCTCAACTTTTTGGTCTCGGTAATGTCGGCCTGAATTGAAATCAAGTTGGAGAGCTTACCAGACTCATCGAACACCGGATTGATGGCCATGGATATCCAGTAGGGTCTGCCGTCTTTAGCGTAATTGAGGATCTCGCTGAAGAAGGGCTCTCGTTGCTTGATCTTCTGGCGAATCCTGGCGACTGTGTCCGGATCGGTATGCTTGCCTTGCAGGAAATCACCCGGTCTACGACCACGTATTTCATCGAGCCCATATCCAGTCAGCTTGGTAAAGCCGCCGTTAACGTAAGTAATGGTGCCATCCGGCCCTGTAATAACGACCGAGTTATCTGTTTCATCCGCCACCATCGAAAGCATGCGGAACTCTTCTCTTCGGGCGACTTCCTCTGTGACATCTTTCAGGAAAGCAGTATAGAAAATTTTTCCCTCCAGCCGTATCTTGGAGAGGGCCAGGGTTGCCCAGCGAATTTCACCATCCCGCCGGTGGATCGGTACTTCTCTGGTGGTCCCGACAATTTTGTCGACTCCAGTCTTTCGATTCGCATTGACCATGTTGTCGTGCTCGGAGCGAATATCCGGGGGCACCAACTTTTTGACATTCTCACCCAGCAATTCATCTCTTGAGTATCCCCACAACTGTTCCGCTGCTGCGTTGGCAAAGGTAATGTTGTTCTGATCATCGATGGTAACAACGGCATCCAGAGCCTGTTCGAGCGTCTGGTTTACTATCTCACTGGCATTGCGCTCAACGGTTATATCCTTGACGAAGGCCGTATAGGTAATCCGACCGCCACTGATCACTTTACTTAATGACAGATTTGCCCAGGTTTTTTCTCCATTTGCCTTTTCAAGCAATACATCTCGACTGATGCCGACAATTTTATCCTTGCCGGTTACTCTATTGTTCTCGATCAAGGAGTCATGCTGGCTCTGAATATCTTTCGGAACCAGCATTTTGACATTCTTGCCCAGCACTTCTTTTCTGGAATAACCCCAAAGGCGCTCAGCGGCCGCATTGAAAAAGGTGACACGGTTGCGATGATCAATGCTCACCACGGCGTCCAGTGCCTGCTCCAGCACTTCATTCAGGTTCTGAGTGCGAAACACTCGCTGGAGTATAGATTTGATCATGCTCTTTCCTCTCTTTATGCGCGATACCCGCACCTGGTGCGCAACTGTACCCTGCATGCACGGTGAGCTAGACTACCAATATTATTGGCGTTCATTTTGGTCACTGTATCGGTGCGATACGACCTAACTTTAGACATCTCTGTTTCGTTTTCCAGGGTACCATCAATACTTTTGGCCCAAACCCAGGTAATTCTTCATTGCAAAAGCTGGAAAATGTACCGGTGTTTACCCTTTACGGGGAGCAGCACACCGAAGAAACCGCTGAATTCATCCACATCGAGCCTATCGCCTCGCGCAGCCGCTCCCTGGGTTGGCAAATCAGGCCTCATCGCCACGGCCGAATGTTGCAGTGCATCTTTATTTTTGCCGGCAGTGTGACCACCCACCTCGACGACGAGCACTACGACAGCGAGGCGCCCTGCTGCATTGCCATTCCTCCTGGTATGGTGCACAGCTTCAATTTCGCACCGGAGACCGAAGGCCTGGTGCTGACGGTTGCCGAAAACCTGATCATCAACGACGACCAGGATAGAGCCCGGCCCTACTTTGAACACTTGTTGAATCAGGCCGAGGTCATTGAATTCCTGCCTTCCGATCCGGAACTGGCTCAACTCAGGCAAAGCCTTGAGCAACTGCAAACGGAATTCCGCAGCCTGGCGACAGGCCGATGGCTGATGTGCGAATGGCTGGTGCGCATGGTGTTGATGAGCATGAGCCGGAAGCGGCTGCACAGCGACCACATTGAGCAGCACACCCATGAACCGGTCAGCACGCTGCAAGAGTTTCGGCAGTTGATCGAGCATCACTACCGCGACCAATGGCGCGTAGAAGACTACGCCAGTGCTTTGAACACCACCCCCAGCCGGCTGAACCGCTTGTGCAAGCAGGCCATGCAACGCAACGCCAAATCCTTGTTGCAGGAGCGCTTGTTGCTCGAAGCCAAGCGCAAGCTGGTGTACACCCGCACCCATATAGACCAGATCGCCTTTGATCTCGGCTTCAGCGACCCCGGCTACTTTTCGCGATTCTTTAAACAACAGGCCGGGCTGTCACCCAGGGATTTCCGTGAAAAACACTGATTTAAAGCCGATTCTGGCCAAGCTGAATAGCTCCACTTGAACGAAAAGTACAAGTTTTTATCACAAAGGTGAATTCCGAAACCTCGCGCGTTCTTTGATCATGTCATCAACAGGTGCGGTGATGCTGTGTCCGGCCCGTGTCTGACATCCTTACAAGAAAAGAATCGAGGTACGCCATGAACACCACCAGAACTCAGGTTGCCATCATCGGAGCCGGCCCTTCCGGGCTGTTGTTGGGCCAACTGCTAGCCAAACAGGGCATCGACAATGTCATCCTCGAACGAGTCACCGGTGACTATATACTCGGCCGCATCCGTGCGGGCATCCTGGAGCAGGGGTTTGTCGACCTGGTCCATGAAGCCGGTGTCGGCGAGCGGATGGACCGTGAAGGCCATGTCCACGAAGGGGTCGAACTGAGCATCAATGATGCCCGCTATCGCATCGACCTGAAAAAACTGACCGGTGGCGATACCGTCATGTGTTACGGCCAGACCGAAATCACCGCCGACATGATGGAAGCTCGCCAGGCTGCGGGCCTGACCACTGTTTACGAAGCCAGTGACGTGACCTTGCATGACGTCGACAGCGAAGCGCCCTACGTGACCTACAGCAAAGACGGCGTCGAACATCGCCTGGACTGTGAGTACATCGCTGGTTGCGACGGCTTCCACGGTGTTTCCCGCAAGACCATCCCTGAAGACAAACGTACTGAATTCGAACGCGTCTACCCCTTCGGTTGGCTGGGGCTGCTGTCCGACACGCCCCCCTGCAACGAAGAACTGATCTACGCCAAGACCGACCGAGGGTTTGCGCTGGCCAGCCAACGCTCCGAAACCCGGTCACGCTATTACCTTCAGGTGCCTCTGACCGACAAGGTAGAAGACTGGTCGGACGAGCGGTTCTGGGATGAGTTGAAGAAGCGTCTGCCTGAAAACGTATCGCGTGACCTGGTCACCGGGCCGAGCATCGAGAAAAGCATCGCTCCGCTGCGATCCTTTGTGTGCGAACCAATGCAGTATGGCAAACTCTTTCTGGTCGGCGATGCAGCCCACATCGTACCGCCTACGGGTGCCAAGGGCCTGAACCTGGCAGCCTCGGATGTCGCCACCCTCTACAAGATCATGAAACGGGTTTACAAGGAGAAGGACACGGACTGTATCCATCAATACTCGGAGATTTGCCTGCGCCGGGTATGGAACGGTGAACGGTTTTCCTGGTGGATGTCGAACATGCTGCACAACTACGATGCCGAACTTCAGGCCAATGGCGTCGAAGGCCAGACCTTTTCACGCTTTATGGAATCGGAGCTAAAGTATTACCTGAACTCCGAAGCCGGTCAGCGCGTCATCGCCGAGCAGTACGTCGGCTTGCCTTACGAAGACCTGCGCTAATTCAAGTGGCCTATGTCAAAGGTTCGTCCGGGCCTTTGACACCTTGAACCAGGCCCTATTGGATGAGTACCGTCAGTACAGAAGCCACTGGTAGAGTGAAACCGTTAACAAGAACAGGGTAGCGGTGATTGTCACTGACAGTACTTTGATTTTCATATCCATAATGAGCGACCTCCAGCAAAAAAGGCCAGCCGGGGTAGTTGTTTTGCCCACCCACCCCGGCCGGAAATTATTCAACGCCTGGCTTCCCTGCCCCGCTCGACCGTTCAGCCAGACCCGCAAACGACAAAGGGAGAGTTATCGGATCCAGCAACTGCCATCCTTGCGCCCGATGTTCAGACCGTGCTCTGACTCATCGAGGGACATTGAATCGACCTTCGAAAATCATATTAATGATAACGATTATTATTTGCAATAGGTTTTTGAAAAACTATACTTGAAGTCATCCACTCATCACTATTCCCCAGCGATCGTCGCTGGCGAGCAGGGCTTCATGACTCAAACCCTCACTAACTGTGAATACCGCGCGGACATCCATAGGCAAATTCCCCGCCGATCTCTACACTGTCGACATCCGCTAACGACGCTCGCTCAATTGAACACCATGGTGCTACTATCCGACTCAAACAGCCTGGCCGATGAAGGCCGACCGCAACTGACGAGCAATCAGCCGGTCTGGCTGGGCGCCCTTGCCTTGTCGTTGTTGCTGCATGGTGGCTTGCTTCTGACCGAGTACCGCCCTTGGCAGCAACCGCCATCATCGGCCAGCCAAACCCAGCAGGTGAGCCTGACGTTGAGCGGAGAGAACAGGCCCGAAGAAACCCAAACGGCACCAACCGACCCAACTACTGAAAGCACCCCTGCTGCGGCCGAACCAGCGGTGGAAGAGGCGCCTGTCGAGCCGGAACCCACTGCACCAGCGCCAGGCATCGAGGAGCCCGTGGTACTGACCAGCGAAGCCAGTGTCACAGAGCTTCCCGTGCCAGACACTGAGGCGGCGCCCATACCAGAACGCACTGTAGAGCCTGAACTCTCACCAGTAGCTGCGCCCGCTCTGACCGAGGAACACTCTGAGCCGCTACAAACCCCGGCTCCTGTAACCTTACCCCCCATGGAAGAACCCAGCGAAGTATCAACCACGCCAGCACCGGCCGACTCACCTTCGCTGGCTGCCATAACGCCTACAGAACCGGGTTTCAGCGAAGCCGATCGCGCCGACCTGATGGATGACTATCTGCAGGAGATCATGAAGCGGCTACAAAACGCCTTCGAATACCCCAGGGCAGCGCAGAGGCGTCGGCAACAGGGTGAGGTGGTATTGGAGTTAATGATTGCGGGCAGTGGTGAAATAACCTCGGTAGAGCTCAACTCCGGTTCCGGTCACGCCCTGCTGGATGACGCTGCCCTGGCCATGGTACGCAGGCTAACGCCACTACCGCCGCTGCCTGAGCATTTTCCCGATGGGCGTTTGCAGTTGGGGGTGCCGGTTGTGTTTCGGTTGCAGTAGGCTTCCTTGCCCTCTCCTCCCCTACTCGCCCACCTCGACAAACCGAACCGTCACATAGCCACTGACATCCGCCTCATTATAGTAACCAATCAGTTGAAAGGCCGTCACCACATCGGTATCCAGATTTTTGGCAACATACACTCGGTAGTTTGGCCAGATACCATGACTGCCGAGCAAGTTATAGGCGTACCAACTGTTCTGAGTGACGGCATTGTCACCACGATCCTGGCTGAACTGATGGGTAATCAGACTCTTACCATTGGTGACAGCCTCCACCTGCGCTTGCGTCAATACGCCGTGAACACCGCCCTGACCAGGGCCACTGATGCCACCATTGGTCAGCAGGGAGAAGCTGTGACCTTCGACCTTGAGCTGAATATCCCAATGGCTCTGATCACAGCCAACAACCTCTGCTGCCACAAAATCAAAACACTCACTACCATTCACCGTCGCTGTCCAGGTCACTGCGCTCTCACTGAAACTGCTTTCATCTGCCCCCTGTACATAAAAGTCCGCTTCCATGCTGAGACTGCCTGCCGCATAACGGACGTCCGTGACGTTGAGTTTCGCGAAAGCATCGCCACCGCTTGAGCGAAGCACCCACCAGGCATCGTCATTGGCCGATACGGTGTGGGTCATGAAGTTGTAGTGGTAGAACTCGGTACCGTCTCGGCCAATGGCGGCGTCCACCCTTTCCGACTCAAAGTCCAGTTCACTGAGATCGTACAGTGCCAGCAGATGCTCGAGTTCGGAGCCGGCTGTGGCATTGGTAAACACATTCACACTCGGGTCATCGCCGTTGTAAAAGTGGTCCTGACTGGCCGCAAGCGCCAGTTCAACCCGCGCCGGGTTGGAGCGTACCGACAAGCGGTTGACCGCGATATCCCAATCTTCAGAGTCGGCCACTTCTTCACCGCTGGCAAAATTGAGATAGGCCCAACCGGTAGCGGAATTGAGCTGAAGGGTCCGGAAATCGTCCGTCTCACCCGGCGTGTTGTCGTTGTTATTGTTGCCGTTGTTCTCTGGCTTTTTGGACGTATCGTTGCAACCTGCCAGCGCTATGGCGGCCGCTAATCCCAATAGGGCTGTTGCTTTTTTCATGGAAACTCCTTGAGGGTGTGTTGCCGGAACAACCGGCTCAGTGGGTATAACGCAAGGCCACGCCATAGGTGCGACCCCGAATGGGTAAAGCATCGGCAGTGCCCCCGGATGGGGACTGAACATTGCTGAGGTTGTCGACGCCAGCATTGAGCCGGAAGCGATCGGTCAGCTCGATGCCCCAGCTGACATTCACCTGGGTATAGGCATCCACGGGCAAGGTTTCCTCAGCGCCATAGAACTGAGGCCCCAAGCGCTTCAGGCTGGTCTGCAAACGCTGAGGTCGCGCCCAATGAAAGGACCATTGATGGCTCAAGTCGACCAGGTACTCCGGCCGCTGTGGCAAGGCATCGCCGGTCAGGGCGTTGATGGCATGAAGCCACTGGCCATAGGCCATGAAGCGATGCGCTCCCAACTCGGTTTTGGCTCGGAGGTTGACACCGCGAATCTCGGCTTCATCAATATTGATGTACTGATGTCGGGTAACGCCGCCATCATCGGTACCGACCTGGTCGGTGCTGATCAGGTCGGTGACATCCCGATAAAACCCTTCGATGGAAAAATCACCCAACACCCATTCCAGTTGTGCACTGATCGACTTCTCTGGCTGCAGTTCCGGGTTACCGAGCACTCGGTAGCCATAGAGGCTGTGGTCAAACTCATAGAACCGCTCTTTCAAATCCGGCACTCTATAGCCCAGCCCCAGGCTCGCCCGCACGAACTGCCGAGCGGAGAGATCAATTCGGCTGGCCAGATTAGGCGCCAGGAAGACACCGAAATCCGGATCCCAGTGGCCTCGGACACCGCTGATCAGTTCCACCCGGTCGGTGACAAACCAGTCATCCTGCGCATAGAGCTCCAGACTAACCTGATCACTTGGCGCAATCTCATCCACCTCACCGCTACCCGGCTCGATTTTCTGTTGCGCCAGGGCAGCGGCACTGAGACGCACACCCCAAATTTGCTCATGATTCCACCAGTGTGTTTGGCGTCGTGCATCCACCGCGCCGTTCCAGGCCTGGTAGCGACGTTCGAGGTCAACATCCGGGGTATTCAGCCGATCGTGTTCCGACAGCCCCGACGCATATTGGCCATTGAACAACCAGCGACTGGCTTCTCCCTCCAACTGGTACTGGCCCGAAAAAAACTGTTCCAGCGTTCGGCGTTCATTCGGATTGGCCGTCAGGGCATGTTGACCGGGCAAGGTCAGAGCCATGCCTCGCCACCGGCCCGTCACTTGATGCTGGCGATCGCCGTCGTAGCGCCAGCTTTGTGACAGCGTCCAGCCCAGGCCGTGAGGCTCATCTTCCGCCCACGTATCGGGTTCCGAGTCGAAGCCGGCATAGCGTGTGACGGCCACACTGGTCGCACTGTAGCCCCCCAGAAATGGCTGTGCCCAATGGGCATCGACGTCCGTTTGGGTGGGGTATCGCGCCCAATCGGCTTCGGCCTGGCGTACCTGGATGCCCATCTCAAAGGCCGGCTCCATCGGCGCTCGGGTAATGAGGTGTATGACGCCGCCCATGGCGGCACTGCCGTATAACGCAGAGGCATTGGCAGACACCACTTCAATGCGTTCGATGTCGGCCAGCTTCAGTGCACGGGTATCCACGCCCGAGGCATTGGCCTGGTTCAAAGGCACCCCATCGACCAGAATCAAAACGTGTTTCTCAGTCAGACCGTTGAGCATAACGGAGGCTCCGCTCTGACCATGAGTTTGCTTCAGTTGCAGCCCCGGCATGCGCTCAAGCAATTCTTCCAGTGTGGCCGCCTGGCTATTCTCAATGGTCGTCCTATCCAGCACCTGAACGGCCACGGGGCTGTCTTCCAGTAATGCCGCTGTACCCGTACCGGTCACAACGATGGGAGACAGCGTCCAGTCGGTCGCACTCGCCAATGCCGCCAAATAATACAACGTCAGACCAGCCATCGGTCGTTTCACATCCCGCTCCTTCAAAAACATTCAAGAATGATTTGTATTTGATAATGATTTTTATTTACTATAAAGACAACACGGATTTACCGTCAAGCCATCTTTTCATTGAAGGAGACGACCCATGAGTCGCGAAGAACTGGCGAACGCCTGGCAACAACTGAAACAGGACAACCCCCGATTGCGCATTCGCGACGCAGCCGGGCAATTGGGTGTCAGCGAACTGGAACTGCTGCTGACTCGATTGGGTGAGGGCGTATCCTGGTTGTCCATCGAACCCCGGCTGTTGGCCGATGAGTTATCGTCGCTGGGGCCGGTTATGTCTCTGGTCCGTAACGACTATGCCGTGCACGAAACCACGGGACCCTTCGGCGAACTCGGCGGGGGGGCTCAGGTCGGCTTGTTCCTGGGCGAACAGGACAGCCGATTGTTCTTCAAACACTGGGTGTACTTGTTGTCGGTTGTCGAGGGCGAGCGCGAAAGCATTCAGGTGTTCGATGCCACCGGCCAGGCCGTGATCAAGCTCTATCGACTGGCGCACTCCCACCAGGAGGCTTGGGAAGCTCTGATTCGCATGCGCCAGGTTGAACGAGATCAACCCCTGGTCTTGCTGCCCAAAGCGGCACCGGAACGCCGCTTGGTGCAACAGGCCAAGGCCCTGCGAGAGGACTGGTCGCGCATTACCGATGTTCACCAATTCAATAACCTGCTGAAAAAACACCAGACGGACCGGTTGTCAGCCTTTGAGGCAGCCGGATCGGATTGGGCGCAACCCGTCCATTGCTATGCCATTGAAACGGTGCTGAATGCGTGTCGGGAACAGCAGATCCCGCTGATGACCTTTGTCAGCAATGGCGGCGTGGTTCAAATACACACCGGTGCGCCTGGGCAGCTGAAACGCACCGGACCCTGGTACAACATTCTGGATCCCAACTTCAATTTGCACCTCAACACTGAGGCGCTGTCATCGGCCTGGGTGGTCCGCCGACCCACGGTGGACGGTTGTGTGACGTCGGTCGAAGCCTTTGATGCGGCCGGGCGCACCGTTGTCCAGTTCTTCGGTCAACGGCTTGAAGGCGAGCAGGAACGCGAGGATTGGCGCACCCTGGCTGAAAGCCTGGTCGAAGTCGCCGTGGAGGGTGTGGCGTGAAACGAGCGCTGAGCAAAACCCTGATCCTGATGGGCGTGATTCTGAGTGCTAACTGGGTGCAGGCCGAACGCCTGGTGTCGATAGACGGCGCCATTACCGAGATCGTCTTTGCGCTCGATGCCACCGAGACACTGGTGGGTGTCGATACCACCAGCAAGTGGCCACCCGAAGCGGAACAACTGCCCAATGTCGGTTACATGCGCGCCCTCTCCGCCGAAGGCATTTTGTCACTGGCACCCGAGCGGATTTTGACCACCACGGATGCCGGCCCACCCGATACCCTGGGGCAACTGAGCCGCGCCGGCGTGAATATCACCATCATCGACAGCCAATACACTCTGGAAGGTGTATTAAACAAGGTCGAGGCAGTCGCTGACGCCCTGGGTCGCCGGCAGGCAGGGCAGCAATTGCAACAGCAAATTCAACGCGATGTCCGTGCTGCGCAACAACAACTGGCCGAAAAAGTGGGGCCACTGCGGGCCATGTTTGTGATGGATGCGGGTACTCGGGGTTTCCAGGTTGCGGGCCAGAACACCCGGGCTCATGGCGCTCTGGAGCTGGCGGGCCTGATCAATGTATTTGCTGATATTCGCGACTACAAGCCACTGACGCCCGAAGCCGCCATTGCCGCCAACCCGGATGTGATACTGGTGTTTCACAGCCAGGAGAATTTGCAGACTCTGGCGGCCAACCCGGCTCTGGCGATGACCAATGCCGTCCAGAACGGGCGGATTCGCACCATTGACGACATCGACCTGCTCGCCTTCGGGCCGCGACTGGGTTGGTCTCTCGAGCAATTGGCCGAACGCCTGGCGGCAGGTTCATGACCACCCAGTCACTGACTGCCTTGCTGATCACGCTGTTGACGCTGGCCATGATCACCAGCCTGTCGACTGGTGCTGTACCCATCAGTGGCAGCGATATCTGGCTTTGGCTCAGCCGAGGTTGGCTGGGGCAGGACACCCAACTGCCGCACCACATACAGATTGTGCTGGGCGACATTCGCTTACCGCGGTTGCTGATGGGTGCCCTGATCGGCGCCTCCCTGGCCATGGCCGGTGCCTCCATTCAGGGGCTGTTTCGCAACCCTCTCGCCGACCCGGGTTTGATCGGCGTCTCCAGTGGGGCCGCACTGGCCACCCTGGCGGTGATCGTGCTGGGCAACACCTTGCTCAGTGGTTGGATGATCCGTTTTGGTGCATTTGCGCTGCCACTGGCGGCCTTCGGTGGGGCTCTGGCCGTCACCTGGCTGATCTACTGGATTGCCCGCAAGACAGCCGACAATCGTGTCACCACGCTGATACTGGCCGGTGTCGCCATCACCGCCTTCAGTGGCGCCGTGTCCGGCATTCTGACCTATCTGGCTGATGACAGCCAATTACGGTCCTTTACCTTCTGGAGCATGGGCAGCCTGGCGTCCGTCACCTGGCGCGACCTCGCCATAGCCTCGCCCTGGATCGTGCTGGCCCTGGTGTTGTTTCCACTAATGGCACCGGCACTCAATGTCATGCTGATGGGCGACTCCGTGTGCGAACACCTCGGCATCGATGCCAGCCAGGTGCGACGGCGTGTCTTTTTGCTGACCGCACTGGCCGTTGGCGCGGGCGTTTCTGTCGCAGGTATGATCGGCTTTATTGGCCTGGTAATCCCGCATCTGATCCGTCTGGCCATTGGCCCGGATCACCGGGCCCTGATTCCGCTCAGCGGCCTCGCTGGCGCTGCGCTGCTGGTATGGGCCGACGTCTTTGCCCGCCTCGTTGTTGCCCCCGCAGAATTACCGATCGGTATCATCACCTCCCTGATCGGTGGCCCTTTCTTTCTCTACCTCTTGATGAAACAACAGGATCGGAGCCTGCAACATGATTGAAGCCCACAACCTTTCACTGAAGATGGGTCCACACTGCCTGCTGAACAACCTCTCGTTGACGGTTCGCAGTGGTGAACTGCTGGCCGTCCTCGGTGCCAACGGTGCCGGCAAATCAACCTTGCTCAAGGTGTTGGGGGGGCAATGGCCTGCCAGCAGCGGCACCGTTCGGATGAACGGCACCGACCTGAACGCCTACAGCAAGGCAGAAAGGGCCCGATTTCGCGCCATCATGCCGCAGAGCACGCCCCTGGCCTTTCCCTTTCTTGTCTGGGAGGTGGTCGCCCTGGGGCGCACCCCCTTTGGCTTTCGCAGCCGGGCGAGAGAGCGTTTGCAGGCGCTGGACATGCTGACGCTGACCGAGACAGAGCACCTGGCGGAACGGCGCTTTACGCAATTGAGCGGCGGCGAAATGCAACGGGTGCAACTGGCCCGGGTGTTAAACCAGTTGCTGTCATCGAGCGCACCCCAGAAAACCCTCTTTCTGGATGAATGCACCGCCAGCCTGGACCCGGCGCACCAACATCAGGTATTCCAACTGGTGCGCGCCCTGACTCGCCTGAATGTGGCGGTGTTTGCCATCGTGCATGACATCAACCTGGCCGCACAATACGCCGATCAGGTCATGTTCCTGAAAGCCGGCGCCTTGCAAAGCCTGGGCGCAACCACCGAGGAAATGACGCCCGAGCAAATAAAGCGTGCCTTCTCGCTCAACACCCTGGGCCTGGCACACCCCGAGGTTAGCCGCCCCCGACTGGTCGCCAGCGAAACCCCCGTAGAATTAAACCGAAGGGCCCAGTCGATCCTGCAGGAAATGAGCACCGCCCAGGCGCAGACGAGCCCGTCCGACTCGGCTATGATAGCCGCCTCCTGAACCCGGAGGAGCGGATGAAAACTCGACTCAGCAAACGCCTGAACGCGCTATTCGATGCCGTACCGCCCGGCTACGACAGCGTCTGGGACCTCTGTTGCGACCATGGCCGACTGGGCATGGCCATTCTGGAAACCGCTCGAGCGCCCGCCGTGATCTTTGTCGATCAGATCCAGGACATCACACGGGAATTGGAGGAGAGATTGCAACGCTACGGCGCCGAGGGCTACCAGGTGCTGTGTCAGGATGCCAGCCACCTGAACCTGCCGAAGCAGGGTCGGCATCTTTTGGTGCTCGCCGGAGTCGGTGACGAAGTGACGTTAAACATCATGGCAGGCCTGCTGGCCCAGGGTGCCAACACCGCACGCTTCGACTGGCTGATTTCCCCCGCCAACAACCTCTTTCAGGTACGTGAACAATTGCAGCAATGGCCCCTGTCGGTGCAAGCGGAAGGTTTTGTCATGGACAAACAACGCGGCTATGAATGGCTGCTGTTGCAACACGGTGAGGCACCGCCCTGCCCGGTCAGCAACCCTGCCCCGTTCTGGGATGCAAGCCAACCCGAGCACCGTCAACATCTGCAAAAACTGCTGCGTCACGCCCGCAAACAGTCGAAAAACCCCCAACAACGGGACCAGGCCGAGCGTGAAATTCATGCTCTGCAAGGACTGCTCGAAAAAAAACGAGGAATCCAATGAGTCATCGTAATCTGGACCAAAGCCTCGACCAGGCTTTAAAAGCAACCAGGTAAACACCCCAACAATTTTTTTACATTGTGACTCCTCTTGAAACGGGTTTGCCTGCCCCTATTTTAGATTTTGCCAGCGAGGTCTCCCGTAGAGTCGTTGGCAAACCCTGGCCATGTAGGCCAGTCAACTTGATAGATTCCATATTGCTCAATTGGAGGATATGACCATGAACAGCATCGATTTAACCCCTCTGTACCGCAGCACCATCGGCTTTGACCGCATGGCGTCCCTGCTCGACTCCGCCATGCGCGGCGAGCAAACCAGCGGCGGCTACCCGCCCTACAACATCGAAGTGACCGGCGAAAACCAATACGGCATCACTCTGGCTGTTGCAGGCTTCGAAGAAGACGAACTGAACATTCAGGTCGAAAACGGCATCCTCAGTGTGCGTGGCAAGAAAGCCGAAGCAGAAGACGACAAACAGCGTCGCTTCCTGCACCAGGGCATTGCCTACCGTACCTTCGAACGCAAATTCAATCTGGCCGACCATGTTGAAGTGCGCGGCGCCGAGCTGAAAAACGGCCTCCTGACCATTCAACTGGTCAAAGAGATACCCGAGGCCATGAAACCCCGGAGCATCGCCATCAACGGCAAAGAAAGCACGCCGCTTGAGCACAAGCGAGAGGCGAAGGCGGAGTCCAAAGTGGCCTGAGCTTTCGGGTGATATAAACGTAGTAGCAGAGGGGCGACCGGTTGGTCGCCCTTTTTTTATGGGTAAAAACCGGTCGCGAAGCGAGCCAAAGCACTGCTTTGGCAGGTTTTTACGAGCGCACAAGGAAATGCGGGCTGGAACACCCAACAGGGAAGTCCCCCTGAAGAATTACACCCATAGAATAAAGCCTACCCTGGAAATACACCCTCTACACACGCCCCAAAACGAACATTAACGAAAACATTTTGACATTAACGAATATCCAGCTAAGATAACTCCATCAGATAATCCCGATCGGAGCCAGACCCATGCCCCAAGCCACCGCCCTCAAGCCCGACCAGACCTGGCAGCGCACCACCCAGCTGGAAGCCCTCAAGGATGCTGACGTCGATGTGCTGGTCATCGGTGGCGGCGCCAGTGGTGTGGGTGTGTTGCTGGATGCGCTGTCCCGCGGTTTAAGTGCCGCCCTGGTAGACCGCCAGGATTTCATGGCCGGTACCTCCAGCCGTTCCACCAAGTTGATTCACGGTGGGGTTCGTTACCTGGAACAGGCGTTTAAGGGTCTGGATTACGGCAAGTACGAACTGGTCAAGGAAGCGCTGGCCGAGCGCAAACGCATGCTCAATATGGCGCCGCACCTGGCCTGGCCGCTGACGCTGATTACACCCGCCAAAAGCCTGATCGGCCTGCCCTATTACCGTTTTGGCCTCGGCCTCTACGACCTGCTTTCCGGTTCAGAGCGCCTGGGCAAGTCTCGCATTGAGAGTAAAATCGAACTCAAACGCGCCTGCCCGAGCCTGGACATGAAACCCCTGAAAGGGGGCGTGAGCTATATGGATGGCCAGTTCGACGACGCCCGTTTCGGAATCGCCATGGTTCGCTCCGCCCTTGAACAAGGCGGCCTGGCCGTAAACCATACCCGGGTCGACGATCTGATCATCGAGAACGGCAAGGTCCGTGGCGCCCACTGTACCGACCTGCTTGGCCAGACTCGGCTGACCATCAAGGCCAAAGCCGTCATCAACTGCACCGGCCCCTGGACCGACCATTTACGCACCATGGCCGACCCGGATGCCAAACCGATGATGACCGTCTCCAGTGGCATTCACTTGCTGCTCAACAAGAACCTGCTGCCGGAAGGCCGCGGCATTCTGATTCCCGAAACCGACGATGGCCGTGTTCTGTTCATGTTGCCCTGGCTGGGTAAAACCCTGGTCGGTACAACAGACGACCCGGCCGAACTGCACGACCACCCCCGTGCCAGCCAGGACGAAGTCGACTATTTAATCAAGCACATCAACGAATGGCTGATCGACCCGATTGCACTGGCCGATGTCAGCGCAACCTTCTCCGGTTTGCGCCCTCTGGTCAGCAACCCCGAAGGCGGTTCAACCTCAAACCTGAGCCGCGATCATCTGATTCGAGACGACAATGGCCTGACCACCCTGACCGGCGGCAAGTGGACCACCTGGCGCAGAATGGCGGAAGACTGCATGGACACCGTTGTAAAAAGCGCCAACCTCAAAGCGGGTCCCTGTAAAACGCAGACCCTGCGCCTGCCCGGCGCCAATGGCGATGAAGCCGAGGCTCGGCTGGCATTAAAGACGCTGCCAGAGGATATTGCCACCTACCTTTGGCAGGCCTACGGCGATCGAGCTCATCTGGTCATGCAGCAGGGCAGTAGCAAACGCCTGGTTGAGGGTGCACCCTACATCGAGGCCGAATTGAGCTGGGCACTGAATTACGAGGGAGCCTGCAAACCAGAAGACGTACTCAACCGACGCATGCGCGTTGGCATGCTGGATGAAAAAGTCTCCCAACAGATCCGTGATCGGCTGGAAACCGTGTTAAAAGCTGCTTGATTCACTCTCTGGCGGTAGCCCTTGCGCATCTCTTGAGGGAGATGCGCTTTTTTTTGCCTCCTCACCCTGCCTGACTGTCGCATTGCAGTATCTTGAAAAAGCGACCTCTATAAGTTATGTTACAACATAACATTATAAGTCAGAGACCTTCACCATGGCAGCGCTTCCCGTTACCGTCCTGTCCGGCTTCCTCGGCGCCGGCAAGACCACCCTGCTGCAACAGTTGTTGCAAAATCGCGATGGTTTGAAAATCGCCGTCATCGTCAATGACATGAGCGATGTCAACATCGATGCCAGCCTGGTACGACAGGACGTCGAGCTCAACTATACCCAGGAAACGCTGGTCGAAATGACCAACGGTTGCATTTGTTGCACCCTGCGGGAAGACCTGCTCGAAGCCGTCAGTGCACTGGCGCGTGAAGAGCGCTTTGACTACCTGGTTATAGAGTCCTCCGGCATCTCCGAACCATTGCCGGTGGCCGAAACCTTCACCTTCACCGACGAAGCCGGCTTCTGCCTGAACGACCTGGCGCCTCTGGATACCATGGTCACCCTGGTCGATTCGGTGAACTTCCTCGAAGAGTTCGAACGGGCGCGCTCACTTCAGGAAGCAGGCGAAAGCCTGGGAGAAGACGACCACCGCAGCGTGACCGACCTGCTGGTCGACCAGATAGAGTTCGCCGACATCATCCTGATGACCAAAACAGACCTGGTGGATGAAGAACGCCTGGCCCGCCTTCGAGCCACACTGCGCAGCCTCAATACGGAAGCGGAACTGGTCCCGATCGCACATGGTCAGATACCCGTCAACAAGGTACTTGGAACGGGCCTTTTCGATTTCCACAAGGCCGAAATGGCGCCGGGCTGGCTCAAGGAGATGCGCGGAGAACACACCCCGGAAACCAAAGAGTATGGCATTGCCTCTTTTACCTATCGAGCGCGACGGCCCTTTCACCCGAAGCGCTTCTTCAACTTTTTGCATCGTCCCTGGCCGCGCGGCACCCTGATTCGCTCCAAGGGCTACTTCTGGCTGGCCAGCCGCTCTGAGTGCGCCGGCCAATGGAGCCAGGCTGGCGGCATCGCCCACTATGATTTTGCCGGTTTTTTCTGGGCTTCGATGTCTCGGGATAACTGGCCGGACGATCCCGACTACCTCAAGGCCATTGCCGCCAACTGGGTTGAACCCTTTGGCGATGCACGCCAAGAACTGGTGTACATCGGCCACCAATTGGACAAGGTGGACATTTGCCGGCAACTGGATGATTGCCTGCTGACCGATGCCGAAATGGCACTCGACAAAAGCGCCTGGCGCGACCTGCCAGACCCCTTCCCGGTCTGGCCGCATGGAGGTTCAGCGCAATGACGCAGGCCTTTTTGAAGCCATCGAATAGCCACTGGTTCAGTTCAGAGCAAGCCACAGGTCTCGCGGAGATCTATCAACCGCATATCAACATCGCCATTTGGGAACGAGGCCCAGATAGCGACGTTATTAACGCTCTGGCTGAACTGACCGAAAACCACCCTGGCCTGAATATCAAGTCCGTGATCCAGATGGACCATGCTCGGCAGAGCCTGAGTGAGCTGTTACCGGCATGCACCGGTCACGATATTCTGGTAGACAGCCTCTACCTGAGCCTGGACCTCTTCACTTGCCTGTTCGAACAGGAGCGAGTGGCTGTGCGTTTTGGCCGCCTGACCGAAGCCATGTGCCCGCGTTTTCACATCGACAACCTGCCGGTTAGGCTGGTGCAAGCGCTCAACGGCCCGGGCACCGAATGGCTGCCGGAAAGCACTCTGGACCGCAGCAAGCTCGGGCGGGGCAACCAGGGCAAGCCGGACCATGAATCCGGAATTTATCGCTCGGAACAGGATATCGGCCACCTGCAAACTGGCGACATTGCCTTGCTCAAGGGCAGCGGCTGGGAAGGCAACGAAGAGACTGCCCTGGTGCATCGCTCACCAGCGGTGCCAGCAGGGCAATCGCGCTGGTTCCTCAGCCTGGACCTGGCGAACGATTAGCTGGCCGGACTGGACGATGATCGGTACCATTACAGGCTAACGCCAAGAGACGAGTTACGATGAACGGCGCTTACGAAAACATTCTTAACAAAGCCAGCCAGCAATGCCGAGATCGCGGTGAACGACTGACGCCCAAGCGGGAGCGATTGCTGGCACTCTTGCTTGAGGCCGATGGGCCCAAATCGGCCTATGATCTGATTGCAGAGCATGAACAGGTCTATGGCGAATCGCTGGCGGCCATGTCTGTCTACCGGATGCTGAATTTTCTGGTAGAGGCTGGCCTGGTGCACAAACTGGCCACCACCAACCAGTTTCTGGCGTGCTCCCATATCAGTTGCGATCATGCCCACGAAGTGCCCCAGTTCCTGATCTGTGACGACTGCCACGGCGTCGAAGAAGTCGGCATGCAGCGCAACCTGTTGAACGAACTAAAAGCCAGCGCCGCCAAGGTGGGCTTTACCATGGGTGGGCAGCAGTTGGAGTTGCACGGCCGCTGTCAGAAGTGCAGTGGTAGTGAAACAAATTGAGGCTGCGGCTTCAGCCTCCCAGGTACCCCATGGAAATCCAACGACCCATTCCCACTCATTTGATCACTGGCTTCCTCGGAGCCGGAAAAACCACCTTGATTCGCCACTGGATGTCCCGGAAGCCCGCTGACGAAAACTGGGCCATTCTGATCAATGAGTTTGGTGAAATCGGCATTGATGACCATCTTGTCGGCACGCCCGAGACGCGAGCCTCGGGTCTCACGATTCGTCAGGTACCCGGTGGCTGCCTCTGTTGCAGCGCGGGGTTGTCGCTGCAGGTGGCACTCAATGATCTGATTCGCCATGTGCGTCCGGATCGACTTTTGATCGAACCAACCGGCCTCGGTCACCCTCGGGAATTGTTGCAAACCCTCAGTGGACCAGGTTACCAGGGCGTGCTCAGCTTGCGCGCCACTGTGACCCTGGTCGATGCCCGCCAGTTGCAATCGCAACGCCACCGCGAGCACCCTATCTTCAACGACCAGTTGGCGGTGGCCGACGTCATCGTCGCTAACAAAAAAGACGCCTACACCCAAAAAGACCGTGATGCCCTGACAGCTTACCTCAGCCAGAACAACTGGCAGGACAAGCCACTGGAGTATTGCCAACAGGGCAAACTCCCGCTGGACTGGCTATCTCAACCCAGCGGCTTCACGCCTGAACGTCGTCATAGTGTTCGGCGCGAAAGCGCCCCCAGCGACAGCATCTGGCAGGACACCATGCCGGATTTTCCGGCAAGCGGCCTGATTCAGCGCAGCAATGAAGGCGAAGGCTACTACAGCCTCGGCTGGATGATTGAACCCGCTCGCCTCTTTGACCCGGAGCAACTTAAAACCTGGCTCGACGGATTAAACATGGAAAGGGTCAAAGGCGCCTTTATCACCTCCAAAGGTATTTTTGGCTATAACCGTGCCGGAGAGGATGCACAGTGGTGGCCCCTGGACGAAATCAGTTGTAGCCGTCTGGAACTGATTGACGCCAACCCACTACCAGCCGAAGTGCTGGAAGTAGGCCTGTTGAGTACATTAAGTGGTGCTTCGAAATAAAGCACTGCAACAGCGCATTAGACGGAGCATGGAGTGCCGAAATGGTGCAATTGCTCACCATTTAACAAGTTCTACCCTGTCATCTCACCACGCCTGACCAGTCGTTCAGTATTTTCTCAGTTTTGGCACAACCGTTGCGTTAGCGCTTCTGGACTCACTGTGCAGGAGCACTCCCATGAAAGGTATTCTCCCCTATCGCTTTACCCGCGCTGTGCGCGGATTGATCGGCACTGGCGCTTTGGTTCTGAGCAGTCTGGTTTCGGCTCAGACCGCCATTAATTTTACCCTCGACTGGCGCTTCGAAGGACCTTCAGCCCCCTTCCTGATGGCGCTCGAGCGCGGCTATTTCGCTGAAGAAGGGCTGGACGTTACCATCGACTCCGGCAATGGCTCAGCCGGGGCCGTTACCCGTGTGGCCACTGGCGCCTATGACATGGGCTTTGCCGATTTCAACGCCCTGATTGAATACGCAGCCGAGAACCCCGAGGGCGGCCTGCAGGCCGTTTATATGGTGTACAACAACATCCCGGCGGCGGTATTCAGCGTCAAAGGCAAGGGCATCGAAACCCCGGCTGACTTGCACGGCAAAACCCTGGCGGCGCCCGTTTTTGACGGTGGCCGTAAGGCGTTTCCTTCGTTCGCCGCACACAATGGCGTCGATGCCAGCCAGGTGGAGTGGCAAAGCGTTGACCCGGCCATCCGCGAGACATTGCTGGCCCAGGGCCGCGTCGATGGCATTACCGGTTTTTACTTCACCAGCCTGCTCAATCTGGAAGCTCGGGGTGTCTCGGTCGATGATATGGTCATCATGCTGTATTCGGACTATGGCGTAGAGCTGTATGGCAATGCCATCATCGCCAGCAAGGCCATGCTGGAATCCAACCCCGAAGCCGTTACGGCCTTTAGCCGCGCCTTCAACAGGGCACTGGTGGAAACCATCCAGGATCCGGCCACCGCCGTCGGCTACGTCAAACGCCGTGATGGCCTGATCGATGAACCTCTGGAGCTGCGTCGCCTGCAATTGGCACTGGATGCTCAGGTAGTTACCGACGAAACCAGAGCCGAAGGCCTGGGCGCCGTCACCATGGACCGCCTCTCGGCCTCCATCGACGAAGCCGTTGCCTCCTTTGGTTTATCCAGTACCCCGGCAGCAGCCAGTTTGTTCAATACAGCCTTGCTGCCTGAACGTGACTTGCGCTCTGTACCTGAACTCTGACAGGAGACCCCGCCATGGCGTTCGTAGACTTCGAACACGTTAGTCTGGCATACGATGAGGGCGGCCCCCTGGCCATTGAAGACATCAGCTTCAGTGTTCAGGAGAACGAATTCGTGGCGGTGGTCGGCCCCTCGGGCTGTGGTAAGTCCACCCTGATGAAGCTGGTGTCGGGCCTGACGGAGCCGACCGAAGGTTATGTCTACCTCGGGGGCCGTCAGGTCGCAGGGCCTCAGAAATGCATCGGTATGGCGTTTCAGGCTTCCAACCTGCTGCCCTGGCGCACTACCCTGGATAACCTGATGCTACCGCTGGAAATTGTGCAGCCTTATCGCAGCCAGTTTCGGCGTCGCAAGCAGGAATTCATTGAGCAAGCCCGCGCGCTTTTGGCGCGGGTCGGTCTGGCTGGAGCCGAAAACAAATACCCCTGGGAGCTTTCCGGGGGCATGCAGCAACGCGCTTCCATCTGTCGAGCACTGATCCACAAGCCTCGCTTGTTGATGCTGGATGAACCCTTCGGTGCTTTGGATGCCTTCACTCGTGAAGAACTCTGGTGCATGTTGCAGGACCTGTGGCAGGAAGACCCCTTCACCGTCATCCTCGTCACCCACGACCTGCGCGAGGCGGTGTTCCTGGCCGATACCGTTTATGTGCTGAGCAAGGGGCCGGGGCAAATCGTGGCACAAAAGCAGATCGACGAGGCCCGCCCACGCAGCCTCGAATTCACCTACAGCAAGCCCTTTGCAGACAATGTGCAAGAACTGCGTGAGCACATCGGCCGCATTCGCGCGGTGCAATAATACGGAGTCTTTATGGCTGTTTCCCGCAAGACCTTTCTGGTCAACAACGCCTCCTGGATGCTGGTCGTCGCCCTGATACTGCTCTGGGAGTTGATCTGCGTAAGCCTGAATGTACCGCGCTACCTCTTCCCGGCACCGACGGCCGTTTGGGAGGCTGGAGTGGCTCGCTGGGAGATCATTTCAAAACATGCCTTCCAGACCTTTTTCACCACCATGGTCGGCTTTGGGCTTGCCGTGGCCTTCGGTTTGCTGACCGGCATGGCGGTAGGTACTTCACCCCTTGTTTACCGAGCGCTTTATCCCCTGATGATTGGCTTCAACAGCATTCCCAAGGTGGCCTTTGTGCCGGTACTGGTCGTCTGGTTCGGCATTGGTACCACGCCGGCCATCCTTACCGCTTTCTCGATTTCGTTCTTCCCGGTCATGGTCAACGTGGCAACCGGCCTGGCCACCCTGGAACCAGAACTGGAAGACGTGCTCCGCTCCATGGGCGCCTCCAAGCTCGATATCTTGCGCAAGGTCGGCCTGCCCCGCTCCATGCCCTACTTTTTTGCGTCCCTGAAAGTAGCCATTACCCTGGCTTTTGTCGGTTCCGTCATCTCGGAGACGGTTGCCTCCAACCTGGGCATTGGCTACTTGATGATGGCCGCCAGCTCGTCGATGGACATGCCGCTGGTGTTCGCGGGCTTGATCGTCATTGGCTTGATGGGTGTGGTGATGTACGAACTCTTTGCCTATCTCGAGAAGCGCCTGACCGGCTGGGCCAATCGCGGATCCGACATTTAATACTGCGCGAAGTTAAATTTGGGCAATTGAGACAACCAATCTATTGGCCGCTATACAGCGGCCGCTGTCCCATCACAGCGTGGGTCCGAGGCGCCCTCAATTTCACCGTCGGCATGCCGCACTAGAGCTCCGGCATGGCCCATGGTGTCACTGAAGGCTTCATCCAGCTCCGCTACTTCGTGGCCCGCCGTTTTCAATTGCTTAACCACTGCTTCATCAATTCGCGATTCCAGTTTCAGCGAAGTTGATTCCTCGCCCCAGGTGCGTCCCAGTAACCAGCGAGGCGCGGCGATGGCATCGGCTAAATTTTGACCAAAGTGTGCGTAGCGACTGAACACTGCTGCCTGTGTTTGTGGCTGGCCTTCACCGCCCATGGTGCCGTAAGGCATGACTCGGCCATCGTCGAACAAGGCTAGCGCCGGGTTCAGGGTGTGGAAGGGTTTGCGTCCTGGCTCCAGTGCATTCAAGTCGGCCGGGTTCAGTGAAAAGCTGATGCCCCTGTTTTGCCAGGTGACACCGGTTCCAGGCACCACCACACCTGAACCAAACTCCCAGTAGATACTTTGAATAAAGCTGACAGCCCGACCGGCGGAATCCACCGCACCGAGCCAAACGGTATCGCCCGGTTTGGCCGGTTGCGGCCAGGGTAAAGCTTGATCGTCGTCGATGCCTGCCAACATGGACTGCAAGGCAGATTCAGTTAACCAGGATTCCGGTGCCAGAGGCAGCCTTCCGGGGTCGGTCACGACTCTATCGCGCACCAAAAAAGCCTGTTTGGTGGCTTCAATTAGAGCATGGAGATGTGCAAAACTTTCGCCTTGCATGTTTCCAGAGTGGCGAGTTTGCAACCGTTCAAACAGACCCAGAATAATCAACGATGCCAGGCCCTGGGTGGGCGGCGGGTGGTTGAAAAGGGTGGCCGACTTCAGCTTCAGTTGCAGTGGCGTAACTCGGCTCGCTCGGTAGTCTGCAAGATCAGCCGCTGTAAGTGGGCTGCCGAGGTCAGCCAGGTGCTTGCCCAGAGTCTGCCCCAGATCCCCTCGGTAAAAGTCGTCCAGGCCAGCCTCAGCGAGATGCATCAAGGTGTCAGCGAGGTCCGGGAGTTTCTGCAAATCGCCGGCTTCGGGTGGGTTGCCCTCGTTCAAAAAAGTCTCAGCGAAGCCTGGCTGATGTTGCAATGAGGCCAATTTCTGACGAGTCAGTTCGGCCTGGCTTCTGGTCACAGCAACGCCCTCTCGTGCCTGGCGAACAGCGCTGTGCAGTAAATCTGATAAAGGCAGTGGGCTGGACCATGTCTGGCTCAATGCCAGCGCCTCCTGCCAGCCGCTGATGGTACCAGCAACGGTCAAAGCTGCCAGCGGGCCGCGCTCGGGAATGGAGGCATGCCCGGCATAGAAGTAGCGGTCAGCAGCGCGAGCACTGACACCACTGGCATCAATAGCCACCGGGGCCTTGCCGGGTTCATGAATCAACCAGAAACCGTCACCACCGATGGCGTTCATGTGCGGGTACACCACGGCAATGCTGGCCGCAGCAGCGACCACTGCCTCAACAGCCGTGCCTCCCGCGCGAAGAACATCCCGACCCGCTTCGGCGGCCAGGTAATGCGGAGCGACTACCATGCCGCCTCTGGAGTTATTGCTGAACTGCATGACATTCCCCCTTGATCAAGCCATCAACCAATAAGCCCGTACAGCATCCGAATGGCAGTAATGGCCAGGAAGAGCGCAAAAGCTTGTTTAAGACGAGTAGCGTTCAAACGGTGTGCCAGGTTAACGCCCCAGGGGGTGCTGATCAGCGTAGCGGGCACAATCAAGGCGAAACCGACCAGGTTCACATAGCCGAGAGAGCCCGGTAGCCGGTCGGCGACAGACCAGCCGCTCATGACAAAGCCAAGTGCACCCGGAATGCTGATCACGATGCCTATAGCTGCACCCGTGCCGACGGCCTGGTGCATGGCAACGCGCAACGCACTCAAAAGAGGCACACTGAGAGTGCCCCCACCAATGCCCATCAAAGTAGATACCGTGCCGATAAAGGTACCAAGCCCGGCCGTACCCAGAGGCCCGGGCAAGCCATCGCCAAGGCTGAAACTCGGCTTGAACGCCATATTGAACGACACCAGCAAAGCCACCACACCAAAAATGGCCGCAAGCACAGGCCCACTGAACAGACTGCTCAACAGAATGCCGATAAAGACACCGATGACCACCCCAGGCAGCAACGGTTTAAGTAAATCGGGCCGCAGCCCACCTTTCAGGTAGTGAGACCGCGCCGAACGCAGCGACGTCGGGATGATGGTAGCCAGCGACGTACCTACCGCCAGATGCATACGCACAGCCTCATCGACCCCCAGTAGGGTAAACAAATGATAAAGCACCGGCACAATAACGATGCCGCCACCAACCCCCAACAACCCAGCCAAAATGCCCGCAACAATCCCGGTCACCACCAGAGCCAACACCAAGCCCGAGAGCCACACCAGGCTGTAATCCTGCAAAAACTCCATTGATGCTCAAACCTCTTATTAAAAGAAACTACCTAGGCAAAACCCAGCTGGTATTCAAATTGCTTTGACACTATGTCTCAGTCAGGAATGCCTTAGCATGATTCGCACCGATCCCTTTATGACGCATCTGGAGACGCCGCTCACCACCCTGAACACCGGCCCACTCTTTGGGCTGAGGCTTGCGGTAAAAGACCTTTTTGCCATCGCAGGCCATACCACCGGCGCTGGCAACCCGGACTGGCTGGCCGATCAGGCGCCAGCGAAGCGCACGGCCATGGCTGTTGCTCAACTGCAACAGGCCGGCGCGGCTTTGGTAGGCACCACCCTGACCGACGAGTTAGCCTACAGTTTGATGGGGCGCAATACCCATTATGGTGCACTGGCCAACCCCAGAGACCCAAAACGGGTCAGCGGAGGCTCCAGCGCGGGGTCGGCTGTAGCCGTCGCTACGGGCCTGGCTGATATCGGATTGGGGACGGATACCGGCGGCTCCATTCGCGTACCCGCCAGCTTTTGCGGTTTGTATGGATTCCGGCCCAGCCATGGCGTGGTCAGCACCGAAGGCCTGACTGGCCTGGCGCCGCCCTTTGATACGGTCGGGTGGATGACCTCCAACCTCAACACACTCAGCCAGGTGGGCCAGACACTGCTCCCGGCTGACAAACCCTCAGTGGCCCAGGCACTCAGTTTGTGGTGGCCGGAAGGCTGGGATACATCGTTGCGCGATGCCATTGTCGACCAATTGAAACAGGCAGGTCTGATACCAACCCCAAAAACATTACCGGAAGCGGTGATGGCCGACGCCGCTGAAGCATTCCGAATCCTGCAAGGCCGTGCCATAGCAAGATTGCACGGCGACTGGGTGCAGCACCGCCAGCCCAAGTTCGGCGCAGACATCGCCGAACGCTTTGGCACGGCCCTCGCGCTCACCGATGAAGACGAACAAAGAGCCTGTCGTCGGCGTCGCGCCCTGGCCATTTGGCTCAATACTCCAGGCTATGTATTGCTGCCGACCACAGCCGGTGCCGCGCCTGCACTGGACGCCAGCCCGGAAGAGATGAATACAGCACGTAAAGGCCTGCTCGGACTAACTGCCTTTGCTGGCCTCTCTGGAAGACCGCAATTACATATGCCCTGGCTAAACCAGGAGGGAGCCCCCTGGGGAATATCGCTAATGGCGCCGCGCTACGGTGATCGCGCACTGCTCGCACTGGCCGGCACTTGGCAAGCGCTATTGAGTGGTACTTTCGGCCCAATTCAGTCCGTTTAATCACTCAATAAACGTCTCGAGACATATCACAAAAACAGATATACATAGTTTAAACGTTTGGTACTTAATATAATAAAAAGGAATTATATTTAGTTTTTTATTGCCGTTCAGGAAGAACCATGAACCTGCAACAACTTCGGATCATTCGGGAAACAGTTCGTCGGGATTTCAACCTGACCTCCGTTTCTGCTTCTCTGTTCACCTCTCAATCCGGTGTTAGCAAACACATTCGCGATCTGGAAGATGAGTTAGGCGTTCTCTTGTTTGTAAGAAGAGGTAAGCGCTTGCTGGGATTAACCGAGCCAGGCCAGGTCATTCTTCAATCGGCAGAAAGAATCCTGACTGAAATTGAGAACATGCGTCTGGCGAGCCAGCAGTTCACAAACAGTGGCAGCGGCACCTTGCGTATCGCTACCACCCACACGCAGGCGCGCTATGCGCTTCCTCGGGTACTTAAGGCGTTCCAACTTAAATTTCCAAAAGTACGGCTAGAACTGCATCAGTGCGGTCCTGACGAAATTGCTACCATGCTTAAAAGTGGTGATGTTGATGTCGGTATTGCCACCGAAGGCCTATTGTCGAATGCAGGCACCTTTACCTGTTTTCCTTTCTATAGCTGGCACCACAGCATTATCGTGCCCAAGGGCCATCCGCTGGATACCGCTGAACCACCTACGCTAGACGCACTGGCGCAACACCCCATTATCACCTATCACAGCGGATACACTGGCCGTGCAAATATAGACGAAGCTTTCCGCAAGGCCAACCTGCAACCCGAAATCGCCATGTCGGCAGTAGACGCAGACGTGATCAAAACCTATGTCGAGCTTGGGCTTGGAGCCGGCATCATTGCCTCCGTCGCCTTCGATCCGCAACGCGACACCGAACTTCGACTGCTGTCTGGAGATTCACTTTTCCCCAGTAACACCACGCTACTGGCCATTCGACGCAATGGATTTTTACGCAGCTATCTCTATGACTTTTTGCAACTGTGCAGCCCTGATTTGACCAGAGCCGATGTGGATGATGCGCTGATCGGTCAGGAGTAGGCTGCGGGCGGCGTTAATCTGTCTTAATTGGGCTTAAAATAGCCTAGAGTATTCCAGGCGCTCATACTATATATTCGATTTTAAGATAAAGATTCCATTTCTAATTCGTTCTGACACTTAAAGCAATCTCCTAGTATTCGTTCTCAGAGCCGTTGCTCGAACGAAACCTAACCTTGAATGGAGATTACAACCGTGTCTACTCTCACCGCTCGACTGAAACGTATTATTGCCATTGGCCTGACGGCTGTGTCTTTTAGTGCATTAACCGCGCAGGCACAAACGGTCAACCTACTGAACGTGTCCTACGACCCCACGCGTGAACTGTATCGCGAATACAATGAGTGGTTCGCACAACAGTGGCGCGCCAAACACAACCAAACGGTCAATATTCGTCAGTCTCATGGTGGTTCTGGTTCCCAGGCTCGCTCAGTGATTGACGGCCTCGATGCCGATGTCGTCACCCTGGCGTTAGCTTACGATGTTGACGCTTTGCGCCAACGTGCCGACCTGATTCCCGCCGATTGGCAAGAGCGTTTGCCAGGCAATAGCTCACCCTATACGTCCACCATTGTATTGTTAGTACGCGCGGGTAATCCCAAAAACATTCAGGACTGGGACGACCTGGTACGCGACGACGTCCAAGTTATTACCCCTAACCCCAAAACCTCTGGTGGTGCGCGTTGGAACTATTTAGCAGCATGGGGCTATGCGCTGAAGAAATATGGTTCTGAGGAGGCTGCTTTCGAGTTCGTAGAAAAAATCTTCGCTAACGTACCCGTGCTCGACCCCGCAGCCCGTGGCGCAACCAACACCTTCGTGCAGCGTCGCATTGGTGATGTGTTTATCTCATGGGAAAACGAAGCGTTTCTGGCTGTAGAGCAACTGGGGCGTGGCCAATTTGAGATCGTAGTTCCGTCTGTGAGTATTCTGGCTGAACCTCCTGTGACGGTAGTCGATGCCAATGTTGATCGCAAGGGAACACGCGCTGTAGCGCAAGCCTATCTGGAAGGTTTGTACACTGACGACGCACAACGCCTGGCGGGTAAGCACTTTTACCGCCCCTCTAACCCGGTCATTGCTGCTGAGTTCAGCGATCAGTTCCCTGACGTAAACTTCTTCGGTATCGACGATGTCTTCGGTGGCTGGGATAAGGCACAGAACGACCACTTCAATGATGGTGGCCATTTCGACACTATTCTGGAAAACATTGCACGCAATCGCTAAGCCTTTAATGCTCACAGAACACGTCGGTCTATAGCCGGAGTGTTCTGTGTCTGGAGACCATAACAGTATGACCACTCTGGCCCCCTCGAGCGTTCTGCGATCGCCTCGGCCGCGCAATGTGATCCCCGGGTTTAACATCACCATGGGGTTTTCTCTACTTTATATCAGCTTCCTGTTTTTGATACCGGTCGGCGGTTTACTGCTGTTCACCATGACTCAATCCTGGGAGCAGTTTTGGCGGGCTATTAGCCACCCGCAGGTAGTGGCGTCTTACAAGCTTTCCTTTGGCGCTTCGCTGATCGGTGCCACCATTAACCTGGTGTTTGGGCTCCTGGTATCCTGGGTATTGGTGCGCTACCAGTTTCCCTTTAAGCGTTTTGTCGATGCCTTGATCGACCTGCCGTTCGCTCTGCCGACAGCGGTTGCGGGTATTGCGTTGGTAACACTGTATGCTTCTACCGGTTGGGTCGGACAGTACTTTGATGTCTATGGAATTCGCATTGCGTACACTCAAATTGGCGTCGTCATCGCTTTAACGTACATAGGCCTGCCTTTCGTCGTGCGCACAGTGCAACCGGTGTTGGAGGATCTCGAATCTGAACTCGAAGAGGCTTCTGCTGCACTCGGTGCAAACCGACTCACCACCATTCGACGCGTCATCCTGCCCGCCTTGATGCCTGCCTTGCTTACGGGCTATGCCTTGGCTTTTGCACGAGCGCTTGGTGAATACGGTTCGGTGGTCTTTATCTCGGGCAATTTACCCTACCTCACAGAAATAACACCCCTGCTGATTGTCGCCAAGGCAGAACAATATGACTACCACGGGGCTGCCGCTATTGGCACGGTGATGTTATTGGCTGCGTTTGTGATGCTGCTGGTTATTAACGGTTTGCAGTGGTGGTCTACCCGCCGCTTTTCGCACTAGGAGTGCCTTATGACTGAATTGCATACCTCAGCACAGGCTACGCCGGTGCAACTGGATCGAGCTGCGCAGTGGCAGCGTGCAACTGAAGAACCGCAATGGGTAAGGCGCACACTGATCGGCATCGCCCTGGCCTTCCTTGCCGCCTTTCTGATTCTTCCGCTACTGGTCGTGCTCGTGGGTGCCTTCGAACAAGGGTTGGGTGTTTGGTACGCCGCTGTAACTGAGCCTGACGCACGCGCGGCCATTCGCCTTACTTTATTGGTCGTAGTGATCGTCGTACCCATAAACGTGATATTTGGTGTCACTGTGGCGTGGGCTGTTGCCAAGTTTGAGTTCCGTGGCAAGCCCTTGCTGATCTCATTGATCGACATGCCGTTTGCTATTTCACCGGTGGTGGTTGGATTAATCTTTGTCATCCTTTTTGGCTCGCAAGGCTGGCTAGGTAACTGGCTCAGCGCTCACGATCTTCGCATCATTTTTGCCGTTCCCGGCATCGTCATCGTTATCGCGTTTGGCACCATGCCATTCATCGCACGCGAGCTGATTCCTTTGATGCAACAGCAAGGAAAGCAGGAAGAGGAGGCTTCGCTCACGCTGGGCGCCAGTGGCCTTAAAACCTTCTGGTATGTGACCCTGCCCAACATCAAGTGGGGGCTGATCTACGGCATTATTCTATGTAATGCACGGGCCATGGGCGAGTTCGGCGCGGTGGCTATAGTGTCAGGACGCATTCGCGGAGAGACAAACACCATGCCGCTGCACATTGAGGTGTTGTACAACGAATACATGTTTACAGCGGCCTTCGCTGTGTCATCCATTTTAACCGGATTGGCCCTCGTCACCATTGCCATCAAAAGTACAGTGGAATGGTGGGAGCAACGTACAGGAGCGACAGAATAATGAGCATTGGTGTTGATCGTATTAACAAACGTTTTAACAACTTTATCGCCGTAGACAACGTTTCACTGGAACTGCCTGAAGGGCAATTGACTGCGTTACTGGGCCCCTCTGGCTCCGGCAAAACGACCTTGCTACGTATCATCGCCGGTTTAGAGCAGGCGGATTCAGGACGTATTGAATTTCATGGCAAGGATCAGACACACGAGCATGTCAGTGATCGGGGTGTAGGCTTTGTTTTCCAACACTATGCACTGTTTAAACACATGACCGTGTTCGAAAACGTGGCCTATGGGCTGACGGTCAAACCACGCCGCGAGCGGCCAAATAAAGAGGCCATACGCAAGAAAGTGATGAGTCTTTTGGAACTGGTCCAACTGGACTGGACGGCACACCGTTATCCTGCACAGCTTTCGGGCGGCCAGCGCCAACGTATAGCCTTGGCTCGCGCCCTGGCGGTTGAACCCAAAGTATTGCTGCTGGACGAACCCTTCGGTGCATTGGATGCCAAAGTGCGCGCTGAGTTACGGCGTTGGCTACGCCGACTGCACGACGAAATACACGTAACCAGTGTGTTCGTTACTCATGATCAGGAAGAGGCCCTGGAGGTGTCCGATCGCGTCGTGGTCATGAACAATGGCCGTGTAGAGCAAGAAGGCACACCGGAAGAAGTATACGACCACCCCGCCAACCCTTTTGTGTATCGCTTTCTGGGCAACGTGAATCTTTTTCATGCGCGCGTTCATGAAGGGACTGCAACCATTGGCGATTTGCGCGTGCCCGTGCCCGAACACAGCGACAGCAAAGAGCAGGATGCACTCGCTTACATTCGCCCGCACGAAATCGACGTACTGGCCAATAATGAATCAGGCGATGCCATTCATGCCATTATTAAATCCATACTGGTCGTTGGCCCTACGGTGCGACTTGAATTGCAGACGGAACATTCAAAAGAGCTCATTCAAGCAGAATTACCAAAACATCAGTTCCGTGGCCTTGGTTTACTGCAAGGTGATGAGGCATGGCTAAGGCCCATGCAGAGCAAGGTATTCCTGCGCGAAGAGGATGCAACAAACCCCCAGGAATCTGATCTATAACGTGCATCGGGTAGCGCTTTTATACCTCATTCGGCAACAGGTAAGCCTCCAGCCTGGAGGGATAATCTACACCCATATGGACGCCATTGATCGCGCGTAGCCTGGTCGCACTGAGGTCGTTTCCGGCCTCAAAGTTCGGATTCACATCGAACCGGGGGAAATTCGAGGAAGAGATTTCCAGCCGGATACGATGCCCTGCTTCAAAACGATTGGCCGTCGGGTAGAGTTTGATCGTCAGCTTTGAGACTTCATCCGGTTGCAGCGGCAATGCTTGCTCGAAACCGTCGCGGTAGCAGGCTCGCAAAATGCCATCGGTCAGGTTCATCGCATAACCATGGGGATAATCCAGGTTCGGCGGGTAGACATCGACGAGCTTGGCGGTGAAGTCTGTCGTCGGTCTGTCCGAGCTGACAAAAAGCGTGACGGCCAGATCCCCTGCCAGAGTGACGGCTTCTTCCAACGGGTCGGTCTCGAATACCAGTACGTCGGGTCGGCTGGCTAGCGGCAAGCCGCTGGCTTTGGCACCAAAGATCTCAGCGGTCTCGCGCTGGTCGAAGGCGCCGCCAACCATGATGGGTGCACCGGAGGTGATCGGCCCACCTATGGTAGGGACCGGGTCAGCCGGGTCGAAGACATAATGCTTTGCTCCCGGAGGATCGGTGTGCTCAAGACTAAGCCGGCCGGTAGACCCTAGGTAAAATGTAATCGGTTGGGTCGCCTCGGGTGGCCAGCTGTCGGCGACATGCCAGCGACCGCCATGCGACATCTGTCCGTGCTCATTGCGCTCCCCTGCGCCGCCCCCCATGACGAAGTAGCGCACGCGCGGGCTCTCAGGTTGCACTGCACCTTGAAGATGGCGACGGAACAGGTCGATGCGAAATTGCACGAAATCCGTCCCCAGGGCCTCATCGAAGGTGGATTGATAGCCGAAGTCGACATCGCCTGCACAACTGCGCGACCGGTTGCCATGGGTCCAGGGGCCAAGAATGAGGCTGGTATCATGCCCTGCTTTGCGTAGCCCCTTGAAATTCTCGACCGCGGTAACGGCGTAAGGGTCATACCAACCGGAAATGTGTACGCTGGGCACGGCACGCATCTGATCATGCCAGCCGGCCGCGTATAGCGATGGTATCTTCCAGTAGTCATCAAACAGACTGTGCTCCCATTGCTCGAACAGGAAGTTTTCGTACTCTGGCACTGGCGACAGCGGCGAAAGGCCTCGCTTCCAGGGCATACGTTTTATCCAGTCGCGTAAGTCCGTCGTCTCCAGCGCAGCTTTGACCACAGGGTCTTCAGCGGCCGCTCGTGAACGCAAGGCATGGCGATAGGCCCAGGTGACCTGCTTCATCTCCAGTGCTCCGCCATAGCGAATACCCCCCTGGTAAGCATTGGAAAAGCCGCCGCAATCACAGATCATCGCGGCCAGTGCAGGCGGGTTCAGGCAGGCGGCTGCCATCTGAGTATGAGCAGAATACGACAGGCCCATGGTCCCGACCTGACCGTCACACCAGGGCTGCTTGGCAATCCATTCGATGGTGTCAAAGCCATCTTCGGCCTCACTCCGGTATTTGACGAAGTGTCCTTCCGAGCCATACCGGCCCCGGCAATCCTGAAAGACGACAACAAACCCCGCCCTGGTGAAGAACCGCGCCAGTTCCTCCCGGCCAAACACCTCGGGATGTGCAACCGTGTATTCATTGGCGCGAGGCGCACACTTGTCATAGGGTGTTCGTTCCAAAATGACGGGCCAGGGGCCCTGCGCCGCAGGCTCGGGAAAGAATACATCCGTTGCCAGCCGCACGCCGTCACGCATTGGCACCATGATGTCCCACTGGCTGGTTGTGTCATGCGGGTTCGGACTCGCAACGGACATGGGCATCACCGCACGCTAAGGTTGGTCACAAGCGAACGTCCGTCCGGGCTGGGCGTAAAGTCCAGCGCGCCACGCACGGCCCAGTTATTACCTTCCCAGTAGAGCGGGATTACAGCAACATCTTCGGCGGCAATGCGCGCTGCCTCCTGCAGGGCTGCCTCACGATCGGCATCCTCAAAAGCCTCAAAGGCTTGAGCCAGCGCCGCATCAAATTCCGGGTTCGAGTAACGGAAGCGGTTATTGGAACCCCAGCCCAGATCCGGATCGACCGAGCCCAACACGTTACGATAGGCTAATGAGCTTTCACCCGTGGTAATGCCGAATGCCACAATAAAGGCGGAGAAGTCGCGGTTCGTCGCCTGCCCAAAATAGACATTGGCCGGCACTGTTTCGACCTCAACATCCAGACCCACCTGAGACCACATCTGACCTATGGCCAGCAGCACATCGGTGTCATTCACATAGCGCCCGGCAGGCCCATGGATGGACATTGACCAGCCGTCGGCATAACCCGCCTCGGCCAGCAGCTCGCGAGCACGCTCCGGGTTATATTCAAATGCCGGGATATTTGGGTTATGGCCAAAAATACCTTCAGGTGCGAACTGATTCGCTGGCAAGCCGGAGCCGAATTGAATGCGATCGATAATGGCTTCACGGTTAATGGCCAGGCTCAATGCCTCGCGCACACGACGGTCAAGGAAAGGGTTGCCCACTGACGGATCAATCTGAATCGTTGTCTCCTCAAGCTGATCGACACCCATATACAGCATGCGGGCCGACGGTGCCGAAACAACCGTTACCGGAGCGAGTGCCTGCAACCGCTGGAGGTCATTGGGTGGTACAGAGTCGATGAAATCCACCTCGCCCGTCTGGATGGATGCAACGCGACTGGCTGCGTTATCCAGAAAACGGATGGTCACCCGCTCAAAATCCGGTATTTCACCCCAATAATTATCATTACGCTCCAACACCAGGTTTTCGCCGGGGCTGTAGCTGACTTGTCGATAGGGCCCGGTTCCGTTAGACGCAATGCTGCGGTCAAAATCGGCACTGGGTGCGTCACCCACATTCTGCGATACGATGTAGATCGTCGACAGATCAGTCGACAAACCAGGTGCCGGGCTGGAGGTGGTGATCACCAGAGTGTAGTCATCTACCGCCTCGGCGCTGTCGATGGCTGCAAGTCGCTGAGTAAAGGGAGCCGGGCTATTGGGCACCTCGGGAATGCGGTCAAAGGTGAAAACCACATCAGCGGCCGTGAACGGGCTGCCATCATGGAAGGTGACACCCTGACGCAAGGTGAAGGTCCAGGTCAGATGGTCGTCCGACACCTCCCACGACGTGGCGAGGCCTGGCACAAAGCTGCCATCGGCACCAATATGGATAAGCCGGTCATAAAGCACCGCTGCCAGCTGCTGGTTTTGCCCGGTGGTCGCAAAATGCGGGTCCATTGAGCTGGGCGCAGCAGACAGGCCTGCGGTAATCGACTGTGCCGCAGCACTGCCGGCGAGCAATGCAGCAAAGGCTGTTGCTCCGAGAATTTTCGATAGTCTGGTCATGGTTATTGTTCTCCTCATTGAGGTTTAGGCACTGCCACTTTGTGACAGGCTACGATGTGACCAGGCGCGATTTGCCTGAGGGCAGGCTGCCTGGCGCGGCATTCCCCGTCTGCCAGTGGGCAACGGGGATGAAAATGACAACCCGAAGGCGGGTTGAGCGGTGAGGGAATTTCCCCCTTAATTGGCTGAAAACGGCGTTTGCCGCTGGTCAGGCGAGGCACTTCGGCCAACAACGCCTGCGAATAAGGGTGCAGAGGCCCGGCAAACAGGGTCTCGGTGGTCGCGGATTCAACCACTCGGCCCAGGTACATGATGAACACCCGGTCGGCTATGTGCTCAACGACGCCCAGATCGTGACTGATAAACAGGTAAGCCAGCCCCAACTCTTGACGAAGGTCCATAAACAGGTTGAGCACCTGAGCCTGAACAGACACGTCCAGCGCGCTGACTGCTTCGTCAGCAACAATGATTTCGGGTTTGACGGCCAGCGCACGGGCGATGGCAATGCGCTGACGTTGCCCGCCGGAAAACTGGTGCGGGTAGCGAGCACGAAAGTCGGGGTCGAGCCCCACCTTCTGCAACAGTTCAGCCGCGAAATCACCCGCCTCTCTCGACTTGATCTGACCATGAAAAACAGG
This sequence comes from Saccharospirillum sp., assembly GCA_022565595.1. Taxonomy (GTDB): domain Bacteria; phylum Pseudomonadota; class Gammaproteobacteria; order Pseudomonadales; family Natronospirillaceae; genus Saccharospirillum. The sequence continues at coordinate 9,372 of JAIUML010000010.1, read as the reverse complement.
CGCTTCGGAGATAATGCGGTCGATCCGGTGTCGCGGGTTAAGCGATGACATCGGATCCTGGAACACCATCTGTACTTTCAATTTTGCCTCGCGCGAGTGTGTGGCGGGCTTGCCCTGCCACAAGAGTTGGCCCTCGCTCGGCGCATGTATGCCGGCAGCGACCCGACCGAGTGTGGATTTGCCACAGCCGGATTCGCCCACCAGCCCGACCACTTCACCCGGTGCAACCGAGAGGCTGACATCGTCCACCGCATGAACAGTCTGATTCTGAAGACGCATGCCGAGTCGCCCGGCGATGCGCAAAGCGAGATCCTGCTTTTTCGAGAAGCGCTTGGAAATATGATCGAGTGTCAACAGATCGCTCATGCGAGAACCTCCTCGAACTCAGGTAGCTCGGCTGCTCGCCAGCAGCGAACATTGCTGCTTAGCTCCTGCGGGGCTTCGCAGCCTTCCATGCGAAAAGTGCATCGCGGCGCAAAACGGCACCCCTCCGGCCGGTTCAGCGCTGGCGGTGCCCCACCCGGAATCTGCAACAGGCGTGCGCCACGAACATTGCGTGACGGAACTGAACCAATAAGGCCGCGTGAATAGGGGTGCCGTGGGGTAGCGATCAAACTGTCGGTTGTCGCCTGTTCAACGATCTCGCCTGCATACATAACCGCTACCCGGTCTGCGAATCCGGCGACCACCGACAGGTCATGGGTGATCCAGACAAGGCCCGTGCCGTCCTCTTCGACCAGTTGCTGCATCAGGTGCAGGATTTGCGCCTGAATGGTGACATCGAGTGCCGTTGTGGGCTCGTCCGCTATAATCAGGTCCGGCTTGTTCAACAGCGCAATGGCAATCGCCACGCGCTGGCGCATGCCACCTGAAAACTGGTGGGGGTAGGCGCGCATTCGCTCGTCCGGGCTGGGAATACCGACGCGGCCGAGGGCGTCGCGACACAACGCCCAGGCTTCATCGCGAGGCATGGGCCGGTGGGCGTGTATGGTTTCAATCATCTGCGTCTCGACCTTAAGCAGAGGATTCAGGGTCATCATTGGGTCCTGGAAGATCATGGCGATCCGCGAACCGCGCAGCTTGCGCATTTCAGCTTGTGGCAAGTTCGCGATTTCTTTCCCGTCAAAGCGGATAGACCCACCAACAATGCGCCCGGGTTGGTCTATCAGGCCCATTATCGAGAGACCGGTCACTGATTTGCCCGACCCGCTTTCACCCACAACGGCCAGCACTTCTCCCCGGTCGACGCTGTAACTGACGCCATCGACCGCCTTGACCACACCGGCAGAGGTAAAGAAATGTGTTTGCAGATTGTCGATCGTCAGCACACTCATGTGATGTTCCTCGGGTTGAGCACATCGCGCAGCCGATCACCCACCAGGTTGATGGCCACAATCAGCAGCAATAAGGCGATGCCCGGAAAAACGCTGATCCAGTACTGCCCCGAAAGCACGAACCGGAAGCCGTTCGAAATCAGCAGACCAAGGCTGGGCTGGGTAGCCGGCAGACCGACACCCAGGAAGGACAGAGTGGCCTCCAGCGCAATGGCATTGGCGATCTCTACCGTGTAGAGAACCATCAAAGGTGGCAGACAATTGGGCAAGAGATGCCCGAACAGGATACGGGTGCGCGACAGCGCGAGGCTTTGGGCTGCTTCTATGTATTCCCGATTGCGTTCCGACAAAGCGGTTGCGCGAGCCATGCGGGCAAAGGTGGCCCATTGCACTATGATCAGCGCGAATACGATGTTTTCCAGCCCACGTCCAAGGACGGCCAACAGGATTAGCGCCACCAGAATAGGAGGGAAAGACAGGTGCAAATCGACAAGCCGCATCACTAGGGTATCGATTCGGCCACCGAAATAGGCCGCGACCAGACCCAGGGTCAAACCCAATATAAGCGCAGCAGTACAGGCAATCAGCCCGACTCCGAGCGAGATACGCAAGCCATATAGAATGGCCGAGAACATGTCGCGGCCCTGACCATCGGTACCGAGCCAAAAAGACACCCCCGAGAAACCGACTTCTCCTGGAGCAAGGCGGCTATCCATGATACTCAGGCTGCGCAGGTCATAGGGATTTTGCGGCGTAATCCAGGGTGCCAGCAGGGCCGCAATGACGATCGTCAGTAACAGCACAAGCCCCATTATCGCAAGATGACTCTTGCTGAAGTCCCGAATGACACGCCAAATTGGGCGCTCGGGTGCAGGCAGTGCTGACTTGGGCGGGCCGGAAGGCCGGGTCTCTAAAGCAGTCATTGGCGCGCCTCGTCCAGACGAATACGCGGATCGATAAGCGAATAAAGCAAATCGACCAGCAGGTTCAGGATAATGAAGATAACAACGATAACGATCAGATAGGCGACCACCACAGGACGATCCAGTTGCTGGATGGAATCGATGATCAGCTTGCCCATACCTGGCCAGGCAAAGATGGATTCAGTAACCACCGCAAAAGCGATCAGGCCGCCAAAGGACATACCCACCAGCGTGACAATAGGAATCAGGATATTGCGCAGCAGATGCACAAAAACAATGCGCGGCTCGCTCAGGCCCTTGGCTCGCGCAAACCGGATGAAATCCTGCGCTTGAATCTCACGTGTACCCGACCGTGCCAGCCGGATCACCAGAGCAAGATGGCCAATAGCCAGATTTATGGCCGGTAGTGCCATGTGTTGCAGGCCATTCAGGGTAAACAGGCTGGAGCGGATGCCCAGAAACTCGCCGACCTCTCCCCGGCCTGACACAGGGAACCAGCCCAGGGTGACTGAGAAGATCAGAATCAGCATGATCGCCTGCCAGAAGTTGGGCACGCTGAACCCCAGGATAGACCCCGCCATTACCGTCTTGCTGCCGAAACTGCCGTGTCGCAACCCGGCATAAACGCCCAGCGGAATGCCCAGCACGACAGCAATGACAATGGCGGCAAAGGCCAGCTCTAGCGTCGCCGGCATGCGTTCCAGAATCAATTCCAGTGCGGGCCTGTTATAGACAAAGCTATTGCCAAAATCGCCTTGCAAGACATTGCCGAGAAAGATGAAATACTGCTCATGGAAAGGACGGTCGAGGCCCAATTGCGCGATCAGCCGCGTACGCTCGGCTTGAGTGGCCTCTGGATCAATCAGGATATCGACCGGGTTGCCCACCGCAAAGATTCCGGCAAACACCAGGAACGACATGGTCAGCGCCAAAAACAGCGCCTGTATTAGACGTCTTATAATGTAAACCACATTTCCCTCCCAGGGCCTGCATAGGACAGTCTCATTCTGTCCTGGTCAGGTGATTTGTCTAGAGAATGGACATAGGCTAAATTCTTTGCAACCCTATGATAAAACCCCCCAAACCTATTCGTCAGGCAAATACATGGAACTGCGTCATCTTAAGGCCTTCAGGGCTGTTATGCAGACTGGATCAACGGTCGAAGCCGCCAAACTATTGAAGGTTTCGCAACCCTCGGTCAGCCGGCTGATCAGTGAACTTGAGGCAATTACCGGCGAGCGACTCTTTACGCGCGCCAATGGCCGACTCAGCCCACGCGAGTCGGCCGAACTGATCCTGCCCGATATTGAACTCGCGCTGGCCAGTGTAGAAGGGCTTCACTCCAGAGTGGAACGGACGGCCTTGCCGCTGCGTATAGCAGCGCCGGCCGGAGTAGTGACGCGTATCTATGGCCCGGCTGTGCGCCGGCTGCTGCAAGACAGCCCCCAACAAAAGTTTGTTGCGGAAATTATGTCCTACTATGAGATTGTTGGTGCGGTTGCATCAGGAAGAGTGGACCTGGGTTTCGTAAAAGCCCCGGCAGAGCATCCGGCATTGGAGTTGATCGACCTGGCGACCGTTGGAACGGATGTCGTCCTGCGCGAAGATCACCCACTGGCGACCAAGCACGAAATATCGCCACGCGATCTTGGAACAGAAAAGCTGATACTGCTCGGCCGCAATCGACCGTTCAGAGTACAACTCGACCAAATCTTCCTGCAGGAAGGCATCACTCCGAATATCCTGATTGAGACACAAGCCGTCAGTGCAGCCTGCAGTTTCGTCCGAGAAGGGCTGGGCATTACCATCGCCAATTCTCTGCTTGCACGAGCTGAAGCGGCCCAGGGGCTCACTTGCAGACCCTTTACCACCGCACCTCAGCATCAGTTCATGCTCGCGCATCTGCAGCGACCATCGCGCGCTCGAACACTGCGCACCTTTGCCCGGCATGTAAAGGAAGTCGCGAATGAGATTCTGACAAGGGGAGACTCTTCAGCATCAACCAATGCAAACTAAGGTTTGTTGCAACAGGAATACAATTCAGTACCCCAGCGTTGCTTCAGTTAGATGTTAAGAAAGCCATCCATTCAACCTGCTCTAAATCGCCATACGAACATCCCTGTTACACGAACTGTTATTCTCTCTTTCGTCCAGAGTCTCTGATGCTTGTAGCAGCCTGTATAACCAAGCGAAGCCAGACTTCCATTCCTCATAGCCTGCTTCGGCGTTGATATGACCGGCATTGTTCAAAAGGGCGACCTCAGCTCCCCAGCTCAACGCAAAGGACACAGTACGATCCTGGCTGGCCGCGTAATCATTGGTTGACCCCACCACCAATGATGTAAATGGCAGAGTCAGACGAGGAATGGGCGCAAAAGGCACCAACTCAGGCAAGGCACTGTCTCGCTCAACATCGGCTGGCGCTACCAACAAGGCGCCAATGACTTTTCGCGTATTGTCTGTCTCTCTTTGTTGTGCCCAATGGGCGATGGCAATGCAACCCAGACTATGGCCTATTAGCACAGTAGGATAGCGGTTCTTCTGAACCGCCTTATCTATGGAATCGATAGGGTCAGTGGAATCGATAGGGTCAGAGTCATTGATTTTTAGCCTTCAGAAACGCTGCTGATTTTCTGTCCCCACCCCGCCCTAAAGGGGCCGCCCTTCGCCCAGTCCTGGCTTCAATTTGCGCCTTGAACCGATCATCTCCCAGCACCCATCCTTTGTTTGTTGATTCCCGTATCGCTGCCAAATCCCGTTCCGGCATTTTACCGCGAAATAATGCCCGGTAGGCGATTTGTTGTTCCGCCCCGGTTTTACCCAACCGGCTATACACAGTATGGTGCGTCAGCAACTGGATTGGCTTACCCAGTGCATTGCTCTGGTAGCTGGACCAGGGATACTCTGAGGCATGAGCCACCATGCACGCACGCACAGGGTTGAGCTCTATATAGCGGTAAACTTTCAACAGATAGTTGTCGGCGTCGACCAGAGTCGACTTATATCGCCCCTCCCACAAGGTGCCTGTACGGCCATGGGTATAGTTGAAATACTGAACATACTTGCGTCCCTGGGCTTGCATCATTCGGCCAACACCCTGCGCATCGTCGGGCGTTACCAGTATATGGACGTGATTGGTCATGAGCACGAAGGCGTGAATGGCTACCCGGTATTTGGCTGCTGAATCCTTCAGGAAAGACAGATAGGCCTTGTAATCCGCTTCATCATAAAAGCAGGCTTCCCGATTATTACCGCGCTGAACTACATGCTGGGCGCAGCCGGGTAGATAAAGGCGAGGTAAACGAGCCATGAGATTTCTCCTCAGGATACGACGTAAGTCTAAATCGCTTAGAGAGCAAAATCAATGACTCTGACCCTATTGATTATCGACCCTATTGATTATCATGGAAAAACCATGACTGGACTTGTCTGGCTCATTGACACGAGCTTCCTAATGGGTGACCCCATTGATAATTCATGAGGTCTCGTCGTCATTAGAACTCTTGCGAAATAATGTAATAGCGGTGTAGACGACGACCCATAAGCTAAAAATAAACCAAAAAGAGAATTCAATTGGGCTATCTTCAAAGTGTATTGTGCCCCGCAATGTACCTCCTTCGATTTGCCTCTCCCTAACCCCGGGTATAACCCCCATAAATAGAAAGATACACCCAAAAACCAAATGAACGAGTTTCTGCTTCATGGCTAAAACTGACTTGCCAAAAAGTTTTCTCCTTCCTGGCCCAGCACCTCGTTAACGACCTGATTAGATACATTCCCTGCAGAAGACTGATGATTGAAAGGTCTAAGGCTGGGTCTTGCATTTGCCGCTCCCAACAAACCCGCTGCCGCAGCCTGCTTCCAGTTAATATCACCAACGCCGCTAAAGCATTGATCATAAGCCTGCGAAAATAAATTACCCACCACTGAGGAAGCCCCTCGTGCTATGGCCCCGCCGGGAATGATGTTAGTTACTGCACCCATAAAGGCTGCGCTAGCAACTTCACCAGCGCTGTGGCCATTTTTATGGGCAGACCAACCATGCATTATTGCCCCCACACCAGCACTGATAAGTGGAACAATAATTATTTCGCCATCGGGGTCGATGTAGTTAATCGGATCATTCGCTGCGTAAGCATAGTGGTTCAACCCACCACCGAATCCGATCAAGTCTTTCGTCGTCCAACGCCCAACTTGCGGATCGTAATCCCGCGCCCCAAATCTTACCAGGCCAGTATCGCGGTCGTAGATCCCACCAGCATACCCGAACGGCTGGAATCCCGGGTTGGTGTCTTCTGTCACCTTACCCCAGGCATCGTAGTTCATTCTCTGTACGATTTCACCCGTGCTGGCGTTAACTACTAAGCGCACGCTGCCCAAGTGATCGCTGACGATGCGGTATTGGGTACCGTCCTTGATCATGTGGCTGGGTACGTGGGGGCGGTCGCCGTAGACGAATCTTGCGACCACGTTGTTGCTGCCATCCAGTTCAGCTACGGGGTTGAGCTGGCCCTGGTAAAGGAAGGCTTGTTCCAGGTTGCCGTTGCGTTTTTTGCCGACTCGGCGGTTCTGGCCGTCGATGATGTAGTCGATTTCTGTGCCGTCCGGCAGGGTGACGCTTCTTAGGTTGGAGAAGGCGTCGTAGTCGTAGAGGGTGGTGTCGCCGCTACTGGTGTTGGTTTTTTCGGTCAGTTCACCGTTGGTGGTGTAGCGGTATTGGTTATTGCCGTATTGGGTGAGTCGGTCCTGGGCGTCGTACTGGGCGACCAGTACGCCGTCTTCGTGGGTGCGGTTGCCGTTGGCGTCGTAATACCAGCTCTGGATGGCGCTGCCGTTCTTGAGGACCTGTTCCAGGCGGTCGTCGTTGTCGTAGAGGTACTGGTATTCATTGGTAACGCCGCCCAGGGTTTCGGTTTTACCGATGACCCGGCCGACTTCGTCTCGGTGCAGGCTGTACTGGTAGAGTGCGCTGCCGTGGAGGTTGGCCTGGTAGCTGGCCAGTTCACCGAAACTGTTGTAGCTGTTGCTGGTCGCCAGGTTGCCGAGGCTGGTGCCGCTGAGCAGACCGTTTTCGGGTATGTACTGGATGCTCAGGTTGCCGGCCTGGGTGAGTTGGCTGTCGTCATTGTAGGCCAGCGGCAGGGCTTCGCCGTTGATTGTTTGGCTGACCGGTTCGAAGTAGTGGTTGTAATCGTAGCCTAGGGTACCGTTGACTTCGCCGCTCCAGTCGGTGCTGGTGAGCAGGAAGCCGTCGTACTCGTAGTGGGTTTGTTGACCACCGGGTGCGGTCATGGTTTTGAGCTGGCCGCTGTGAATGGGGTCGAATTCACCGTAGTAAGCGAACTGATAAGTGCCTTCGGGGATGACCAGGTCCGTCAATTGGCCAGTGGTGGCGTTGTACTGGTAGTCGATTTCGATGCCATCCGGGCGGGTGATGGACTCGAGTTGTTTGTCCCTGTTGTATTGATACAGGGTGGTCGGGTGATTGCTGCCGATGGGGGCAACCGTTTGGCTGTCGTTCGGGTTGGGAGGGGCGTACTCGGACTGCTGATCGACGCTGTTGTACTGGAAGCGGTGCACTTCACCGTTGGCCAGACGGATCTCGGTCAGGTTGCCGTTCGGGTCGTAATCGTAATCGACGGTAGCGCCGCTCGGGAAAGTCTGCTGGCGCACTCGGCCGATGGCGTCGTTCTGGTATTCAACCGTTTTGCCCTGGGCGTCGGTGAGGCTGGCGAGGTAGCCAAGTGCGTCGTAACTGAACTCGATAGCGCGATCTGCGCCGCTGCCCCGGGCGATTTGGGTTAAACGACCACGGTCGTCGTATTGATAGCGCACGTCCGTCAGGCCCTGGGCGCGGGCTTCTGCAAGTTGGCCGTTTTCGTTGAGGATGCTGGTGCGGGTGCGGCCTTCTGGGCTGGTGTGGGTCCAGGTGCGGCTGGCGGCATCGTATGCGGCTGTTTGTTCGCGGTCGTTGATGGTGACGGTTGTGGTCAGGGCTGTGTGGCTTAGTAGATCCTCTGGGTCATCTAGCTCAGCAGTTCGCTGGGTCGTTTGGGTTAACGCTAAACCACTCGGCGTTTCAATGCTCGTTTCTGTCGTGATTGGTGAGTACATACCAAACCGAGGGTCTGGCCCTAAAGTATTGGTAATCTTTGTACCATCTCGCTGAGTAATTGTAGTGCCATTACCAGTATGACGACGCATTGTCACACTACCATCTGGCGCCTGATTGGTGTAAACCCTTGCACCAGTAGCTGTAATATGGACTCCAAAGCTAGAGACTCGCCCCTCGCCACTGACCATGTCAGTTCGGTAGCCGTTGTCCTGCTCTATACGATTAATGTTCCATCCGCCACCGTCAGGCGCATGGTCGCGAATGAGACGACCGTTTACGTCGTAGCTGAATGAATTAGCATGACCTCCTGGATTTTCAAATCGGGTAAGAAGTCCATCTGCGGTATAGTTCATAAACCAGCTCTCTCCAGCCGGATTGCTAAGTCCGATTAGGTGGCCATTATGGTCAATGGTAAGCACCGTTCGCTGACCGTCAGGGGCAACAATGGCAGTTGCAATACCACTATCACTTCGTTCTATACTGGTAATGTTACCGTATTGGTCTACAACCTTTCTTAGCAGATCGTTTCCATCGTATTCAAATGCGTATAGAGAGGCTCCAGTCGTTGTGTCTGTTGTGCGGACGTGAAGATAGTTAACGTCAAAGTGAAATAACTGGGCACCATCTGTTGAGGCCCACAAACTATCACGATCGGCTTCCGGTGCTGTCCATGAAGACCTAATTCTGTGAACCTCCCGGTTACCCTGGTCTGTGAAATACAGATAGCTATCGGGGCCTACTGCGACATCGCCCGGAAATCTAAACCCCGCTAGAGCGGCAGGCCCATTATCGACCGAGAACCGACTGTCTCCGTCACCATTACCCACCACAGTGTCTATAACTCCATCTGAATTGACCCTGCGTATACGGTAGTTGTAGTAGCCCCCATTTAAACCAGACACCTTGGTAAAAACAAAGACCTAGGCATAGACCTAGTGCAAAGGAGTATCCAAGGTGGAGAGAATCGAAGTCATAACGGGCGTTCAGCGCCGGCGCAGGT
>JAIUML010000009.1 GCA_022565595.1 Saccharospirillum sp. | reverse complement strand
GGATAGAAGACTATAATCGAAGCCATCCACATAAAGGGCTGAGGATGAAGTCGCCCTGGGAGTATCGGGCTGACCTTGTATCAAATGAATGAGGTGGTGTCCGGTTTAGCGGGGGCAACTACAGTAGTTTCCCGCATCTGCAATGTAGAGATTACCGCCAGCATCCACGGCTATGCCTCTAGGATTATTCAACTCAGCATTAATAGCTAGACCACCATCACCTGCAGCTCCCAAGTTCCCATTACCTACAACAGTTTCTATTTTTCCACTTGGATTAACCCGACGGATACGGTTGTTCGTTGGATCGGCGATGTAGATATAGCCGGCATCATCCACGGCTACGGCTGCTGTGCTGAGCCCTGCCTGAGTGGCTGGACCGCCATCACCAAAGAAGCCCCAGTCTCCATTGCCCACTATAGTGTCTATTACTCCATCTGGACTAACCCGACGGATGCGACTGCTATCGGCGATATAAAGATAGCCGGCACTATCAACAGCGACATCAGAAGGTGCCAATAGCTTGGCCTGTGTAGCTGGCCCACCGTCGCCAGAGAAACCGCCACCAGACTCACTTTCTCTTCCACCTGCCACAGTATCGATAATTCCGCTAGGACTAATTCGACGTACACGATAGTTAGACGTATCTGCGACGTAGAGATTGCCTGCTGCATCTATTGCTAAACCCTGCGGCCGATATAACAGAGCTTGCTTAGCTGGCCCACCATCGCCTGAGAAGCCAAAGACTTCCTCATCGGCATTACTGCCCGCCACTGTGTCAATAGTTCCATCTGGACTTACCCTTCGTATATGGTGATATACACTATCTGCAAAGTAGAAATTGCCCGCAGCATCCACGACAACACCTTCAGGTCGATGCAAATTAGTCTCTGTTGCCTTATTACTGCCATCGCCGGGAAACCCGCTATACCCTTTTCCTGCAACGGTTTCAATCCCCGCACCCGAATTGGTTTGCACTTTACCTGTACCTAAATGGAGTGCACCTTCGTTGAGATGATGTACGTCCAGCGACCAAGAGCCGATACTATGTGGTCGCGGCTGATCAACAATTGAGCTATTTAACATTGTCTGATATTTTTTGGTAAATACCATTGAACTACAATTGTATCGATTTCCTATAGCAACAAAGTCATTGCTAAAATATCCCCAAGCTTGCCGCCTCACTCTGATATCAGCTCTAGCATATACACAAGGATAAAAATAATGTAACGAAATATAAGCAATGTGGCTGCCCCGCAACTCTCTTCCATAGCCGTCTAGCCCATCCCATTCAAACCGGTATCTTTGATTTGGCGCATTGCTGAAATCTTTCGTAATGCGCCGACCAGCTATGTAAATATCCAATCTAATTCGTTCCAAGCTAGAGGGCACACTTTCCCCGCTCACATAAATACTCGCCACATCGTTCTTATAACCCGATGTACGATCGCTGCGATACACCAACTCAAAGGAGGTCCCAGCTACTGGCAAACTCTCTCCCAGAGTTTGCCGCTGCGGGCTTATCACGCAACCAGGACACTCGTTCTCTTCATCCGAGTTTTCGGGTTGATTGCTATTGTTCGTTTCTGGAGTTCGTACACTTGGAGAAACTGCGTCCTCAGGCGGAACATAAGGCCAGTTGCAATCCCATGGGGTAAAGTGGCTTATGGGGGTGCGCCAGAGGGTTTTACCTGCGGTGTATAAGGTGGCCAGCTTTTGCTGTTCTTCTTCGTCTATGCCGAGTGCTTGCAGTTCTTCAATTGTAGCGGCCTGCCCTTCCCCTTCTAAATCAAGTATGGCCAACCCATCTTCGATGCTCAGTATCTCGATAACGCGGCCATTGTCACCCGCTTTCCAGACGGCATCGTCGTAATCGTAGTAACCGGCGGGTACGATTTCGCCAGTAGGGAAATCCAGGAAGTTATCGACGTAGAGCGGTACGGGCTGGTTGAAGTCGACTCTATTGGAGCCTGCGGCCATGGCTTCGTCAACACTCAGTTCTACCGCGTAGGTGTAGGCGCTGGTAGGGGGTAGCTCACCCGGCATGACTTCAAAGCCATTGTCGCCCACGGTGTATTCGGTGGCGCGCACGTTAAGAGTGGTCAGGGCCTGGGTGCTGCCGTCTGGCAGGGTCATGGTGGCGGTGGTGTTGGTTGGGAACAGGATGTTGGCCTGGCGGGTGCCGTCGGCATCGGTCTGGGGGCTGCCCTGGGCGACTTGCATGGGTTGGCCGTTGCCGAGTTGTACGGTGGTGACTTCGGGGTCTAGCTGGATCATGACGATGTCATCAGCGAAGGCGTAGTCGTTCCACTGGGGGCGCACCTGGCGTTGTACAGGTAGGTAGCCGGCTTTTTCGTAGTTGATGGTGAGCAGGCCACCGCCGTTAACGGCCATGTCGAATTGGCCATCGGCTCGGCTCAAGGTCTGGCCGAAGGCGTCGTGCCCCTTGATGGTGATTTTTACACCCGGCAGGGGCTGGTCGTCCCGGTTCAGTACGCGGCCGCGGATGACGGCGGCTCGAGTTTCGGTGATGGTGCCTTCGGCGACGCCGGTTTGTATGGGGTTGGGGCCGGTGTAGAGGAAGGCTGTCTGGTCTTTCAGGGTGACATCCGCTCGGGTGAGCGGTGGGGCAACGTCTTCCGGGTTGGGTGGTAGCGGGCTTTCTGGTTCCGTTGGATCGGTAGGGTCGGTTGGGTCTGTCGGCTCCTCTGGATCTTCCGGGTCGCCGGGGTCTGATGGGTCTGCTGGTGTTGTGGGGGTTTCGACCGGGTCGGTTTCTGTTGGTGGGTTCGGTTTGGTGGTGCCGCCGTCTGTGCAGGCCGTGAGTAGTATGGCCAACAGGAATGTGCCCACTGCTGTGGATATGGCGTGCCTTGTCATGCTGTGCGTCCCTTGTGTTCCAACCGACCCGGTGAGTCAGTTTTTGGATGAATGCTGGATGATTTGCTATCTATCCATTGCTCTGGTGTTGATTAGAGCTACCTTATGGAAGGTATATTGATGGCAATGTCATTTGCTTTGGCGGGAGTTTAATTAGGTTTGTAAAGAGGGTGCAAGGAGCTTGGGTGTTTTTTGTGATGTGGATTTGTTTTTCTTGGGGGCTCACCCTTTGCCCTCACCCCCGACCCCTCTCACCCTTGCGGGTATAAACCCAGAGGGAGAGGGGAGCAAAACCAGAAAGGTATAGGAAGCGTAAATTCGGTAAGGCTTCGGGGTTTATTAGGCTTGTCGCCCCGCTCTCGCTGTCTTTCAGGGTTATCCCTTTGAAAATGGCCTCCCGCCCCCACATAGCCCTGCAAAGCCTTATCGGATAATTGCATGACTACCATTGTTTCTGTACGCCGTAACGACGCCGTCGTTGTCGCCGGTGACGGCCAGGTTTCCCTTGGCAATACCGTAATGAAGGGTAATGCCCGCAAGGTCCGCCGCCTCTACCATGAGAAGGTGATCGCCGGTTTCGCCGGCAGTACGGCTGATGCCTTTACGCTGTTCGAGAAGTTCGAAGGCCACCTGCAACAACACAGCGGCCATTTGACCCGAGCGGCCGTTGAGTTGGCCAAGGAGTGGCGCAGTGATCGTGCTTTGCGCCGCCTTGAAGCCATGCTGATCGTTGCCGATAAAGACACCACCCTGCTGATTTCCGGCAACGGTGATGTGGTCGAGCCAGAGCACGGTATTACTGCCATCGGCTCCGGTGGCAACTTTGCCCTGGCCGCTGCGAGAGCCCTGCATGAGAATACCGAGATGGGGGCCGAAGACATCGCCCGTCGTTCGCTCGATATCGCAGCTGATATCTGTGTCTTTACCAATCACAACGCTGTTTTTGAAACGCTTTAACGAGGTTGCCGATGTCCACCATGACGCCCAGAGAAATTGTTCACGAGCTCGACAAGTACATCATCGGTCAGGACAACGCCAAACGCGCTGTGGCCATTGCCTTGCGCAACCGCTGGCGCCGCATGCAACTCGACGAGAACATGCGCGAAGAAATCACGCCCAAGAACATTCTGATGATCGGCCCGACCGGCGTAGGTAAAACCGAGATTGCACGCCGCCTGGCCAAACTGGCCAATGCCCCCTTTATAAAAATAGAAGCGACCAAGTTCACCGAAGTCGGCTATGTTGGGCGCGATGTCGAAAGCATCGTCCGTGATCTGGTCGAGACCGGCATCAAGCTCTACCGCGAACAGGCAATGCAGAGCGCTCGCCCTCGCGCGGAAGACGCCGCAGAAGACCGCATTCTGGATATACTGCTGCCACCAGCTCGCACCAGCTACGAGGGCAATGACAGCTCAACGTCCACTACCGATAGTTCCACCCGTCAGATCTTCCGCAAGAAGCTGCGCCAGGGGGAACTGGACGACAAGGAAATCGAAGTCGAACTGGCTCAGCAAAGTGCCAATGTAGAGATCATGGCTCCGCCGGGTATGGAAGAAATGACCAGCCAGTTGCAGAGCATGTTTTCCAACATGGGTGGCAATCGCAAGCAGAAAAAGCGCAAGCTGAAGGTCAAGGAAGCCTACAAGTTACTGATCGATGAAGAAGCGGCGCGCTTGGTCAATGAAGACGACCTGAAGCAGCAGGCCGTTCAGGCGGTGGAGCAGAATGGCATTGTCTTCCTGGATGAGATTGACAAGATCGCCAAGAACGATCAGCGCAGTGGCGGTGATGTCAGCCGTGAAGGGGTGCAGCGCGATCTGCTGCCGTTGATTGAAGGCAGCACTGTTTCAACCAAGTATGGCATGGTGAAAACCGACCACATTCTGTTTATAGGTAGCGGTGCTTTTCACTTTTCCAAACCCAGTGACCTGATCCCGGAGTTACAGGGTCGGTTGCCGATCCGGGTCGAGCTCGAAGCACTGACGCCGGATGATTTCAAACGTATTCTGACCGAACCGGATTACTGCATTACCGAGCAGTACAAGGCTCTGCTGGCCGCTGAAGGTGTGACCATAGAGTTCAGCGAAGACGCCATTGCTGCGCTGGCCGAGACGGCTTATCAGGTGAATGAGAGTACCGAGAACATTGGTGCACGTCGCCTGCATACCATCATGGAGCGGTTGTTTGAGGAACTTTCCTACTCGGCCAGTGAACGTGGTGGTGAGACGGTGACGATTGATGCGGCCTATGTTGATAAGTTCCTGGGTGAGTTGTCTCGTAATGAGGATTTGAGTCGGTTTATTCTTTGAGGCTTAGCGGTCGATTTACGAACGACTTTGCGGGCTTTAGCCCGCTTGAAGACTCCTCACCCAAATACCCCTCACCCAACCCTCTCCCCTGGGAGAGAGCTATTAATACGGTATCAAAACTATGGCTGAAGCTCCGAAGAAGATTACTTACCATAAAGCCGATTCTGAATTGGAGTTGGTTTGGCCCGATGGTGTTTCTCATCGTTTGAGTGCCGAGTTTCTGCGGGTGCATTCGCCTTCGGCGGAGGTGCGGGGGCATGGCGTCGGCCAGGAGGTGTTGCAGGTGGGTAAGCGCCAGGTTGCCATCAAGGGCCTGGAGCCGGTCGGGCGCTATGCGCTGAAGATCGTTTTTGATGATGGTCACGACTCTGGCCTGTTCGATTGGGCGTACTTGCGCCAATTGGGGGACGAGCACAGCGTCTTTTGGCAGACCTATCTGGATAAGCTGGCGGCGGCAGGCGAGAGCCGCGAACCGAAATTCATTCAGGCAAAACAGCTTTAACTCGCCTCTGAATCAACTCGGGTCGCTATCGGGATCCACGGCCTGAGCTGCATCTACTTTGCAGCCTGAGCCGTATTCCCTTATCTTGCTTGCTCTTGACTCTGATTGAGATTCTGTATTTTGACGGCCAACCCGCTTCCAGCCCGTTCGAACCTGACCATAAAACTCCTGGTTGTTATTGGTCTCGTCGGCCTGTTCGGACTGTTTCCCATTCTTTTCTGGTTCTCCAGTTCTGACGACAACAGCCAAGCTCTGAACACCGAGGAACACCCTTACGAGGTGGTCTCCGGGGTGCTCGAACAGCTCTACCTGGCCTTTGGCGAAGCCACCGAAAGTGACATCTACGATGCACTGGCACTGGTGGCTGAAGGCGATGTGCTGTCCGAGCTGTACCTGCAGCGACGCCAGAGCCTGATCAGCCGCAACTTCACCGACGACACCACCGCCATACACGGTGTTGAGTTGCTCTTTCTGGACCTGGACCGACAAGGGCAACGATGGCTGGCACGGGCTCGGTGGCAGGTAATCGGCAGCGTCGGCCATGAGGAACATGAGCATTTGCGCGGCAACACCTACGAAGCCGACCTCATCCTGCAACGGCGAGAAGGTCAAATGAAAGTCACCGCTTTCGAGCTGCTTGATGTGGTTCGCATCAATGAGGAGCCCACCGAATGATCAAGCTCGAAGCGGTGTCCTTCCAGCATCCGAATAGCCGTGAGTTGGCGCCTTTTCATCTGGATGTCCCTGAGCTTTTCATTGCAACGGGTGAGAAAGTGGCCATCGTCGGCCCCAGTGGCTCCGGCAAAACCACCCTACTGAACTTGATTTCCGGGTTGTTTACACCAAGCACGGGCTCGGTTCGAGTGCTGGATACCGAGGTATCCGCCCTGCCCGACAGCGAACGCCGCCGCTTTCGCCTGCGTCACCTGGGCATGGTGTTCCAGGACTTCGAACTGCTGGATTATCTGGATGCGCAGGACAACATCCTGCTGCCCAGCCGCATCAACTCTGGCCTGGCACTCAACGAAAGCCTGCGCCAACGTGCCCGGTCGCTGGCCGAGGGTGCGGGCATCAGTGCTCTGCTTAAACGCCATCCGAAAGACCTTTCGCAGGGCGAGAAACAACGGGTGGCCCTGTGTCGGGCACTGCTGCCACAACCCAAGGTCATTCTGGCCGATGAGGCCACCGGCAACCTGGACCCGACCAACAAGGAGCGCATCATGTCGCTGCTGGTCGAGCGCGCGAACGCCGAAGAGGCGACTCTGCTGGCGGTAACGCACGACCACAATCTGTTGCACTGGTTCGACCGCGTCATTGATTTCGAAGCCTTCATTCAGGGAGGCTCGCACTGATGCCGGAATTCTATCTCGCCTGGCGCTACCTGAATTTTCATCGTCTGCAAACGGCGGTTCTGGTTTCGGTACTGGCCATTATCATGGCGGTACCCGCCCTGCTGAATACCGTGTTGCAGGCCACCGAATCGCAGCTCACCGAAAGAGCCGATGCCACCCCCCTGCTGGTGGGTGCTCGAGGCAGCCGGCTGGACCTGGCCATGAGCAGCCTCTACTTCAGTGATGATCGACCCGAGCCGATCAGCATGGTCGCCTCTGAAGCCATCTGGGACAGTGGGCTTGCCATCGCCATTCCACTGTACAACCGTTTTCGGGTGCAAAGTGACCCGGTCATTGGTACTACCCTGGATTATTTTCGTTTTCGCAATTTGAGCGTCGACCAGGGCCGCCCACTGACCGTGCTGGGCGATGCCGTAGTCGGTGCGAGAGTTGCGGAACGCCGTGGCCTGCAGCCGGGCGATACTATGATCACCAGCCCGGATAACCTCTTTGACCTCGCCGGCTCCTACCCGCTACGGCTGAATGTCAGCGGCATTCTCGCGCCGGCCGATAGCGCCGATGACGATGCCATCTTTGTCGATGTCAAAACCACCTGGGTTATTGAAGGCATTGGCCATGGTCATGACGACGCCGAACTGGATGACAGCGGGCAGATGAACGCTCGCATTGAACAGTTTCGAGAAATCACCGATGCCAATAGGGATACCTTCCATTTTCACGGCGACCCGGAGACTTACCCCATTACCGGTGTTATAGCGGTCCCCCATGACGAGCGGTCGTTGACTTTGCTGCGCGGGCGCTATCTCGATACCGAACAGGCGGAGCAGGCTGTGGTTCCGTCCACTGTGATTCGGGCGCTGCTGGATCAGTTGCTGACGATCAAAAGGCTGGTGGATGCGATCGTCTTGATCATTCTGGTGGCCACCCTGGTTTCCGTCAGCCTGGCCATTGGCTTGACGCTGAAACTACGTCAGAAAGAGCTTCATACTCTCTACAAACTGGGTGCGCGACGCTCGCTGACCGCCAGACTGGTCTTTGCGGAGACTATTATCGTACTGATTATCAGCGCCTCGATCGCGACACTACTGACCATTGCACTGAATCCGGTTGCAACCAATTTGGCGACGCGTTTGCTGGTTGGGGGCGCTGCCTGAAAGAAAAAGCGACGCGAGACAAAACCACCATTTCAACAGGGAAATAACGATGACCAGAACACTCACTGCCGTTGCTCTATCCATCGCAGCCACGACTGCTTCAGCCCACTTCGGCATGATCATCCCTTCGGATGCGATGGTGGAGCAGCAGGGCAATCGAGTCGTATCGCTCGATATCGCCTTTGCCCATCCGTTCGAGCAGTACGGCATGACCCTGGTTCGCCCCAGCCAATTCAGCGTGATTTACGACGGCGAAGCCACCGATTTGACCGATCGACTCGAAACCAGCTCTTACCTTGGCAGTGACTCCTTCAGCCTGGAATATGAGCTGACTCGGCCTGGCGTCTACCTCTTTGCCATGGCACCAGAACCCTATTGGGAGCCAGCCGAAGATGCCTTTATCATTCATTACACCAAGACCTATGTGGCCGCCTTTGGCGATGACGAGGGCTGGGATGCTGAAGCAGGCTTCCCGACCGAAATCATGCCACTGACTCGACCCTTTGGTCTCTGGGCAGGCAATGTGTTTCAGGGTATCGTCATGACCGACGGTGAGCCGGTGCCTTACGCTGAAGTCGAGGTTGAATTCATCAATACCGATAGCGCAATTACCGCTCCGTCTGAGTTGATGATCACCCAAACCATTCTGGCCGATGCCAACGGGGTGTTCACCTACGCCGCTCCTCGTGCTGGCTGGTGGGGTTTTGCTGCCCTGAGCGAAGCCGATTACACCCTGACAATGAACGGCGAAGAGAAAGAAGTAGAACTCGGTGCCGTGATCTGGGTTCACTTTGAATCCTGGCAATAACAAGGAGACCTCATGACTGTATTACGCCCGTTTCTCCGCTTATGGTTAAGCCTGCTGGCGCTGACCGTTGCAATGCCGGCTCTTGGCCATGGCCTGAATGTCTTTGCCTCGGTTGAGGGCGAGACCCTGATCGTTGAAAGCAAGTTTTCCAGCGGCCGGGTACCTCAGGTTGGCACGGTGCGCATCTACGATGGGTACGATGTGCTGGTGCACGAAACCGAGGTGACCGGTGAAAGCGCCATGCGCCTGCCTCTGCCTGATTGGTCGACCGGCCTCAAGGTGGAAGTGGACATCGGTGATGGTCATGACGGCTACTGGATACTGACGCCGGCGGACGTGCGCCGGCAACAGGCGGAGCCAGAGTCATGAAAACCTGGT
Organism: Saccharospirillum sp.; assembly: GCA_022565595.1. Lineage (GTDB taxonomy): Bacteria > Pseudomonadota > Gammaproteobacteria > Pseudomonadales > Natronospirillaceae > Saccharospirillum. The sequence goes on along the minus strand of JAIUML010000009.1, from coordinate 160,763 downwards.
TTTTGTGCCTGAGCCTGTTCTGGTGGGCGCTCACCCCGGCCCTTGCCCAGGATAGGGTAACGATTTATACAGTCAGTTACCCGCTGGCCTATTTTGCCGAGCGGCTGGCGGGTGATGAGGCCAGGGTGTTTTTCCCGGCACCGCAAGACCGTGACCCCGCCTTCTGGAGGCCGCCCATCGCCGTCATTGCCGACTACCAGGAGGCCGACCTGATACTGCTCAACGGCGCCGGTTACGCCGATTGGACAGCCAATGCCAGCCTGCCCAGAGCAGCACTGGTGGATACCTCTCGGGCCTTCCGGTCCCGCCTGATAGAAACCGAGAGCATCACCCATAGCCATGGTGGCGACGGCGAGCATACACACGCTGCGGTCGCCAGCCATGTCTGGCTGGATTTCCAACTGGCGGCTGAACAGGCCGAAGCGGTGGCCGATGCCCTCAAGCGGTTCCTGCCCGCAGAGAAAATCGAAGCAGAACTCAGCGCCTTACAGGCCGATTTAAACCGGCTGGATCAACAAGTCATGAAGCTGACATCGAGCGCGCCTTTGCTGGCATCTCACCCGCGCTACCAATACCTGGCAAGACGCAGTGGCCTGACCATCGAATCGGTCGAGTGGCCAGCCGGCGAGACCCCGACCGAGTCCCAATGGCAAGCCCTGGACGCCTTGCTCGTACAATGGCCTCAGGTACGCGTTTTTTTGTGGGAAGCCGAGCCAACGGCTGACGCCCAAAGGGGCATAGTGGAGCGCGGCCTGACTGCTGTATGGTTCGATCTGGCGGATCATCGCCCGGCAGAGGGTGACTTCATGACGCGCATGGAAAAGAATCTGAACGCTCTGCAACAGGCACTTGACGAGGCTCCATGACATTTTATTCAACCGGCCCGCGTCGATGGGCTCTGGCAATGATCGCGATGCTGACCATTGCCTCGCTGCAAGCCCACGAAATTCGCCCTACTATTGTTGATCTGGTCATCGACAACAATGGCGTCTACCAACTACAACTGGAAACCAATCTGGAAGCGCTGATCGCTGGCATAGGCCCAGAGCACAGCGATACCGAAGAGGCACCAGAGGCGGTTCACTACAACGCCCTCAGGGCCTTGTCGCCAGAGGATCTGCAACAGGAACTGGATGCCTTTATGCCAGAGCTGCTGGCAGGGTTCAGGCTGGAAGCCGATGGCCAATCACTGAGTCCGATCTGGCGTGGAGCAGAGATTCCCGAGGTTGGGGACACGACCTTATCCAGAGACAGCCGTTTGCTGTTTGAAGGCCAATTGCCTCTTGGCATCGAACAGCTCGGCTGGCAATGGTCCAACGACTTTGGCGCCAATGCCATGCGAGTCTCGGGGCCAGGCAACAGTGACCTCTATACCGGTTACCTGACTCAAGGGCAAAGCACCGGCCCGATCGACATGGCGGGGGTCATCGGTGGTGGGTGGCCCGTGTGGCTCTGGTTCATTCCGGTACTGATTCTGGGGCCACTCTGGTTGATGGTTACCCTTCGCTCACGCAAAGCCGACTGAGGCGGTACCTCAGGAAGGTGGTTACTGAATCCAGATCAGATTCGCCATGCGCCCGGTCTGGCCATCGCGACGGTAGGAAAAGTAGTGTTCTGCCTCGGTCAGTGTGCAGGCGTTGGCACGGAGGCATTGCTGCACACCCCCATTCAGCAACTGACGCTCCGCCAGCCCGACCAGGTCTGCGAGATATTTTCCGGCTCGGGCACCGGGTTTGAAGCAATCGCCTCTGCCAGGCCAATCCGTGAAAGCCTGACGTACATCCTCACCCACTTCAAAGGCAGCCAGCCCTATGGCCGGGCCGAACCCCACACTAACCCGCGACGGGTCGTCGAAGCGCGCCAGGGTTTCCAGCAGAACCCCCTCTGCCAGGCCTCGCCAGCCGGCATGCGCACAGGCCACTGAATCGGCCTTGTCGGTCCAGAAAAACACGGGCAGACAATCGGCCGTCATTACCGCACAGGCCAGACCTCGTTGCTGAGTAAAGGCGGCATCGGCTTCGGTACCATCCTGTGCTCTGGCCGCATCACTGACAACACAGCCGTGAATCTGACTTAGCCAACGAATCTCAGCACAACCCGGCATGGCGGCCAACAGACGTTCGCGGTTAAGGTTAACCGCCTCAACCTCGTCGCCAACATGATGCGCTAGATTCAAGGTATCGAAAGGTGCCGCACTGACGCCACCCTGGCGGCGAGTCCAGCCCAATTTGATCCCCGCAGGCAGCGGCCAATCCGGTTCGAACAACAACATCAGTAGTCGTCGTCCGGCAGGTCGCCTTCGGCATCGGCCTCCAACAGGGCCAGCAGATCGACCATGTCATCCGGCAATTCGACCTGCCACGCCATGGTTTCACCCGATTTCGGATGCACCAGTTCGAGGTAGGTGGCGTGCAGGGCCTGGCGGTCCAGCGTTCGCAGCGCTTTGGCGACATCCGGATGTACACCCTTGGGCAGACGCATCCGGCCGGCGTAGAGCGGGTCTCCCACCAGCGGGTAGTGAATATGCGCCATGTGCACACGAATCTGGTGTGTGCGCCCGGTCTCCAGCTTGCAGCGAATCAGAGTATGGTTGCGGTAACGCTCCAACACCCGGTAATGGGTCACAGCCGGCTTGCCGGCGTGAGAGACGGCCATCTTGGTGCGCACTGTGGGGTGGCGGCCAATGGGTTCGTCGACCTTGCCACCACCGGTCATCACACCAGTCACCACAGCTTCGTATTCTCGCCCCATGCTGCGATCCTGCAATTGGGCGACCAGGCTGGTGTGAGCGGTCAGTGAACGGGCCACCACCATGAGTCCAGTGGTGTCCTTGTCGAGCCGGTGCACTATGCCTGCTCGCGGGATGGTGCCCACTTCAGGGTAGTGGTGCAGCAGGCCATTGAGCACAGTACCGCCGGGCGTGCCCGCACCCGGATGCACGACCAGGCCTGCCGGTTTGTTGATCACGATAATGTCGTCATCAGCATAGACCACATCCAGCTCAACGGGCTCGGCCTGCCAGCGCTCCTGAATTTCAATCTCGGCGTTCAATGCCAACTGCTCGCCGCCAACCAGTTTTTCTCTCGGTTTCAGGGTTTTACCATCTACCGTGAGCTGGCCGGACTTGATCCAGGTCTGGATGCGCGAGCGTGAGTGATCGGGGAAAAGAATGGCGGCAACCTGATCCAGGCGTTTCTGGCCCAGTTCCATTGGCACTTTTACGTTGTCTTGTACGGTCGTATGAGAATCGGTCATTGGAGCCTTGGCGTGCCTGCGGTTACAATAGCGCTCCATTGTACTGCAAGGTTCGGACTTAACGCATGCCTATCCAGCAAAGACTGCCCTTTTTTCGCCTCGCCACCCTGGCTTTATTACTTGCCAGCCTGGTATTGAGTGGCTGCAGCCTGTTTCAACGCGCACCGACCAGCGAACAGGGGCTGTACGATCGGGCGAGCCAACAGCTCGAAAACCGCAACTGGAGCATGGCGATCGAAACACTGAATCGCCTGGAAAGCCGCTACCCCTTTGGCCGTTATGGCCAACAACTGCAGCTCGACCGGATGTACGCCCGCTACATGAGTCAGAATTACGCCCAGGCCTTGCTGGACGCCGACCGCTTTACTCGCCTGAACCCGGATCACCCCAATGTCGACTATGCCTGGTACCTCAAGGGCATGAGCTACTACCGCCTGTACCGCCAGAATGCCGGTTTGACCGGGCGCGGGGATCTTGCGTTGCGCTCGCAGCAGGATGGCCGCCGCGCCTTTGGTGCGCTGACGGACTACGTAGAGCGCTTCCCCGACGGCGAATACCACGAGGAGGCGATAGACACCCTGGTCATTCTGAAGGATTCCCTGGCTCGGCACGAATTGGTGATAGCGGATTACTACATGAGACGGGATGCCTGGATCGCCGCGGCTGAACGCGCTCAGATTGTGCGCATACACTTCCCGGGCGTGACCGCCCAGGCCGATGCGCTGGTGGTCTTGGTGGAATCCTACGACAAACTGGGGCTCGAGGAAGAACGCGCCCTGGCACTGGCTCAGTTGAAAAACGACTACCCGGAGCATCCAACGCTGAGCACCGGTAACTATCGCTCACCCTACCTGCAGCAGGATCGCTGGTGGCTGAAACTCATCACCCTGGGATGGTTTAGTTAGAGTGGGACAGCCGCAAAGTTCCGCCACTGTTCACTTTGCCAGCAAACCCAGAGCTTCGTTGTCAAAGCTTGAAATAGCTCTGCTATTCCTGCGCTTCTCCGCCTCGCTCTGACCTTGCTGGCGTCGTTCCTTAGTGGCAGAACTTCACGCCTGGCCCACTCAATCATGAAAATTACTTGTTTATTGCGTTTTTTAGCAAACACACATCAAACTATTACGAATCACCGCCATCAGATCCTCCGGGCGCTCAACGATCTGATGCGACCCTGCCTCCCGCAGTTCTTCTTTAAGACCATAACCCCAGTCAACGCCAATGGCGGTCAGGTCGTGCGCTCGTGCGGCCTCCATATCGTAACGGGTGTCGCCGATCATGACCGTCTGGGCAGGCACCAGGCCTTCCTCGGCCAACACATGCCTTAACAGGTCGACTTTATGACCGTGCTCGCCGCTTTCGCCTGAGCCATAGGCTTCCACGAAATAGCGCGCCAAGCCGGTAACCTGCAGCAGCTCGCGCGCAAAAGGCTGATATTTCGCCGTCGCCACCCACTGCTGACAGCCGGCTTCCTGCAACTGCTGCAATACCTCAACCATACCCGGGTAGACCGGGCTCTGGTCCAGGGCGGCCTGGTAACGGCCGCGATAGTGCTGGATCACCTCTTCAATTTTTTCCTGGTCACCTGTCCCCAGAAAACCGGCAAAGGTGTCGTGTACAGAGGGGCCAATATAGGGTCGCAACGCTTCCTGACTTTTTTCTTCCAGACCATAAGCCACTCGCGTCTGATTCATGGCCAGCGCTATCACCGGGCGAGAATCCACCAGAGTGCCGTCCAGGTCCCAAATAATATTCATATTCCGGGTTTCCAGCCGTGGGTAATGGGGTAGCGCCGATCGCGGCCAAAACCTCTGGGGGTGACTCGTACCCCTTCGGGCGCCTGGCGACGCTTGTATTCGTTGATATCGATCAGGCGAATCACTCTGTAAGCGGTATCGCGATCAAAGCCAGCGGCGACAATGGTGTCCAGGCTCTCATCCTGTTCAACATAGCGCTCGATGATGGCATCCAGGATGTCGTAGGGCGGCAGGCTGTCTTCGTCTTTCTGATCCGGCGCCAGTTCCGCTGAGGGCGGTCGGGTGATGACGCGTTCGGGTATGGCCAGGCCCTGCTCATTGCGCCAGCGCGCCAGCCGGTAAACCCATGTCTTGGGAACATCCTTCAAGGCGTTGTAACCACCGCACATATCACCGTAGAGCGTAGCGTACCCCACGGCCATTTCACTTTTGTTACCCGTGGTCAGTACCATGGAACCCAGCTTGTTGGAGAGCGCCATCAGGAAGAGGCCACGCATCCGCGATTGCATGTTCTGCTCAGTGGTATCCACAGCCCGATCGGCAAAGAGCGGTACCAGGGTCTCATGGGCGGCCTGGTAGGCACTGCCTATAGGCAACACCTCGTAGCGAATGCCCAACATCTGCGCCTGGGCCTCGGCATCGTCCAGGCTCATTTGGGCGGTGTATTCATAGGGCATCATCACCGCCATGACGCGTTCCGAGCCAAGGGCATCAGCGGCAATCACCGCACTCAAACCGGAATCGATACCGCCAGACAGGCCCAGAACCACACCGGGAAATCCGTTGCGATTCACATAGTCGGCCAGGCCCATCTTCAAGGCCTCATAGAGGGCAGCCTCAACGCTCAACTCTGGCGCGCGTTCTTCGTGACTGACACGCCAGCCGTTGGCCGTCGGTACCAGGTCACAGCAGGCTAAAGTGGGTTGGTATTCCGGTAGCGTAAAACGAATCTCGCCATTCGACTCGGCGACAAAGGAGCCACCATCGAAAACCAGTTCATCCTGGCCACCGAGGTGGTTGACGTAAACTGTGGCCATACCATAGCGTTCAGAAACACCTGCAACCTGAGCGTGCCTCTGGCGCAAGCGGTCAATATGGTAAGGGCTGCCATTGATATTGATGTTGATTTCGGCACCGGCTTCTGCTGCCCGACGCGCAGGGCCGTCGTACCAGATATCCTCACAGATGGTCAGCGCCAGACGCGCCCCCTTGAAGGTGAACACACAACTGTCGGTGCCCCTGGCAAAATAGCGCTTTTCATCAAATACCTGGTAATTGGGCAGGTGTTGCTTGCGATAATCCGCTATTACTCGCCCCTGATCGACGACCATGGCTTTGTTGTAGAGTTTGCCACCTTCCCGTTCCGGGTAGCCAATTACCATGGCGATGGGCAGTTGCGCGGCCTTGATCTTGTCCACTGCCTGGTTGATGCGCTCACACAGGCTGGGGCGCAGCAACAAATCTTCCGGCGGGTAGCCGGCCAGAGTAAGCTCAGGAAAGACCACCAGATCGGCGCCCTGGCGAATGGCTTCGCGAGACAGCTCCAGTACCTTTTGACAGTTACCGCTGATATCCCCCACGGGAAAACGATCCTGAACCATGGCAATGCGCAGCGCCATCGGGAAAACTCCTCTATGTGGCTGACGAAAGGGGCGTTATTGTCCGGTTTTAGCGGCTGAGGAACAAGTAAAAGGCAGCCAAATGCGCCGATAGCCCTGACCCAACCGAGCGTTTATACTGAGCCGACATATTGGACAGTGCTTCCGGGATGATATTTTCCACCCAGTACCCCAGTTATCGACGTCAGCAAATCCTGCTCACCTATGGCATTTACCGCTTGATACTCGCCAGTGTCCTGGTGGTGCTTGGTTTGTTACCGGCAGAAAGCACGCCTTTGATGCCCGGCCTGTCCAGCGACTCCTTTTTATACGCAAGCCTTGCCTACATTGTCCTGTGCATCATCGGTCTCGTTGTTACCGCCAGCGGCCAACTGGGCGCACCCCAGACTGTGATACTGCTGCTGACGGACCTGATACTGCAATCCCTGATCCTGCATTTCTGGGGAGGCGTGGGCACCGGATTTGGCAACCTGATGCTGATCAGTGTTGGCGTCGGTAGCTTGCTGTTGCCGCTACAACCGGCATTGCTGCTTGCGGCGGTCGCTGCGTCTGGCGCAGTTTATACCGAAATTTTTTCAGAAACAGGCCCTGGCGACGGTAACCTCTTTCAGGCCGCCTTGCTCGGCATTGCCTTTTTTGCACTGACTTTGGTTCTGCAGTATTTGACTTCCAAGGTCCGCTCAACCGAACAACTGGCCCGCGCCCAGGCCGATACCATTCTCGACCTGCGCCACCTCAATGAGCTGATCGTGCAGCGCATGCGCACCGGCATCATTGTTACCTCCTGGCAAGGCTCCATTCGACTGATCAACGATGCCGCCCGAGATCTGCTCGGCATGAGCGAAAAACGCGCCTTCTGGTTGCCGACCCCGATCCAACAAAGGCTGGACAACTGGAAGGCTCAGCCAGGCTCACGGCCAGCCCCCCTGCAAATGGACGACGAACACCCGGAAGTTCAGATCAACTTCGCACCACTCCAGGATACACCCCAGTGCGATCTGATCCTGTTCGTCGAAGACACCGGTCGCATGCAGCAGCAAGCACAGCACCTGAAGCTGGCATCACTCGGGCGGCTGACAGCCTCCATCGCACACGAAATTCGTAACCCTCTGGGTGCCATCAGCCATGCAGGCCAATTACTGGCCGAGTCTGACCATCTTGACAGTGGCGATCAACGCTTGCTGCAGATCATCGACAACCACAGCCAACGCATCAACAACATCATCAACACCATTCTGAAACTCTCTCGCAGGGAGGGGTTTGAAACAGAAGTGCTGAATCTCCATGACTTTATCGAACATTGTCTGGAGGAATATCGCCAGGGCCAGAGACTGGATTGCACCATTCTGGTACAAGGCCCAAAGGACATCAGCGTTCGCATTGATGCCAACCGTATGAAGCAAGTGCTGCACAATCTGGTCGACAATGGCCTGCGCTACAGTGAAGCTGAGACAGGCGCACGGAAACTGACGCTGGAAATGGGTATACTCGATGACACCGAACAGCCTTACCTCGACGTAAAAGACGAAGGCCCAGGTGTGCCCGGCGATCAGATAGCGAATCTGTTCGAGCCCTTCTACACCACCGAATCGTCCGGCACCGGTCTTGGCCTCTACATCGCCAAAGAGTTATGTGAGGCCAACAGAGCCCGGTTGTTTTATGTCAGGCAACCCAAAGGGGCCTGTTTCAGAATTGTTTTTTCTCACGCTGCCGCACAGGAGTAACGCAGATTATGGCCGATCAACAAAGGGTCCTGATTGTTGACGACGAACCCGATATTCGCGAATTGCTGGAACTGACGCTCATGCGTATGGGGCTCGACACCCTCAGTGTGCCAGACCTGAAAAGCGCCATTCGCCAGGTCGACAAGGAAGCCTTTGACCTCTGCCTGACCGACATGCGCCTGCCAGATGGCACCGGCCTCGAACTGGTTACTTACCTGCAACACAAACGACCGGATACGCCCGTTGCCGTGATCACCGCCTATGGCAGCATGGAACTGGCGATCGAATCACTAAAAGCAGGCGCCTTCGATTTTGTCTCCAAGCCGGTTGAAATCGACCGCTTGCGTACCCTGGTCAATCAGGCCTTGAACATGACCCGTCTGGCAGCCGATGCACCAGAGAACGGCAAGGCACCGGTGATGATCGGCGACTCTCCTGCCATGCAGCAACTCCAGGGCAAGATTCGCAAAGTCGCCCGCAGCCAGGCACCGGTCTTTATTCAGGGCGAATCCGGCACCGGCAAAGAGCTGGTAGCCCGGCAAATACATGCGTTGGGCCCCAGGTCTCAGGCACCCTTCGTACCGGTCAACTGCGGCGCCATTCCCAGCGAACTGATGGAAAGCGAGTTCTTCGGGCATCGCAAAGGCTCTTTCACCGGAGCCAGTGAAGACAAGGCGGGTTTCTTCCAGGCCGCCAATGGCGGTACTCTCTTTCTGGACGAAGTCGCCGACCTGCCTCTGGCCATGCAGGTTAAACTGCTGCGCTCCATTCAAGAGAAAAAAGTCCGCCCCATTGGCAGCCAGCAGGAAGTTTCGGTGGATGTGCGCATCCTGAGTGCAACTCACAAAAACCTGGAAAACCTGGTCGCCAGCGGCGACTTCCGCCAGGATTTGTTCTATCGCATCAATGTGATCAACCTTGAAGTGCCCGCCTTGCGCGAACGGGCCAGCGATATACCACAGCTTTGCGAGCGCATTCTGATTCGTATCGCTGAATCTTACGACCTGCCTCCGGCACGGCTGGATCGGGGTGCAGAACAGGCATTGGTAGACTACAACTTCCCTGGCAATGTGCGTGAACTGGAAAACATTCTCGAGCGCGCCTATACCCTTTGCGAGAATGACCGGATTGGCATTCGTGACTTACAACTGAATGAACAACATTCAACCAATGGAGGTATCTCCATTCAAGGCACACCGTCTTCCAATGGCGGCAGCCTGGTGCGACCTGTAGACATGAACCTGGAAGACTATCTACTCGAAGTGGAACGCGAAGTGGTTGAACAGGCTCTGGAAGAAACCCGCTGGAACCGAACCGCAGCGGCGAAAAAACTGGGGATCACCTTCAGGGCGCTGCGGTATCGATTGAAAAAATTGGGAATTGACTGATAGAAACTTGAACCACCGCACACTTTAGTTCTCTACCGATTGACGTCAGTATTCAAGTGCGAAAATAATCAGGACATTCATGACGGGACTGTCATGAGTTAAGGGCTCAAGATGAGCCAAAGGAAACTTAAAGGAATAGAGGAAGGACTTCATGCACCAACGTCTGCACAATGGCGGGTTTACGCTCGTCGAACTGTTCATTTGTATAGCGGTTATCTCAATTCTTGCCACGGTCTCTTTGCCTGCATTGCAAAACCTTGTTGAAAAGGTTCGCGCTCAACAACTTCAAAGTGAACTGAGGACTCTCTTTCACACGGCCCGTATGACCGCGGTTCACAACCAGACAACTGTTACTTTATGCCCACTGGATGATTTGAATGTTTGTAGCAACAACTGGAGTTCAGAAATCAGTGTATTTATCGACCCGGACAACACCCGACGATTAATGGCACCCGAGATGAAGATACGCGTTCAAAGGCCGTTAAAACACGGAAAACTCCGAGCCAGTTCAGCCGGGAGCAGTGAACGTCGTTACTTTCAATACAACCCGGACGGAACCGTTAGAGGCACCATAGGGCACTTGATCTGGTGCCCATCAAGCAAAGCCCCTCAGAATGCATTCCAACTAAGAATCAACTTTGGTGGACGAATCCGTTGGGCGCAGGACATAAACGGCGATGGCGTTGCGCAAATGGTAGACGGGTCTCCCATTAGCTGCTAGCCCACTACCAATTACGATTCCCCTGTTCGTCAATGGTTAATATGTTGGTAGGTTCACCACTGGGTCCAGTATCGTTTCCGCAGTCTATGGCGTCGACCATCCCTGCCACTGGAGTAGCCTGCAGCGTAAAAGCACCCTGCGCTACGGCACCGTCAAAAGCAATATTAAAGGCCGTTGAATTACCATCACGTGGTGATGTTGTAAAAGGGAGGGTAGGATTCGTTCCAGCATCGGTCCTGTAGTCAAATCTCGTTGAGAACCTGCGCTCCATAAATTGTGCCAACTCGGTCAGATCTGCCTGGGCAAGGTTGCAACGAGATTGATGCACGTACCGTTGATAAGATGGAATCGCTATGGTCGCAATAATTCCAATTATCGCTACTACTATCATCAACTCAATCAAGGTAAAGCCATGAAATCGATGTATTCGCTTTATCATAATTCTATCTCGTTAGTGTGAGTGCAGCTTAACCTGATCCAGAAACAACAGCCTCTTTAACCTGACTTAGACTTCTTTTGGAATCAGGACATGCGGAGCTTCCCTGCTCAAAATTGACATCCTGATCAACGAATCTGCTCCCAGTTAATGCGACCACGGACCATTGAACCCGCCTCAGGCACAGATATCATTTCACCAGTCGACCCACTTATAATTTTGACTTCGTCTTCTCCAGGGCCAACCCCCTCAATCACGGCTGGTGTACTGATAATGCCGATCTCAGACCCTAAGCCAGATGGGGGTACCAATACAGTTTCGCCATCAATCTCCACTTCCACAAGGTCATTGTCATCGAAACTACCATCACCATCGATATCAAAGACGGGGTAGTTAAGCCGCCCGCCATTGAACATATTAAGTTCCATCAACCAACTGTCACCGCCAAATGCACACATATCTTCAGCAGGTATCAGAGTAGGAAATATCACCCGATCACCTCGAATTAGCGGCCGAGCAACAACTCGTTCTCCTGTGAGTACCGGCGTGCCAGAACCATCATCGAGTACCAAAGGCATATACCAGCCTAACTTATCGTCCTCCATCTCGTTATCGCTTACAACACGAAAACGAGTGCCTGCTTCTACAACCTCTGCAATGATTGACTGTTGTACAAGATCATCGACACCATCAATAAATTCTATCGGGTTTTCCCTGTCGATTATGCCATAAAAAGCCTGGAGGCTCGGACTGACAACCTGGTTATCGCCCACTCGAAAATAGCTACCAGTCCCAAAGAACACCATGTGCTCACCCCTCTCATTAAAAGCAGAAGCCAACTGACCGGTTATAGGCTGGTTCGCCGCAGCCTGGAACAATGGTCCTTCGGACAAAGCGCTATCTATACCCCAATCACCTGGACTACTTCCATCAAGATCTATACGCCACAGTTTGCCTTTGGTGTCACCAACATAGATACGATCAGCGATTCGATTGTTGGTCAGATCGACCACCAGCGCTGAGCCGAGCTCACCACTATTCTCTAGTTCAATGGTGGTCATAATATCGCCATTGCTGATATCAATGATCCAAACCTTTCCGTTCTCCAGGGGAGTTCCATCGTAGTACCCAGAAGTCACTACTACACCGAACTTGTTGTTTGGCAAGGCAACGACCGATGGTTGTTGAATAGTCATACCCATGTCCGGATGAGAAAACTCCCAGAGAAAATGACTCTCGCCAAACAAGGTCGGCTCGGTAATATCCAGTGCAAATACACTAGAGCCACCTGCGCCTGTGGTACCAACGGCAACTGTCTTCCATTGACCGTCTACAATGGCATCTGCAATCCGGGGCACTCCATCTAAATAGTAACGATGATTGAACCCAGGCAAAGTATATTCATAAAGGTTACCGATTACAGACGACGGAACATAGGCAAAAAGCTCCTGGCCAGCATTAGTGCCCTCAAGTTCAGCGTTAAATGCATGCAACATACCGTTGTTGGAGCCTGCAATAATCATTGGTGGCCGTGCAGTTGCATTTGTATAGGCGGCAGACTCCCTATACGCCTTATAAGATGGGCCAAAGGTCAGCTTGTCATACCCATAGTTCTGCCGATAGTAAAACTGGGGATCAGATCCAACGATGGTTCCCAAAATACTATCACGCTGACGGAAAGGCCGCGTCTGGTTGAACTCTGTACGTTCATTAGCACGACTTCCGCGCAAATAGGCCAGCCTATTCTGACCGTAGGTTATATCACCCAGAGAGCCGGGCTCAGTAAGTGAGTTGCGCCGTAGTGCCGCCTGTTGGTTAGCATCCAGTGAGCCCCAGGTAAAATTATAAGCATTAGTGGATAGCAATTTTCCATCCCCACCGGAAGGCGAAAGTGGTGAATTGGTGATTATACGTCGTGTGGCAGGAGTCGCGTTGTTCAATAAATCGGCAGCGCTCCAGGTTGCGTCAGGCTCTACCGAACCATCAGTTTGGTCAACTTTATAGGCCAAAATGTCTCCGCTCCAACGCTCGCTGTTAAATGTCGCCTGAAAAACAGCGGTATCACTACCCAATCGCGAAGAGTTGGCCACAACTGCTGCAGCTGATGCTGCGCCTTCCTGAATGTTACGGAATACGTCGTCCAGATCATCTGCCAGTTGCCTTGGGTTTACGGCAAAATAATAGTTATCCGGATTTCCGTCACCGTTGCTGTCCCAGGACTCTTGATCCGTCGGGAAATCAAGGTTTCGATCAAAGCCGCTCCATTTCGCCGCATAATACATGGGTGATTCTAATAATCTGGCAAGGCTATCACTGCTACTGGTACTCAATGGATAAGTGCGACTTACAGCCGGATCTAAAAGATTACAATTTACGCATCCGGTTAAACCAACAGCCGCGGAATTAAATCCATTGACCCCCGATGTCAGGTGAATACCGTCCTGAGTGGTACCGCTGATCACATAACCAAAACCCATTTGTCTTGGCGCTGTTTCAGCAGTAGTTCTGGTTGTGACTGTTATGTTTGTTCCTGTAATTTGATATGACAATATGCCAATCATATCCATATCATAGTCACCGCCTTGCTCACTGTTCTCCCAGTTAACAAGGAAAGAACCGGTTCCTTCATCGACATTCTGATCAATAATTTTGAAATCAACCAGTGCACATGAATTGTACACGTTGTCATTATTTCTAGCACTGCATGCTGGCAACATACGAACAACTGTACTGCCACCGCCCGGCAATGGTATATCTATTTGCGGTACTGCCGGCGCAAGGGCGACTGCATAAGTTTTGATTTTTTTATCATTGTCTGAACTGGATGGTAGATCCGGCCTAATGTCGGTCATGTATGCATAGTGGGCAAGACCCGCAACCAGGTAGCTTCCTTCAAGACGAGGTGCTTCCGGGCAAAGCCCGATTGCCGAAGCAAGACTTCCTACTGTCTTCGAAGTGCAAAGCCCATCGGTATCGCTTACGACACCATCGTCGATTTTTCCTATGAAAAAGTCGTTACCATGAATACCCTCTCCCTCTCCAATCAGATTTGTCCAGGCATGGACTGTATCAGGGCTCGCCGTTGAGCCACCTGTGACACTACGGATACCGGGAAGATCAGTGGCTGTACCAAAATGCTCAGCGTCATATGATGCAACACTAGAATTAAAATTAATAATACTGAGTGGTGCACAATAATTATCATCATTAAGTGGAGCTTCCCAGGCAACATGATTCAAGCCAGCAATCCTGTCTTGCCCGGTGAAGATGTAGGCGTTTGTGGGGGCTATTGCTGTATTGGGACCAGTATTACCCGGATTGGCGAAATAACGAAGGGTTTCCAAAAATATTTCAGACTGAGGGTTACCCCATCCTGTGCAGCTACCGTCATTGAAACTACTCAAACCGAAGCCACAATTATCCGTCGTATTATACAGGCCGTCACCATGGGCATAGCCATACATTCGTTGCAGGTCAAGAGTATTTATAATAGAACCTACACTCGCAGGAGGGACAATGAAGGTGCCATCGGTGTCGACCCTCACCTCATCGTCGATACTTCCGATATTCTTACGCAGTACGCCGCCTGACTTATTCATTCTGTTGCTACCAGAAAGCAACCCAAACTGAATAAGACCTTCATCACCATAAGTCTGCAGCAACCCAACTGGTTTATAATTTCCGTCAGGGTACTGTTTACAGTTTTCTTTACCTATCAAATCGGACTTACAAACTTCAACACGTGCGACATAATTGTGCTCCCCCAGACCAACCTGATTGCGTACAGGATTACGCCTGTTTGCAGCGAGAGAAGTCACACCTATATCATTGAAGTTTATACGTCCGTCAGCACTTTCTTCTTCGTGCCAGTTACACTGAAAGCGCTCGTTCGCATTCCATAGCCCATAGTGTCCTCTCGCTGCACGTATAAGTGGTGGCGCTGTAATATTCTGGGATGTGCCTGTGTTCGCATAGGTAATATTACAAAAGGATACACCCTGACGGCTAGCGTTAGTCAGTTGCCAGTTGGAATAGCTTGTGCCTGCACCTTCTGCATAGGATACATTGACGGTTACTTCGCCACTAACATTAACAGTATGATTAACATAACCCAACATCATCACATCAGGAATGATGGTGTTCGTTGATGTTAGTGGCTGTATGATAATCTGGTCACCACGCTGTAAGCGCTGATTTGTGGTAAAAGCATTTACATCTGAAGTGGCAAAGGTCTTGTCACCCGTTCCTACCAGGACGTTACTACCACTTACTGTAGTAACTGGATCTGAATAACTGAAAGGTGTTAACTTATCGATGTCTGCTCCCCGGTAATACCGAGCCCAGGAATGAGCATCCATTGGCAAATATGAACGTTCCAATATCGTTTGTGTACTGGTGTCTGTCGATCGATAACCACCGTAAAGCACTTTGCGAACTACGTCCATCCTCGACATGGAAACCCAGTTCAGGAAATTACCGCTCCAGTCTGCGCCTGAGACGCTGTCACAGTACATATCCGTTGTTATACCAACGGGTTCGAATCGATTATTACTGGTATTATAGGTATAGCATTTATGGCTATCAAAATAGCCATAGTATTCGAAGCTATGTGTATAAGTCTCATTAGCTTTACCATCACCCGTCAGATCCGCGTATTCCGGATATGCCTCAAAGTAGAGCTGGTGGTCATTAGACATACTCAGCATCACCAAAGGTTCCACCGCATTGGTCACAAAGAGGGGTGTTTGTGAAACATCGGCAGCCTGGCTAACATTGATGCCAACCAGGCAAGCAATGCTGACCATAAAGCTTTTCTTGATCGTTCGGGCCATAGTACTCATGAAATGGCGCTCCTCTTGAATTCAACCTTAAGATCGGTGCTCATACTTAATACTCGCACCCACCCAAACACAGTCTTTCGCTGAATAAGCTGTAGTCTGCTATTGCCTTCGATAGACACTTGTCAATACAACGACAGTCTGCGCTGTACCGCCAAAGCCGCGGGAGGTAATTCGGAAGTAACTTGTATCGGGCACTTCTACTCCCAGTTCAGTTGATGCACCAGGTGCAACCAGTTCGATGGTTTCAATAAAAAATTCTGGTTGTTGCGAAACACCCGCAATAGGGTTGGCTATAGACTGTCTATTTCCATCATTATCAAAGGCATTGTTATTCCAGGCGGGGCGGGTAGCTTCGTTTACCGTATAGACGAAAGGCTGCTGCTCCAACCACTCAAGGTTCTGAGTTAGAATCAGGTTCTCGGCATCCCTCAAGGCGGCTTCGGCTGCCTGAAAAGCAAGCTCCCTGTCTTGCATGTTGGACGACATCCGCTCCTGTAAAATAGAGCTTTGCATGGCGCCAACTGAGATAATGCTGATCAACAGCAACATAACCAGCGATACGAGTAAGGCACTGCCTTTTTGCGCTGCTTTATTAACAGAACTCTGACGAATATAGGTGGCATTCTGGATGATTTTCTTCATTGCAAACGATTCCTGATTGCCACGGTGACCGTGCCCATTAAACGGGCACGCCGATCTACCTCTGTCGTCACTTGAGTGCCCAGTAAATTGAACTGCCTAGCTTCAGAAACATCCTGAACTGGATTCGCTGAACGCATCAGCAAAGCAATGCGCATACTGACGACATTATTCCAGTTATCGACATTGGCAGCAGTAACGTACTGCGCTGCGCGCCGGCCTCCAGCTGCAGGGCTGACCCCATAGAGCACCTGCATGCTTTCGACGCCTGAGACCAGTTCCTGAGCGGTTGCACCATCAGTGCTGACACGCTGACGGAACAAGCCAGGCTCTCCCGTTGCAGCACTGGTGCCAATGTAATATAGCGTACTCGTATATTCATAGGCCGTTGCGGTGCCGTCATAAACACGGTCAGCCGGAAAGCCCGGTGCAGCATTCCCCGGGGTGTAGCCAGCCATGTTTCCTTTAGCAATGTTATTGGCACCATCGTTACTGGTTTTTTGGAATAAATCACCGGCAGCACAGTTACCTTCCACAAGTAAAACGATGGCCCCTTGATTTATCCCGGAACTATTAACAGTGTTTACTTGAGTCCCGCTCCCTGCTATCCCATCCAAAACAGTCGGTGTGCGCTGAGCACTGTTTAAAACGAAGAAATCAGTACCCGGCCGAATGGTCCCTGCCGGAACAATGGGGGCCGCATCTCCTGAACCATTCCCCCATCCGTTCTCGGCGGCAGTCAAATCAAGTTCATCTGTCAAACCTGTGGCTTGAGCTTCCCAGCCGGTGATACTGCGCCCGCCAAACACAACAGGGTCCGGTGCGTTGAGGTGATTGGTTGGCTCTCCAACCAGACAACCGCGGTGGCCAGCCATTCGCACTTCTTGCTGCATCCGCCCGAGAATAAAGCGCATGTCTTCCTGTAACTGAGCCACCCGGTCGGTGAGACGATAGGTTTGACTGGCAGAGGTAAAGACCTGAATCACCCCCAGGGTCAATACAAGCCCCAGCGCCAACGCGATCATCAGCTCAACCAGTGATAAACCCTGCTGTTTGGACTGAGCTTGTACCTGGGTGACTCTACATTTGTGGCTCATCAGATACCTGCCCTCACTGTCAGCCGGTCTCGGTCCTCTATAATCGCAACATTGTCAGCTTCATCGATTTCGGTTCTATCCTGCCAGGTGATGGTGACCGTCAAGTTATTCCCATTAACGTCAACCCGACCATTGCCACCTGCCAATAAACAGCCCAGATTATTCTCCCACTCAGCCAAGTCATCTGCCACAACGCTCGCGTTAGCAACAAAGAAAGTTAGGTCACAGGAGGGTGCAGGGTTCAGAAAGCCATTTGTATCATAGCCAGCTACATTGACCCGATTAGCACGAGCCCGCTCAATAATATCATTCGCCAGTATTGTGGCTTGGGTGCGTTGCAATGATTCAGTCGTCATGGTCAGACCTCGAGCCTGCAGGGCAGCCATGCCGAGTAACCCAATGGATAAGATCAGCAGCGAAATAAGCACTTCAATCATGCCAATACCCCTCTGGGAACGAAGAGTTGGTTTATTCGTAACAAACTCATCTGGTTTCATGAAGGACAGTCCTCTGCCGTTATAGCTGCTCGGCCAACGGTAGTTACCGTTAACTGTCTAGCTCTTCCTGTATCACCGGAACACCCAGCAGGATGAATGAGAACCGTGACATTGCCACCGGTAGCGCTTTCACCACGTCGATCAAAGGTTATGTTACTTCCGCCAGCGGGCACCATGGAGTTGGCTGTCACGCCACCGCCTGTGCGCAAAGAAATAGTGCAATCGGCGTCTGCATGAACACACCAGCTTCCATCCGCATTGACTGTCAGAGTGACGTCCCCTCCTGTTTTCACTGCCTCACTTCGGGCGAAATGTGCCGCAGAAAGCAGACCGTTAGCCTGAGAGGCGACCCGGTTATTTTCTATCACCCCCTGGAAGCTCGGTGCAGCGAGCGAGGCGATGATGGCAATTACCGCCAGAGTGATCATCAACTCTATTAATGTTACGCCTTTTTGACTGCTCATAGACGGATCCATAATTATCTGAATGCCAGCTTACTGTTTATACAAGCAAAGTCTCATGGTAACTGACAAACGGTCTTAGAGGGAGGATGAATGGCGGGGTGGTGTGTGAAAATGAGAACTGGGTCTTGAGTGAAGGGGAATGTTCATTCCACCACCACCCTTACCCCGGCCCTCTCCCCGGGAGGGAGGGAGAGGGGGAGTGCCATCTTCCGACTCCCGCCCAAAAGAAGGGAAGCGTAATTCTCCCTCTTCCTTTCAGGGTGAGGGTTAAGGCCTGACTGGAGGCTAAATCGCCTTTAACCGCAACTCTTTCGGTATGGAAAAGGTGATGTTCTCTGGGATGCCGTCCAGTTCTATCGGTTCGCCAGCACCCATAGCCTTGAGACCATCCAATACCTGGGTAACCAGTATTTCCGGGGCAGAAGCGCCGGCGGTGACGCCGATGCGATGTTTGCCGCTGAACCAGCTCGGGTCGAGCTGGTCGGCGCTGTCGAGCAGATAGGCGTCGCAGCCCATGCGTTCGGCCAGTTCGCGCAAGCGGTTGCTGTTGGAGGAGTTGGGTGAGCCCACAACCAGTACCAGGTCACACTCTTTGGCGAGTGTCTTGACGGCGTCCTGGCGGTTCTGGGTGGCGTAGCAGATGTCGTCCTTGCGTGGGCCCTGGATGTCCGGGAAGCGCTGGCGCAGAGCATCGATGATGCGTGCGGTGTCGTCCATCGACAGGGTGGTCTGGGTGACGTAGGCCAGGCGGCTTTCGTTCTTGATCTGGAGTTTGTCGACGTCGGCTTCGCTTTCTACCAGGTATATCGCCCCGCCCTTGTCTGTCCGGTACTGCCCCATGGTGCCTTCGACTTCCGGGTGGCCCTTGTGACCGATCAGTATGCATTCCATGCCATCACCGCTGTAACGAGTGACTTCCAGATGCACCTTGGTGACCAGTGGGCAGGTGGCGTCGAAGACTTTCAGCCCGCGCCGGTCGGCTTCTTCACGTACCGCCTGGGAGACCCCATGGGCAGAAAAGATGACCAGCTGGCCGTCGGGTACTTCATCGAGTTCATCAACGAAGACAGCGCCGCGTTGGCGCAGGTCGTCCACCACAAACTTGTTGTGCACCACTTCGTGCCGTACATAGAGGGGTGAACCATAGAGCTCGAGCGCGCGATTGACGATGTCGATGGCTCTGTCGACCCCGGCGCAGAATCCGCGCGGGTTGGCGAGTTTAATGTCCATGATCGGCCGCCTCTATGGCGATGATTTTGACTTCGAAATCCAGCGTCTTGCCGGCGAGGGGGTGGTTGAAATCTACGGTGACGAAATCGCCTTCGATTTCAGCGATCACACCCGGCAGCTCACTCTGGCTGGCATCGGCGAACGACATTACCATGCCCGGCTCCAGCTCCCCTTCCGGAAACTGATGGCGCTTGAAATTCTGTCGATTTTGCGGGTTGGGTTGGCCGAAGGCATCTTCCGGTGGCACCTGCACGGTGCGATGGTCCCCCACGCTCATGCCCATCAAATGGCGTTCAAAGCCCTCGGGCAGGTTGCCATCACCCATGGTCAGGGTCGCGGGCTCTGCTTCGAAGGTTGAATCAACCGTCTCGCCGCCACTCAGTCGCAACGCGAAGTGCAGGGTGACACGGCTATTTTCCTGTATCTGTTGCATAGCACTCTTGCCTCAAGATGGCTGCATCAGGATGACGCTGCTTCGCGCCGCTTCTGCAACCAGAAGGCGTCGATCAGCATCATGACGGCACCCACAGAAATCGCCGCATCGGCAATATTGAAAGCCGGAAAATAGCGGTTATTCCAATGAAAATGAATGAAATCGACCACATAGCCGAGCGTCATACGGTCATAAAGGTTTCCCACGGCTCCGCCCAGTATCAGCGCCAGGGAGATCGTCAACCATTGCTCTTTACGGTCCAGACGCAGTATCCAGATGACCAGCACCACGCTCACCGACAAGGCAATGAAGGTAAACAACCAGCGCTGCCAGCCCCCGGCCGTACTCAAAAAGCTGAACGCAGCGCCATAATTGTACAGCAGCGTAAAATCCAGTACCGGCAACAGAGTCACCGGCTGGGCGTAATCCAGGTTCGCCACTGCCAGAGACTTGGTCCACAAGTCCAGAGCGACGATGACGGCACTGATCAATAGCCATCGACTCTGGCGGAGCATAGCGGCCATTTTCATCAGCAACCCTTACGCATAGAGGCGCACTTCGCCTTCGCCGCTGACGTTATCGACGCAACGCCCACAAAGCTCTGGATGTTCCGCATGCTGGCCAACATCTTCACGCTGATGCCAACAGCGCGTGCACTTGGTGTGTTCGCTGGCCACTACTGTGACTTTCAACCCTTCGAGGTCGGTGCTGACGGCCTGGCCGTCGGCTTCGGTCAGAGGCGCCAGGCGGGCCTCACTGGTCAGGGTAACAAAGCGCAGCTCCCCACCCAATTCGGCCAACAACTCCAGCAGTTCCGAATCACAGTAGAGGGTTACTTCGGCTTTCAGGCTGCCACCGACGCGACCCTCGTTGCGGGCCAGTTCCAGCACCTTGTTGACGCCTTCCTTCACCGCTTGAACCTGAGTCCAGAAACCCTGGTTCATTGGCTCGGCGGGGTCCAGTCGGAACAGGCCTTCGTACCAGGTGTTCTCGAATACACTGACCGAGCGCTCACCGGGCAAGAATTGCCAGAGCTCATCGGCAGTAAAGCTCATGATCGGCGCCATCCAGCGCACCAGGGCTTCAAGCACATGGTACAGCGCCGTCTGAGCACTGCGCCGGGCCAGAGACTCGGGTTGGGTGGTGTACTGACGGTCCTTGATGATGTCCAGGTAAAAACCGCCCATATCCAGCACGCAGAAGTGATGCATCTTCTGGTACACCTGCACGAACTGGTAGTTGTCGTAGGCGTGCGACAGTTCTTCCTGAAGGCGCGCAGCGCGATCGACCGCCCAGCGGTCCAGTGCCAGCATTTGCTCCGGCTCGACCTGGTCTGTTGCCGGGTCAAAACCACTGAGGTTGGAGATCAGAAAACGCGCGGTGTTGCGAATGCGTCGGTAGGCATCGGCCGCCCGATTCAGAATGTCTTTCGACAGCGCCATATCGCCGCTGTAGTCCGCCGAGGCCACCCACAGGCGCAGAATGTCGGCACCAAGGCTGTCAAACACCTCCTGCGGGTCGATGCCGTTGCCGAGCGACTTGGACATCTTGTGGCCTTTTTCGTCGACGGTAAAGCCGTGGGTCAGCACCTGTTTGTAGGGGGCAGTGCCATTGATGGCGACGGCGGTTTTCAGCGACGACTGGAACCAGCCACGGTGCTGGTCGGAACCTTCGAGGTACATGTCTGCCGGGTACTGGCCGAGCTCTTCGCGTTTGCGCAGAACGGTATCGTGAGTGACGCCAGAGTCGAACCAGACATCGAGCGTATCGGTGGCTTTTTCGTAGTGCTCGGCCTCGTCGCCGATCACTTCTTTCAGGTCGAGGTCCCACCAGGCGTCCATCCCATCAGTCTCTACTCGCTGCGCAACGGCCTCGATGATCTCGGGCAACTGAGGGTGCAATTCGCCAGTGGTCTTGTGGGTAACGAAGGTGATTGGCACACCCCAGGTGCGCTGACGGGAGATGCACCAGTCCGGGCTTTGTTCGAACATGGCTTCGATGCGGTTCTGGCCCCAGCCAGGCACCCAACGCACGCCCTTGATGGCATCCATGGCTTTTTCGCGCAGGCCGTTCTTGTCCATGCTGATAAACCACTGCGGAGTAGCGCGGTAGATCAGCGGTGTTTTGGTGCGCCAGCAATGGGCATAGCTGTGGGTCAGCTTGCCGCTACTCAGCAGCCGACCCTGTTCGCGGCAGACGTCCAGGATGTGATCATCCACCTTGTAGACATGTTCGCCGGCAAAGAACTCGACATTGTCGCGGAAGATGCCCTTGTCATCCATGGGGTTCAGCGTATCGATGCCGTACTGCTGGCACACGACAAAGTCTTCCATGCCGTGGTCGGGTGCTGTGTGCACACAGCCGGTACCGGCATCCAGCGTCACGTGATCGCCGAGAAGAATGGGGATATCGCGGTGGTAGAAGGGATGATTGAACATCAGCTTCTCCAGGGCATCGCCTGTTACCGTTGCCAATACCTCATGCTGCTCAACGCCCATGCGCGCAAGGGTGCTTTCCAGCAAGCCCTGAGCCAGCACCAGTCGAGCAGGTGCGCCCAATACATCCACCTGAACCAGCACATAGTCCAGCTCTGGCCCGACAGAAATGGCTTGAGAAGCCGGCAGTGTCCAGGGTGTGGTTGTCCAGATAACGGCGGCCACTTCCCCCTGCCCGGCTTCAGTGCCGAAGGCCTTCAATACAGCCTGGGAGTCCTGAGCGCTGTAGCGGACATCGATGCTGTAGGAGGTCTTGTCGTGGTACTCGACCTCTGCCTCAGCCAATGCAGAACCACCGACCACGCTCCAATAAACAGGTTTGAAGCCTCGTACCAGGTGTCCGCTTTCCGCGATCTTGCCCAGCGCACGGATGATGTCGGCCTCTGTCTGATGGTTGAGCGTCAAATAGGGGTTGTACCAGTCACCAAAGACGCCCATGCGGATAAAGTCCTTGCGCTGACCTTCGATCTGGCTGAGCGCAAATTCACGGCATTTGGCGCGAAAGGTCTTGAAATCGACCTTGTCACCGGCACGGCCGATGGTGGTTTCGACTTTGTGTTCGATCGGCAGGCCATGGCAATCCCAACCGGGTATGTAAGGGGCATCATAGCCGATAAAGCCTTTGGACTTGACGATGATGTCTTTCAGAATCTTGTTGACCGCATGACCCAGGTGCAAGTTGCCATTCGCATAAGGCGGGCCATCGTGCAGAATGAACTTGGGGCGACCCGCGCTGGCAGCACGAATTCGCTCGTACAGCCCTATTTTCTCCCAGTGCGCCAGCATATCGGGCTCGCGCTTGGCCAGGTTACCGCGCATCGGGAAATCCGTCTGCGGCAAGTTCAGGGTCGCTTTATAGTCAGTCATGGAACTGTGTCACTTCCGTCGGTTGGGAAAACCAGGCGCGAGTGGCCTGGATGTCTGCCTGAATCTGTTGTTTAAGGGCGTCAAGCGTATCAAATCTTTCTACACCCCGCAGCTTGTGCAGCAGTTGCACTTCCAGCCTCTGTCCGTACAAGTTGGGGGCATCATCCAACAAATGCACCTCCAGCCAGTAACGTTCGTCATTAACGGTTGGCTTGGGCCCGAGGTTGGCCACACCCTGCCAGACACGCCCGTTACTTTCGGCCTGCACGACAAAGACGCCAGTGGTGGCCAGTTTGGGGTGACGCAGCAGGATATTGGCGGTAGGCACACCGATGGTTCGACCCAGTTGCCGGCCATAAATGACCCGGCCCATCAGGGTATAGGGCTCACCCAACAGCCTTGCCGCCTGCTGCATCTGCCCTTCGGCCAGGCATTGGCGAATAACGGTGCTGCTGATGCGCGCCTCGCCCAGGCGTTGCGAGGGCAGCTCAGCCACCTCGAAGTCGTACTGTCTTAAAAAAGCAGCATCGCCCTTGCGATCGTTGCCAAAACGGAAGTCGTCTCCTACCTGCACCCAACGGGCATCGAGACCGTCTATCAATACCTTGCGCACAAAGGCATCAGCCGTCAGAGAGCGCAAATGACGATCGAAAGGCAGGACCACCAGGTGGTCAACACCAAGCGCCGCCAGCCGTCGCACCTTGTCGGTCAACGCGGACAAACGAGCCGGAGCGCCCTGGGGGTCAAAGAATTCTCGGGGTTGAGGCTCAAAGGTGATCACCGTCGACTCCAGCCCGTGAGCTTTCGCGTGTCGATCAAGGACTGCGACCAACTGCTGATGGCCAAGATGGACACCATCAAAGCTGCCGATGGTCACAGCAGAAGGCTGACCAGACTGTCGGGGACTGCGGCTGATTCGCATAGGGCCAAGGGTTGATTTCAAGGGTCGGGCAGTATATCGGAAAAGCCTGGCAGTGAAAATGATTGGGGTGGGGGGTGAGGGGTCAATGCAACAAATCCCGAGGCCGTACCCCCATCACCAACAAAGCCACACTGTAGACCCCAAGACCCGTCCCCACCAGCACCAGCAACCGCCAAACCCGCCCCCACACCTCGGCAGGAAAGGCAAACCCTTCCAGACTCATCACGCCAAGCAGCGCCAGTGCCATCAACAGGGTAGCCACCATTGCCTTCAGTACCCCTGTGCGCCACAGTGCCATCTGTGGAAAATCATCCTGCCGATGCAGGGTGAGCGCCAACCAGAGGGCATTGAACCAGGCCGACAAGGAGGTCGCCAGTGCCAGGCCCATATGCGCCAGAGGGATGATCAATAACAGATTCAGGACCATATTCAACGCCATGGCCCAAACGCCGATCTTGACGGGCGTCTTCGTGTTCTGGCGCGAGAAAAAAGCCGGCGCCAGAATCTTGATCAGCATGAAAGCTGGTAAGCCCAGTGCATAGGCCATCAGGCTTTTGGCGCTCTGACTGACATCAAAGGGCGTGAACGCCTTGTACTGAAACAGGGTCGTCAACAAGGGCGTTGCCAGTATCACCAGCGCGGCCATGGCCGGCAAACCGATAATCAATACCACCCGCAGCGCCCAGGCGAGGGTCTGTCTGAACTGAGCAGGGTCGTCCTGGTTGGCTTTTTCGGATAATCGGGGCAACAACACCGTGGCAATGGCAATACCGATAACCCCCAGGGGCAACTCGGCCAGTCTGTCCGAATAATACAACCAGCCGACAGAGCCATCCTGCAGCAGGGAGGCCAGTACCGTATCCAGCAGCAGGTTGATCTGGCTGACCGAGACACCGAACAGTGCCGGTATCATCAACACCATGATGCGTTTGACCCCGGCATGGCGCGCACGCCAGTTGAGCGGCTGCCACAAGCCCAGTTTCAACAGGGAAGGCCACAGCCAGAGCCATTGCAGTAGGCCTGCCAGGGTCACGCCTAAAGCCAGTCCCGTCATCGGCACCGCAAAGTGAGGCGTGAGCAAGAAAGCGGCTCCGATCAAGCAAAGATTCAGGATGACCGGCGTCACCGCTGGTGCGGCAAAACGCCCATAGGTGTTCAGAACCGACTGCGCCAGAGCTGTTAAAGAAATAAACCAGAGATAAGGAAAGGTGAGGCGCAAAAAATCGGCCGTTTGAGCCAGCTTTTCACCCTCACTATGGAAACCCGGAGCGAATACCCAGGCCACCAGTGGCGATGCCAGCATCGCCACCAGGGTGACCACACCCACCACAGACCCTAGAGTCAGCTGAGTGGCGGCAATGAGCCGCTTGACACCCGCATCGCCCTCATCATCCCGTACGCTGGAGAGAACCGGAATGAAAGCCTGATTGAACGCCCCCTCGGCGAAGAGACGGCGCAAGAAATTGGGCACCTTGAACGCCACCAGAAAAGCATCCATGGCACCACCGGCACCAAAGAGAATGGCGAAAACCGTATCGCGAACCATGCCCAGCACACGCGACAACAGGGTCGCACCACCTACAACGGCAGAACTTGCCAGGAGGTTGCGGCGTTTGGGCATTGTATTTGGGGGTTCCCGGTCGGAATGGTCGGCCATCGCGTTCCCTGAAGCTAAGCGGGCAAGAGCGGCAGTGTACCCGATCCGCCTGTTACTGAACAATTCACTCCTTCTATTGACAGTGGCAGGCTAAAACCCTAGAATCGCGCCCCTCAAAATTGACCTTATCCAGTATTCTAACTAAGGAGCTGCTCGTGGCTAACTCTGCTGGTTCCAAAAAACGCGCTCGTCAAGCAGTGAAGCGCCGCAATCACAATGCGAGCCTGCGTTCGATGGTTCGTACCTACATCAAGAAGGTCGTCAAGAACATTGACGCCAAGAATTATGATGAAGCCTCCAAGGCTTTGACCAATGCACAGCCTGTAATTGACGGCATGGCTCGCAAAGGCATCATCAGCAAGAACAAGGCATCTCGCACCATGAGCCGCCTGAGCGCTCGCGTTAAAGCCCTGAACGTTTAATCGGTTCAGTGTTTGAAAAAACCGGCTTCGGCCGGTTTTTTTGTTTGTGGGGGTCTTTATCACTAGACTACACCCTGTTCACTCACCAGGCCCACACCATGCTCCAACGTCTAACCATCACCTTTTTTCTGATCACCCTCAGCCAGCTTTCGCTGGCACACGAATTCTGGATCGAGCCCGAAGAGTACCAGATACGTTCTGGCCGCGATCTGAACGCCAACATTCGAATTGGTGAGTATTTTTCTGGAGACACCCATGCGTTTTTTCCAAACCGCTTTGGGCGTTTTGAGTTAATCACCAACAACGGGACTGTGAGCGTCCAAAGCCGACTGGGTGATCGCCCCGCTGTACAGCAACGTGTTACCGGCAATAGTCTGCTGACAATTCTGTACGATTCACGGTACAGCAAACTGACCTACGATGACCCAGCGTTGTTTCAGGACTTTCTGGAACTGGAGGGCATCGAATGGGTCCTCGACGCACATCGCGATCGAGGCTTGCCTGATGCCGGCTTCTCTGAAGTCTATCGCCGCTTCAGTAAAACACTCGTTGCAGTGGGTAATGGTCGTGGAGATGACCAGCATCGCGGCATGATGTTTGAGTGGGTACTGCAGCAGAACCCTTACCAGGAAAGCAACGAGTCGACATTGACTGCACAACTATTTTGGCAGGGTCAGCCAATGACTGGTGCGACGGCACGCTTGTTTATTCGCCAATACGACAATGTCGACTCTTTTCGCCTGGAGACGGATAGCAACGGCATGGTTGAATTGCCCAGGCGGACAGATGCAGAGTATTTGCTGAATGCGGTGCACATGATCGAGCCCTCACCTGAACTCGCGGAGGCTTCTGAGGCGGTTTGGGAGAGTTTGTGGGCTTCGATGGTCTTTTTGGTGGGGCCCTAGTGGTTGGCTCTGCCGTTCTGCCTCGCAACGCTTTCCCCTCAACCAACCCTCTCCCCCCCCCCTCACCCAACTCCCCTCACCCAACCCGCAAGGGTGAGAGGGGCTGGGGCGGTCCGACGTATCGGTGAGGGGGCGAGAGGTGAGCAAAAGGGCCAAAAACTCACCTCCCAATCAAAACCGCCCCTCATTGTAGTCCTGAATCGCCTGCTGAATCTCATCCACCGTATTCATCACAAAGGGCCCATACTGCACCACCGGCTCTTCAATCGGGTCGCCTGCCACCACCAACAATCGGGTATCCGCCGCCAGAGAGCGTACCTCAATGGTCTCACCTTCGCTCAGTATCCCCAAATGCCGCTCAGGCAACTGCGTACCAGCGATCTCCGCTGAGCCTTGATAGACATAAACGAACGCCGTCTTGCCCAGAGGGATCTTCACTGCCTGGCTCGCTCCGTCATTGAGGTGAAAATCCAGATAGAGCGGATCGGTCACCACGTCTTCAACTGGCCCTCGTACACCTTGAAAATCACCCACCAGCACTTTGACCCGGCCATGCTCAAGCTCAACTTCTGGCACCTGCTCAGGCGGCACGTCCTGATACCTTGGGGCTGTCATTTTGTGCGTCGATGGCAAGTTCACCCAGAGCTGAAAGCCCCAGACAGGGCCATCCTCCTGGTTAGGCATTTCCTCATGGACGATGCCACGCCCGGCGGTCATCCACTGGATGGAACCCGGTGCAAGGTAGCCGGTATTGCCCTGATTATCGCCATGACGAAAGGCGCCTTTTAACATATAGGTCACCGTCTCAAAACCACGATGCGGGTGCATGGGAAAGCCCGCCATGTAGTCTGCCTTGTCATCCGACTTGAACTCGTCCAGCATCAGAAAAGGGTCAAGGTTTTTGACATACTGATTGCCGATCACACGAGTCAATTTGACACCGGCGCCATCCGACGTCGGGATGCCTTTGGCAATTTGTCGTACAGTTCTTGAGGTGCTCATGGAGCCTCCTGTTTGGGTTTTGGTTTCTATGACTCCAGTCTAGGCGCTTGCACCTTGCCGGGTAAGCGGAATATATTGCGGCTTCATTTCAAAAAAACTGAACAGTTATGGCCCACAACCCCATTACCCTGGATTTGTTGCGCGCACTGGATGCCATTGAACAGCGCGGCAGCTTTGCTGCAGCCGCCCAGGCCCTGCACAAGGTGCCCTCGGCACTGACTTACACCATTCAGAAGGTGGAGCAGGACCTCGGCATTGATTTGTTCGACCGCAGTGGCCACCGAGCAAAGATGACCCCTGCTGCAAAGCTGATGCTGGATGAAGGGCGCTCGATCCTGAGGGACATCGATGCGCTGGCCAGTTCAGCCAAAAAGATCGCCAGTGGCTGGGAACCAGAGCTGCGTATTGGCATCGATACCGTATTCGAACCCAGTCGCCTCTTTCCATTGATCAAGGCTTTCAGTGAAGAACACCCTTTCATCAAGGTCCACCTGATTCATGGTTCCTTGACCGGAACCTGGGAAATGCTGCTCAACAGCAGCGCGGATCTGATTCTGTCAGTCGACAACCTGAACCCAAGGCTGGAAGGCTACCAGGTCGACACCATAGGGCCGATGCGCTCGGTGTTTGTAGTGGCCAGGGATCATCCTTTGGCGCTTCGGGCTTGCGAGGTCAGCGAAGATGAAATCGCCGAGTACCCCACCATAGTAGTGAAAGATACCTCTCAATTGATGACACCCAAGACCATCGGATGGGCCAGGCGAAATCGCCTTATCACTGTTCCTGATATGGCCGAAAAGGTTCTTGCTCAACTTTCCGGCCTTGGTGTTGGATACCTGCCAATGCATCGTATCAAGACCTATCTTGATACAGGTCAACTGGTACCCATCAACGTCAAGGAACCAGAGCACAGTTATCACGCAGTGGTAGCCTGGAAGGATGGCGAAGAAGGGCAA
Source organism: Saccharospirillum sp. (assembly GCA_022565595.1). Lineage (GTDB taxonomy): Bacteria > Pseudomonadota > Gammaproteobacteria > Pseudomonadales > Natronospirillaceae > Saccharospirillum. The sequence goes on along the minus strand of JAIUML010000009.1, from coordinate 131,439 downwards.
GCGTCGGCCTGGTTCAGGGAACGACTGACGGCAGCGTGTTTGGGTATTGACCGAGACGGGTGAGAGGACGAGCAAGAAAATGAAGCGTCGATATCATCATCGGCGTGGCCGGCGCTAGCCTGCTGGTTTTACCGAGTATTTGAGCTGGCTTGCATCGCAGCGTCGAGTACCACTCGACCCTCCAATAAACCATTCGCCTTTTCTCTAGACACAAAAAAAGCCGCCCGAGGGCGGCTTGAGTTCCAAGTTCAGAGGAATCTGAATTAGAAGCTGTACTGAGCGCGCAGAGTTACAGAGTTGACGTCTGCACCATCCCAGTAGTTTTCATCGCTGTTCGCGTATACTGCCTGGTATTTGATACCGGAATCAGTAGTGTAGCCCGCGCCCAGTTCAAAGCGCATGCCAGCGTCAGGTGCGCCCTGGAAGCCTTCCATGTTGTACTTGACTTCACCGTAAGCGTCAATTGCGTCTTGAGCATAAGCAACCTTGGCAATGACCAGACCTTCGCCAGCTTCAGCAACCAAAGACTCGTAAGAACCGCTTACTGTGATTGGAGCGAAGCCAAGAGAAGCACCAACCTTCATGACAGTGGTGTCGTCAGCGTCCAGAGCTGGATCAGCGATCAAGCCATAAACGGAGATGGTGTCGGTGACATTCACTTCGGCTTTGGCAGCGTAGCTGGTGTCGTCACGCAGCGCTTCCGAGCTGTTACGAACAACAGCGGTCAGAGACAGCATGTCAATCGGGGTCACCTTAACAGCGGCACCGAAGGTTGTTTCAGCATCCTGCATACCAGTAGGAGCATCTGGTGCTTGACGGAATTGAGCGTCGGCCCATACTTCAGCTACACCCAGATCCTGATGGATCGCAGCGGCGAAACCGAAAGGATGACCTTCATTGCCTTCCGCCTGTACACGCAGACCGAAATCGGCCAAGGTGTAACGGAATGCAGCGTCGACGCCTACACGAGTGCCTTCGTCTTCACCGATGATATCGGTTTCGTCAGTCAGGTCTTCGTAGATGCCGGCAGAATCGGTGATACGACCGATTTGACCGAAAGAGATGGGGCCTTCGTCAACACGCAGGTCACGAACAGTGACGTTAGCGTCGTTGCCGCCTTGAACCTGGTCTTCATGAATACCAATACGCAGCTTGCCGCTGAATGGGCCATGAGTTACGTGGGTATCAGCATTGAAGTTATACCAGTCTTCGTCGGCACCCAAGGTGTTACCGAAACCGGGCATTTGGTGAGTTTGACGCTCGTTTTCCAGATCAATAACGGTCTGAACACGCAGGTCGCCAGAAAAAGTTACAGTAGACTCAGCGCCGCCTTCGTGGCCCATCGCGAAAGATTGAGCTGAGATCGCAGCAGCCAGAGCGCCAATTGCAACGCCGGAAGCAATTTTAATCGCTTTCATTCAAGATTCCCCTTTATTTTATTTCAACTGGTTTGGTGACCAGACTTCTCGATGATCAGAGTAAACGTTGTTTTCGGTACGTTACCGATATGGCAACCTGAAACGTAGCACGAAAACTCGGATAACCCATGATCGTAGTTATCGTTGTATTCTGCAATACATATATTACAACTGTATGGCAGAGTCAAAACGTTACTGGGAAAAAGTTGACCTATGAGCGGTTTCGACTGCAATAAACAATTCACTCGGCTGGATCGGCGATGTCACATCGGCTCCGGGAGATTCTTGTCTCTGTCGACCTGCAAAGTGCAACCAGGTTGCTATGGTCTTTTACCCCTTGCCCAGCATTGATCGAGATCGTCTCAATCAACGTCCGGGGTCTATCAAACCAGAGCCCAAGGGAGTGGTCAACCCATTTTTTTGCGTTTTTTTGACGATTTGACCTGTTTTCGAACAGAGGGCGGCTGAAAATGACGATTTTTTGTTCAACAGTGAAAAAAAGGGGGTTGAAAGCGGCGCAGCCGGGGGTTTTGGCAAGCTTCACTTGACCCCGGCCCACTCATACTGTTAGGGAGGGAATGCGCGGCTTTGCAATCCTTGGAGTGTTGCGTAGTTTCAGGGTTTCGGCTGAGCGATGACGTCTTCCATGTCATAAAGACCAGGAGGCTGGTCCTGCAACCAGAGTGCGGCACGAATGGCACCACGAGCAAAGGTCTGCCGGCTGCTGGCTTTGTGGGTGATCTCCAGGCGCTCGCCTTCGCTGGCAAAGAGGACGGTGTGTTCTCCGACAATGTCACCCGCGCGCACCGTTGCAAAGCCTATAGTCTCTTTGCTGCGCGGGCCTTCCTGGCCCTCTCGGCCATATACAGCACAGGCTTTTAAATCCCGCCCGAGCGTTTGCGCTACGGCTTCTCCCATGCGCAAAGCTGTGCCACTGGGGGCATCAACTTTGTGTCGGTGGTGTGCTTCAATCACTTCTATGTCCGAATCCTCACCCATTACCCTTGCAGCTGTGCGCAACAACTGGAGCGCAAGGGTCACACCCACACTGTAATTTGCAGCAAAAACAATGGGCGTGCTCTGAGCAAAGTGTTTGAGCCTGTCCAGTTGTTCATCGGTAAAACCTGTGGTTCCGATGATGACGGTTTTACCCTTGCCCTGGATAGACTCAAGATGATTCAAAGTGGCTTCAGGGGTGGTGAAGTCGATCACGACATCAAACTGATCCAGGCCCGAGCTGAGGCCATCCGCCAGATAGATGCCGCTTTTGCCCTGACCGGCCATCTCGCCTGCATCGACACCGATCAGGCTAGAGCCTGGGGATACCGTTGCCCAGCCCAATTCGCTGGCGTCGCTGGCCACTATCGCTTCGATGAGGGTTCGACCCATTCGGCCGGAGGCACCCGTTATAGCGACTTTCAACATGGTGTTTTTCCTGTATCGGTATAATAGCTACTACATTTCCTCGAAGAACTTCTTCACACCATCAAACCAGCCCTTGGACTTGGGCGAGTGTTTGGTGCCTTCAAGGCCATCCTGAAGCTCGCGCAGCAACTCTTTTTGCCTTTGATTCAGGTTCACAGGTGTTTCAACTACCACTCTACAGAGTAAATCGCCGATGCCACCACCCCGCACTGGGGTGACACCTTTGCCGCGCAGCCGGAACAATCGGCCGGTCTGGGTCTCTGCAGGTATCTTGAGCTTGACCCTGCCCTCCAGGGTAGGCACTTCAAGCTCACCCCCCAGGGCGGCCTCTGCGATGCTGATCGGCATTTCGCAATAGAGATTGGCGCCCTCGCGCTCAAAAATGGCGTGCTTTTTGACACGAACTTCCACATAGAGGTCGCCGGAGGGTCCACCATTACGCCCAGCCTCGCCCTCACCGCTAAGGCGAATGCGATCGCCAGTGTCAACACCGGCCGGAATCTTCACATTCAGAGTTCTGGTTTCTTCTTTCACACCCCGCCCGTAGCAGGCGTTGCAAGGGTCCTTGATAATGCGGCCATTGCCACCACAGGTGGGGCAGGTCTGTTGCACGGCAAAGAAACCCTGCTGCATTCGAACCTGACCTACACCCCCACAGGTAGAGCAAGTTTGAGGCTGTGTGCCTTTCTTGGCGCCGGAGCCATCGCACACTTCACAATTGACCAGGGTAGGTACCTTGATGGTTTTCTCGATGCCGCGCACGGCTTCTTCCAGCGACATTTCCAGGTTGTACTTGAGATCCGAACCGCGCTGCACGCTGGAGCGGCGACCACCGCCTCCGCTACCGCCAAAAATATCGCCAAATACATCACCAAAGATGTCACTGAAGCTACCGTGGCCGCCACCGTGGCCACCACCAAAGCCGGACTGGCCATCCACGCCGGCGTGCCCAAACTGATCGTAAGCGGCTCGTTTTTGACCATCGGCCAGGACTTCGTACGCTTCAGACAACTCTTTGAACTTGGCTTCTGCTTCCGAGTCTCCCGGGTTACGGTCCGGGTGGCACTTCATCGCCATGCGTCGATAGGCTTTCTTGATCTCTTTTTCGTCTGCGCCGCGTTCGACACCCAATACTTCGTAATAGTCGCGTTTGGACATGGTGGTCGCTGTGCCTTTTTCTAGAACGGATAAACGCGGACGGCGTCCGCGTTCAGGAATAGATGGGCAGCGAAGGCAATAACAGCCAACCTGCCCACCCCTCTTTTTTCAGGAAAAAGAGGGTGGTTTTTCGCTTACTTGTTGTCTTTAACTTCTTCGAACTCAGCGTCGACAGCGTCATCAGACTGAGCGTTGGCGTCGGCATTGCCTTCAGGCTGATCGCCCACATCGGCACCTTGCTCAGCATAGAGTTTCTGCGCAAGGGTTGAAGAGGCCTGAGTCAAGGCTTCAACCTTGGCATTAATGGCAGCGGCGTCGTCGCCTTTCAGCGCTTCTTCCACCTCTTCTATCGCCTTCTCGATCGCCTGTTTCTCTTCTTCTGTCGCCTTGTCACCAGCGTCTTTTAATGTCTTGCGGGTAGCGTGGACCAGAGCATCGGCCGTATTACGAGTCTGCGCCAGTTCTTCGAACTTGCGGTCTTCATCGGCATGCGCTTCGGCATCCTTGACCATGGCTTCGATTTCATCGTCCGACAGACCAGAGCTGGCCTTGATGATAATGGACTGTTCTTTACCAGTCCCCTTGTCTTTCGCCGAGACATTCAGAATACCGTTGGCATCGATGTCGAAGCTGACTTCGATTTGTGGCACACCACGCGGCGCAGGGGGTATGTCAGCCAGATCGAAACGCCCCAGAGACTTGTTCTGAGAGGCCATCTTGCGCTCACCCTGGAGCACATGAATGGTCACCGCACCCTGATTGTCGTCGGCGGTAGAAAATACCTGGCTCTTCTTGCTCGGAATGGTGGTGTTCTTGTCGATCAGCGGTGTCATCACGCCACCCATGGTTTCAATACCCAGAGTCAGCGGTGTCACGTCAAGCAGGAGCACATCTTTCACATCACCAGACAGCACGGCACCCTGAATGGCGGCACCAATCGCCACAGCTTCATCCGGGTTAACGTCCTTGCGTGGCTCTTTACCGAAAAAGTCAGTAACACGCTTCTGAACCAGAGGCATGCGGGTCTGACCACCGACCAGAATAATGTCGTCGATCTCGGAGATTTCCTTGTCGGCATCTTTCAGTGCGATGCGCACTGGTTCCAGGGAGCGTTCAACCAGATCTTCAACCAGAGATTCCAACTTGGCTCGGGTCAGTTTGACGTTCAAGTGCTTGGGACCAGACGCATCAGCAGTAATGTAGGGCAGATTGACGTCTGTCTGCTGGCTGGACGAGAGCTCAATCTTGGCTTTCTCGGCGGCTTCTTTCAGACGCTGCATGGCCAGAGCATCGCCTTTCAGGTCGATGCCGGAATCCTTCTTGAAGGTATCCGCCAGATAGTTGATCAAAGTCAGGTCAAAGTCTTCCCCACCAAGGAACGTATCGCCATTGGTCGCGAGTACCTCAAACTGATGCTCGCCATCGACTTCGGCGATTTCAATGATGGAAATATCAAAGGTACCACCACCCAGATCGTAGACAGCCACTACGCTGTCGCCGCGCTTCTTGTCCATACCATAGGCAAGGGCGGCAGCGGTCGGCTCGTTGATGATGCGTTTAACATCCAGACCAGCGATCTTGCCGGCGTCTTTGGTCGCCTGACGCTGAGAGTCGTTGAAGTAGGCCGGCACGGTAATCACCGCCTCGGTTACCTTCTCACCCAGATACTCTTCGGCTGTTTTCTTCATCTTTTTCAGCACTTCGGCTGAAATCTGTGGGGGCGCCTGTTTTTTGCCTTTGACTTCTACCCAGGCGTCGCCGTTATCCGCCTTGACGATGCTGTACGGCACCATCTTGATGTCTTTTTGTACAACATCGTCTTCGAACCGGCGGCCAATCAGACGTTTGACGGCGTAGAGGGTATTGTGCGGGTTAGTAACGGCCTGGCGCTTGGCTGGCTGGCCTACCAGAATCTCGTCGTCTTCGGTAAAGGCGACGATGGAAGGTGTGGTGCGGTCGCCCTCTGCGTTTTCGATAACCTTGGGTTTGTCACCCTCAAGGATGGATACACAAGAGTTGGTGGTACCCAGGTCGATGCCAATGATTTTGCCCATGAATCTGAACTCCGTATTAGGTTTAACGCTTTGTTTCGCTATATGAGAGCGGCCTTGAGGTAAATCAAGACCTTGCTGTAAATAAGGTTATTTCTGCGTCAGGCTTTTTCGTCGATGGTTTTGCCGGCAGCACCCTTGCTGACCATGACCATGGCTGGGCGCACCAGCCGTCCATGCAGGGTATAGCCTTTTTGCATGACCGCGATCACTGTGTTGGGCTCTACCTCAGGATTTTCAATCATCGACATGGCCTGATGGTGCTGGGGATCAAAGGGTTCACCCTCAGGGTCAATGACCTCGATCTGAAATTTGGCAAAGGTACCCAGCAGACCTTTCAGCGTCATGTCGACACCTTCTTTCAGCGGTTCAACTTCGCTGCTGTCCGAGTCAATGGCGGCCAGAGTACGTTCCAGGTTGTCCGCAACATCAAGCAGTTCCTTTACCAGCTTCTCCTGCCCGTATTTATGGGCGTTCTCGACATCCTTCTCGACTCGGCGACGCAGGTTCGCCATTTCCGCCTCTGCTCGCAAATAGCGATCCGCATTGGCTTTGGCTTCGGCCCTGGCCTCTTCGAGTTCGGCAACCAGATCGGTATCTGGGTCAGTCTGCTCGACTGCCTCTTCCGGCTGTTCGAACTCGACGCCCTGTTCTTCCATCGGAGTGTTGTCCTGTGGGTCTATCGTTTTTTCATCGTGTGCCATTAGTCAATCCCGTTGAATGCCATGGATGCGAATGTTGCCGTTTAATTGGGACAGCTCAGGGTTTTTCAAGACACAAAACGCTTTTTGCAGCAACCTCTTGTAACTGATTGCAAAGTACTGTACATATAGACAGCAATAACAGCACTTCAAGAGGTTCGCCCATGTTGCACAGCCTGGCCATACGCAACATTGCCATTGCCGACAATGTGGAAATAGAGTGGCAATCGGGAATGACGTCCATCTCTGGTGAGACCGGAGCCGGCAAGTCGATCCTGCTGGCAGGTTTATCCATGGCCCTTGGTGAGCGCGCCGAGAGCGGCATCGTTCGCCATGGCGAAAAACGCGCGGAAGTAACCGCCAGTTTCGTCGTCAACCGCATACCGGAAGCGATCGACTGGCTGAAAGCCAGGGAACTGGACGACGGCGATGAGTGCATTCTGCGCCGTACCGTCTCGCAAGAGGGGCGCTCCAGAGCCTGGATCAATGGCCAGCCTGTGCCCTTGACGGAACTGCGCGAGCTTGGGCAAACCTTGATCGACGTGCACAGCCAGCATGCGCACCAGTCGCTGTTGCGCAGCGAGACGCATCTTAAACTGGTCGATGAGTACGGCGAGTTGGAAAACGAAGCGACCGAGGTCAAACACGCCTGGATTCGCTGGCAGGGCAAGGTGCGCAAGTACGAGCAACTGAAAGCCCGGGCCGATGACAGTGACGCTCGCCAACAACTGCTGGCCTATCAGGTCGATGAACTCGAGGCCCTGTCGCTGCAACCTGGTGAAACCGAGCAGCTGGAGCAGGAATTCAAACGTTACGCCCAAACCGAAACACTGGTTGCAGACAGTTACGCAGCCCGCCAACTGCTGGAAGCCGAGGATGACAGCCCCGCAGCCATCAGTCTTGTCAAACAGGCGTTACACCGACTGCGTGGCCTTCAGGACGACAACGCCTCGCTGAGCAATGCTCTTGAACTGCTCGATAACGCTCTGATTCAACTGGAAGAGTCCAGACACGACCTGGACCATTATCTGCAAAGCTTTGAGGTCGACGAGAGCCGAGTTCAGTTCGTCGAACAGCGCCTGGACACCATTCACAGCCTGGCACGCAAGCATCAGGTTCGTTCAGAAGCCCTGCCAGAGCATTTCGAACAACTGGTGCAGGAGCTTGAAGCCATCAGCACCGATGCCGCCAGCCTGGACTCTCTGGAAGCCGAGATCCTGACACTCAAGCAGGAGTACCAGAGCAAGGCCGAATCCCTGTCAAGGCATCGCCAGACAGTGGCCGAGCGGTTCAGCAAAGACATCGAAGAAAAAATGCACCAATTGGCCATGCCGGGTGCCCGCTTCAAAGTGGCCTTCACACCACACGAAAGAGCCTCACCAGATGGCCTGGACAAGGTCGAGTTTCAGATCAGCATGAACCAGGGCCAACCCTTGCGGACCCTGAGCAAAGTCGCTTCAGGCGGCGAACTGTCGCGCATCTCCCTTGCCATTCAGGTCATCTGCGCCGAACACAGCACTATCCCCACGCTGGTATTCGATGAAGTAGATGTCGGTATCAGCGGTGCGACAGCGGAAATAGTCGGTCTGATGCTACGTGCCGTTGGCGAGCGCGGTCAGGTGATCTGCGTCACCCACCTGCCCCAGGTCGCCGCCCTTGGCCACCATCATTGTGTGGTCAGCAAGGTACAACAGAACGACCGCACACGAACGGATATCAAACCGGTGGTGAAGGAACAAAGAGTGGACGAGATCGCCCGGATGCTGGGCGGCATAGACATCACCGCCCAGACCAGAGCTCATGCAGAAGAAATGCTGATGCAGCATCAGCGAGCGCATTAACTCTATTTTTAACGCGAAACCAATTGCAACAGCAGGTCTCGGGTGGGGCCTTTACCGAGGTAGCCTTCCTTGACGGTGTGGACAACACCGTCCTTGCCTATGACATAGGCTGTCGGGAAGCCTTTCGGATTAAAGTTGCTGACCACTTCGTGCGTCTTGTCGGACAGGATCAGGAAATCGACCGGTGTTTGCCTTAAAAAGCGCTCTGCCAGACGTGGGTCTTCGTCGGTATTGATGCCGATGAACACCACCCCCTGATTGCGTAATTCATGGTGCAGTTCGTTCAGTTCGGGGAAAGATTGTCGGCAAGTGGTGCACCAACTGGCCCAGAAATCGATATAAACGACTCTGTTTTCCAGAGCCTGGCTGTGGAGCATCTGCCCTTCGAGAGTCGGCAGGTTGAATGCAGGTAAAGTATCCCCGGCATTGACATCCGCCAAGGCAACGGAACAAAGGGCGACCAGACTAACCAGAAGACTAACTAGGGTTTTCATGAACTGCCTCGGAGTCATATCGATCAAAATTGATCTGAGACCACTGAGTTTACGACAACTTGACCGGTAAAACCCTGAACCCGTTCACGCTGTGACACCTGTGACAAAGGTTTATTGAGCATCGCTGGCTATTTTTTAGGGCGAACATATAGCACCAGGCTGTGCTCTACCAACTCAAAACCATGCTCATCGGCTATTTGACGCTGACGCTTTTCAATGACGTCATCGACAAACTCAATCACTTCTCCCGTTTCCATATGAACCATATGGTCGTGGTGTTGGTCACTGGCCAGTTCATAGACGGCGTGTGTTCCGTCAAAGTTGTGCTTGGCAACCAGACCGGCAGACTCGAACTGAGTCAATACCCGATAAACCGTCGCCAGGCCCACATCTTCACCCTGATCCTGGAGCGTTTTGTAGACTTCCTCGGCACTGAGGTGGCCATCAGGGTTACCTTCGAACATTTGCAGTATTTTTAGCCTGGGCAGGGTTACTTTCAGCCCAGCTTTTTTAAGTTCCTGATTTTGTGAGGTCACCGTCTATTCTCCATTGCGCTCTATGATACACTCTCGGCCATTCTAACAGATCTCGACTCAACAAGAGCGACCGCTCCTGCATCGTTCGAGCATCTGTCCAAAACCCCTTTACTTCGAGGATGATAACGACTTGAGCCGTAAAAGTACTACCCCCCTCGCCATATTCGCCCTTGCTTTCATGTTGACTGGATGCAGCCTGCTGACGCCTTATGAGCCAGAGCTGAAACAGGGCAATTTCGTCAAGGAAGAACAACTCCGGCAATTGCAGCCCGGGATGACACCAGAGCAAGTCAATTTTTTGCTGGGCACGCCCATGATCAGTGGTGAAGCGCCTGAAAATCGATGGATATACCCGATTTACGAAGCTGACGGCCAGTATCGCAACCTGATTGTCGACTTCGACAATGGTCGAGTGACCCAAATCACCGAAGGCTAAAGATAGTCAACCCGAAGTCGAAGATTTTGTTTTGGTCGTTTTCGCTGCCCGATTCAACCGGGCCTGCTTGGGGTCAATCAGCAGCGGGCGATACAATTCTACACGGTCACCGGGCTGCATAACCTGCTCATCCGGCTTGGGGACTTTACGACCAAAAAGGCCCATGGGAGTGGCGCGAATATCCAGTTCAGGAAACTCCTGGTCGATACCGCTGAGGCGCACGGCTTCTGTCATGGTCGCACCTTCGGTAACGTCCACTTCGATTATCAGCTGTTTTTCAGGGGTGGCGTAAGCCACTTCAACTTTGATCATGGTGTTCTCAGCTCGAACTCGACTCATTGGCGCGTTTGACGAAAGCCCCCACCATCTGATCAGCCAACTGCCTGAAAATCGGCCCAAAGGCCAATGCCGTCAACTTGCCAGAGGTTTGAAACTGAAGGTCCAGCGTCACTTTGCAGCCGGATTCTCCCAGAGGCGCCAACTGCCAGACACCGGTCAGCGATTTAAGCGGTCCATCGACCAGCGTCAATTCAATGCGTACAGGGGGCGTCAAGCGGTTGCGTGTGGTTAGCGTTCGCTCTATGCCTGCCTTGCGAATCACCATTTGCCCGACCATCTCGGTATCACTGGACTCCAGAACGCGCCCGGCAATGACGCCATCGAGAAACTCCGGATAGGATTCGACATCGTTAATCAATCGGTACAACGTCTCTACGCTGCGTGGAACGATGGCTGAACGATGGATTTTGGTCATATTGCCTTACTACATAGTCAGTGATGGGCGAACGGCCTGATCAGAGCGCCCGAACCCAGCGCACACCCTGCCAGACAAGGACCAGCAGCAGTGCTACCAGCAGGACATCCAAAGCGGTGACCTGAACCAGACCCAGTGAAGCGCGCGCGAATGTTAACGCAAGCGCTATCGGAATCACAAACTTCAATGATAACCGCCAGGCCCAGTAACGCGCACCCGTCTTCGGGTTAACCTGCTTCAGCACCTGATTGGGTTTGATGAACCAGCCCACCCAGATAGCGACCAGCAGAGCCAGCAGTGGTGTTACCAGGTTCAGACTGAATACGGAGAAAACGGTCGACAAAGGCCAGCCAAACCAACTGAGAGACAACTGACTGGGTGAGGATATCAGTAAAAGACTGGCCACAGGTATGGCGAGAAACAACGCGAAGAACAGGCTGTCTCTTCTGGTCTGACCGGTGTAGAGCAAACTGAACAATAACAACAACGGCAGGCTGTCCAGAGCGCCGACCAGGGTAGCGATTGACAGAAAACCATTCAGCTCCCTGATGCCCGAATTATCGGTTATTGCCAATTGCAGCAGGGCCTGCAAAACCTGACCGGTATCGGCAGCGGATGCGACAACCTCCTCCATGACTGGCAGCAGAACCGCCAAAGCGGTAACGCCCAGCAAAATATCAAAGAGTTGCACACCCAGCACCCAACGCCCGGTAGGCAGGCTGTCCGGCAGGAAACTGCCCACCAGGTACCAGATCATGAAACCCGCCATGGACGACGCCAGTGCATAACGCAGCGCCAACAGAATCGACTCTTCATTCACTGGTAACCACTGCCATTCTGCACCCGTAAACAGGCTCCACAGGGCTGGCAAATTGACAAGCACAAAAAGCGCACAAGCGGGCAGTATCAACGCATAAACCAGAGCGGCACCACGCCATGCGAACCAGCCAAGCAGAAACAGCAGTGCGCCCTGAAACAGGATGAGCTGTATCAAGCGAGTCCGATCTGCACTCAACTCGTACCAGTAAAGCGTGCTGTTGAACCCGATACTATCGGTCAGGGTTCCATTCAGGCTGTCCACTGTCATCGCCAGCACCCAACTGCTGCTGTGCAGGTGACTCGCCAACGTCAGGAATGCCGCTAAAAACAGCAGCGCAACAAGCACCTTCGGCCAGACTCGAGGAGTCTCAACAGCAAGCTCGAGTGGCATCACTCGGTGCAACCTTCCAGCAACCAACTCTGCGTGCAGCAATGGCAATACGATCACCAGCTTGAACAGGGCGTACAGCAGCAAAAAGCTCAGTTCGCCATGGCGCGCCGCATAAAGTGGCAATTGCAAAAAGTCGGCCAATCCAATCTGGCTGCCGAACAGTATCAAGAGAATGAAAAGTCGATTCATGCGTTATGCAGGGCTCTAATATTGCACTAGTCTGACCCATTTACCGGCACGAATCCATTCAAGCATCAATAAGGAGAAGCATTCATGAAATACTTCCTGCCTTTTTGTGCTGCCGCTTTGCTTTCTGCAAACCTGACAGCACAAAACCAGATTGTCGCCAGCGGCTCCAGTGAGGGCCAGAACTTTGAGGTGGAGGAAGTCGCCAGTGGATTAGGCGTTCCCTGGGGGTTGAGCTTTATTTCCGAACAGGAGCTCTTTGTAACCCAACGTACAGGAGAAGCCGTGCTGGTTGACGTCTCGACCGGCGAGTCACGCACAGTGACTGGATTGCCACAGGTTGAGGCCCGAGGTCAGGGCGGATTGCTCGACGTCGCCATAGCACCAGATTTTAACGACAGCCACTGGCTTTATTTTACCTACAGCAAGCCCCAGGGCAGTGGCGCTGCAACCACTCTGGCCCGCGCACGTCTAACCGACAACCAACTGGAGGACTGGCAGGATTTGCTGGTGTCCGATTCGGTCACAGGACGTAATCAACATTTTGGCAGTCGCATTGCGTTCGATGATGATGGCTATCTGTACTTCGGTATCGGAGACCGTGGCGATCGCGATGAAGCGCAGAATACCAGTAATCACATCGGTGCCATTATCCGCTTGCATCTGGACGGCCGCGTTCCGCAAGACAACCCCTTCGTCGGCAACCCGGATGTACGGGATGAGATCTGGTCCTACGGCCACCGCAACCCTCAGGGTATGGCCTTCGACTCTGTCGAGCAGCGACTGTGGTCCAATGAACATGGGCCTCGCGGTGGCGATGAGATCAACTTGATACAGCCAGGGCTCAATTATGGTTGGCCAGAGGTCTCCCAGGGCCGGGAGTATTGGGGGCCAATCAGCATTGGTGAAGACAGTTTGCCTGAAATGGAAGACCCGATCGTTGTTTTCACCCCGTCCATTGCGCCAGGCAGTCTGCTTGTGTACCGAGGAGAAGCGTTTCCCGAGTGGCAAGGCAATTTATTGAATGGTGCCCTGGTCTTGACCCACTTGAATCGTATTGTGCTCGATGAAAACCTGGAACTGGTAGCGGAAGAGCGTTTGCTGGAAGCCGTGGGTGAACGCATCAGGGCCCTGGCGGTAGACCACCAGGGCTGGCTTTACCTTTCGACCGATAGTGGTCGCTTGCTGCGCTTAAGGCCAGCATGAAATGCCTCTGCCCCGCCAGCTATGGGCGGGGCACTCACTTACATCATGACATCAAAGAACAAGTAGTTCTTGCGGATGCGTGTGTAGGTGCCATCAGATTTCAACTGGTCCAGCCCCATATCAAAGAAGCGTCTCAAGTCGGTTTCTCCGGGCCGGAAGGCCATGGCAACGCCTGAGCCCAACTGTTGTGGACGGCCAATGACCTTGTAATCGCCCGACAGCATGAACTCCTGCTCCCACTGTGGGTAATCGCTGAACAACGCGTCAACCTGCCCAGCATACATGGCCGCTGCAGCCTCAGTCGCATTCTGAAAGGTAACGATTTCCGAGTTTCCATAGTTGGACACCACATGGTCGTGCTGTGTCGTCCCACCGATCACACCAATTCGTCGATTGGCAAGGGCGCCACGGCTGTCCGAGTCGATGCCGGAATCATTGCGTACGAACATGACTGAAGGGGTCGAATAGTAAGGTTTGCCAAAGTCCACTACGCGGCGACGATCCGCTGTGACGGTCATGGAAGACATGATCGCATCGTACTGATTGTTCAACAAATTGGGAATGATGTCGTCCCAGTCGACCACGACCCACTCACACTGAACCTGCAATCGAGCACAGACAGCGTTACCCAGATCAATTTCAAAGCCGGTCAGTTCCCCGTTGTTGTTTCTGAAGGAATAGGGGGGGTAAGGAATATCGACCCCAATACGAACCACATCCATGTCTATCTCGGGTACGCGGTTTTCATAGTAATACCAGGCGCCCCCGCCGCCAATGGCGACTACGAGCACAACAATTGCAATTATGGCGGGCAGTTTCATATTCAGAGAGTCTCTTCTGGCCGGAGGTGGACGACTGCTCTAAAGGCAGTTTCGGACGGTGCCAGACCCTACCCTGTTTCCATCAGAATGTTAATACATAGGGTGCATATCAATAATTCCAGGTCACCTTTACGTTACTTTCTTGGCATTGCGCACTTGGCGAGCTTTAATACCGCCTGAAACAATTCCCCTTCACCCTGCTGAAATCCGTCCAGTATGCTGAAATGGTCGGCACCCAGGACATTCAGCACCTGAACCGTCTGGGTTGGGTGCTGCTGCTGAAGGCAACGACGATACTCCGCCTGCTGTTGATGAAATTCCTCACTTTCCTGGCTGCCCACGGCCAGAATCACTGGCGAGTTGACCTCGACCGGGTTAAACACCGGGCTGTATTGCCGCACATCCCGCCCGGTCAACTGCAATTTGGGTTGTAGCCAGGAGTAGGGAAAGGGAGAAAGGTCGTAGAGCCCACTGATGGCACAGGCGCCCTTGATGATGTTTTTCGGCAAGGCATAGTCGTCCCACCACTCGGTTGCGAGCATCATCGCTACCAGATGGCCACCAGCCGAATGGCCGGATAGCGTCATCGCCTCCGGGTTGAACTTGAGATCGTCGGCGTGGGTTTGCAGCCAGGCCAGGCTGGCACGACATTGGCGCACAATCTCGCCAATGGTCACTTTAGGGCACAGTTCGTAGTTGATAATGGCGACATTGATGTTCTGCTCAACCAGCCCCTGGGCCACATAGCCGAAGTGACGGGCGCTGAGAGAGCGCCAATAGCCGCCATGAAAGAACACATGCAACGGAGCATCCGAGATGCTGGCCGGGTAATAATCCAGATATTCGGTCAGGGTCGGGCCATAACGCAGATCCGAGCGATGACGGATGGCCTCTCGGGTCAGCCTGGTTTTCTCGACAAACTGCTCCAATACCCCCTTGGGGTCCCGCCCCTGCATGGGGTCATACTGGGCGTCTATGGCTTCCTGGGAGGTAAAATCCTTATAGAGTTTCATCGTGGTGAGTTCCGCCTGGTCAGAAAAATTGAAAGCCCAACGGTACCATGGGAATCCTCGATTCGTAATAGAGCGATGTGTTTTGGCTCGTCCATTTAAACCCCTGTCTGCTGCCGGCTAGCCATACCCGACCGAGTGCACAAACACCATCAATACCCAGTCTAACCGGTACAGCAAACCCGGAGTTTAATAGTAATTACTTCAAGCTTGAAACTTTATGCTTGAAATAGTTTGGTTAGAGGTCTAGATTGGTGTGAAACAACAGCAATGACAAGGTAACAGAATAATGAAAATTGCTTGTCTTGGCGGTGGCCCTGCCGGACTCTACTTTGCCATCAGCGCCAAACTGCGCAATCCGGAACATGACATTGTCGTCATCGAGCGCAACCGCCCCAACGATACCTTTGGCTGGGGTGTGGTGCTCTCGGATGAGACACTCGACAACCTCGCCGCCAACGACGAGCCCAGCGCCGAACGCATTCGCGAGCACTTTGCTTATTGGGATGACATTGCCGTTGTTCACAATGGCGTGCGCACTCTCTCTACCGGCCATGGTTTCTGTGGCATTGGTCGTCGACAGCTGCTGGTGCTGCTGCAAGAGCGAGCTCGGGAGCTGGGTGTTGAGCTGATGTTCGAAACCGACATCAGTGACATAGAGCAGTTCAGTGCCGACTACGATCTGGTCGTCGCGTCCGATGGCATCAACTCCAAAGTCCGCACTCACTACGCCGATCAGTTCGAGCCGGACATCGATATGCGCGCCTGCAAATTCGTCTGGCTGGGCACCCGGCAGAAATTCGACGATGCCTTTACCTTTATTTTTGAACGCACCGAGCATGGCTGGGTGTGGGCACACGCCTATCAGTTTGACGACGATACGGCGACTTTTATTGTCGAGTGCAGTGAAGCGACCTGGAATGCCTTTGGTTTTGGCGAGATGAGTCAGGATGAATCCATCGCGACCTGCGAGCGGATATTTGCCGACCACCTCGGCGGCCATAGTCTGATGACCAACGCACGCCATATTCGTGGCTCGGCCTGGATCAATTTCCCGCGTGTATTGTGCAAGCGCTGGAGCCACAACAATGTGGTGTTGATGGGCGACGCGGCGGCGACAGCCCACTTCTCCATCGGTTCCGGCACCAAACTGGCGCTGGAAAGCGCCATTGCTCTGGCCGAATACATTGAAAGTGAAGACTCACTGCCAGCGGCCTTTGCTCGCTATGAAGAAGAGCGACGGCTTCAGGTATTGCGGCTGCAATCGGCAGCGCGCAACTCCACCGAGTGGTTCGAGCAGGTGGAACGCTACCTGGATCTGGACCCGGTGCAGTTCAACTATGCCTTGCTCACCCGTTCGCAGCGCATCAGCCACGAGAACCTGCGCCTGCGTGACCCGAAATGGTTGAGCAGTGCAGAGGCCTGGTTTCAGGATCAGGCCGGAAACAAGGGCAGCAACGCAGCGCCCATGTTTGCGCCTTACGCTTTAAGGGATATGAGGTTAAAGAATCGCATCGTTGTGTCTCCCATGGCGCAGTACAAGGCAAAGGATGGCTGCCCGACCGACTGGCATTTTGTGCATTACGCCGAGCGCGCCAAGGGCGGTGCTGGACTGGTTTACACCGAGATGACCTGCGTCAGCCCGGAGGGCCGCATCACACCCGGATGTCCGGGCCTCTATACCGACGAACAACAGGCGGCCTGGCAGCGACTGGTGAACTTTATCCACGAAGAAACCAGTGCCAAAGCCTGCATTCAGCTAGGTCACAGTGGCGCCAAAGGCTCTACGCAACTGGGCTGGGAAGGCATGGATCAACCCTTGCTGGAGAGCAACTGGCCTTTGCTGGCAGCCTCGGCCGTGCCCTGGTCGGAACGCAATGCGGTGCCCAAAGCCATGGATGCCGAGGACATGCGCCAGGTAACAGCGCAATTTGTCAAATCCACAGAACGCGCAGATGCGGCTGGTTTCGACATGCTGGAGCTGCATTTTGCCCACGGTTATCTGCTTTCAAGCTTTATCACTCCACTGACCAATAAACGGACCGATGAATACGGCGGCAGCCTGGAAAACAGGATGCGCTACCCACTGGAGGTTTTTGCGGCAGTGCGTGCCATCTGGCCAGCACACAAGCCCCTGTCGGTGAGAATATCCGCTCATGACTGGGTGGGTGATGAGGGAGTCACCCCAGGAGAAGCCGTCAAAATCGCTCAGATGCTGGCCGATGCGGGCGTCGACATCGTCGATGTTTCGGCCGGTCAGACCTCTACCCAAGCCAAACCACAATACGGTCGGATGTTCCAGACACCCTTTGCCGACCGCATTCGCAACGAAGTCGGTATTCCGACCATGGCGGTCGGCAATGTCTACGACCCGGACCACGTCAATTCGATTCTGATGGCCGGGCGTGCAGACCTCGTTTGTTTGGCAAGGCCGCATTTGGCAGACCCCTATTGGACCCTGCACGCCGCCGCCAAAATCGGCAACACAGAACAGCAATGGCCGCTACCCTATCTGGCAGGGCGTGATCAATTACTGCGCCTGGCCGAACGAGACGAGGGGTTGATCTGAGATGAGCCTGGCATTCGACGGAAAACAGGTCGTCATCACCGGCGGTGGTAGCGGCATTGGCGCTGCTCTGGCGTTGGCCTTTGCCGAAGCAGGCGCTCAGGTACGCATTGGTGGGCGGCGTTTGGAGGCACTGCAACGCAGTGCTGAGCGTCACACCAATATCGAAGCCAGAGTCTGCGATGTGACCCAGCCGGCCCAGGTGGAAGCCTTGTTCGAAGGGCTCGAAAAAGTCGATATCGTGATCGCCAACGCTGGTGCTGCCTCGACCGCCCCGGTCAAACGCCTGGCACTCGCAGACTGGCAACAGATGCTGGACCTGAACCTGACCGGCGTCTTTTTAACACTGCAAGCCGGGCTTGCCCGTGCGCAAAAAGGTAGCCGTCTGATGGCCGTCGCCTCAACCGCAGGCCTCAAGGGCTACCCCTACGTAGCAGCCTACTGCGCCGCCAAACATGGCGTCGTCGGTTTCATCAAGGCACTGGCTCTGGAAACCGCAGCCCAGGGCATCACCGTCAATGCCCTCTGCCCCGGCTTTACCGAAACCCCCTTATTGGAACAGAGTGTGAGCACCATTACCGAAAAAACCGGCTTGAGCGAGGCCGATGCCCGCGCCAGTCTGAGCGCCCACAACCCCCAGGGCCAACTGATACAACCCGAGGATGTGGTCAGCGCAGCGCTCTGGCTGGCCAGCCCCGGCGCAAGCGCCATCACCGGCCAGACCATCGCCATTGCCGGAGGTGAACTATGACCGTTCAAAACAACCGCAACCTCAACAGCAGTAAGGAACGGTTAAGACTCTGGTTACGGCTGTTGCGCACCACCCGCCTGGTCGAAGCAGAATTGCGTGAACGCCTGCGGCTGCAGTTCAACACCACCCTGCCCCGCTTCGATGTGCTGGCGGCGCTGTCGCGTCACCCGGACGGGCTGAAAATGAACGAACTGTCACAGCAATTGAAAGTCTCCAACGGCAATGTGACCGGCATCATCACCCGCCTGGTAGAAGATGCCTGGGTCAGTCGCATCGCCATCGCCGACGATCGCCGTGCCACCCGGGTCAAGCTGACCCAGGAAGGCCAGGCCCGTTTCGCCGAAATGGCCGCTGCCCACGAAGGCTGGGTAGACGAACTCTTCCACGAGTTGCCCACCGATGTGGTGCACAACCTCAACGACCTGTTGTCCCACATACCCACCGATGCAGGAGAACACGGATGAAGCCGGCACAGAAGCAACCCGAACATTTCAACTGGCGCACCGAAGGGCCAGTGGCGATCATTCAACTGAACCGCCCCGAGCGCAAAAACCCGCTCACCTTCGACAGCTACGCCGAACTGCGCGACACCTTCGCCGCGCTCAAATACAACGACGAAGTTCATGCCGTCGTCTTTACTGCCAACGGCGGCAACTTCTGTTCCGGTGGTGATGTCCACGAAATCATCGGCCCTCTGGTCGATATGGACATGAAAGCACTGCTTGCCTTTACCCGCATGACTGGCGACCTGGTCAAGGCCATGCTGCATTGTGGCAAGCCGATCATCAGCGCCGTAGACGGCGTCTGCGTCGGTGCTGGCGCCATCATCGCCATGGCCTCCGACATCCGTTTCGCCACGCCCGAAGCCAAAACCGCCTTCCTGTTCACCCGCGTTGGCCTCGCCGGCTGCGACATGGGCGCCTGCGCCATGCTGCCCCGCATCATCGGCCAGGGCCGCGCCGCCGACCTGCTCTACAGCGGCCGCAGCATGAGCGCCACAGAAGGTGAAGCCTGGGGCTTTTACAACCGCATCGTGGAAGCCGATATTCTGGAAGCCGAAGCCATCCAATACGCCCAGCGCCTGTGCGATGGCCCGACCTTTGCGCATGGCATCACCAAGACTCAGCTCAACCAGGAATGGAACATGAGCCTCGACCAGGCCATAGAAGCCGAGGCCCAGGCCCAGGCCATCTGCATGCAGACCCTGGATTTCGAGCGCGCCTACCGCGCCTTTGTCGCCAAAGAAAAGCCAAGGTTCGGAGGCAACTGATGAGCGACACAAGCTTTCTGAACTGGCCCTTTTTCGAAGATTACCATCGAAAACTCGCACAGGACCTCGATACCTGGTGCCAGGCCAACCTGAGCGACGAACACCCGGCCGATACCGACGCCCACTGCAAAGACCTGGTACAACGGCTCGGTAAAGACAGATGGTTGCTGCCAACAGGCGGCGACCACCTAGACGTGCGCACCCTCTGCCTGATCCGCGAAACCCTCGCCCGCTATCAGGGCCTGGCCGACTTCGCCTTCGCCATGCAAGGCCTCGGCACCGGCGCCATCAGCCTGTTCGGCAGCCCGGAGCAAAAGCAATGGCTCGACCGCACCCGCTCCGGCGAAGCCATCTCCGCCTTCGCCTTGACCGAACCCGACTCCGGCTCAGACGTCGCCAACCTCAGCACCCGCGCCGAACGCACCGAAGACGGCTGGCTACTGAACGGCGAGAAAACCTGGATCTCCAACGGCGGCATCGCCGACCTCTATATCGTCTTCGCCCGCACCGGCGAAGCACCCGGCGCCAAAGGCCTGTCTGCCTTCCTGGTAGAAGCCGACCGACCCGGCCTGGAAATCCGCGAGCGCCTGCACACCATAGCGCCCCACCCCCTGGCCCGAATCGGTTTCAACAATCTCAAGCTACCCAGCAGCGCCCTGATCGGCCAACCAGGCGACGGCTTCAAAATAGCCATGTCCGTACTCGACGTCTTCCGTTCAACGGTAGGCGCCGCCGCCCTGGGCTTCGCCCGCAGAGCGCTGGACGAAACCACAAAACGCGTAAAAGAACGCAAACTCTTCGGCGGTCACCTCGCCGACCTGCAAATGGTACAGGGCCACATCGCCGACATGGCGCTCGACATAGACACCAGCGCCCTGCTCGTCTACCGAGCCGCCTGGACCAAAGACCAGGGCGCCGCCCGAGTCAGCCGAGAGGCAGCCATGGCCAAACTGCACGCCACAGAACAGGCGCAACTGGTCATCGACAAGGCCGTGCAGTTACACGGCGGTGACGGCGTAAGAGCCGGACACATCGTCGAAACGCTTTACCGTGAAATACGCGCCCTCCGCATTTACGAAGGCGCAACAGACGTTCAAAAAATTGTGATTGCTCGGAGTGTGTTGGGTTAGCTTTACGGCTTCTTGATGAGCGGCTGGGCTGAGTATTCGACCTGGCAGGCCACCGGGTATAGCTGTTTGGGGTCGCCGTGGATACATCCATGTAGGCTAGACCGCAGCATCCTTGCTGCGGACTCCCCCAAACAGCTATACCCGGTACCCTGCCCGTAGGCATCTCGACACCGCTTTATAGATAGAAGTGAGCATCTTGAAAACCAATATCGATCAATCGATATGTACGACATGTTTATTAGTGACCGAAAAGTCGGCCTATCGTTGTAAATGGTATCGACGGGGATAGCACGAGGTGCCGGGTGTACCACTGAAGGGCGTTAGACCGCATGGCCGACTTTTTGCTCCTGCAAAGTCGGCACTACGCCATCCATGGCGGTCGGATGCGGTCTCCGAGCCTACAGGGATGTATTTACGGCGTCCCTTCAGGGGTATACCCGGCACCTCGGGCGGATTACGCCAAAGAACAACATGAAGCCACTTACAAGAGTGGTGAATGACAAACGACAAATACAAGAACAAGAGTGGGAGGAAAACAAGATGGGACCCTCGGCACATCTGGATACATTCAGTCGGGATAATTTGCCGCCAGCAGAGCAATGGCCGGATCTTTTGCTGGACGGGCTCGACTACCCCGAGCAACTGAACGCCGCTGTTGACCTCACCGACCGTATGGTTGAGCGCGGCTTTGGTGACCATACTGCCTTGATTGGTAATGGCCGGCGACGTACCTACAAGGAACTGTCTGACTGGACCAACCGACTGGCTCATGCATTGGTTGAAGACTATGGCGTCAAACCCGGTAACCGGGTACTGATCCGCAGCGCCAACAACCCCGCCCTCGTCGCCTGCTGGCTCGCCGCTACCAAAGCCGGCGCCGTTGTCGTCAACACCATGCCCATGCTGCGCGCAGGGGAACTGCGCAAACTCATCGACAAAGCCCAGGTCTCCCATGCACTGTGCGACCGACGACTGATGGAAGAACTGGTCAGCGCCCAGGAAGGCAGTAAGTACCTGAAACAGGTCATCGCCTTCGACGGCACCGCCAACCACGACGCCGAACTCGACCGCATTGCGCTCGAAAAACCCGTCAAATTCAATGCCGTCAACACCAGCGCCGACGACGTCGCCCTGCTCGGCTTCACCTCCGGCACCACCGGCAACCCCAAGGCCACCATGCATTTTCATCGTGACCTGCTGATTGTTGCCGACACCTACGCCAAAGAGGTGTTACAGGTTACTCCAGACGACGTCTTCGTCGGCTCTCCGCCCCTGGCCTTCACCTTCGGTCTCGGCGGCCTGGCCATCTTCCCGCTGCGTTTCGGCGCCTGTGCCACCCTGCTGGAAAACGCCTCACCACCGAACATGATCGACATCATCCAGACCTACAAGGCCACCATTTCCTTTACTGCTCCCACGGCCTATCGAGTCATGCTGAAAGCCATGGACGAAGGCGCAGACCTCTCCAGCTTGCGCGCGGCCGTGTCCGCAGGTGAAACCCTGCCCGCACCCGTTTACGAGGAATGGAAGCAGAAAACCGGCAAGCCCATGCTCGACGGCATAGGCGCCACCGAAATGCTGCACATCTTTATCTCCAACCGCTTCGAAGACTCACGCCCCGCCTGCACCGGTAAACCGGTGACCGGCTACGAAGCAAAAATCGTCGACGACAACATGAACGAGCTTCCTCGTGGCGACGTCGGCAAGCTGGCCGTACGTGGCCCGACCGGCTGCCGCTACTTGGCAGACGACCGCCAAACAGGGTATGTTCGACAGGGATGGAACCTCACCGGAGACGCCTTCTGGCAGGACGATGAAGGCTACTTCCACTTCGCGGCACGCACCGACGACATGATCGTGTCCTCGGGTTACAACATCGCTGGGCCCGAAGTCGAAGCCTGCCTGCTCAGCCACCCATCCGTGCTCGAGTGCGCCGTCATCGGCAAGCCCGACCCGGATCGCGGCCAGACGGTCGAAGCACACATAGTGCTGGTCGACGGTGAAGTCGGAACCGAGGACATGGCCAAAGCATTGCAGGACTATGTGAAAAGCCAGATCGCACCTTACAAGTACCCTCGTTCGGTGCAGTTTATTGATGCGTTACCCAAAACAGCTACAGGAAAAGTTCAGCGGTTTCGATTAAGAGAGTCGGAATGAGAAGGTTTACATGCTCGCATCAGGCTAGTGCCGGATGCCGGGTGGCTTATTCGGGGGTGTCGGCAGCCTGGATGGCTGCCGCCAAGCCCCCATGGATGGGTTGAGTGGGCGGCATCCCGCGCGACCCCGAATAAGCCTACCCGGTAGCCGGCACGGGTTCAGGTTGAATATGCGACATCAGGAACCGAAGCAACAAGCAAGACAACAACAATAACACCACAGGAGGTGTGCAGATGAAAAAGCAAATGAAACTCGGATTGGGCGTACTGCTTTCATCCATGATGGCCGTCGCTCATGCACAAGACGTGAAAGTTGGCATGATCACCACACTGTCAGGCGGCGGCGCCCACCTCGGTGTCGATGTACGCGATGGCTTTATGCTCGCCATAGAGCAGTCTGGCAAAACCAATATCGAAGTCCTGGTGCGTGACGATGCACAACGCCCGGACCTCGCCAACAGCCTCTCCAGTGAACTCGTGGATCGTGAAAACGTCGACGTCATGACCGGCCTGATCTGGTCCAACCTGGCCATGGCCGTCGTGCCGTCACTCACCCGTCAGGGCATGTTCTACCTCTCACCCAACGCAGGACCATCGGACCTGGCTGGTCGCCTGTGCCATGAAAACTACTTCAACATCGCCTGGCAGAACGACGCCCTGCACGAAGCCATGGGCCAATATGTGCGTGACCAGGGCTTTGAAAAACCTTTCATCCTGGCACCCAACTACCCCGCTGGCACCGATGCCCTGACCGGCTTCAAACGCTACTATGACGGCGAACTGGCCAACGAAATTTATACCCAACTGGGCCAGGAAGACTACGCGGCCGAAATCAGCCAGATTCGGGCCAGTGGTGCCGACAGTGTGTTCTACTTCCTGCCTGGCGGCATGGGCATCTCGTTCATGAACCAGTACGCCAACTCCGGTACAGACATTCCCGTTTTCGGCCCAGCATTCTCCTTTGACGAAGTCATTGTCGGTGCACTGGGTGCAGCAGCAGAAGGCGTGATGAACACCTCGCAGTGGGCGCACGACCTCGACAACGCCACCAACCGGGCTTTTGTTGCGGCATTTCGTGAAAAACATGGACGCACACCAACGCTCTATGCGTCTCAAGGTTACGACACCGCCAAGCTGCTGATTTCAGCACTGGAAGTGGCACATCCAAAACAGGATGCTGATGCCTTCCGCGAAGCACTGCGCGCAGCCAATTTCGAATCCACGCGCGGCGAATTCCGTTTCGGCAGCAACCATCACCCGATCCAGAATGTCTACGTGCGTCAAATCGTCGCTGACGGCGCGGGTGGATATACCAATCAACTGGTCGGGACTGCCATGGAAAATCATCAGGACGTCTACGTCGACAATTGCCAATTATAAGAATTGAAGCGTAGCAACCAGCGAGTGCTCAGCTGAGCACTCGCACTCCATTTGTGTCACTCCGGTAGGCCACATAGCGGAGCGGCGATTTTAATTAGCAGGTACTTTTCGTGACTGTCGCACTCATTATTGAGCAGATACTCAATGGCATCCAACTTGGAACCATGCTGTTCCTGATGGCCAGTGGCCTGACCCTGGTCTTTGGTGTCATGGGTCTGATTAACCTGGCACACGGCTCGTTTTATATGGCGGGCGCCTTTGTTACGGCCATTGTTGCAGCAACCACTGGCTCTTTCTGGATCGGCTTGTTAGTCGGAACCCTGGCTGCGGCCGCTATTGGCGTGGTCATCGAGTTCACCATTATCCGCCGGTTGTACGATCGTGACCACCTTGACCAGGTGTTGGCCACCTTTGCCCTGATTTTGATTTTTTCCGAAGGTACTTACATGATATTCGGTTCATCACCGATGTTCTTGAGCATACCTCAGGAGTTGAGAGGCTCAGTCAACTTGCCACTCGACATCAGCTATTCAAAATACCGACTGGCCATAATCGGCATGGGAATTGTGGTAGCCGTCGGCCTCTATCTTTTGATCAGCAAAACTCGACTCGGTATGCGCATCCGTGCCGGTGAAAACGACCGAGAGATGATCGGCGCTCTGGGTGTCGACATCAAAACCCTCTACACCCTGGTTTTTGCCCTGGGTGCAGGTCTGGCTGGCCTGGCTGGCTCTACCATCGGCGCCTTGCAATCGGTGCGTGTGGGTATGGGCGAGCCCGTATTGATCATGGCCTTTGTGGTCATCGTTATCGGTGGCATTGGCTCCATCAAAGGCGCTCTGGTGGGTGCCGTTCTGGTCGGCGTGGTCGATACGATGGGGCGTGTTTTTCTGCCGATGACACTCTCCAATTTTCTGCCAGCTTCCCAGGCCATGAGCATTGGTTCTTCCATCTCAGCCATGCTGATCTACATCATGATGGCAGCCATTCTTGCCT
This sequence comes from Saccharospirillum sp., assembly GCA_022565595.1. GTDB lineage: Bacteria > Pseudomonadota > Gammaproteobacteria > Pseudomonadales > Natronospirillaceae > Saccharospirillum. The sequence goes on along the minus strand of JAIUML010000009.1, from coordinate 105,943 downwards.
TTAAACCTAACGGACTCTTTGGATCAAAATGACGACTGTGCTGAATTCCCTCAAACCTCAGGCGTTGGTGTCGACCCTGATCCCCCAAACTCGGGAGCACTGGATTAACCTGCTGTTGATCCTTGGTTTGGTCGGTGCGGCTTTGCTCGCGCAATATCTGGGCGAACGCTTTTACGTCAACCTGGCCTCGCGCATTGCCATTATTGCCATGGCGGCCGTTGGCCTGAACCTTGCCTTGGGCTTTGGCGGCATGGTCAGTTTTGGTCACGCGGCCTTCTTCGGCCTGGGTGGCTATGTGGCCGGTATCTGCGCCTACCATGCGTTCAACATGAACCCGGCTTTGGGTATTGGTTTCCTGCCCGAAGGTACCAACCAGATGCTGACGATCTGGGCTTTCACCCTGGTCTTGTCTGGCCTACTGGGTCTGGCCATTGGCAAGATTTCGCTGGGTACCTCCGGTGTTTATTTCATCATGATCACTCTGGCCTTCGCCCAGATGTTCTACTACTTCGGTATCTCCTGGCCTGCCTACGGGGGCGAAGATGGCTTGCCCATTTACCTTCGGAATGAGCTGCCCCTCATTGATACCAACAACCGCCTGACCTTCTTCTTTGTCGCTGCTGCCATGCTGCTGATCAGCCTCTGGTTGAGTCAACGCCTGATGGGCTCTCGTTTTGGCGCAGCGCTGACCATGGCCCGCCTGAACCCGGTTCGCTTGGCTACCACTGGCGTCGACCCCCAACCCATTAAATTGATGGCCTTTGTGATCAGCGCCATGATTACTGCCCTTGCTGGAGCCCTGTATGCAGATCTGAATGGATTTGTCGGGCCCAATATGTTGAGTTGGCATTTCTCGGGCGAGTTGATTGTTATCGTCATCCTCGGTGGCGTTGGGCGTTTGTATGGCCCTCTGGCCGGAGCCATTCTCTTTGTATTGATGGAAACCTGGCTAGGCGGAGTCACCCGCTACTGGCAATTCTGGCTGGGCCTGATCTTGCTCGGTGTCGTCCTTTTCGCACGCGGTGGCTTGTTGGGCCTGTTGGCCGGGAGGGACAAGGATGTCTGAACCCATATTGCGCATTGAACAACTGAACAAATCCTTTGGCGCCTTGAAAGCCACTCGGGAGGTATCACTCGACCTTTATCCTGGCGAAATTCACGCCCTGATTGGCCCCAATGGCGCGGGTAAATCCACCCTCATTGGCCAGGTCACCGGCAACCTGATGCCCGACAGCGGTCGCATCTTTCTGGCCGGTGAAGACATCACCAATCGTAAGGTCGCCGAACGAGCACAGCTTGGGCTCGGCCGCAGCTTTCAGATCTCCTCCTTGGCAGTGGAACTGAGCGTGCGGCGCAATGTGATGATGGCTATTCAGGCCACACAAGGGTCGTCCTTTCGTTTCTGGAAACCGGTGCGCTCGGACAGCGCTTTACTTGAACCCACCGCAGACATCCTGGAACGCCTTGGCCTGACCGAGCGGGCCAGCACCCTGGTGGCTGAACTGTCTCATGGCGAGCGTCGTCTGGTGGAAATGGCTTGTGCTCTGGCTCTCAAGCCGCGCGTCATGCTGCTCGATGAACCCATGGCAGGCATGGGGTCGGAGGGCGCCAACCGCATGGTGGCCTTTCTCGCCGAATTGAAACAGGAGGTGCCCATTCTGCTGATCGAGCACGACATGGATGCGGTCTTCCAGTTGGCTGACCGAGTGTCGGTATTGGTTTCCGGTGCCGTCCTTGCTCATGGCAGCAGCGATGAGATTCGCAACCATCCTGCGGTGCGTGAAGCCTACCTTGGTGAGGAGACTGACTGATGTCCAACCCTCTGTTAACCGTCGAACAAATAGAAAGCTTTTACGGTCCTTCTCAGGCTTTATTCGGCGTCGACCTGGAGTTGCATGCCGGCCAACTGGTGGCGCTGATGGGCCGCAATGGCATGGGCAAGTCGACCACCATACGCTCCATCTTCGGCATGACACCGGCCCGAACCGGTACCATTCAATTCAACGGCAAGGCCATTCAAAAAATGGCGCCGCACCGCATTGCCCAAATGGGCCTTGGCCTGGTACCTGAGGGCAGGCGCTGCTTTCGTAGCCTGAGCGTTCGTGAAAACCTGATCGCGACAGCAGTGCCAGGCGAGTGGACGACCGACAAAGTCGAGGCGTTATTTCCACGTCTGGCTGAGCGTCGCAACCAGAGTGCCAATACCCTCTCGGGTGGTGAACAACAAATGCTGGCCATTGGTCGTGCCCTGATGACCAACCCCAAATTGCTGGTGCTCGACGAAGCCACCGAAGGCCTGGCACCGGTAATCCGCAAGGAAATCTGGAAGGCGGTGCGTGAATTAAAAAGCCGGGGCCTGTCCATTCTGCTGGTGGATAAATCCCTGAAGGAGTTGATGCCCATTGCCGATCATTGCGTGGTGCTCGAAAAGGGGCGCTCCGTCTGGCAAGGCCAACCGGGCGACCTGACCGAGGACCTGACCAATCGTTATCTGGGCGTTTGAAAGGAGGGCCAACCAATGAGCTACCAGACCCAGGTTAAAGTCCGTTTTGGCCATTGCGACCCGGCAGGCATCGTTTATTTTCCGCGCTATTACGAAATGCTCAATGGTGTGGTGGAAGACTGGTTTGCAGAGCGTATCGGCTTCGATTTTCGCGCCCTGCATGGCGAGTTGCAAAGCGGTGTGCCGACCGCTCATATAGAAACGGATTTCAAGGCTCCGAGCCGCCTTGGCGACTGGCTGACTTTTGAACTGAAAGCGCTGAGTCTGGGCCGAGCCAGCCTGGCATTGAGCATAGGGGTGCACTGCGGCGATGAACTCAGGCTGCACTATCAATCAACGCTGGTGTGTGTCGACATGCGCACCGGTAAAGCCATGCGCTGGCCTGATGCCCTGGCTCAGCGCCTGACTCAAGAACTCGAACAAGGAACTCCTTCATGACTGCGCAATTCGATCATCAACTGCTGCACCCACGCAACTGGAAACCGGCCATCGGCTATGCCAATGGCATTCTGGCCGATGGGCAAACGGTGTACGTTGGCGGGCAGATTGGCTGGAACGGCGATCAGGTGTTTGAAAGCGATGATTTCATCGAGCAGATTCGTCAGACTCTACAGAATATAGTCGATGTACTGGCCGAAGCCGATGCCGGGCCAGAGCACCTGGTGCGCCTGACATGGTACATCAAAGACAAGCGTGAGTACCTGGCGCGACTAAAAGAGGTGGGCGCGGCTTACCGTTCGGTGCTGGGCAAGCATTTCCCGGCGATGACCATGGTGCAGGTGGCAGATCTGGTGGAGGACGAAGCCAAGGTCGAGATCGAAGCGACTGCTGTGTTACCCAGGGTCGGGTAGCGACTTCAAGCAATTGGCACTGGCTGGCCTGCAAAATCCCTAACATCACTGGAGTGTCGATATCACCATCGACACTCCAAGACACCACCGTACGATTCCCACCCATTGCACCCTCATAAATACTGTATTAATATCCATATATCACATAACGGCAACCGGTACTCCTCTGGTTCTCCATGGGTGCCATCAGGTAGCTTTCAGGAGTTGTAACGTGGATTATCAAAACATAGGAAAGACCTTGGAAACGCTCGGCAAAGAACTGCAAAAACTGAACAACAAACTCGATAAAGTGCTGGAAAAACTGCTGGAGGTGGAGACCTTTGATGAGCGCAAAGCCGAGGCAGTAAGCCTGATAGAAGGTGACCAGATTTCGGAGGCGATCAACCTGTTGAAGGTGCTGGAGAAAGATCAGGCCAAGGCCGAGGATCTGAAGCAGGAAGAAACCAGCCTGAGAGAGCAGCTCGAAGCCATGCGGCTTGAGGCTGAGCAAGCGGTTGCGGGTAATACTGCAGAAGAAAGCGAGCGCCCACTAAAATCCGTAGACGCTGCCTGAACAAACCACCCCCTGCAATAAAGTCCCAAAAACCGCGTCAACTCAACAAGCCATAGACCAACCGAGTCATCGGCGCTGGAAGATTCAGCGCCTCGCAGCGCCGGATCACGGCGCCGCAGATGCCATCCAGCTCTAATGGGCGGCCTTTTTCCTTGTCGACCAGCATGGAGGTTTTGATGGCATCGAAACTGAAGATGATGTCGAACATTTCGGTGACGTCTTCGTCGGTCAGGGTGACGCCGTCGGCTTTGCCGGCCTGAGCGGCTTCGACCATGAGGCCGCGTACAGCCGGGCCGTAGAGGGGGTGGCGGCAGAGTGAGCGGGTGTCGAGGTGGGTCAGCGCCGATAGCGGGTTGACGCCGGCGTTGATCATCAGTTTGCGCCAGATTTCGCGGGCTATGTCATCGGAGACTCGTGAGGGTATATCCGCAGCGTTCAAGGTTTCATCCAGCCGGCTCAGGAAATCACCCCAGTCCGTTCCTTTCATGTTATCCGGCCAGGCGCCCATGACGATCTGGGCGGGGCCGTTGACGGTCACTACGCCAGGCGCTTCTATATGGCCGCCAATGCGCACGGCCAGACCGCCGATGGTGCGTTCGGCACCGACCATGGCCGCAATGTCGGGTTCGTTATCGACGCCGTTCTGCACTGAGAGCAGGGGTGTCGGAGCGCTTTGCAGCCAGGGCAGCATACGCTCAAGCCAGGGTTGAGTATCCTGGGTTTTCAGGCAGACCAATAGCACATCGAAATCACTGACCCGGGTATTTGCCGCAAGGCCAGCTTCATCCAGAGCGGTGACGGGGCTGGCGAAATGGAAGTCCGGATGATGTACCGACAGGCCTTTTTGTTGCATGGCCTCCAGGTGCGCGCCCCGAGCAAGAAAGGTGACCTCGTGACCTGCGTTTTGCAAACGCGCTCCGTAGTAACAGCCAATACCGCCCGCACCCACAATCAAGAATCGCATCGCTACTTCCTTTGACTGGCTTAAAGCCACAGTATAGCGCTACTGCCCCTGGGTGCTGCAACGCAGGGTTCACTCAGTTCGAATCAGCGGCATTAAAACCGGGGTGCGTTTCTTCACCAAAGACCCAGACCACCAGGCCGGACAGCATCATGGCGATGAAGACAAACCAGAATCCGGCTTCTACGGCACCGCCCCACTGCGCCGCCAGGCCCAGGCCCAAAGCACCAATTCCGTAGCCCAGGTCACGCCAGAATCGGTAGATGCCGATGGCCGAACCGCGCCAATTGGGGTGGGAGATATCCGCGACGGCAGCACTCAGAGTGGGATAGAGCAACGCCATGCCAAAGCCGGTGATGGCGGCAGAAATACTCCACCAGAGCACGCCTTCAACAAACAACATCATGCCGACGCCACCACCACAGAGCCACATGCCCCAGACGATGGGTTTCAATCGCCCAATGTGGTCGGAGAGCTTGCCAGTCAGGAATTGAGAGCCGCCCCAGACGAAGCCATAAATGCCGACTATCCAGCCGATGTTCGCCAGGCTGATGCCCTGCTGAAACAGAAAGACGGGGTAGAATACCCAGACCAGCGCGTCGACGAACTTCTCCACCAGGCCTGCCTGGCTGAAGGCAAAGAGGCGTTTGTCGCGCCAGGACACCAACGCAAAGACCTCACCCGTGGTCGGTTGATCGCTGATTCCGGTCGGGTAGCGTGGCTGCGGGCCGGTGCGCTGCCCGGCAGCATGGCGTGCGCTTTCGGCCTGGGCATAGCCCAGGGTTTCACGCACCAGTGTCAGGGACAATAGCAGCGCCAGTACAATGACCACCAGGCCAAACACCAGCAAACCGAGCCGGGGGCCAAAGGCGGTGGCCATATAGCCGGTAACAATGCCGGCTATGGCAACGCCGACATAGCCGGAGAACTCATTCAACCCCATGGTCAGCCCGCGTTCATCGGCCCGGGTAATGTCCAGTTTGGCGGTCTGCGTCATCGACCAGGCCAGGCCCTGGTTGATGCCGAGCAGAATGGTGGCCAGCACAATCCAGTTCCAGCTCGGTGCCCAGAGCACCAGAAAGGGAATGGGTAGTGCAAAGAGCCAGCCCAGCACCAGCACCTGCTTGCGACCGATGCGTTCGGAGAGCCTGCCGGCTACAAAATTCAGTGTACCCTTGACGAAGCCGAAGGCGACGACAAAGGATGTCAACATCACGAAGGAGCCCTCGGCCACACCGAATTCGGTTTCCGCCAGGGCAGGCACCACAGTGCGCATCATGCCGATGGTCAAGCCGACGAACAGCACCTGCAGCAATTGCTGATTGACCTGAGCGCGGTTGTGGTGCAAGCCGGTTTGCCAGGGGTCAATCGACGCTGTGCTGTGGTGTTGGTTCATGGGTGCTGCGTTCCATTCAAGGACGATCTTTGCAAGGTTTCAATTGGCAGGCCTGCGCGCTTCCATTCAGGAAAACCGTCCTCAAATCGCTGCACCTGATAGCCTCGAGCTTGGAGCATTTGAGCAGCCTTGTGCGACAGTGCGCAGTATGGCCCACGGCAATAAGCGACGATGGACTGATCCTTGGGCAGGGAATCAAGATGCTGCTCCAACTCCGCCAGACTCAGGTTGATGGCACCGGGCAAGTGTCCGGCTTCGAACTCGGCACCGGGCCGGACGTCCAGCAGAGTCACCTGCCCGGCTTCCATCTGCTGCACTAACTCGGCTTGAGAAAGGGCCACAAGGGGTGTCAAGTCAGGGTCATTCGGAAACAATTGCGACAACAACCGTTCGACTTCAGCAATTTGGCTCCTGGCGATCTGTCTCACCAGGCCCAACAGGTCAATGATGCGTTCATCGGTGAGCCGATAGGCCATCTGACGACCATCCCGGCGCACAGTAATCAGGCCTGCACGTCTGAGGTGTTGCAAATGCTGGGAAGCACTGGCCATGGTCAAACTGCTGAGCTCCGCCAGTTGTTCCACGTAATATTCGCGCTGCGCCAGCAGCTCCAGCAGACGCAAACGGTGTGGCTGTCCGATGGCCCGGCCTATGCCGGCCAGGGCCTCTCTCAAGTCATGCTCCAGGTTGAATTCAGCCAAGGTATTGCATCTCCCGATAACATTCAACTATTTAATTGAATGTTATATTGTTCCAGGTGATACTACAACAGGTCTTGTCCTTAAACCCAAAACCAGGGGACAAAAAAATGAACATCCTGATTCTGATCAACGACCCACCTTATGGTACCGAACGCCTCGACAATGGCTTGCGATTGGCTCATGCGCTGCTGAAGCAGGACGCAGACGTCACTGTGTTTCTGATGGGGGACGCAGTGTTGGGGGCGAAAACGGGCCAAAAAACACCAGACGGCTACTACAATGCGGAGCGTATGGTTAAGCGAGTTCTGGGTCGTGGCAGAGTGCTACTCTGTGGTACCTGCCTGGATGCCCGCGGCATCAACCAGAATGAGCTGGTCGAAGGTGCCAGACGCAGCACCATGGATGAACTGGCTGAGGTAACGCTGGCCAGCGACAAGAGCCTGGTTTTCTGAAGAGACTTTTAGTCACAACTGTGCCAAAGTTCTGCAATTTCATCAGGGTGAGGTAGCCCTGTATTGAGTCATCAACAGGAATTCATGATGTCAGACTATCGTCTCGAGAAACCCAATGTGTCGATTCTGGTGGCCAGCCAAATGCTGTTCATGATCGCCTCCATCACCGTGATGACGCTCAGCGGTGTGGTCGGTGCCGAACTCAGCCCGGACCCCAGCCTGGCGACCCTGCCAATCGCCACCATGATGATCGGCACCGTTCTATTCACCCTGCCCGCCTCGCTGTTCATGAAGCGAGTGGGCCGTCGCATTGGCTTTATTGTTGGTGCCAGCATCGGTGGTATTGGTGGCGGACTGCTGAGCTTTCTGGCCATCCATCTCGGTCAATTCTGGTTGTTTGTGGCCGGCAGCGTTTTGCTTGGTCTCTATCAGGCCTTTGCCATGTACTACCGATTCGCAGCGGCCGACGTTGCCAGCCCGGCCTTTCGCAGCAAGGCCATCTCCCTGGTGATGGCGGCGGGCGTGGTGGCCGCCTTCCTCGGCCCATTGAACGCCAGCCGTATGACAACCTGGATAGAGGCCGTGCCCCTGGGTGGCCCCTACCTGATGATTGCGATTCTGGCACTGGTCGCCATTGGCTTGCTCGGATTTCTTACTGTTCCTGAAGCAGGCAAGCCGAAGCCTGGTGCGACCACTCGACCCATGGTCGACATCGCTCGCCAGGGCACCTTTGTGGTCGCCGTTTTGGCAGCCGCCATTGGCTATGCGGTCATGGCGCTGGTGATGACCGCCACGCCGCTGTCGATGCGGGCTCAGGGTTACGACATGAATCAGGTTGCCACCATCATGCAGTGGCATGTACTCGGCATGTTTGCCCCCTCCTTCATTACCGGCAGCCTGATTGTCCGTTTCGGAGTCGGCAATGTCTTGCTGGCAGGTGCCGCTCTGCTGATCGGGACGACGGCGATTGCCATCAGTGGTCAGAGCATAGCGCACTATTGGTTTGCACTGGTCATACTGGGTGTCGGTTGGAACTTCCTGTTTGTTGGTGGCAGCGCCCTGGTGGCTCGGGTTCACAGCGAAGCGGAACGTGGCAAGGTTCAGGGTGTAAATGACCTGATCATCTTCAGTTTTGTGGCAATAGGTTCTTTGATGTCTGGCACCCTGTTGCATTGGCTGGGCTGGAATCTGCTCAACCTGATGATGCTGCCATTGATTCTGGTTGTCGCCCTGGCGACACTCTGGTTGATTGTCCGCCAATCTGCAGCACAACAGCCGAGCCCTCAGTAACAGAACCCTTCTAGTGTACTGAAACAGACTAAATGCCCATACCAGAGCTTCCCAAAAGGTTCACCACAAGGCGCTGGAGAGCATCGGCAACTGAGTCAGTCACCTTATGCGTTCAGTCGAGTATTGGGGGATGACGCGGTAGTGATCGTGTTCGCCGGGAACAAAAGGCCAAAACCGTAAAGGGAGTTGGGTCGCCGAGGAGGCGACCCTGGTACTTACTTGGTGTTGGTGTGCTTCAACACTTCGGTCAGGCTGGCTACGGCACCGCCGACGCTTGCCAGTTCCGCTGGGATGATCATGGTGTTGTTGGTCTTGGCCAGGTTGCCAAACTCCTTCACATACTGCTCGGCAACACGCAGGCTGACGGCGTGCTGACCACCGGGTTCGTTGATCGCGATGGCAATTTTACGCAGACCTTCGGCAGTCGCTGTGGCAATCAGTTCGATTTCCTGGGCTCGACCTTCTGCTTCGTTGATCTGCTTCTGCTTCTCTGCTTGAGAGAGGTTGATCACCTCCTGCTGCTGACCTTCTGATACGTTAATCATGGCCTGACGCTCGCCTTCAGATTTGGCAATGGCAGCGCGACGCTCACGCTCAGCACGCATCTGTTGCTCAAGGGCATCCTTGATGCTCTCTGGCAGATCGATGTCAGAAATTTCATAACGCAATACTTTGATACCCCAGGGGCTTGCTGCTGCATCCAGAGCCAGAACAACTTCCTCGTTGATCTTGGCGCGCTCTTCGAAAGTCTTGTCAAGGTCGGTCTGGCCAATCACAGAACGCATGGTGGTTTGAGCCAATTGTGACGCAGCGTTCCGGTAATTATCGATACCGTAACTGGCTTTGTGAGAATCGATCACCTGAATGTACATCACGCCATTGATGCCGACCTGAATGTTGTCTTTGGTGACACAGTTCTGCCGTGGGACGTCGATTACTTCTTCTTTAAGGGTTTGGCGGTAGGCCACTTTGTCGACGAAGGGGATCAGGAAATGGAAACCTGAATCCAGGGTGCGAGAGTATTTACCCAGGCGCTCTATCACAAAGTTTTCCCGCTGCGGAACAATGCGGGCCGACTTGAGAATAACAATGACGACAGCAATGGCAAAACCGATCGCCAGTATGGTGGAGATATCATCGTAAAGGTTCATGGTGTTTCCTTATGTTGAGAAATTACATCTGTTGGGCGCTCTTTGACAACGCTGAGTCGTATGCCTTCGTTGGCGATGACCCAGGCAACGTCGCCTGTCTTCAGGTCGTCATCTGACAAGGCGTCCCATTCGACACCATTGAGCCTGACGCGACCGGCACCATTGATAAAATCTTTTTCCACGACTACACGCTCACCCAGATCCTTGCGGAACTTGGTGTGCTCCTCGCCCTGGTCCATGCTGAAGCCGCCAAACATTTGCTTGAAGCGTTTACGAGCAATGATCAGAGATCCCAGGCTCGTCACACCGAAAACAATCAATTGCATAGCCAGCGAATCGATCAAACCGAAGTGCAGCAGCACGCCAGTGACAATGGCGCCAATGCCTATAAATACGGCCACAATGCTGGTGGCCATCAACTCGGACAGTATCAGGACGATACCGATAATAATCCAGACCAGAGCCGCGCTCATGGGTTATATCTCCTGTAAATAATCAGAATGGGATAGCCTTGACCACAAGGCGATCCTCAACCCCAGCCCAGAATGCCAGGCTGCGCTGAACGTCGGCCAGTGTATAACTATTAATCATGGCTTCATAGTGACCATAGTCAGCCAGGTGACGATCCGGCCGAGTGTAGAAGATCAGGTCGCTGAGCAGGCTATCCAGGCTGGCCTGAGAGCGACGATGCGACTCCAGCATCTGACGCTTTGTTGCGGCCAGGCCGGCTTCAGTCAACCATTCCTCCGCACCGGTCAAGGCCTCTTCCATCATTGTAATAACGGCATCAGCACGGTCGGGTGAGGTCGATGTCGCCATATTCCAGGCAGACTGCGGGAGCTGAGGGGAGGCCTGATCGGGAGCCAGCCAGATACTGTAGGTGTCTCCGAGTTGCTCCCGCAACAGCTGCAGCAGATGAGTCTCTACCATATTCAGGGAGACGTTGGTCAGTATACGCTCACGTTGCTCCCAGATTGGCTCGGGTGCCCTGAGCCGAATCGACAGGTCGGTACGATCATCCTGGTGAGCCTTTACTTCCAATACATCCGCAGCTTGCCACTGATAGGGCTCGATGAATTGAGCCTCGGGCGCTGGCAATGGCTTGCCCGCCAGAGTGGCTTCGGCGGCTTTGACCACCGAATTCAAATCGGTATCCCCTACCACAAACAATTCAACCCCGAGCCCCTGGCTGAGCCAACGCCCATGGAAATCGCTCAAGCGCTCTGCGCTGATGCCTTCAAGATCCTCGAGTTGCAGATTCATCAAATTGGGGTGTGGCTCAACCAGCCCTGCCAGGCCAGCTTCCAGCCGCCCCTGAGGGGTATCATAGAATGACTGCAGATACTCTGCCGTACCAGCGATAAAGACATCCATAGTGGCTTCATTCAGCGTCATCGGATGCATATAGTGACCAACCAGAGTCAACATCGACTGAATGCCGTCGGCACTGCCTTCCCAGTAGAGGCCGCTTTCCAGCAATTGATCGTAGGCCGAACCGCCGATATTGCGCGCCTGCTGCCAATCGTTGAATTCGGTCCGGGACAAGCCACCAGGCGTGGTTTCGTTCAGCACATGCGGCCAGAACACCCCCAGAACTGCGTCGTCATAACTGCGCCCAGCGCTACCACCGCGGCTGACCAGATTCACGACCAGTCGATTGGCTTCAACTTCGGTGCGATAAAACCAGACCACCAGGCCGTTTTCAAGCTCAATGCGGGTCAGGTTGTCCAGTTCGGTTTCGGTAACAGATTCCACTCTGCCGGGAGTACTCATGAAGGTCAGCTCACGCTCTTCTGAGTGTTCCAGCCAACCCGCCCTGACAGGAAGTTGCCCAGCGGCCTCGACCGCTTCGACAAAGCTGTCTGTGGACCATTCAGTAGCCGTACTCGGGCGAAGCATGAGCCCACTGAAATGCGGCAGATCGGCTACCTCACTCTTGAGCCAATGGTTAAACCAGTCGGCATTGTAGGCCCGGGTGAGATTGAGGATGACCTCAGGCAAGTCACGCCAATCGACCGGTCCCATGCCCTCTTCCACTCGCGCCATGAACCAGTCCACTCGGCCAGCGGAATCCGTATTGTTCATGACGCCTCTTACCTGCTGCCATTCCTGCAGCAAACGCTGGCTGTAAAGCCGATACTCGGCTTCGCTGATACCGTATTGCAGCAGGCTCTGCCAGATACCTTCAGCCTGATTCAGATGCTCTTGAGTCAAAGGGCCCTGAGGGAAGACGGAGAATTCAATAACGGGAGTACCATCATCCAGGCCATAAAAGTAGGCCTCTGTGCGAACGCCACTGCCAGGCTGGTCCGACCAGACCTGAGTGCGTTCCTGCAAGACAAGGCGCAGCATTTCTGCGAAAAAACGCTCGCGCTGGCCAGCCGCACTGTCCAGCGACTTGAAGCCACCATCAAAAAGTCGACCGTGTTCGAGATAGTCCTGAGTAATGCTTTCATCACTGCTCACCCAGTAACGGCCATTGCTATGATCCAGCATGGGGCGATTGGGCGCATAACCATCACTGGCAGGCAAAGCACCAAAACTCTGCTCTATGCGTTGCTTCGCGGATAAGACATCCACATGCCCTGAAACATAAAGCGTCATGACATCGGCGCGATAGGCATGGTGATAGAGTTCGCGCAAGGCATCGGCTGTGGCATTGCGAACAGATTCTGGTGTCCCGATCGGCAATCGCTGATAGTCAGAGTTACCATAATGCGCGCGAACTCGCTGTAACCAGGCGGCTTCCTCACCGCTGTAGTTGAGCCGCCATTCTTCGATGATCACGCCTTTTTCGGATTGCACTTCGGCTTCGTCAAAGAGAATGCCCCCAGCCCAGTCTGCCATGACCTGATAGGCCTGATGAATCAGCTCCGGCTGATCAGCCGGTACGCTGAGTTTATAAACCGTTTCATTGAAGGCAGTATGAGCGTTGATATCGTGTCCAAAGCTCATTCCCAGGCTTTGCAGGTAAGCGATAAGCTCATTGCCGGGATAATGCTCGGTGCCGTTGAACGCCATGTGTTCTATAAAGTGGGCGTATCCCAATTGATGATCCGCCTCGTCAAGAGAGCCGAAATCAACCTTTAGCCGGAATTCGACGGTGGTGGCTCTTTGATCGTGCTGGTCAATGTAATAGAGCAGCCCATTGTCGAGTTGACCACGGCTGATCGAAGCGGCAGCTGGCAGCTCAATGGCGGCGTGTTCATCGTTCAGGGTTTGAGAGGGGGCAAGTGCGCAGCCCACCAGAAGCAGGGAACAACAGAGAGAAACCCACCCGGGAGACAGGCGAGATAATACCGTTTGGATATCCATTTTGGCGTCCTTTAAATCGAGGTCATGTCCTTGATTGCATCAGGGAGCTATTGGCCCATGCGCAACCGCTGCGAACGATACGACCATCGCCTGGAATTGGCAACCGATAGAAGCCGGGTTTTCCAACTGCATCACATTTTGCCGACCAGGGCGTTATACTGCTGTTAAATACCCATGCCAACCCAGGTACACCAGACCATGACAAAACAAATCGGGATTCTGATCGTCAGCCTCTGCCTGTTTCTTGCAAGCTCTAGCCATGCCCAATCCATCGACTGGCGCCAGACTCAACTGAGCATCGATGACCATCACCTGGTTGCCGATATAGCAGCGACGGCCAGAGAGCGAGGCCATGGATTGATGTACAGAGAGTCCATGAGTGACGAAGAGGGCATGATCTTTATTTTCGATCGACCGGATCGCCACTGTTTCTGGATGCGAAATACCCTGATACCACTCTCCATCGCTTTTCTCGATGCCCAGGGCCGTATTCTTCAGATCAATGACATGCAGCCCGAGTCAGAAGAACTGCACTGTGCGAATCGGCCAGCCAGTTACGCACTGGAGGTCAATCAGGGGTGGTTTGCCGAGCGCGGTATACGACCAGGCATGACCTCGGTCGTGCGTGCTGATCGTCCACTGAGTGAGCTGGCTGCAACGCCTTAAAACGGGAAAATCACAGGTGTCAGCACCAGGGTGATGATCAATGCCAATAGCTGCAATGGCACCCCTACTTTGGCGAAATCCGAGAATCGGTAATTGCCCGGCGTGACCACCAGGGTATTGACCGGAGAGGCGATGGGCGTTGCGAAGGCTGTTGAGGCAGCAATGGCAACGGTCATCATGAAGGGTTCCGGGTTCAGCCCCAACAAATGTGCACTGCTCAGGGCAATGGGTGCGACCAGCACGGTGGTCGCAGTGTTGGAGATGAACTGGCTCAGTATGGATGTCAGCAGAAAGAGCCCGGCACAGAGCACCAAGGGCCCGACATCGGCATAGCGACCAACAATGTTGTCGACGACCAGCGCCAGGGCGCCACTGCTCTCCATGGCCAGTGCCAATGGAAGCATACCGGCAATCAATACCAGGCTGGTCGCATTCAAGGATTGGTAGGCTTCGGTCAGGCTGACGCATCGACTGCTGACCATGGCCAGGGCTGCCAACAAGGCAGCACTGAGTGTTGGCAGCCAGCCAAAGGTCATTACCACTAACATGACCAACACAATGACAATGGCGTGCGGCATACGGTCACGATTGGCCGCAACCTCCTGTAATTCGGCAGGTGTCTGCAGAACCACCAACTCGCGATGGTTTTCCAGCTTACGAATGTGTTGCCAACCGCCAGCCAGCAAGAGCGTATCGCCAGCCAGGAGCGGTGTTTCAGCATAGCGAGTAGAGAGTGCTTCGTGCTGCCTGCGCACGCCGATGACACTCAATCCAAAACGCTCGCGGAAGCGGCCTTCCTTTAAGGTATGACTGGCCAGTGAGGAGTCTGGCGGGATCAGCACCTCCGCCAGTCCAAAGTGATCGCGCAGGCGCAGCTCCTCTCTCTCCGTCATGGGCTGGCGCACCAGTTCATAGCGTTCAACCAGTTGCTTCAGGTTCTCATCATGACCATACACCATAATGGTGTCGCCCGGCTCAAGACGGGTATTTGCCAGCACCGGCAAAAGGCTGGGCAGAAAAGTGCCCTGTCGTTGCACACCGAAGAGCGTCACTTCGTACTCGGTACGCAATTTCAGCTCTACCGGCGTCCTGCCAATAAAGTCGCTGCCACGAGACACCCGCAATTTGTGCAATTGTTGGCCCAATTCGTACCGCTCGGCAAATTCGCGCAAGCCAGGATGACCCGCTTCAGCCTCTGTTCCGCTGCTTTTTGGCAACAACAATGGCGCAACAAAAACCAGGTAGGCGCCACCGAATACCAGGATCGCCAGGCCTATGGGAGTGAAATCAAAGAACCGGAAGGGATCGAGGCCTGCATCACGCATCTGGCCACTGACGATGATGTTCGGAGGCGTACCGATCAAGGTCAGCATGCCGCCAATCAGCGCTGCAAAGGCCAGGGGCATGAAGAGGCGTGAAGGGTTCATACCGGATTTTCGCGCCATGCTGAGCACCACTGGAATCAACAGAGCTACCGCACCGGTCGAACTCATGAAGGCGGAAAGAATGGCGACGACGGGCAACAGGAACAACAGCAATCGAGTTTCGCTGCGGCCTCCCACGCGCAACAACCAGTTGCCGACCGCAGCGGCCACACCGGCCCGGTAGAGACCTTCACCGACAACAAAGAGCGCGGCGATGGTCAGCACAACGGGGTTTCCAAAGCCGGAAACGGCTTCTGCCGGCGAAATGATGCCAGACAAGGCCAGGGTGACCACAACCAATAGTGCCACCAGATCCATGCGCCATTTATCCCAGACAAACAACGCCATGGTGATGACCAGCACTGAAAACACAAAGAGCATTTCCGTTGTCACGCCCGGCTCCTTTACCCAGAATAAGGAGTGTTAACTCCTTTCGCAGATTACTTGTGCTCTACCAGTTCGATTTCGTACTCTACGTCCCCACCCGGTGTCTTGACGACCACTTCGTCGCCTTCTTCCTTGCCGATCAGGGCTCGTGCTATGGGTGAAGTGACCGATATCTTGTTGACCTTCACATTGGCTTCGTCTTCGCCGACTATTCTGTAGGTCACACCCTGGTCGGTTTCGAGGTTCAACAAGGTCACGGTGGTGCCAAAGATGACTTTGCCGGTATTCGGTATGTCATGCACATTGATGACCTGAGCATGCGCCAATTTGTGTTCAATTTCCTTGATGCGCCCTTCAATAAAGCCCTGCTGTTCGCGAGCGGCATGGTATTCTGCGTTTTCTTTCAGATCGCCGTGTTCACGGGCTTCGGCGATGTCCTTGATGACTCTGGGCCGCTCTTCCTGTTTCAGCTGGCGCAGTTCATTTTGCAGGGCAATTTCGCCTTCTATGGTCATTGGGAAACGTTGCATTCTGTTCCTTCTCCTCTATACCGGCGGGTTTAACACCCGCCGCTGCGACAACAAGTTCTCCCATCCGGCGTTAATAGGCCGAACAGGGTTGAATTTCAACTAACAACCAGGTTTCTGAGTTCACCTGGTGTCAATAGTCCGCGCCGGCTACCGGTGATGCCTCTCAAACTGTACAAACTCTTGAACTTGAGTAATAAAAAAGGCGCCCAAGGCGCCTTCTTCAGTGCCGCCTGGGCGTCAGGTCAGATAGTTCGCGTGCAGGTCCTGCAATCGGCGCACCGGGGTCTGCTCCAGGCGCTGCATGGCCATGACGGAGGCCTCGGCACCGGCCAAAGTCGTAGTGTAATAAACCTTGTTGTGCAATGCACTACGACGAATTTCGGCGCTGTCGAGTATCGACTGTCGACCTTCGGTGGTGTTAATGATAAAGACCACTTCGTGGTTCTTGATCATGTCTACCATGTGTGGACGACCTTCGTTGACCTTGTTCACGGTGCTGACTTCGAGGCCGGCTTTTTTCAGATACTCTGCCGTTCCTCGAGTAGCGCACACCTCAAAGCCCATATTGACCAGTTGCTGCGCAACCGATACAACACCGGCCTTATCCCGCTCCTTGACCGATATCACCACCTTACCGGTCTGGGGCAATGTAATTCCGGCGCCCAAAACGGCCTTGGCGAAGGCCTCGGCAAAGGTATCGCCGGTACCCATGACTTCACCAGTGGACTTCATTTCCGGGCTCAGTATCGGGTCCACACCGGGGAACTTGTTGAACGGCAGCACGGCTTCTTTCACCGAAAAATAGGCCGGTATGACTTCCTCGGTCAGGCCGAGTTCGGCCAGCGTTTTGCCCATCATCACCTTGGCCGCGACCTTGGCCAACGACACACCAATGGCCTTTGACACAAAGGGCACGGTACGCGAAGCGCGGGGGTTGACCTCAATGATGTAGAGCTGGTCGTCTTGCCAGGCCATCTGGACGTTCATCAGGCCGATGACGTTCAGTTCAAGTGCCATGGCGGTAACCTGTTCACGGATCATGTCCAGGGCTTTTTGCGGCAGGCTGTAGGGCGGCAAGGAACAGGCTGAATCACCGGAGTGAACACCAGCCTGCTCGATGTGTTGCATGATGCCACCAATCACCACCTGCTTGCCATCGCTGATGGCGTCGATGTCGACTTCGATGGCGGCATCGAGGAAGTGATCCAGCAGCACGGGTGCATCGTTGGAAACCTTCACTGCATCGCGCATATAGCGTTGCAGCTCAGACTCTTCGTAGACGATCTCCATGGCTCGGCCACCCAGAACATAAGAGGGGCGCACCACCAGCGGGTAGCCAATCTTGCGGGCGATGTCGAGTGCCTGCTCCAGGCTGCGGGCGGTGCCGTTTTCTGGTTGCAGGAGATCGAGTTTTTCAACCATTACCTGGAAACGCTCACGGTCTTCGGCCCGGTCGATGGCGTCGGGCGTGGTGCCGATGATGGGAGCACCTGCGGCTTCCAGAGCGCGCGCCAGCTTCAGCGGCGTCTGGCCACCATACTGCACGATCACACCCTTGGGTTTTTCGAGCTCGATGATCTCCAGAACGTCTTCCAGCGTCACCGGTTCAAAATAGAGCCGGTCCGAGGTGTCGTAGTCAGTCGAGACGGTTTCCGGGTTGCAGTTGACCATGATGGTCTCATAGCCATCTTCGCGTGCCGACAGCGCAGCGTGCACGCAGCAGTAATCGAATTCGATGCCCTGCCCAATACGGTTGGGGCCACCGCCGATGACCATGATTTTTTCACGATCGGTCGGGTTCGCTTCACACTCTTCATCGTAGCTGGAATACATGTAGGCAGTATCGGAAGAGAACTCAGCCGCACAGGTATCCACCCGCTTATACACAGGCCGCACATTCAGCGCCCAGCGTTGTTTGCGCAGTTCGTGCTCAGAGACACCCAGCAGGCTGGCCAGGCGCTCATCGGCAAAGCCTTTGCGTTTCAGGCGACGCATCAGGGGTTCATCGAGGTCGCTCAACTTCAAGCTGGAGACGGTCTGCTCTTCCTTGATCAGATCTTCGATTTGCACCAGGTACCAGGGGTCGATGCCGGTCAATCTATAGACCTCGTCTACGCTGAAACCAGCACGGAACGCATCGCCCACATACCAGATGCGCTCGGCGCCAGGCTCTTTCAATTCACGCACGATGATGTCGCGGGCATCGTTGGCGTCGAGATCCACCTTGGGATCAAAACCAGCAGCGCTGACTTCCAGGCCACGCAGAGCTTTCTGCATGGATTCCTGAAAGTTACGACCAATGGCCATGACTTCACCGACGGATTTCATTTGGGTAGTCAGGCGATCGTTGGCCTGAGGGAATTTCTCGAAGGCAAAGCGCGGAATCTTGGTAACCACATAGTCGATGCTCGGCTCGAACGAAGCCGGAGTCTTGCCACCGGTAATGTCGTTCTGCAGTTCATCCAGGGTGTAACCCACAGCCAACTTGGCGGCAATCTTTGCAATGGGAAAGCCCGTCGCCTTGGAGGCCAGAGCAGAAGAGCGACTGACCCTTGGGTTCATCTCGATGACCACCATGCGGCCGGTCTCCGGGTCTACACCAAACTGAACGTTGGAGCCGCCGGTCTCGACACCGATTTCACGCAGCACCGCCAGAGAGGCATTGCGCATGATCTGGTATTCCTTGTCGGTGAGCGTCTGTGACGGCGCGACAGTGATGGAATCCCCGGTGTGTACACCCATGGCATCGAAGTTTTCAATGGCACAGACGATGATGCAGTTGTCGGCCTTGTCGCGCACCACTTCCATCTCATACTCTTTCCAGCCAATCAGGCTTTCATCGATGAGCAGTTCCTTGGTGGGCGAGAGGTCGAGGCCGCGCTCGCATATCTCGAGAAACTCTTCGCGGTTATAGGCAATACCACCGCCGGAACCACCCATGGTGAAGCTGGGTCGGATGATGCAAGGCAGGCCGATGTCTTCGAAAATGGTCCAGGCTTGCTCCATTGAACGGGCAATGCCCGAGCGCGGTGTTTCCAGGCCGATGGCTTTCATTGCGTGGTCGAACCGCTCGCGGTCTTCGGCCTTGTCAATGGTGTCGGCGTTGGCGCCGATCATCTGCACACCGAATTTCTCGAGCACGCCCTCGCGCTCCAGATCCAGGGCGCAGTTCAGGGCCGTCTGCCCGCCCATGGTCGGCAGCAGCGCATCGGGCCTTTCCTGCTCGATGATTTTTGCGACTTCAGTCCAGACCACGGGTTCGATGTAGGTAGCATCGGCCATGGCCGGGTCGGTCATGATGGTGGCCGGGTTGGAGTTGACGAGAATCACCCGGTAACCTTCCTCACGCAAGGCTTTACAAGCCTGGGCACCGGAATAGTCGAACTCACAGGCCTGGCCGATGACGATGGGGCCAGCACCCAGAATCAGAATGCTGTTGATATCAGTACGTTTTGGCATGGTTTCGCTTCGCTTCTTGCTGTTGGCGGATCGGATTCGAACAGGCACCGTTTTCGGTGCCGGGTTGCGATGTTCCGATCAACGTCGTCCGTCCTGCATCAGGGCAATGAATTCATCGAATAGAGGCGCGCAATCGTGCGGGCCAGGGCTGGCTTCCGGGTGCCCCTGGAAACTGAAAGCGGGTTTGTCCTTGCGGCGAATACCCTGCAGTGAGCCATCGAACAGAGAGCGATGGGTCATTTCCAGCGACTCAGGCAGGCTGTCGGCATCGACTGCGAAACCGTGGTTCTGGCTGGTAATCATCACCGTCTTGCTGGCAATGGTTTCTACCGGGTGGTTGGCACCGTGGTGGCCAAATTTCATCTTGGCCGTTTTCGCACCACTGGCCAGAGCCAGCAACTGATGGCCAAGGCAGATACCGAAAATAGGGATCTCCGTTTCCAGCAAGGTACCTATGGCTTCGATGGCATAATCACAGGGCTCGGGGTCGCCGGGGCCATTGGACAAAAAGATGCCATCGGGTTTCAGGGCCAGAACCTCACTCGCCGGAGTCTGAGCGGGCACGACCGTCAAACGGCAGCCACGGTCGACCAGCATGCGCAGAATGTTTCGCTTCACGCCGTAATCGTAAGCGACCACATGGTAGGGCAATTCGTCGTCGGTACGATCGCTATGGCCCTTGCCCAATTGCCAACTGGCGCTGCGCCAGCTGTAGGTTTCACCGACACTGACTTCTTTCGCCAGATCCATGCCCTTGAGGCCAGCAAAACCACGGGCCAACTCGAGAGCGCGTGCCTCGTCGAGGTTGTCTCCAGCCATGATGCAGCCATTCTGAGCACCCTTTTCACGCAACAGACGCGTCAGCCGTCGGGTGTCGATGTCGGCAATGGCGACCACCTGGTTATCGATCAGGTATTCACCCAGCGTTTGCTCGCTGCGGAAGTTGCTGTGCAACAGCGGCAAATCTCGAATGATCAGGCCAGCGGCCCAGACATGGTCGGACTCTTCGTCTTCAGAATTGGTGCCGGTGTTGCCAATATGGGGATAGGTGAGTGTGACGATTTGTCGGGCGTAAGAAGGGTCTGTCAGAATTTCCTGATAACCGGTCATGGCGGTGTTAAACACCACTTCACCGATTGATTCTCCCGGAGCACCAATGCTGGTCCCCCGAAACAGACTGCCGTCAGCGAGTGCGAGTATGGCTGGCGTACTCAAGGATCCGTTCCTCTGTTCGATGCGAGTGGACTTACGATCATGGTCAGTCGCGTAAAAGGCGGCAAAATCCTGCAACCTGACCGTGCAGACAATTCACCTTCCCCCTTTCGCAAAAAAGCGAGATGGAGTAGCCTCCATCCCGCTCAGCAGAAATTGCGTATGAAAAAGGTGTCGAACTGTCCTGCGCCCGCCGGGCATGATGCGATACAACAGAC
Source organism: Saccharospirillum sp. (assembly GCA_022565595.1). GTDB lineage: Bacteria > Pseudomonadota > Gammaproteobacteria > Pseudomonadales > Natronospirillaceae > Saccharospirillum. The sequence goes on along the minus strand of JAIUML010000009.1, from coordinate 84,874 downwards.
ACCATACAAGGCTGGCCAATTAATGATCTGGGTGCCGAGCCCAAATTGCGGGGATTTTACCGGACCAGGCCTTGTGCTGTCCACCCGCATAGGACCTTAAAGGGGAAATGAATGCAGCATGGCGACCGCCTCAGGTTCGCGACCGACCTGGCACAACAAGCCGGCCAGTTGATTCGTCAACGGCGTGACTCGGGCAAGTTGGATCAGTCCTACAAAGGCGGCATTGAACTGGTGACCGATGCCGATCTGGCCGCGGAAAAACTGATCAAGAAGGCCCTGCAAGCCAGCTACGCTGGCGATGCCATTCTCGCCGAAGAAACTGCTCAACAGCTACCCGACGAACAACTGCGTGGGCCGCTCTGGGTCATCGACCCCATTGATGGCACCGTCAATTACGCCCACGGACACAGCATGGTGGCGGTTTCCATAGCCTGGTACGACGAGGGCCTGGCTCAGGTTGCTGTGGTTTTCAATCCCTTCCTCAATGAATGCTTTACCGCTGTGCGAGGCGTCGGCGCCTGGCTGAATGGTGCTGTCATTCAAAGCAGTGATACAACCGACCTGTCGCGCGCGCTCGTCGCCACCGGCTTTCCTTATAGCCGAGAGACTCGGCCAGAATTGATCAACCGCCTTGGCCGCATCTTGAGCGTCTGCGCCGATGTGCGTCGCCTGGGCTCCGCCGCTCTCGACATCTGCTGGGTCGCCTGCGGCCGATTGGATGCCTACTATGAAACCGTCAGCCCCTGGGACAGCGCCGCTGCGCAACTCATTGCACGCGAAGCGGGTGCGTGCTTGAGCCGTTACAAGCCACTGGAATCGCCAATGCCTGGCGAGCTCGATGGCCGCAACTGGTTAATCAGCAGCCCAGGCGTGCACGATGCACTCTACAAAGTGCTTGGCGATGACAGCGCAGAGCCTACTCAAAATAATTCATGATGCGTTCGCGCATGTCACGTGAGTCGGCCGTTTCCACCAGATCGACCAGCGAATCCGCCAGGCGCCCCAAGGGATGCATGCCAATGAGGATCAAGGGAAGATAGGCCAGACTAAGCCAACCCCATAGTTGGGCAGTCACCCCAAGAACGCACAGATGATTGACCAGATACACCGGCCCCAACCAATAGGGCTGCTGGTATCTGGGCCAGGTCAACCCACGGCGATTCGTCAACCAGGCTATAGCCAGCGGGATGGCATTGAGCACAACCGCAATAACCGCCAGCGGCAGCCAGCACCAACCGGAAAGGGTTGGCCAGCGCCAGGAACGACGAGCACGGACTTCATGCCAGGACAGCAACAGCGCCGACGGAATGCGCCCGGATGGCTGCAACAGGGGGAATTGCGACAAGGTCTGGTACCCCTTGATCGACCAGGCTTTCTTCTGCAAAGCCTGCAACTCCTGAACGATCAACAATGGTTCCCTGCCCAGATTCAACGCCTGCTCGCGCCAGATCCAGTGCACCGGGCTGCCGAGCAGCAGCCGGAAATCGTAGTTAAAGGTGACCACCTGAACGGTCAGCGATTTTCGATAGGCAACCAGTCGACGCAATTGATCACTGACTTCATCGATCGCTGCCTGACTGCTGATATCCAGTGAAATAATGAGGGTGCGCTGATTATCCAGCCAATATTGCATACGATCGAGCGGGGTGGACTCTGGCAAGTCGGGCAATGCCTTCGAGCCTTTCAACCACCGAGTCCCCCAACAATCGGCGAACTCGTTCTTTTCGATAAATATGGGTTCCTTTTTCAATTTTGCCCAGAACAACCAGCAGTCGGTTGGCCCCAACTGGTTCGGCACCAGAATGACGTCTGGCCCCTCAACACCACGTCCCAAACGGGCCCCATAGAGATGCACCGGCCCAAGCATAGCTCGGCTGATCCAGCGACCCAACAAGCGAAATACTGCGTGTTTTATCATGAATTATCGACTTTTCTCATTGTTGTCACGGCCTTTGACTGGAACCTGAGTCTGGGTGGATCATCAACATCCATCCTTTGCCCACCCATAGTAGTGAACTCCCTGGAGGGCTCAAGCGCTGTACAGAAAGTGGTGAAATATGCGACCATTAGTAGCATATTTTGCTACTTGACTGCCGAATCCCATGTCCCAGACCGTTCAACTCGTTGATACCTTGAAGCGAATTCTGCGCGAGCGAAAAATCACCTATTACGACATTGGCGAAAAGCTGGGCCTGAGCGAAGCCAATATCAAACGCATGTTTTCCAAGCGCCATTTCACCCTGGCCAGGCTCGAAGAAATACTCGGCATGGCCGGTGCAGACCTCGGCTACCTGCTCGCCCGCATGAACGAAGGCGCCATGATTCTGGACGAATTGAGCGAGGAAGCCGAACGGGAACTGGCGACGGACATCAAATTGTTGCTGTTTTGCCAATTGCTGATGAACCGGTGGGAATATGAGGACATTGTCGGCGCTTACAATGTCGATGACAACGAAGCAACCCGTATTCTGGCCAAGCTGGATCGTATGGGCATCATCGAGTTGTTACCGGGCAACCGGGTAAAAACCAAGCTGTCTCGTGATTTCAAGTGGATTCATAACGGACCCGTGTATCAATTTTTCGAGCAGTACATCTCGCGCGAGTTCTTTGACTGCAAGTTCAACCCCAAGGCGGGCGAACTTCTGGTATTCGTGGCAGGCAATATTACCCGCCAGTCCAATATGCAGATGCAGAACAGCATGCGTCGACTGGCGCGGGAGTTTGATGAACTGGCCAAGGAAGATGGGAAGCTGCCATTACCCGAAACCTTCGGTACCGGTATGGTGCTCGCTATGCGGCCCTGGGAGTTGAGTATTTTTGCTGAACTGAGGCACGCGCCCAACCCGAAGCGGTTCTAGTGTCCTGTATTAAACGCTGAAATCCAGATTGGTGCCGACGCTGGGGCCTTTCGAGCGATATTGATCCAGCACCAGAATTCGTTCGCTGGCTTCACGTGTTTTGTCGAGAAGGTCGTTGATGCGATCGCGGGTCGATTCGTCTGAGCGGTTGCTCTCGGCCTGCTGCTCACGGCGATTTTCGCTGCTGCTTTCAGTTGTTTCGCGGTTTTCAGTGCGATTTTCCGCCTCATTCTCACGTTCTGAACGCTGTTCTCGCTGCACTTCCACCTGCGCCTGGAGCTTCATCTGAATGGCTTGAGCGGCAACTTTTCGATCCTGTGTTGATGGCTCTGCTGGTGCCAGGGCGGCACGACGTATCTGGTCGGCCTTGAGCACGGTCGCCTGAGGGTTATTGGGTATAGGGCTGGTGTCAATCGCCACTTCACCTGCTACAGCGTAGCGTCGACCATCCGGCCCGCGCTCGAACACCAGCGACATGGGGCCAGCATACTGGCCACCAACGGCCATATGGGCTTGCTCGTGCGCACGCACTTCGCGATCCCGCTGTGCCAATTCTCGAATCAGTTCAATGTCGCGCTGTTGTTTGGCTTGTTCTGCCTGCTCGCGCTCTTGCCTTGCAGGGTCACTCTCCGGCTCCCCCTGGTTCCGGCCTTCCAGCCGGGCTTCGGGCTCTGAATTCTGATCCTCGGCCGGTGCTGTTTCTCGCCGTAAAGTGGAAGGCGCATCCTTCTGGCTGTCCTGTCGTGCCGGGCGCTCGGTGGCGCGGTTCTGGTTGCGACTGACGGCTTCGGTTTCACCCACGGGAGGGAAGATCGCGGTTTCTGCCTCTCGCCTGAGCACGGCCTGTTGCGCCGGATCGTTCGGGGCAACCTGGCTGGGCGTGATGGCGTTAGGGAAAAGACCGCTGACCGTGGACATAAGCCGCTCCCCTCAGACCTTAAGGTCGATCAGGGTGCCGAGTGTCTGTGAAGCAATGTCGACCACTCGGGCGCTGGCCTGAACCTGATTCTTGCCATAAATCTGTTGAACCATGGGTTCGATCAGGTTGTCTGGCCCGCCTTGCTCTGGCGGGATGTTGCCACGCGCAATCTCCTGACCACTGCGTGCCAGGGTGTTCATACCTGTCTGAATGCCAGCAACGCCGGCCGACATGGCGGAATTGATCATGCGTTCACCTCGTTGTCACGAAACATTGGCCTTGCATACGAGTACAGCGGATACACTGACCACTGCTTACATTTTAACCAGTATTTCAGCCAGGGGTGTTACAATTTGTAATCGTACTCAGTCAGACGGCGGTGATTCAACCAGCCTTGCGGCGAAGCAAGCCCTGCTTCCAGCCAGGGCAGCACCCCAAGGCAGGGCGCCGGCAGCATAGCTTTCAGGGTATTCAGGTTGGCTTCGTGAGCAGCCATGTCAGGGTCAATGTTGTTACCGACCCAGCCGGCCAGAGCCAGGCCATCGCGCTCTATGGCTTCAGCCGTGAGCAAGGCATGGTTCAAACAACCCAGCCTCAAGCCAACAACGAGGATGACAGGGCAATTCAGTGCCCGAGGCAGGTCGGCCAGGGTTTCACGACGGTTCAAGGGCACCCGCCATCCTCCAGCACCTTCGATCAAGGCCACATCATAAGGCTGAGTCATCAAGGTACCGCGGCAGTAGCCCGCCAGGCTCTGCACACTCAGACGTTTCTGCTCCAGCTCGGCGGCCAGATGCGGCGCCATGGGAGCACGCAGCAAGACCGGGTTGACCAGGTCATAGTCGAGATCCAGACTGGCGGCGGCCTGCAACGCCAGGGCATCCTCATTGACCCAGCGCCCACCAACCTCTACTGCGCCGGCGGCGAGAGGCTTGAGCCCGAGCGAGCGTAAACCAGCCTCGTTCAAGGCCTCCAGCATGGCAACCGTGACTCGAGTTTTGCCGACTTCGGTATCGGTACCTGTTATGAAGAATCGTTGTTTCATGCCTGCATCATCCAATAACTCACTTGCCAATGGGCCGGGCAACCCTGCTCGCTACCAAAACGCCGCTGATAGTGCCCGAGCATTCGCCGGAACGCCAGCGGCGACACCCCGCCCTGGCGTCCTTCTACGTGGCTGGCACCAAGCTGTTTCAGTTCGCTCAGCAGTTGAGCAGGCTGGTGGTAATAAAGAGTCACTGGCTCCTGTTCATGTCTCAACACTCTCAGGCCAGCGCTCTGTGCACCAAGGTGCCATTCGTCTTCCTTAAAAAAGGTATTCACGTGCGGGTGATCGTCTATCTGGGTCCAGGCCCAGCGCAACTCTTTCAGGGTGTCCGGCCCCAGAGTGGCGAACAGCAAGCGGCCACCGGGCCTGAGCACGCGTTGCGCCTCCACCAGAAAATGCTCGGCAGTGGTCAGCCACTGCACAGCCAGGCTGCTGACCAGCCAGTCCTGACTGGCGGCAGCAAAAGGCAGGTTTTCCAGGTCGGCCTGGACCAGGCGCACCTCCGGGCAGCGCAGCTGTGCACGCCTGAGCATGGCGGGGGACAGATCCAGCGCGGTCAGCACCTTTGGCTGAAGTGTCTGTTGCAGTATGGGCAGGCAATAGCCGGTGCCCGTGCCGAGATCAACAACCGACTCGACTGCGCCCCCTTGGGCAGGCAAAGCCTCCAGCAAGCGATCGGCCACCCGACGTTGTAAATGAGCAGCCTGATCGTAGCTGGCGGCAGCGCGATCGAATGAACGGGCAACGGCCAGCTTATTCATCGCTCGGTACCCATTGCAGAAGGCGCTCCGGGTGACGCCAGGGCAGATCATGGGCACCAGGCAAGAGGGTGGCATGGGCGCCAATACTCATCCAGATTCTGGCCATGGCCGGGTTGATCAGTGCATCGTCCTCGGCCAGTACGGCGCGAACCGGGCAAGTGACCCAGGAATTCGCCAGATCAATCTGATACAACCAGTCCAGGCTATTGGACTGATCACCTTCCAGCATCAAATCGCCCAACGCTTGCGCCGGCATCGATTCACTCACCCATTGCAGAAAACGTCGCCTTGCTGACTCCGGGTGCTGTCGATAACGCTGGCGAAAGGCTTCGGCTTGCTCTGGTGCCATGGCCGGTGCAGGGCCAGCAAAACGTACCGAAGCACAGAGGGCCAACACTGAGCACACATCGGGCCGCTGCTCTGCCAATAACACCGCCAGCATGCCCCCCAAAGACCAGCCAATAAGATGGGCATGCTGTGGAATGCGATCGCGTTGCGTTTCCAGCCAGTAGGCCAGGCTGCCGCTCTCCTGGGCATAACAGAGGCTGTGATGGTCCGCCTCGGGCAGCCGTTGTTGCAGGGGGGCAAAGACCGCCGAGCGGAACTGCCAGCCGGATATCCAGACATAGGTGGGTCTTGTCATTGAACGCTCAGTGCCTCCAGAAGTTGATCCACATCGGCCTGCGTATGGGCCGCACTCAGTGTCACCCTGAGCCGGGCAGAACCGGCTGGTACGGTGGGAGGGCGAATGGCCGTGACCAGCATGCCCTTCTGCCGCAACCGAGCGCTTGCACTCAGCGCCTTTTCGTTGTCGCCCATCCAGAGCGGCTGGATGGCCGTGTCCGATGGCATCAGTTCAATGTCTACCGATGCCATACCGGCCTTGAACTGTCGGATCCGCTCGACCAGAGACTCTCGTCTGCTGTTGTCATCCCGGACCAGCGCCAGTGCTGCCAGGGTCGCACTGGCCAGGGCCGGTGGCATGGCGGTTGTGTAAATATAAGGACTCGCAAATTGCACCAGGTAATCGATCAGCGTCTGACTGCCGGCGACAAAGGCACCTCCGGTACCCAAGGCTTTGCCCAGGGTACCCACCAGAATTGGCACCTGATCCTGGCTCAGCCCGACTTGGGCCAGGCTCCCTGCCCCGCCCGGCCCCAGCACACCGTAGCCGTGTGCATCGTCCACCATCAGCCAGGCCTTGTGTTGCTCACACAGCGGCGCCAGAGTCGATAAAGGGGCGATGTCGCCATCCATCGAGAAGACCGCATCAGTCACCACCAGCACCTTGCCCTGAGCCGATTCCAGTTGCTGCTCAAGATGAGCGACATCGCCGTGACGATAGCGTAAAAAACGCGCCTGACTGAGCCGGGCACCGTCGAGCAGGGAAGCGTGGTTGAGTTTGTCCTGCAGCACGGTATCTCCGCGTTGCATCAGGGTGCTGATTACCGCCAGGTTGGCCTGATAACCCGAACCGAACAGCAACGCAGCCTCACGACCGGTATGGCGCGCCAACGCCTGCTCCAGTTGCTGATGTTGCTGATGGTGCCCGCACACCAGATGCGACGCGCCCGAGCCAACGCCAAATTGAGCCGCACCAGCCTGGAATGCCTCGACTACGGCGGGATCATTGGCCAACCCGAGGTAGTCGTTACTGCAGAACGACAGCAGGCGCTCACCACCCAGGTTGAGATGGGGCTGTTGCGCCCCTTCAACGCAATGGCGCTGGCGCCATAGCAGCTCATGCTGGCGCTGCTGCAAGCGGTCACCCATCTGCTCAAAACGGCTGAGCACGCTTCAGTTCGCCATGGCATCGTAAAACAATGGTTCTGATCGAGGCACAGACGGCCCCCCAACAGGCCCCGGACTCGGCTCGGCACGGTGCTCCGGTACGATGCCAAGCTTGGCAAAGAGTGCCTTGTCGCGGTCGATGTCCGGGTTGTCGGTGGTCAGCAGTTTATCGCCGTAGAAAATGGAGTTGGCACCGGCCATGAAGGCCAGCGCCTGGGTGCTTTCATCCATGCTCTCTCGCCCGGCCGAAAGACGCACATGAGAAGCGGGCATCAGGATTCGGGCAACAGCGATGGTACGCACAAAATCGATGGGGTCGAGGTCGTCTGCATTCTCGAGTGGCGTGCCCTCTACCTTGACCAATTGATTGATGGGCACGCTCTCCGGGTGCGGCTTCATCTGCGCCAGTTGCTGCAACAGACCGGATCGGTCGCGACGCTGCTCGCCCATACCAATGATGCCACCGCTGCAGATTTTCATGCCCGCCTGACGCACCCGCGACAGAGTGTTCAGCCGGTCGGCATAGGTGCGGGTGGTAATGATGTCACCGTAATAATCTGGTGAGGTATCGAGGTTGTGGTTGTAGTAGTCCAGGCCCGCCTCGGCCAAGGCTTCAGCCTGATCATCCTGCAGCATGCCAAGCGTCATGCAAGTCTCCAGCCCTAGTGCCTTGACTTCGCGCACCATGGTGAGCACGGCGGGCATGTCTTTTGCGGTGGGAGAACGCCAGGCGGCGCCCATGCAGAATCGGCTGGCCCCGGCTGCTTTGGCCGCTTTCGCCTGGGCCAGCACCTGTTCAATTTCCTGGAGTTTCTCCTTGCTGAGGCCGGTGTTGTAATGCCCGCTTTGAGGGCAATACTTGCAGTCTTCCGGGCAGGCACCGGTCTTGATCGACATCAGGGTGCTGACCTGAACCTCATTGGGCCTGAAGTGCTGTCGATGCACCCGGGCTGCGCAAAACAGCAAATCATTAAACGGCAGTTCGAACAGTGCTTCGATTTCTGCCACTGTCCAATCGTGGCGGGTTTCATCAGGCTTGCGGAGGGTCATTCGGTTTCCTTAGACTGGGGTGCTCGGATGACGGTGATGGTAAGGAGCCCCCACCCCATGTCAAATAAGGGAATTTTTGAATTTTCCAGCAGATCATTTTTTAATCAATTATTACCTCTGCAATGCCCTTTGTGCGAACAGAGCAGCGTCGATGGCGAGCTGTGCAACCTTTGCCAGAGCTGGCTGACCCCGCTGCGGGACCCCTGCCCGGGTTGTGGCGAGCCGGATACCTTGCACGCACTGTGCGGCCGCTGCCAGAAGCGCGCTCCGCCCTGGCACCAGGCGCGGCTGGGTTGGCCGTTCTCGTGGGCGAGCCGCTATCTGATTCACCGCATGAAATACCAGGGTGACCTCGCCTGCGCCCGTTCGTTAGCTTCGCTTTGGTGGCAGCAGCATCAACCGCAAGTGGAGCTGGATGCGTTGATCCCAGTGCCAATGCACGCAAGCCGGTTGCGCAAGCGAGGCTTCAATCAGGCCGAGTGGCTGGCGCGTTATTGGGCGAAGCAGTCCGGTTTGAGTGTCTGGACAGAAGCCTACAAGCCACAGCCGACGGATGCGCTGGAGGGGCTGAACCGCAGTGACCGGCGCAAGGTGCTGAGGGGTGCTTTTGCGCTAAGGGAGCGCCCACCAAAGCGGGTGGCTATCGTTGATGATGTACTGACGACGGGGGCCACCAGTAGTGAGCTGGCGAGGCTGTTGAAGCGCAATGGTGCGCGGTACATAGAAGTATGGACTTTGGCACGGACACCACTGGAGTGATTTCGGGTTCACATTTTGGCCGTGGTCCGCGCCGGCTACTGAACCTAAGTATTCACGACCAAGTTACTCGTTTAGTAACACTGACAAAGTTTCCACTATGTCTGCATTGAGTCGCAGATCTACCATGCTGTCAGCGCGAGTCCGACCAAGGTTAAGCGTGGCGATGGGTTTTTGCCATTGCTGGGCGTAGCGGCAGAAGCGGAAGCCGGAGAAGACCATAAGGGAGGAGCCGATGACGAGGAGGCCGTCGCTGTTCTGTAGCTGGTTGAGGGCGGTTTCTACTCGGGGTTTGGGGACGTTGTCGCCGAAGAAGACGACGTCGGGCTTAAGAATGCCGCCGCATTTTGGGCAGTCCCAGGGGGTGAAGTGGTCGAATTCAGTTTCGAGGTCGGCGTCTCCGTCCGGGGCGGCGGTGGCTTCGAATGAGCGGAAAGCGGGGTTCAGCTGGTAGCAGTGTTCGTGGACTTCATCGCGGCTGGTGCGGAAACCGCAGCTCATGCACAGGGCCTCGTCGGCACGGCCGTGCAGGTCAATGACGCTTTCACTGCCGGCGCGTTGGTGCAGGCGGTCGACATTCTGGGTGACAAGCATGGGGACTGAGCCTTGCTGTTCCAGAGCGGCCAATCGCTTGTGGGCCGCATTGGGCCTGGAATTGCGCATGACCGGCCAACCGATCAGGCTGCGCGCCCAGTAGCGTTGACGAATGGCGTGGCTGCTCATGAACTGCTGGTGCTGGACGGGTGGGCGACGTTTCCAGCCGCCTTCGCCGTCACGATAGTCAGGAATACCGGAGTGGGTGCTGATGCCGGCACCGGTCAGTACCAGCAGCCTCGGGTATTGCTCGATAAACTGCGCCAGCCTGGTGGCGGCCATACTGGCGGACAGCGGCTCCGGTGCCGGGCCATCCGGCATGGCGATGGTGCGGAAGCCCGGGTCGATGCGCGCCGCCGTCAATGCAGGCCCTTTGTCCGGCGCAGCATGAACAAGTCTTTGCGGCGGTCTTTCAGATTGGTGACTGAGCCTTCATTGCGGACGATTTTCAACTTGCTGAAGTCGAGGTCTGAGAACAGAATCATCTCGGTGTTCGGCGTGGTTTCGTTGAGTACGGCATCGTGCGGGAAAGCGAAGTCGGACGGACTGAACACAGCCGACTGGGCATACTGGATGTCCAGGTTATCGATCGCCGGTACGTTGCCTACGCTGCCGCACAGCACGACATAGCACTCGTTTTCGATGGCCCGAGCCTGAGCGCAGTGGCGCACCCGGAGGTAGCCGTTTTTGGTATCGGTCCAGAAAGGCACGAAGAGGATGTCCATGTCGTCGTCGGCGAGCAGACGAGCCAGTTCCGGGAACTCGACATCGTAACAGACCAGCATGCCGATGCGTCCGGCATCCGTTTCGAACACCGCGAGATCGTTACCGCCTTCGATAATCCATTCGCGTTTCTCCTGAGGGGTAATGTGCAGCTTGGCCTGTTGCTCAAAGGTGCCATCGCGCCGGAACAGGTAGGCGATGTTGTAGGCCGGGCTATGCTCTTCGTCTTCATGCACTTCGATCATGGAGCCGGCAACGATGTTGATGTTGTAGCTGACCGCCATGCGGCTCAGCTCCTGCTTGAAGCGCTCGGTAAAGGTTGCCAGGAAGCGAATGGCGGCGACCTGGTCGGACTGGTCCGTGAGGCCCATCAGAGGTGCATTAAACAACTCCGGGAAGACGGCAAAATCACTGCGGTAGTTGGACAGCGCGCGCACGAAATACTCTACCTGTTGCAGCACCTGCTCGACCGATTCGAACTCACGCATCTGCCATTGCACCGCACCGACTCGTGCCTGAGTACGACTGTTTTCGATGATGCGCTCGGCTGGTTCATAGAGGATGTTGCTCCACTCCAGCAGGGTGGCACAACCCCGGGATTTTTCATCTTCCGGCAGGTACTTGCGCATCAACCGTTTGACCTGAAAATCGTTGGCCAATTGAAACGACAGAATGGGGTCGTGAATCTCCTTGCGAGCGACCTGATCCAGGTACTCGGCAGGGGTGAGGCTATCGGCATGTTCCTGATAGCCGGGTATACGGCCGCCGGCCAGGATGGCGCGCAGGTTCATGGACCGGCACAGGTCCTTACGTGCCTCATAGAGCCTGCGACCTAGACGGTGGCCGCGGTAATCCGGATCGATCAGCACGTCCAGACCGTAGAGGGCATCACCATCTTCATTGTTCAAAATGGTCTCACGGCGGCCGACCAGGTCATCGTATTGGTGCGGGTTGGAGAAGGTGGTGTAATCGACCATCAGGCTAAGCGCTACGCCGACCAGGCGGCCGTCATCGTCGATGGCGATCTGGCCATCCGGAAAGGCATCGATCAGCAAGCGGACAGTGCGCTCTGGCCAGGAACCACCTATGTCGTCGTAGACACGGTCCATGAGGACCTTCAACTGGTCGTAGTCGTCATTGGTCAGGTTGCGAAGGTGTAGATGAAGCTCTTCCGTCTGCATGGGTGTTACCGTCAAGAATATCCTCCTATTGTAGTGGCGCTCCGTGCGGAAACCAAACACCTCAAGTTATGACCGTCTTGACCGATAGCAATAAAACGCTTTACTCCACATGTTAACCTGACCTTTTTACTCTGACGGTATTGCCCATGCTGACTTTGCTGCGAAACGCGCGTCTGAAATACAAGTTCTGGCTGTTGAACATCCTGGTCTTCCTGGTGCTGAGTTTGCTGGTGCTTTCGGCCATGTACTTGCTGGCCGAAGCCACTGGGGCACCGTTCTGGTCAGTCTTCCGTGAGATGGCGCCCACCTTTGCGTTGATCGTGGCAGTATTGATGCTGATCGAGATGGCCGGCTCTCAATTGCTGATTTCCTTTATCGAACGGCATGTCAACCGACTCAAGCACACCATGGTGACGGTGCAGGAAACGGGTGACCTGAGCCAGCGTGCCGTGGTCAATGCCCGAGACGAAATCGGCGAAATGTCCGTCGCTTTCAACGCCATGCAGGATCGAACCGGCTCTGTGGTAAAAAGCATGAAAACAGCCATTGCTCACCTCGAACAGGAGGTCAATGAGCTCGCCAGTGCTGCGAATCAGCGCCGCGATGAACTGCAACGTCAACAGAAAAACGCCGACCACTCGGTTGCGGTCATCGAACGGCTATTGCACAGCTTTTTGGCCATTGCCGAGCAGGCGGGTAGCGCTCGTGAGCTGTCTCAAAAAGCCAAGGAGTCCGCTCAGGATGGCAGCCAAAAGGTTGCCAGCAGCACTGAATCCATCCAGGCGTTGGCCCAGGTGATTCGCACCGCAACGGGCCATGTCGGTGCTCTTGCTGACAACAGCGAGGAAATCAGCAAGGCCGTGGCAGAAATTCGCGGCATCGCCGAGCAAACCAACCTGCTGGCGCTGAACGCGGCCATTGAGGCCGCTCGGGCAGGGGAACAAGGGCGTGGTTTTGCGGTCGTTGCCGATGAGGTGCGCAAACTGGCTCAACGAGTTCAGGATTCGACCGACCAGATCCAGTCCACCATGGATCGGCTGCTGAGCGCCATGGACATCTCCATGCAGGAGATGGAAGCCAGTAGCGGCCAGGCAGAAAACTGCGTGCAACAAGCCAACGACGCCCGTGACGCATTGGAGCAGATTCAACAAGTGGTGACACAGATCAATCAGACCAACCAACAGATTGCCCAGGTCTCGGACGAACAAAGCAGCGCCTCGGACGAAGCCCTGCAGAGTGTTCACGACATTCGCGAGGCCACGGTCACCATGGTCAGCCAACTGGTGGCCAGCGCCGACATGAACCAGCGCCTACAGGACCTGATTCAAAGCCTGGAGCGAGCCGCTGCCGACGTGCGCGTGGACTGAATCGATTGACAGCCCCGCCTTGAGCCCCTTTAATGCGGGGCGCAACCTACCAAGGAGACCTGTCGATGGCGTCCATTCGCCTTGCCCTGATACTCACCCTGACCTTCCTGCTGACCGCCTGTGCCAGCACTCAAACCACTGAGCCACGGTCAGCAGCAGAAGACCCTCGTATCATTAACCAAATTAGTGGTAACGATCTGCTCGAACTGATGCTCGCCGCCGGGTATGACGCCGACCTGGATGACGATGGCGACATCCGCTGGGAACTGCACCGCGATCTGGCCTGGATATTGGTGCTAAACGAGGGCCAGTTGCTGCAATTCTGGAGTTACTATGGTGCGGCTGGCGTTGGACTGGCCGACGTCAATGAATGGAACAAACGCTATTACTTCTCGAAAACCTATATCGATGACGACAACGACATCGTTATCGAAATCGATCTGGATCTGAAAGGCGGTACCACGGCCGGTGCTATCCTCGAGTTCATCTATACGGCGGACCTATCTTTTGACGTCTGGCTGAACGACCTGATCGGCTTGAACCGGATGCAGGCACAGTTCAGTAAGGACCCGCTCACAGCGAGCCATGATGCACAATGACGGGTCACAAGCGGATATCTAGCTACTGCTGGTAACGGCACTGGCGGCTCTTGTTCAGGCACCCAAAACCAACGACTGTAGCCTTATGACACAGATACTGTATACCGAGAGGCTGGCACTGAAACCACCCCAGGCGGTCACTGTTGCCCAACTGCATGCCTACCACAAACTCAACCGCCAACACTTTATTCAAGGCGGCGGCATTTTACCTGTCAGTGCCTGGGACTGTCGGCGTCGTCTGAGCTTTGAACGCAAACAATGGCGCCAGGGCAGCGCCTATCGCTTTTACGGTTTTCTCGGTAAAAATCTGGTGCTTGACATTGGCCTGAGCAACGTCATTCGCGGACTATTCTATGCGGCCCACCTGGGTTACCGAACCGACAAGGCCCACCAGGGCCAGGGGCTGATGAGTGAGGCAGCCCGCGCCGTCGTTGATTTCGCTTTTCACGAGGTGTGCCTGCACCGCATCATGGCCAACTACCAACCGGACAACCTGGCCAGTGGGCGGGTTCTGGAAAAACTCGGTTTCAAGCAGGAAGGCTTCGCACCAGACTACCTTCTGATTGGCGGCCAATGGCGCGACCACATACTCACTGCGCTGACTTACCCGCACTGGCAAAAGCCCAGTGCACCACCCTGAAACGAATGACTGTTATTTCTGATCAGGGGCCAACTTGAAGCGGCCCGCCTGGTCACTCAGTCGGCTTGCCAGGTCTGCCATCTGATGCACACCATCCACAGTCTGCTGCGCCTGCTCAGCAACCTGGGCAATAAGCGTCGCAATATTGGTGACGCTGCCGTCGATGGATTCCGTGGCCTCTGTTTGTTCCTGAGTGGCTTCCGAGATGTGCTCGTTGGTAGAACGGATCTCGGACACCGTCGCCAACACCGCCTGCATTGATGTGCTTGCCTCTTTACTCAGCGCGCCAGCGCTACCGGCAGCATCAACGGCCTTCTGCATCGCTTTAACCGTTACCGACACTTCATTGGAAAACTGCTCAACCATCACCTTGATTTCATCCGATGATTGTTCCGTCTTCTGTGCCAGGCTGCGCACCTCATCCGCAACCACAGCAAAGCCTCGGCCCTGCTCACCTGCTCGAGCTGCCTCAATGGCCGCATTCAGAGCCAACAGATTGGTCTGCTCGGATACGCCCTGAATAACATCGACCACCGCATTGATTTCATTGGTTCGTTCCGCCAGATGATTCAAGCGCTCCGATGCTGTGCGAATTTCACCCTCGAGCACCGCCACCTGCTGACCACTGCGCTCTGATTGCTGGCTGCTCTCGCGGCAACGATCCTCAGCCGCCAGAGCACTGGTCGCTGCCTCTGAAGTATGACCATTGATACCGCGCACCGTGGCCGATAACTCGTTAATGGCCGTCGCTACCTGGTCTACCTCCGTATTGAGCTGATCCAGAATGCGGCCCACTTCTTCGTTGGCCGATGAATTGTCGTTCACTTTCTCGGCCATAATGGCGGCACTGTCACGCACATCTCGAACAATGGCGGCAAAGCTGTACAACATCGAATTGAAGCTATCGGCAATTTGCCCCACCTCGTCATGGCGCTGCAAATCCACCTGCTCACTGAGGTCGGCTGTTTCATCAATGCGTTTGATGGTCTGTTGCAATTTAAGCACCGGCTTGCTGACCGAATGAGACAGCAGATAACCCACCACCAGGAACAACACCGAAACCACCGCCATGGTCGCCCAGCCCTGAGTCTGAGTCGCCTGACCACTGGCAATAACGCGACCAATACCGGCAATCAACGCATCGCCACGAGTCGAGACCTGGTCCGCCGCAGCCTCCACATTGTTCAAACCGATACTGAGCCCCTCTAATGACTCGGTCACACCTTCATTGGCGTCTACCACCGCCTCTGTTGCCAGCATCGATACGACTTCCATCATGGTGTTCATCGACAGAAAGTTGTTCTGAGAGCGCTGCACCGTCTGCTGACCGTAGTTGGTATCACCCTGATTAAAAGCGTCTATGGCTTCAGCGATGTTGCCGTTGAAATCGCTAAGGTCCAAGAGAAAGACATCGATTGCCTCTGCCAACTCTTCATCCAGCGCAGATAAATCCTGAACGGCCGTGCGCAACCGCTGCTCGGCCCGGTCGCCCTCTTCAACGTCTCGCTCAGACAGGGAACTGGTCGACGCCAGACGCCAGAACAGGAATTCCGGGTATATTTGCATGGCAACGGAGGTCTGCTCCTGAATCGCCAACGCCTGTAACTGTTCAGCCAGAGCATCTCGCTGCTCCACCAGTTGATCACGCTGGCGATCAATCACCTCATTCTGCCTGGCCAGAGCATCCCGCTGCTGATCAACCAGCTCATTTTGAGCTTCAGTCTCATTGACCAGTTGCTGCACACCGTTCATCACCAATGCAAAGCCGAGCACCAGCAGAACCACCAACAGACCGACCATGATCAAGGTCCGCATGAACAAGGACCAGTGACTGGGTTTCCAACGTAGACTAGACATCATCGACCACCTTTCGGCCTGTGCATGAAGGCCGCACCGGCAGGACGATAGTCCTGCAGTACACCCAAAGAATCCAAAAACGCATCAACAGTATAGCTTTTCACCATGAACCCAGGCTTTCAGGATTGCGGCCTTTTGCTACAGGCCAACTTGGTCTGGCACCAGTGGACACGTATGATGCCCCACACAACCATAACCAACGAGCCTAGCCTATGCTGACCCTGATTCGCGGTGCGACCCTGCTCGCACCCGACAACCTTGGTAAGCAGGATGTACTGATTGCCGGAAACACCCTGATCGCCATCGAACGCGATATTCGCCTGGACACGACCCTTGCAGTAGAGGTTATCGACGCCCGCGATCATTACTTGACCCCGGGACTCGTCGACAGCCTGACCCACATCACCGGTGGCGGCGGCGAAGGTGGCTATCACACCCGCACCCCGGCCATGGAATTCTCCGATGCCATCGGCGGTGGCGTCACCACAGTTACTGGCGTACTGGGCACCGATGCCATCTCACGCACCCTGCCCGACCTGCTCGCCAAAGCCGCCGGCCTCGAAGCCGAGGGCCTGAGCGTCGTCTGCCACACCGGCTCCTACCAGGTGCCTATTCGTACCCTCACTGGCAACGTCCAGCAGGACATCATGCTCATCGAGCGCTTTATCGGCGTCGGCGAAGTCGCCATAGCCGACCACCGCGGCAGCCAGCCGAGTTGGCAAGAACTCGCCCGTATAGGCGCAGAAGCGCGAGTCGGCGGCCTGCTCAGCAACAAAGCCGGCATCGTCAGTGTCCACGTCGGCGAAGGCAAAGACCGGCTCGCCCTCCTGTTCGACGTCGCCGAGCACTCCAACATACCGCTCAGCCAGTACTACCCCACCCACATGAACCGATCCACCGCCCTGCTCGACGAAGGCCTGCGCTTTACCCGCGGCGGTGGTACCATAGACCTGACCGCCAGCAATACACCGGAAATACTCGACGCCGGCGAGATCAAATGCTCAGAAGCACTGGCGTACCTGCTCGACAGAGGCGCCGACGAAAACCGCATCACCTTCAGCACCGACGGCCATGCCAGCCTGCCGCACTTCAACGCAGCCGGTAAACTGGAAAGCCTCAAAGTCGGTTCCATGAAGGCCATGCTCGACGAATTTCGCGACGCCGTAAAACGGGATGGTGTCGATCTGACCCGGGCACTCAAAACCGTCACCACCAACCCGGCGGCGATTCTGAAACTGCCCAAAAAAGGCCGCATAAAACCCGGCCTCGACGCAGATTTACTGCTACTCGATAAAGACAGCCTGAGCTTGCGTAGTGTGATGGCCAAGGGTGAGTGGTGTATGAGAGATGGAACAATGGTCAAGAAAGGGACTTTTGAGTAGAACGAGCCCATCTTGTACGTCAATCCTTATAGCGTAACAAGTACAGTGTTACTGTTTGATGCGATGCAATGAACAGTATTTGACTAGTGGGGATGGCCCGTATGTCCTGCCGGGGACGCCTGCCGCCTGGACGGCGGCAGTCGAGCCTACATGGATGTATCTACGGCGACCCCGGCAGGGCATACGGGCCAGCGCCACGGGTTCTGTCGAAAAACACGATCAGAGGTAACAATAAAGGTGACGCAAACAATCGGTTTCATATTGCTGCCAGGCTACTCCTCCATGGCTTACGTCTCCGCCATGGAACCGCTGTTGGTCTGCAACGAACTGACCGGTGAAGACGCCTATGCCGCCTTCACCGTCGCCCTGACTGGCAACAAAACCTACTCCAGCCTCGGCAACCGAATGGACACCGACTACTCCCTGGCCGACGCCCCCGAAGCCGACGTCTGGATCGTCGCCGGCACCTCACCGGCCAGACATCCTGCTACACCCGGCCTCACCGAATTCCTGCAAAGCCGCCCCACCCGCTGCGCCATGGGCGGCCTCGCTTCCGGCAGCTACGTGTTAGCGCGCGCCGGCCTGCTCAACGGCTACCGCGCTGTTGTCCACTGGCTCAGTTACGACGAACTGCTCAAGGAACACAAATCCATCCTGCTCGCCTCGGAGCAGTTCTGCATCGATCGCGACCGACTCACCTGCCGTGGCGGCAGCGCCAGCCTCGACATGATGCTCATGTGGATCGCCCGAGGCATCGGGGCCGACACCGCCGAAGCCGTATCGCGCCACTTTGTCAACGAACGCCTCGGCATCCCCTCAGACACCGTACCCCAACAGCTCAGCGAACGCACCCGAGCCGAGCAGCCCAAACTGGCCGAAGCACTGGAACTGATGGAGGCCAATATCGAAGAACCGCTGACCACAGACGACATCGCCTTTCACGTCAAAATCAGCCGTCGCCAACTGGAACGCTTGTTCAAAAAACACCTGACCGCCGTACCCAGTCGTTATTATCTGCAAATTCGTCTGGAAAAAGCCCGCAACAAACTGCTCAGTTGCTCCGACAGCATTGCCGAAATCGGCCTCAGCTGTGGTTTTTCTTCCGGCGCTCACTTTTCAACCGCCTACCGCAACCAGTATGGCCTCACCCCTTCCGAAGACCGCAGTCTGCATCAAAAGATGTCTGTGAACAAATAAGCACTCTACACCCACGTGCTGTTTTAGCGGCGCACCCCTAAGCTGGGTGATAGGCCCACTCATCTTCTCGTACAACACTATTGCACGGCACCTGAATTCGATCGATTCGCAACAAGCACCTTGCCACCGGGGTTTGGTCTGGAGCATCAAGACCAACCCGGGAGTGGATTAAAAAGCCACTTGATACATGCTTACAATATTGACTATATTTTAAACGCTAAACTTCCTGATCTGGGCACCCCTGCCCGTTTTGTTCACGGAGACACCCTCAACGCTAACGCGCTGAACCGGCACAGAACAACAGGGAGGACTTCCCATGATCATGCCCAACCTCAAACTCACCGGTCTGACCGCCGGCTTATTGTTATTGCTCTCTGCCTGCAGCGGCGGCAGCGACGATGGCAAGGACGGGCTGAACAGCCTGCTCAGTTTCAGCGACGAATCACCCGGTGCCAACTGCCCTTATGGCGGCACACAGATCTCTGCAGGGCTCGATGTCAACGGCAATGGCATCCTCGATGCCAACGAAATCACCAGTCAGGATTACCTCTGCGTTGCCGCAGGCGCACCATTCGACGGACTGGTTTACCGGGCCGACTACAGTATTGATGGTATGTTCGAATTGCGCCGAACCGGCCGAGATCAGCCCAGCGATAGTCTGATTTTTGCGCCCTTTAGTGCACTCGGCGAGATCATTAGCTATGAACTCTCCCCCGACAAACGTCATATCGCCTTTCGCGCCAAAGAACAGGAACCGAAAACCGACCTCTACCTCTACACCTTTAACGATGGCAACCCGCCAGTAAAGGCCACGACCGTGACCAACGAATTCCAGACGGTGCAATCCTTCAAGTGGTCGCCAGACAGCAAGCGCGTTGCTTACCGGCTGAATGATACCGATGCAGGGCGTTTCGAACTCTATTCCGTGCTCGCCAATGGCACCGGCAACGTGCGTTTGAACGGTGCTCTGATCGGCGGTGGCACCGTGCGGCCAGAGTACGAATGGGCACCGGACGGACACCGCATTGCCTACCGTGCCTCCCAGGATACCCTTGGGCGGAACGAACTCTACACCAGCTTGCCAGACGGCAAAGATAATCAAAAAGTCAGTGAACTGACCGCCTTTGGTAATGTCGAGGCATTTGCCTGGTCGCCCGACAGCAGCCAGCTGCTGTATGTGGCAGATCAGGATACAGACGGTATCAGAGAGGTGTACACCACAGCGGCAGATGAAGCCGACAGCGTCAAGATCAACGGTTCACTGGCTGCTAGCGGCTTTGTACGAGAAGCCCATTGGGCACCCAATGGCCAGCGCATTGCTTACCGCGCCGACCAGGATGTCTTCGAAAGGGTCGAGTTGTACACCAGCCAGCCCGATGGTTCCAACAATATCCGCGTCAGTGGCACCATGACACCCAATGGAGATGTCTCGAATATCATTAAATGGGCACCCGACAGCAGCGCCATCGCTTATACGGCCGACCAGATTGACGACACCAAGCTTGAACTCTTTCTGAGCCGACCCGACAGCAGCACCGGCAACATACGTTTAAACGGGGATCTGGCAGGCGAATTTGTGATCAATTTCTATTGGTCACCGGATAGCCGCCATCTGGCTTATCAGGCCTATGAGGACTCAGACTCTGTGCTGGAATTGTATCTGGTAGATCTGGTGGACATGGCCAACCCGGCAGTGCAAAAAGCCCACCCCGACTACCCTGACTCAAGCGCTGGCGCTTTCTCTGTCTTTTGGTCACCCGACAGCCAGCATCTAGCCTTTATCGCAGATGCCAATGCATCTGGCCTTTACGAGCTATTCAGAGTAAGGCCAGATGGAACAGAGCATCAAAAAGTGAACGATGATCCACCCAATTCCTTCATTCCGACTGCAAGCTGGTCTCCAGACAGCCAGCGGATTGCCTACATGGCAGACAAAACGACAGCGAGTCAGTTTGATCTCTACAGTGCCGCCATCGACGGCAGCCCATCGGTAAGAGTCAGTGGTCAACTGGTTGAAGAGGGGTCTATAACCTCATTCAGTTGGTAGGTTCAAACGCGCCTTCTACCTGTGGTCAGGATAGAAGGCGTTACAACAGTTACAGGCAGCGCCCGCAAAATGCTCTACAATGGCGACATGATCCCATTAGAAGCCTGTATGACCACAACCAGCCAGAGCCACCCGTTCGACCAGCTAAGCCAGGATAAAATAATCGACTGGATGGAATCCTTGGGGGTGGATTCTGACTACCGCATCTACCCGCTTAACAGCTACGAGAACCGGGTTTACCGAGTGGGGCTCGAAGATCAGCCCCCAGTAGTACTCAAAGCCTACCGTCCCGGGCGCTGGAACGAAGCGCAAATCCGCGAGGAACTCGGCTTCACACAGCAACTCCATGAGGCCGAAATCCCTGTCGTACCCGCCATGGAAATGGGTGGCGACAACCTGCACCATCGCGATGGTTTCTGGTTCGCCTGCTTCCCCATGCGCGCCGGGCACGCCTTCGAACTCGACAACCCTGACCAGCTTTACCGCATCGGCCAGCACCTCGGCCGACTGCATAACGTCGGCTCCATGGGGCCTTTTGCGCACCGCAACAGCCTGAGCTTGCTGGCACCATTGGAGCAGGCCCAAGCCTTCTTCCAGACCAGCGACCTGATTCCTGATGACCTGCGCAGCAACTACCTGGCCACGCTAAAGCCCATATACGAACTGCTGCGAGATCGCTTTGCAGAGCCCTTTGCCAGGGCCGAGCAACTGCGTATTCATGGGGATTTTCACGCCGGTAACATTCTGACCCGAGACGACCAACTGCTCATCGTCGACCTCGACGACTGCGTTACCGGCCCGGTCACCCAGGACATCTGGAAGCTGCTCTCCGGCGATAAACACGAACAGGCTGGCCAACTGAACGAGCTTGAGGAAGGCTACGAACAATTCCGACCCTTCCCACGCAAGGAAATGGTCTTGCTCGAACCCCTGCGCACCGTCCACATGGTGCGCCACACCCTCTGGATTGCCCAACGCTGGGACGACCCAGCCTTTCCCAAAGCCTTCTCCTGGTTCGACAGCCCAAGGTTCTGGAGCGACCACTTGCTCGCACTGCGCGAGCAATGGGCGTTACTGCAAGAGTAAACTCCCATGGAGCGTCGATATCACCATCGACGTAGCAGGCGTTAGTCTGCTGGCCCGGCCGAAAACCCCAAGCGTGCTGACGCACGCCGTGTCGATGATGATATCGACACTCCAGCCTTTGGAGCGTCGATATCATAATCGACGTGGCAGTCGTTAGACTGCTGGCTTTGTCGTGGGCGGGCTTACGCCCGCAGCGTCGAGTGCAACTCGTCCCCTCCCCCACAGATCAGTTGCTCTTCCAGAACTCCAAAAACGCCTGACTCGCCTGCGACAAATAATGATTCTTGCGCCAACCCCAGGCCAGATTCAACGGAATCGGCGGGTCAAAGGGCCGGGTACAAAGTCTGGCATCATTCTCGATAATCATATCCAGACAGGTACTCAACCCCACCTCAGCCAGTACCAGCTTCTTCATCAGCTCAATCAGATTCGTCTCAAACCGAATATCCAGCACACGCTTCGCCTGTCGAGCCCTGGCCTCAATGGACTCCCGCAAAAAATACCCCTTGCGAAACAACACCAGCGGCTGCTGGCTGAACGCTTCCACCGAAATCGCCTCTTTCTCTGCCAGATGATGATGCGTCGGCAACAAGGCCACAATCTGCTCCTCCAGTTTCTCCGCATGACGAATCTGCTCATGCTCCGGCTCATAACGCACCAACGCTAGATCCAGCTCACCATTGATCACCATCTGCTCCAGCGTATCCGTTCCCGCCTCCGTCAACCGCACCCTGATGCCAGGAAACTTCTGCTTGAACGCAATCAACTTCGGCGCCAGCAAATAGGACGACAACATCGCCGAAGCCCCCAGATGCACCACCCCCGACTCCAACCCCTTCAGCTCACCCAACTCCTGGCTCGCCTCATCCAATTGAGCCATGATCAAACGCGCGTACTTCAGCAACACCTCCCCATCGCTGGTCAACGTCATCCGCCGCTCAGCCCGATTGATCAGCTTCAAACCCACATCTTCTTCCAATTTACGCATCGAAATACTCAACGCCGGCTGCGCAATGCCCAACCTTCGAGCCGACTTCGAAAAACTCCCCGTCGCCGCCAAATCACTGAAATACAACAACTTCTTGAAATTCAACGCCTCAACATTCATCACCCAACCACCTGACTATAACTTTTATATATAGAAAAAATATATTCCATATATTTTACTTTTACCAGTGGCATTGCTACTTTCAAACTCAATCACACACCGAGCGCTTATCGAGTCTGATCGATATGCGATGGTTTCATCTTGAATGAAGCCGAGAGGGCCAGCAGCCGATGCCCGGTATGGGTGGGCGGGGATGTCTGAGGCAAGATGCCGAAGTCAAGCTCCCATGGATGGGTCTACAGCGACCCCGATCACCCATACCGGGTAGCGGCTGCGGGTTTCCCCACGAAATACGAACAAGCCAAACAAAGAGGCACACCACAATGTCACGTACTGCTCTAGACTGGGCCGATCCCTTCCAACTCACCCAGCAACTCAACGAAGACGAACGTATGATCCTGGACACCGCCCACGACTACTGCCAGCAACAACTGCTGCCCCGAGTCCAGGAAGCCAACCGCCACGAGAAATTCGACCCCGCCATCATGCTTGAACTCGGCGAGCTCGGCATGCTCGGCGTCACCCTGCCCGAAGAATACGGCTGTGTGAACGCCAGTCACGTCGCCTATGGCGTCATCGCCCGCGAAGTCGAACGCATCGACAGCGGCTACCGCTCCGCCATGAGCGTGCAATCTTCACTGGTCATGCACCCCATCTTCGCCTACGGCAACGACGAACAGCGCAAAAAATACCTGCCCAAGCTCGCCACCGGCGAACTCATCGGCTGCTTCGGCCTCACCGAACCCGACGCCGGCTCCGACCCAGGCAGCATGCGCACCAAAGCCACCAAAACCACCGGTGGCTATATCCTCAACGGCGCCAAAATGTGGATCACAAACTCCCCCATCGCCGACGTATTTATCGTCTGGGCCAAGCTGGACGATGTCATTCGCGGTTTCGTCCTCGAGCGCGACATGAAAGGTCTGACTGCACCCAAGATCGAAGGCAAATTCAGTTTGCGCGCCTCCATTACAGGCGAAATCGTCATGGACGAGGTGTTTGTTCCCGAACAGAACCTGCTGCCCAACGTCGCTGGCCTGAAAGGCCCCTTCGGCTGCCTGAACAAGGCCCGTTACGGCATCGCCTGGGGTGCCATGGGTGCCGCTGAAGCCTGCTGGCACGCCGCTCGCAGCTACACCCTGGAGCGCATCCAGTTCGGTCGGCCACTAGCCGCGACTCAGCTGATCCAGAAAAAACTGGCCGACATGCAAACCGAAATCAGCCTCGGCCTGCAGGGTTGCTTGCGCATGGGTCGGATGATGGACGACAACGCCTGCCCGGTGGAAATCGTCTCCATGATGAAGCGCAACAACGCCGGCAAGGCGCTCGACATCGCCCGCGTTGCCCGCGACATGCATGGCGGCAACGGCATCAGCGACGAATACGGTGTCATTCGCCATGTCATGAACCTCGAAGCAGTGAATACCTACGAAGGCACACACGACATTCACGCCCTGATTCTCGGCCGTGCCCAAACAGGCCTGCAAGCCTTCTCCTGAAGCGAGTGCTGACATGAGCCAAGCTACCAACCCGGGCGCCCTTGCGGGCGTCAAGGTGGTCGATCTCAGCCGTATTCTGGCCGGCCCCTGGGCCACCCAGATGCTGGCCGACTTCGGCGCCGAGGTGATCAAGATCGAGCGGCCCGGCCAGGGGGACGATACCCGTACCTGGGGCCCGCCATTCTTTACCCAAAATAATGGTGAGCCCGTCGCGGCCTATTTCCACAGCGCCAACAGAGGCAAACGCTCCCTGGCTGTCGACATCACCCAGGCCGAAGGTCAACAACTGATTTACGACCTGGTGCGCGAAGCCGACGTGCTGGTTGAGAACTTCAAGGTCGGCGGCCTGAAAAAGTATGGCCTGGACTACACCAGCTTGCAGGCCATCAACCCCGGCCTGGTATACTGCTCGATCACCGGCTTTGGTCAGGACGGCCCCTACAAGGACCGCCCCGGCTACGATTTCATGATTCAGGCCATGGGCGGGCTGATGAGCATCACCGGCGAGCCCGACGGCACACCCATGAAGGTGGGCGTCGCGCTGGCCGACATCCTCACCGGCCTCTACGCCGCCAACGCCGTCCAGGCGGCTTTGCACTACCGCCAGCGCACCGGACATGGCCAGCACATAGACCTGGCCTTGCTCGACGTGCAAGTCGCCTGCCTTGCCAACCAGGGCATGAACTACCTGTCTTCGGGCAAGGTACCGGAGCGTCTTGGCAACGCACACCCCAACATTGTGCCCTATCAGGCCTTTGCCACCGAAGATGGCTTTGTGATTCTCGCTGTCGGTAACGACACCCAGTTCCAGCGCTTTTGCGAACTGGCCGGCTGCCCGGAACTGGCTCAGGACGAACGCTACGCCAGCAACCAGAACCGGGTGCGTCATCGCGACAGCCTGGTGCCCATGGTTGAAGCCCGGATGCGTGAACGCAGCAGCGACTGGTGGCTAACAGAATTGGCGGCCGCCAAGGTACCCTGTGGTCCGATCAACACCCTGGATCAGGTCTTCGCCGATGCCCAGGTACAACACCGGGGCATGCAATTGGCGCTGCACGATGCAGCACAGGGCGAGATTCCCAGCATTGCCAACCCGATCAAATTCAGTGCCAGCCCGGTGCAGTATGACCGGCCAGGCCCTGTGCTCGGCGGCGATACCCGCGCGGTGTTGCAACAGGAACTGGGCCTGAGCGACGAGCAACTGGCCGGACTGGTGGAACGCGGCGTGATTGGCTGAACCAACCTCGGGGGTGGTGCAGCCCACCCCCGCCCTCTTGTAACAATTGTAATAGTTCCGACATGCGTCATTCATGCGTTTGTCACATACTGCCTGTCATCAGTCGAGACGAGACGAAACCGATGACAGACATAGCCACCAATACCCAGCGCATCCTGCAATTGATCGAAACGCTGGAACAGCCCGAGCACCGTGTAGTAATCGCCATAGTCGGCCCGCCGGGTTCAGGCAAATCTACCCTCGCCGAAGCGGTGGTCGAACAGCTTAACCGTGGGCAGGCCAAGGCCGCACTGCTGCCCATGGACGGCTTCCATCTGGACAACGACGTTCTGGAAGCGCGTGGCTTGCTGTTCCGCAAGGGCGCACCGGAGACCTTTGATGCCCAGGGCCTGGTCGACCTGGTCAAACAGCTCAGAGAGACCCGGGCTGACCTGCCCTACCCCACCTATGATCGCAGCCAGGAGTGCTCCGTGCCCAATTCGGGCGTGCTCAAGGCCGACACCCGCATCGTCGTCATCGAAGGCAACTACCTGCTGTTGGACGCACCCGTCTGGCGCAACCTGGTCGAATGCTTTGATGCCAGCGTTTTCTTGAAGACCTCGCTCGATCAGCTTGAACAGCGCCTGGTCGAGCGCTGGCTTGGCTTCGGCCACCCCCCGGAACAGGCGTTGAAGAAAGCCCAGGGCAATGACCTGATCAACGCCCGGCTCGTGCTCGAACAGAGCCTGGATGCCGACCTGACCCTGATCAACGATGCCAACCAACCGACTGCCTGAGGATGATCATGAGCACCTTACTGGACCAATTGAAACGCTACAGCACTGTCGTTGCCGATACCGGAGACCTTGAGGCCATACGCCGCTTCTCTGCGCAGGATGCGACCACCAACCCCTCGCTCATTCTGAAAGCCGTCCAATCAGGCCAGTATGACGCCTTGATCGATCAAGTGATCAAGACAGCACAGGCTTCGACACAAGGCTCACAAAAAGACGTACTGGAGGAAGTCTGTGACCGGCTGATTGTCGCCATGGGCTGCGAAATTCTAAAAGCCGTGCCAGGACGCGTCTCTACCGAGGTCAGTGCGCACCTGTCCTTCGACTCTCAGGCCAGCATCAACAAGGCTCGCCAATTGGTAGCCTTGTACAATGACGCCGGCATCCCTAACGAGCGCATTCTGATCAAGCTCGCGGCAACCTGGGAAGGCATTTGTGCGGCAGAGGTACTGGAGCAGGAAGGCATCCAGTGTAACCTCACCCTGATTTTCAATTTTGCCCAAGCCCGAGCCTGTGCCGAAGCGGGCGTCTACCTGATTTCGCCCTTTGTCGGTCGGATTCTCGACTGGTACAAGCATAAGAACCCGAACCGGGAATACAGCCCGTCTGAGGAACCCGGCGTGCAATCAGTCACATCCATTTACCACTACTTCCGCAGACATCAATACTCGACCGTAGTCATGGGTGCCAGTTTCCGCAACAGCGGTGAGATCATTGCTCTGGCAGGCTGTGACCGATTGACGATCAGCCCAGCCCTGCTCGAAGAGCTGGCCAGCCGCGATGAGCCGCTCACACCTGCCTTGAAAGATGCGGGCGACCATGCCCCCAGACCAAACCGCCTGAGCGAGGCCGAATTCCGTTGGGCGATGAATCAGGACCCCATGGCCACCGACAAATTGGCCGAGGGCATACGCGGCTTTGATGCCGACCTGAAAAAACTGGAAACCTTGCTCAGCAAACGGATGGCGAACTGAACAGAACCTGATCCAGGCGTTCGGCTCATTCATATTGCTGTAATATTTGTAATGCCAATGACATTCGGCATTAACCCGACAGGGCCAGACTTCGTGTCATCCTGTGAATGCACAGGACAAGCCAAAACCTGATGATTACAAAAAGAGGGTTAGATCACGATGTCCTATTCAACCTTTGCAAAAAGCCTGGCCGGTTTGACACTGGCCAGCGCCATGGCCGCTGGCATTGCCAGTGCTCAGGAAACCACGATCCGTTGGGCACTGCACCCCGGTGAAGAAGCCGATGCGGTGGTCAACTACTTCGCCCCCAAGTATTACGAAGAAACCGGAATTAGAGTCATTGGCGAAATTCTGCCACCCGATCAATTACGTGACCGCATGTCCATTGAGGCCATTGGCGGTACTGGCCGCTGGGATCTGGGCTACCACAGTCCGGGCTGGTTTGGCAGCTTCGCCGACTATGTGGTGGATTTGACGCCCTACATAGAAAAGTACGATTTTGATGTATCCGCTTACCCTGACCTTGTGGTCGAGAGCCATATGCGCAGCTCGGCACGCCCTGGCGAATACATTGCCCTGCCCACCACACCAGCAGCACCAATGCTGATCGCCCGTGAGGACTTTTTCTCTCACCCCGATGAACAGGCTGCCTTTCGCGAGCAGTATGGTCGCGAACTGGAAATCCCCACCACCTTTGCCGAATTAAAAGAAGTGGCCGATTTCTTTACCCGTCCAGCTGGTGCTACGGTCGCTGGTGAAACACTGGATCGCCCACTCTATGGTTGGGCTGATGCCCTGGGTTCAGGCAACGGTATTGCTCGCAGCTTTATCGTCATGCTCTATTCAACAGGTTTGGGGTTTGACGAAAATTTCCAACCAGATCTCGACCACCCTATCCTGCGTGAAGTGACCGATTACTTTGTTGATATTGCCAAGAATAATGCTCCGCGTGAAGCACAAAACTGGGCTTTCCTGGAAGGGCTGAACTACTTCCGTGATGGCCGCCTGGCCATGGCCACCATGTGGCCACAAGGCATCGCCACCGTAGAAGACCCGGCCGGTCAAGCCGCTGGCAAGGTTGCTTATCAGCCGTTACCGGTATGGGAAGACAACCTGGCCGGTTATGACCAGGGCGTACCCTTTCTTGGCGGTGGCGGTGTATTGGTTTTCGATACACCCCAGGCGGAAGAAGCCTTCAAATTCCTGAAGTGGATGCTGCAGGATGAAGAAGTCGAGTGGGCCAAACAAAGCCTGCAATTCTCACGCTCTGCGCACTTCACCAACCCGGAACTGCGTGCCATGCAACCCTACTTTGAAGCCTTCCTGCCTGCCTACGAGAAAACACTGGAAGCCGTCTTCATCCGCCAGGGCATCCCTGAGTACGGCGCCGCCATGTGGCAAGGCACTGTGGACTACATCACCGATTTATTCTCGGGCGACCTGACCGCTGAGCAAGCCCAGAACCGCTGGGTACGCAACATGAACCAGACTTTCCGCCGTGCTGGCTACATAAACTGAACCCTTTGGGGGGCCTCAGCGCCCCCCCTTTTTCCAACCGGCGTCGGCCGGCTGCATCGCTTTATCTGGAGAAGACCGATGTTTGGTAACCAACACCGTTTCACCCGAGGCTGGTGGTTCATTGCCCCTGGCCTGATCATGATGATCATGATCGTCGGCGCACCGCTGGCCATGGGCTTCCGGCTCAGCCTGCACGACGTATTCCTCTACGATTTTCGCAATCAATTCTATGTCGGGCTGGAAAATTACCGCTATGCGTTTCAGGACCCGCTGTACATACTGTCGCTGAAAACCACCGCTATTTTTACCCTTGGCTGCCTGGTGCTGGCCGTGGGTTTCGGCATCATTATCACGTTCCTGCTGAACTCCAAACTGGTGCGGTTTCGCTCCACCTGGATCGCCCTATTCCTGATTCCCTTTGTCATGACCCCTGTCGTCGGCGGCATCGCCTGGCGGCTGTTCATCTGGCAGCAGGAGTTTGGACTGCTCAATCAAGTAACCGGCCTCTTTGGCCTACCGCAGCCTTACTGGTTGCTGGATCGGGAAACCGCCTTGATTGCCACCATCATCTCGAACTCCTGGCAGCTGACCCCTCTGGCCATTCTGGTGTTCTATGCCGCCCTGACCACCATACCGGAAGACCTCTATGAGGCAGCCCGTATGGATGGCGCCTCCGCCACCCGCACCCTGTGGAGTGTGATTCTGCCGCAAATGGGCCCGCATATACTCTTTGTCTCCATCATCGTCATCACCAGTGCTTTCCGTGAGTTTGACATGATCATGGCACTGACCGGCGGTGGCCCGGGCCGGTCGACCACCGTATTGAGTGTGTTCGCATACAATCGTGGCATCGCCAACCAGGATATGGGCATGGCCAATACCGTCGCCTTCACCATGTTCATCATCATGGCGACCTTCGCCTGGGTCTACATAACTCTCTACCGCAAACTGGAGGCCAGGACACAATGAGCACCAAAGTCAAAGGGTCCATGCACACACGCACTACCGTCTGGGGACTTCATGCCGCGCTATTCATCTGGCTGATTCTGGCTCTGGCGCCACCGATCATGTTGTTAGCCGCTTCACTGAACGAGACAGCCCTGTTTCGCAGCCCATGGGATTTGCTGCTGTTGAAAGACTTCAGTCTGAACAATTTCAGAGTGGCATTCGACCGTGGGGACTTCTGGTTTTTCTTCCAGAATAGCCTGATCATCTCGACTTCCGCCGTGATTATCACTCTCGTAGTCTGTGTACCCCTGGCCTATGGACTGAACAAGATCAGCCCCCGGCAAAAGGCTGTGGTGTCATTCGGGGTGCTCGCCATGCGCTTTGTGCCCTATGTGGTGCTGGCCTTGCCGATGTTCCTGCTCTTTGTACAATTGGGGCTCTCTGGCTCACGCGTTGGCCTGTTGCTCGCGCATCTGTCCATACACATCCCCTTTGCCACCTGGATGCTGGTTGGCTTTTTTGAGGGTGTCCCCAAGGAGCTTGAAGAAGCCGGAATCGTCGACGGTTGCAGCCCCTGGCGCTTGTTCTGGAACGTCTCCCTGCCGGTGGTTCGCTCGGGCATTACCGCCCTCGCCATTCTGGTCTTTATCATTTCCTGGAACGAATACCTCTTTGCGCTCTTCCTGGCCGGCAGCGATGCACAACCACTGACCATCGGCATTACCCGCTTCCTCGGTGGCGCAGAGATTGGCGCCCAATACGGGGTCATTGCCGCCTACTCGGTTCTGATCGTGGCACCGGTAATTTTCTTTGCACTGGTTGCCAACCGCTACATTGTTAGTGGTATGACCGCAGGGGCGGTAAAAGGTTGAGTAACATGAGGCATTGATGAGCGAAGCACTCCACTTACTGGTCGTCGATGACGACGCCGACATGCGCCACATGCTGAACGACGCCTTGTCGAGCAGCGGCTATGACGTGCATGCCGTCGCTACTGGGCGCGAAATGCATCTCGCGCTGGAGCGCTACCCCATCGCCCTGCTTATACTTGACTTGAAACTGGAGCGAGAAGATGGCCTGACTCTGGCGCGGGAATTACGCGAACGCAGTGACATCCCTATCATGATGTTGACCGGCAAGGGAACCGATGTCGATCTCATCTTAAGCCTCGAGTTGGCAGCAGACGACTTCCTGATGAAGCCCTTCAACTTGCGTGAATTGCAAGCCCGAATTCACGCCTTGTTGCGCCGGGCAAGAGCGCTGCAAACGCCGGCTAAAGCCGATGAAGCAAAGCGCAACCGCATCGGTTTCAACGGCTGGGTGCTGGATCAGGACCTGCGTGAGTTGCTCGACCCTGAAGGTAACCGTGTCGATCTGACCTATGCTGAATACAACCTGCTCGAAGCATTCATTCGCTCACCCAGCCGTATCTGGACCAGAGAACAATTAATCGAACACTCCCGTGGGCTCGATGCCACCGTCTACGACCGTACCATTGATGTGCTGATTCTGCGCCTGCGTCGCAAGATCGAACCCAATCCGCGACAGCCGCAATTCATTCGCACCGAGCGCGGTGTGGGTTATCTCTTTGCCGCTGAGGTTCAGCCGCTTGACTAATCTGCAACAAAGGGCGCGCATCACCATCATGGTGCTGGCTACCTTGACGCTGGGCCTGGGGATTGTCGGCTGGTGGGCTTTGCAACAGACCGAACGTACCGCCTCCGAGGTGCAAAGCCAAACCCTGACCAATGTCTCGGCCACCATGAGCCTGGCAGAACGAGCGGCACAGATTGCCGCTCTGGGCCCCTATGTTGGCGAGTCTCCCGTCCCCTTCCAGTTACAAGCCGAGCGCGCGGAACTGGAAAATCGATTCGCCCTGCTCGATGAACGCGTGCAATCGCTCAGCGACCAGAAGGTGCAAAATGAACTGACGCAGATGATCGAATCCTTGCACACTCAGCTAAGGCAACTCACTGCAGTCGTAGAGGAGGACCTCTTTATCCGCGAGGACATTCGAGCCATTCAGTTCGAACTGAATGAATGGTTGCAACAGTTGCTTGCGAACCCCAGCCTGGATGCTCGCGCCACAGCGTCACTGGCCATTTACACACAGTTTCTGCAAACCGATTTCAGTGAGCCTTACCAGGCTCTGCAGCAAATCAATACGGTGCGTCAGGCAACGCTGAGCAGCATCGAAGGCGTAGGACTGGCCGACTCTACCCACCGCATCTTGCAGGAGCTGGTACTTTCCAGTGCCACCAGGCTAGGCGAACGCGCTCAACTGAGCGCCCAAAAACCTTGCATTTCGCCAGCATTCGCGCCCAATCCGAAAGCCTGACGGCCTACGTCCAGGACTATGTTACGGAGGTGCAGAACAGCATAGCCAGTCAACGCGAACAGATCAGTGCAACGGTGCAACGCGGACGCTTGAGTATCATGGTGGTGTCTGCACTGGCTTTGCTGGCCTTGCTCGAAGGCTTCTGGTTTATGTCACGCCTGACTTTCGATCTGAAAACCGTAACCGATGACATGACCCAATTGGCCAGAGGCGAGCCGCCCAGCAGGCATCTGGCCATTGACCGGCGAGATGAAATTGGCGATCTGGCACGCACTTTTGATGTATTCAGCAAAGCCTCGGCCGACCTCGTACGGGTCAGCCGTGACCTGGAAGCCCAGAAGCGATTACTGGAAACGGTGTTCAATACCATCAACGACGGGCTCAGCGTTTTCTCAGGCGAGCGTAAATTGCTGGCCTGGAATCAACGCTATCTGGAGCTCTTTGAACTGGATCGCAAAGGCCTCTACATCGGCATGTCGCTCGAAGCCGTGCAAGCATTGATGAACCGTCACCCACACCACAACCTGAGTCTGGATCGACAACTGCTCGATATGGACAGTGTGAACGATCTGCGTGAATCTGAAGCGCACCTCTTTGAGCGCCATTATGACAATGGCAAAGTCATTGAGTTTCGCAGCCAACCCATGGAAAACGGCGGCTTTGTCACCCTCTATACCGATTTGACCGATCGACGCGCCATCGAAACCCAATTGCAACAGTCGCAAAAGATGGAAGCCCTGGGTCAATTGATTGGCGGCGTGTCGCACGACTTCAACAACCTGCTCGCCGCCCTGCTAGGCAATCTGCAGTTACTGCATGGCTCAAACAGCCTTGCTGATCGAGACAAACACTACGCCGAGCGAGCTTTGGGCATCGCCGAACGTGGTACCCACCTGGTGGAACGACTGCTCGCCTTCGCCCGCCGACAGCACCTGCACCCCGAAGTGGTCGATATAAACGAGCTGATTGAAGGCATGCTCGATCTGATCGAATACAGTGTCGCCCCCAATGTGGAAGTCGAACTCCAACTGGATTCGGACATCCCCACCGCCTGGATAGATCCCTCCCAACTCGAAAACGCCCTGTTGAATCTCTCGATCAACGCCAGTGCCGCCATGCCCAATGGTGGCAAGCTGAGCATTCGTACACGCACCCTGAGCCGTTCAGTCGACCCCAAAGTGGAGATACAGGTAAAGGACAGCGGCGTTGGCATGTCCGCCGAAGTAATGAGTCGGGTGTGGGAGCCCTTCTATACCACCAAGGCTGTCGGTCAGGGCAGTGGCCTGGGGCTTAGCCTGGTCTATGGCTTTGTGCGCCAATCTGGCGGCGACGTGTTACTGGAATCGCAAGTGGGTAAAGGGACGCAAGTGCATCTGTTTTTACCCATACCGTCTGCCATGGAAACCAAAGCGGAGGCATCGGCTCGGGCTTTACCAGGGCCTGTTTGCATTGACGATGACAAAACTCTGCTGCTGGTCGAGGACGATCAATCCGTGCTGCAGCCCATGCGCGACGCTCTATCCAACCTGGGCTTTACCGTAAAAGCCGTGACCTCCGCTGATTCAGCATTGCGATGGGTGACCGAACACCACCACCAGTTGGGCGCCGTACTCAGCGACATCAACCTCGGTGGCGAGATCAACGGTGTTGAACTGGCGAACCAGTTTGAGCAGGATTTTCCCGACGTACCGGTCGTACTGACCTCGGGCCTGCCACGTGAACACCTGGCTCAGTATTTTCAATTGCAGGAGCATCACGCCTTTCTGCCAAAACCGATCCGACTGGCACAATTGAATGAGGTTTTTCATCATGCGTCCTGAAGCAGCCCGCCTTATGAAATTCCTGCTGGTCTGGCTGGCGTTATTGCCAGCCAGTAGTCCGTTGATGGCCGATGATACGCCAGTGCCGGAGCGAATGGCTGTGCTGGTAAACGACCTGGGAAACGACTACTTCCAGGTGCTGAGCCAGAGCATCCGACAAACCGCCCTGTTGCGCATCAGCCCGGACATCAGAGTGACTGTGATGTCCAGTGGTTATGATATCGAACGGCAGCGAAGCCAGCTGAATCAATGGCTCGAGCACGAGCCCACCCTGATCATACTGACCGCCGCCGACCCTAATGCCTTTATTGCCGAAATCAGTACATTGCAGCGGTTGGGCCACATTGTCATCGCCGTTGACGTCGAGGCCGTCGGTGCACTGATCACCGTGACCAGTGACAACTGGGATGCGGGCTACCAATCCTGCCTGGCTTTGGCGCGCGCGTTGCGCGCCAATGGCAAGATCGCCCTGCTCGATGGGCCTCCGGTGTCGTCTATCATGGAACGCTCTGATGGTTGTGAAGACGCACTCAGCTATTTTCCCTACATCGAAATCGTCGACCGGGAAAATGGCGGCGCCAGCTTTGTTGGAGGTATTGAAGCCATGAGCCGTTTACTGAGTCGCAACCGGGAGCTGGATGGGGTATTCAGCATTAATGACCCTACGGCTCTGGGTGCCAGCGCTGCGGCCATGATGCAGGGCAAATCATCGCTGCTGATCGCGTCGATTGATGGCTCTCCAGCCGTGGTCGAGGCGCTGCGAAGCGGCGAGCCTCCCTTGCTGACCACAGCCGCGCAATTTCCACGTTATATGGGCGAGAGAGCCGTGGTCCTTGGCTGGCAGGCCATGAGAGAGCATCGACAAGACCAGCAATTGCATCGCATGCCGGTGCAGATGATCAGCAGTGACAACGCCAGCCTCTTTTGTCAGTGGCAATACTGTGAAGTAGAGGGCTTCGATTGAACGCTTTCAAAGCCCTCTGCAGGAGACGATCTATGGCCCATCACTTCGCCTTGCGCGGGTAAGGCGTGAGTTTCCAGATGCGGTCTACGTAGTCCTGAATCGAACGATCTGAATTAAACTTGCCCATTGTCGCGGTGTTGATGATGGCACTGCGCGCCCAGGCCGCTTTATCGCGGTATTTCGCATCGGCCAGTTGCTGGGCATCCACATAGGAGCGGAAGTCAGCCAATACCTTGTAGGCGTCGCCACCTTCGAGCAGGCTGCGCTTGATTGACGCCAAAGCGCCCGGCTCTTCTGGTGTGAAGTAGCCATTGTCCAGGCTATCCAGAACGGCCTTGAGTTCGGCATCTGCGTGGTAATAGTCGTAAGGGTTGTAACCGTTCTGGTTCAGGGCCTTCACTTCATCGACTGTCAAACCAAAGATAAATTCGTTGTCTTCCCCGGCCTCTTCGGCAATCTCGATGTTGGCGCCGTCCAGGGTGCCAATGGTCAAGGCCCCGTTCAAGGCGAGCTTCATGTTGCCGGTACCGGAGGCCTCTTTACCTGCAGTTGATATTTGCTCTGAAAGGTCGGCCGCAGGAATCATCTTCTCCGCCAGGCTGACGCGGTAGTTGGGCAGCATCACGACCTTGATTTTGCCCTGAATACGCTCGTCCTGATTGATGCGATCACCCACCCGGTTAATGGCATAGATGATGTCTTTTGCCAGCCTGTAGCCTGGTGCTGCCTTGGCACCGAAAATAAACACACGCGGCACCATGTCGTAGTTCGGGTCCTGCTGCAGTCGGCGATACAATGCCATGATGTGTAGCAGGTTCAGGTGCTGGCGCTTGTATTCGTGCAACCGCTTGATTTGTACATCGAACAGCGCATCGGCACTAACCTCGACACCGGTCAACGCCTTGATTTCGGCCGCCAGGTCAAGTTTGTTCTGGCGTTTGATGTCCATAAAGGCTTGCTGGAAGTCGGCATCGTCCGCGAAGTCTTTCAGCTTTTGCAGTTTATCAAGATGCAGGGGCCAGTCCGCATCCACTTTCTGGTCAATCAGCGCTGAAAGCCTTGGGTTGCATGCCTTTAACCAACGCCGCGGGGTGATACCGTTGGTCACATTGGTCAGTTTGTCTGGCCAGAGGGCGTGGAATTCCGGGAAGAGGTCAGTCTTGACCAGTTCAGAATGCACCTGAGCCACGCCGTTAACCTTGTGCGAACCCACAACGCTCAAATGGCCCATACGCACCATGCGGTGGTCACTTTCTTCGATGATGGATAGCCTGGCTTTAACGGCATCGTCGCCCGGCCATTTTGCCTCGACATCGCGGCTAAGAAAACGGTGATTGATCTCGAAAATAATCTCAAGGTGACGTGGTAAAACCCGCGCGAACAGATGCAGGCTCCACTTCTCCAGTGCTTCAGGCAAGAGCGTATGATTGGTATAGGAAAATACCTGCTGGCAGATCGCCCAACTTTCATCCCAACTCAAACCTTTTTCATCAAGCAACACACGCATCAATTCAGGAATGGAAACCGCAGGGTGGGTATCGTTCAACTGCACCGCCACCAACTCAGAAAAGCGCGACCAGTCGTCGCCATGGGCACGCTGATAACGACGAATGATGTCGGCCAATGAAGCCGCACTGAAAAAGTACTGCTGGATCAGCCTCAGTTCCTTGCCGGCATCGGTTTCATCGTTCGGGTAAAGCACTTTGGAAATGGCTTCGGCTTGCGCCTGCTCTGCCTGCGCATCGACGTAACCGCCAGAATTGAAAACATCCCAGTCAAAAAAATCCGTCGCTCGGCTTTCCCACAAACGCAAAATGTTCACATTGGCACCGTCGTAACCAACGATGGGGATATCCCAGGGCACTGCCTTGACCACCTGCCCGGGTCGCCAGATCTTGTGTGCGCGGCCACCTTGGCTGACGGTTTCAACATAGCCATAGAGTTTGATCTGCTGCACGGACTCTGGGCGACACACCTCCCAGGGGTTGCCGTATTCGCGCCAGTCGTCCGGGCGCTCGATCTGCCGACCCTTGCTGAAACTCTGTTCGAACAGGCCGTGCTCGTAGTGAATGCCATAACAGACAGCCGGGTAATTCAGGGTAGCCAGTGAATCCAGAAAACAGGCAGCCAAACGCCCCAGGCCGCCGTTACCCAGAGCCATGTCGGGCTCCTGCTCCAGAATATCGGCCAGATTCTGGCCGAGATTATCCAGTGCTTTTTCGGCCACATCGAACAGGCCAAGGTTGTGCAGATTATTGGACAGGAGCCGCCCCATCAGGAACTCCATGGACAAGTAGTTCACCGCCCGGGTGTCCAGCTTGGAGTGTGTGCGCTGGGTATCGGTAAGGCCCGCCATGACGGATTCGTTCACCGCTGCGGCCGTTGCCTTCCACCAGGCTTCCGGGCTGGCTTTCTCTTCATAGGTGCCCTGGCTGGTGTGCAAATGGCGAATAATGCTTGTTTGAAGAGCTTCGATGCTGGCTTTGCCGGGAGATTTCGATGACTTTGACATGAATAGCGCCCCGTGATGACGATGAAAAATGTGTGGTTACCCTCTGAACGGCTTCCATCTTACCGTCTGGCAAGGCCGGTTCAGGGTTGGAATCTGCAGTACTGAGGTTGGATTTTTAAAACGCTTTCCCCTGAAAACACTGAAAAACGCTGCAAAAAAACGCAAAACCTGTAAAGCTGGCAGCAATTATCAGATTCGTACACCGCTTCTGAATCGATTAAGTCGGGCTATTTTATATCACAACTAGACTGAAAACGACTCAGTCCTGGCTGTAACTCAGGTATCAGGGCTAAAAATCGCTCCAGAGTCGAATCTGACCCAGAATCCAGGAGGTCGTGTAGTGACTCTGGTTACAGAACATTACATTTATTCACATCAAATATCGGTTTAAATAGACTTCAGGGTAACCCCTTTTAACCTGACATCAGGAGCTTACAATGAGTTCAATCCGCTCGATGACCCCTATCTTTCGTACCCTGGCAGCTGTTTGCCTGACCTGGGGGCTGAACGCCAGCCTCGCCCACGCAGAGGGCGATGCCGCTCGTGGTGAAGCCAGAGCTGCTTCCTGCGCAGCATGCCATGGGCCTGGCGGTCGCAGCCTCAACCCCAGCGTTTTTCCAGCTATTGCGGGAATGGAACCTGAACAGATGGTGACGCTGCTG
This sequence comes from Saccharospirillum sp., assembly GCA_022565595.1. Lineage (GTDB taxonomy): Bacteria > Pseudomonadota > Gammaproteobacteria > Pseudomonadales > Natronospirillaceae > Saccharospirillum. Next base: position 46,665 of record JAIUML010000009.1, on the reverse strand, counting down.
AAAGCCTATCGCGACGGCGACAAGGTGAATCCGATCATGTCGCCTCAAGCGCAAGGGCTCAGTGACCAGGATATTCTTGATCTGGCCGCCTACTTTTCCAACCAGTAAGCATCGCGCACGCTATTTCCAACCGGGGCTCGCAGCCTGTGCAGCAGCAAACCGGCCCTGCCTGAGCGTCCGATCCATGCTCAATGGCGTTGCATGGCTTCCGGGTATTGGACACTGGTCATCAGAAAACCCAGCCGTAACGCTGGGTCTTTTTCAGGTGCTTACTGAGCGCAGTATCCGCCATCTACCAGGTAGGCGTTACCGTTGCAACCAGAGGCTGCATCCGAAAACAAAAAGGTCGCCATTCCTGCCACTTCTTCATTGGTGACATAACGACCCAATGGTATCCGCGCGGCAAAGGCCTGATGCACTTCCTCGCCATGACCCGGGTTGGCCTGCTCCTCAATAGAGCGCATCATACGGTTGTCGACCGGGCCCGGGTTGACGGTATTGACTCGAACACCCTCTGGCCCAAGTTCAGCCGCCAGGCAGCGCATCATGCCCAATACCGCATGCTTGCTGCTGACATAGGGTGTAAGGCCTGCAGCACCGCGCACACCGGCGACACTGGAGGTAATCACGATGCTGCCCCCACCAGCCTTGCGCAGCGCTGGTAAAGCAGCAGCGACGCCCAGACGCACACCCTGCACGTTCACTGCAAATACCTTATCCCAGGCGGCATCCGAACGGCTTTCGAACGGCCCGACTTCACCTTCAATGCCCGCGTTCAAGAACACCGCATCTACACGCCCGAATGCTTCTACCGCCGCCTTGATCATGCGCTCGTTGTCGTCGCGACTGGTCACATCGACCGCGACGGCTAGTGCGCGCTCACCCAGAGATTGAGCGATGGACTCCACTGCGTCCTTGTTCAAGTCTGTGATCACAACACTGGCCCCTTGAGCATGGGCCATACGAGCGGTGGACTCACCAATGCCACCGGCACCGCCGGTGATTACAATGACTTTTTCGTTTAAGTGACTCATGATGACTACCCCTTTCCTGGAATGGGTTTGCGAATCTTTAGAAGATTCAGTAGTCATAATATGGGGTAAATAGAGATAACACAGGAATGCCAGGTCAGAAGGTTGATCTGTATCAATTCGGCGAACAATAAAGGTGGAGCTAGTGTACTGTAACAGACTAAATGCCCTAACCAGCGAGCCGTCAGGTGGGCAGATGCAAGTGGTGCGACACTTCGACGTATCAGCGCAGGAATCTCGCTGCTCCTGCCAGTAGTCCGTTGTGGCATCGGCCAAAGCTTTGAATTGCGCCGATACCGTTCCCATAAAGGTTGGCGAACCGAAAATAATCGCATCGGCTTGATTGACTCAATATGAGGTTTTACCCTCCGAACAGAGTGAAACTGAGGCCGAGATAAAAAACGTAGCCCAACAACAGGAAGCCACCCTCAAGCCGACTGAGCTTCCTGCCTTTATAGAGGAAGAGCAGCAATAGAATGGATGTTCCCAGCATGACCCACTGATCAAACTGCAAGATTCTCTCGTGGACCGGAAGAGGTTGGAGCAATGCGGAAATGCCAAGAATTCCAAGGAGGTTAAAAATATTGCTGCCCAGAACGTTGCCAATCGCTACATCGGCATGACGCCGAAATGCGGCTATGACTGAAATCGACAGCTCAGGCAGCGAGGTACCCACGGCCACCAGCGTCAAGCCAATCACCGCCTCCGATACGCCAAAAGACTCCGCAATGCCTACAGCGCCGTTTAACAATACCTGGGAACCGACTATCAGGAGCACCAATCCCAATACGACTGCTGATACAATCCAGAAGACGGTTCTGGGAAGAGCCGTCACCTCTTGCGCTTCAGCCTTGAGCAACTCTGCGGAAGGTGAGGTGCCTGACTGTTCGGATCGATAAGCCCAATAAAGGTAGACGGCCAGGGCTAACAAGAAGATGCCGGCATCAGACCTGGCCAGTGCACTGCCCCCAACCAGAATCAGGAATAGAATGCTTGCGGCCACTACCGTGACTGCATCCCGTCGCAATACCAAAGGCTTGACCGCAAGCGGGGTGATCACCGCGCAAAGCCCCAATATCAGCAGAATATTGCTGATGTTGCTTCCTACAACATTACCAATGGCGATGTCGGGTCGTTCACCAAGAGCGGCATCGATGGATACAACCAGTTCGGGAGCGGAGGTTCCAAAACCAACAATCAACAGGCCACTGAGCAATGGTGACACACCCATGCGGTGGGAGGCGGCCAGAGCCCCTCTGATAAGGGCTTCACCGCCAGCTGTCAGTAGCAGAACGCCCAGTACAATATATAGCAGATCAGACACTTTCTATCGTTTCCAGACTGGGCTCACACAGCAGGGGTATCACTCCAACCCTGCAAGGAGTGCTCAAGCCTTCTTTACCAGATTAATGACATAGAGCAAAATGACGGCACCGATGGTGGCCATCACGATCGAGCCCAACAACCCGGTTGCCGCCAGGCCAAGGAAACCGAACACAAAACCGCCCAACACAGCGCCCAGAATACCGACCACTATATTACCGACTACACCAAAACCTCTTCCTTTTACGATTTTCCCTGCCAGCTAGCCAACCAGTGCACCGATGGCTAAAAATACGATCAAATCGAGAATATTCATAAGCGCTCCAGTGTTATTTTTTCAGGAAGAGGTATAAACCAGCAACAAAACTGGCAGCACCCGCGATATAGCGGATCATAACCTCTTCAGGTTCGGAACCAGTGATGGCTTCTGTCAGTTGTGAACCAACAGAATCCGAGAGCTGGTAACCCCAGAATGCCAGACCGGCACCTACGACTATTAAAACGAGGCCAATTGCTTTAATCATATTCTTTGTTCCTGTTGCCATGTCAATATCCTGTCTCTATGAGTGAACGGTAGCTGGATGTAGGCACCACACAGCAAGGGTTTGGTGTGTGGTATGTCGTCATTCTGAGTAAGTGGGGTTTGGATTATTCTTCACATTTCGTCGGTAAAGGCTGAACGATGAAATTCCGTCGCTGACGCCACTTCCTTTACACCACACTCCATTACCTCTTCCGCATCTCCACCAGCCAGTACTTCCAGTACTGCGTGAACGCCGCGGGCAAGGGAGGTCAGATTGTAGCCGCCTTCCAGTACAAGCACGAGCCTGCCATCACAGTGCTGATCTGCAATACCTTGCACAATTTTCGTGATGTTCTTGAAGCCGTTGTAGGTCAGGTTCATCGCCATGTCGTTGTGGTGAGGGTCAAACCCCGCAGACACCATTACCAGATCAGGCTTAAAATGATTGGCAGCAGGCATCAAAATGTCACGGAAGGCCTTCTCGAATGCCACATCGCCAACTGTTTCAGGAAGTGGCACATTGATCGTGTAGCCTTCTCCCAGCCCTGCACCCACTTCGTCCAGATGCCCAGAGCCAGGGTAAAAGGGCGCTGCACAATGAGTATCGAAGAACAAGACATCAGGGTCCGCCCAGAATATCTCTTGAGTTCCATTACCGTGGTGAGCATCCCAGTCGACAATAAGAATTCGCTCACAGTTCAACTTCGCTTGTGCATGGGCCGCTGCTACGGCGATATTATTCAATAAACAAAAGCCTCTGGCCCGAACCGGCTCAGCGTGATGCCCGGGCGGCCTTACCAGCGCAAAAGCACTCTGTCCTTTTTCTCGAAATACACTCTCTACTGCGGCGATGGCGTTGCCTGCGGCGGCAGTGGCGGCCTTGATGCTGTCTGGTGACACAGCAGTGGTATCGCTGTCGAGCCAGGCGCGTTTGCCTTCAAAGGAGAAGATATGATCCAGGTAGGATGCCGTATGAACACGACTCAGTTGCTCGTATGTCGCGCTCGAGCCGGACATGAAGGACGTTCCTGGTACAGGGTTTTCGTCCAGATACTTTTTAATAGCACTCAATCGACCGGGGTGCTCGGGGTAGCTCCATTTGAAATCCAGGTCTTTCAATACAGCCCTGACTCGCTTTTCGACTCGACTGGGCATAAAGGGTAAGTCTACTTGAGGATCGTGCCCCAGCATCACTTCATCAAAAAAGACATTCACCTTGCGATCGCCTATCACGTCACTCTCCTTTTGGCGGTTCAGTACTGCCTGTTCATCGGTTACCAGGTTAGCGCCTTTTGCCAAGCTTTTCTTGAACAACTTCAGTGAAAGCCGAAGCGCGAACTCCTGTCGGTACAAAACCCAGGCTGGTCCAGGTTGCTGCTGCCTCTTTGTTGGCCGTGGCGTATTCGAGAATCAGTTCATACGCTTTGTGTTTTTCAGCAAAGGTGACCAGTTCACGAAGCATGGCAGTGAAGACCCCGAGTCTGCGAAAGTCCGGCTCCACCCAGACATCATCAATGATAGCAGACTTGAGTTTAACCTCCCCCGCCTGCTCCCAGATGCCCTGATCCTTGAAGATATGGACATAGCCCATTCCCAGCAGATCACCATTGGGTGCCTGAGCCACGACGATCCGCTTATCCTTGCTTGAGAGCAAAGATCGCAGCACAATCATCAACCGTTCTCGCTCTTCCTCTTTGAGCCTGTTAATGGGGTCGCCCGCGACGTGAAGCGCCAACCTGGTCTGGAAGTTGACAAGCACAGGAAGATCAGACAATTCTGCCTTGCGTACAATAAATTGGCATTTCGCTTTGCTGGGCATGAAGACACCTTTCCATGAGAGTGGGCACTGACAATAGGCTCTGGCGCAAATTCGCGACCCGTAGCAAATACCTCTCAAATCAGTCAGCCCTTTCGTAGAATGACATTCTATTAGAACCGGACTTTTTGGCGATATACATCGCCCTGTCAGCGCATTCCAGTAAGGCGACTGGCGTGAGTGCATCTCTGGGATAGAACGATATACCAACACTTACGGAGATCTGTACAGGCTGCTGGTCTATTAGAAAGGGAACAGCGAGTTCATCGATGATAGTCTGTGCAACGTATTGAACATCCTCGCGTTGCTTGGCTCCAGTGAGAATCACGGTAAACTCGTCCCCACCCAGGCGCGCAACGGTGTCGTCTTCCCGCACACACTCAATCAGTCGACATGCAACCTCGGCCAACAATCGATCGCCCACCTCGTGCCCGAGTGAATCATTGACTTCCTTGAAGCCATCAAGATCCATGAACAGTACCGAAAGGGGCAAGTTGCTGCGTTTGGCATGCTTGACTTCCTGGTCCAGACGGTCCAGAAACAAGCGTCGATTCGGCAGGCCGGTTAGCAGATCATGATGAGCGGTATGCCAAATTCTCTCTTCGGCAAGTGCTCGCGCTGTAATGTCTCGCAGAATGCAGACAGTGGCTTCAGTGCTGCTGTGCTCGTCCAACACCGGTGCCAGCAAGTACTCGAACTGCTCTCCCTGGCCAGAGGCAAAGGTGTGATTGAACTTTCCCCTGTAGGTCGACTGCTCCAAAACCACCTTTTCAAGATCTCGCTGAAAGTCCGAGGCAAATGGAAATTCGAGATCGTGAGTCGTTTTGCCAGTGATGGCATTGAGTTCGAGGGAAAAGAGCTCAAGAGTGGCCTTGTTTGCATACATGAAGCGACCATCAAGATCCAGCACATAAATCGGGTCTGGCGATGCAATCAGGACGGCCTCAAAGAGTCGAGTCTCTTTATCCTTCTCGTCAGTATAGTGCTCCAATGATTCGGCAACGGCCTGATCTATGGCCTCATGGAATCGTGTCAAATCTTCGAGCTGCTCGCCAGTAACGACAAGGCAGGACCTGGTCCAATGTGAAACCACGCTGGCGCGCAGGGCCCGAAACTCGGACAGCGTCTCCATGACGCTGAAACCGCTGCTTTGTCGATCGCCACCGTGCACTTCCGCCCAGGACTCTACCTCGACCTCTGGCCCATGACCTTTCGATTTATCAGCTTGCTGCAAAAGGGTCTGGCGAGACTCCAGATCGTCAGCAATATCCAGAAGCATTTCTCTGGCGTGGTCGCGCAGCCCGGTATTGCTCATACGATTGGCATGAAAGATTGTTCTGGCGAAGGCTTCCCAGTCCTGCAGAATCGGCTCTATCTCTGTTCGAATAAAATCAGCAAGTCGTTCATTTGTCTGCATATCTTTGGCTCACATTCAGAACACAAAAGATCAGAAGACAGGTCCTCCTTACTGTTCCGAACGAGGAACCGTAGACCACGGGATTGGCTTCAAACCGTGTCAACTATCGGAGCCGCCCTGCCCCTATAACAGCCACTCCAGCTATACTGTAGCACGCATTTTCTTATCTGGAGCAAAGGTTGGCAGTCTATGCGCTGTAGAATCTGCCAAAGGCCAACTCAGTACCGCCAGAAACCCAATTTGCCATTCCGGACGAGTTGGTCTTTACTAACCCAGAGTCGATCTCCTCCCGGGTACCCGGATAAAGGGAATTTACCCAAAATGGCAAAGTAGATCCAGCGTAAAGGCCGCCGGGAACGGTGTTCAGTGGTCAAGTGGCGGAAGCGTAGTATCCACTTGCCACAAGGACTCCTCGATTAAAACCCGGGCAAATTGATGCAGATCAAAGATTTGCTCAAGCTTTTGGCTAAAATATGTTCACAGATCTCTTCGAATGTCGGTAGTAGCCAGGCGTCAGCCAAGTCGGCTGTCTGACCATGTCCTCGATATTTTCATTAGCCCTCCACAGGTCACGGAGACAGGTGGAATTGCCACATTAAACAAGTGGCTATGGAAAAATCATGACAAATCTCGGAACGCCACTCAACAATCAACTACTGGCCAGCCTTAAGCCAGAAACCCAACAGACGCTGCTTCCTTTGTTTAAAGAGGTCACTCTTGACGCTGGTTCCATACCTGGCTCCCCCGGCAGTGAGAATCGCTATGCCTATTTTCCTACTAGCTGCATCATATCTACTGTGAACCGGGAAGCAGATGGAGCCATGATGGCAACAGCCATGATTGGGCGCGAAGGCATGGTTGGCATCAATTTTATACTGGGCGATATAGGCACACCGCTGAATGCGTTGACGCAACAAAGTGGAATCGCTTATCAGCTATTAGCCACTGACCTGATCACCAGCTTTCACAGCCATCCGGATTTTCAGAGAGTACTTCTTGGCTACACCGTCACCCTGATAGAACAGATCTCACTGAACGCACTGTACAACCGACACTTTCATATTGACCAGCTACTGTGCCGGTGGATTCTGTTGTCACTGGACCGACTGAACACAGACACTCTGGCCATTACACATGAATCCATATCCCATTTGCTCGGTGTGAGGAGGGAAGGCGTTACGGAAGCAATCAGCTCACTGCGACTCAAAGGCGCTATTGAGTCCCGGCGCGGACAGATAAAAGTGCTCGACAAGTCACTACTGAAAGCCATGATGGAGCAAGACCCTGCTGGGCTGGAAACGGAAACGGTTGGTTCTAAAAAATGCCGACTCTACAGCACTGTGCACCGTTAACACCCAGCTTCACTGTTAGCGCCAGCATTACAGCAGGAAATGTGTGCCATACCAAAAGAGTTGATGCGATTGTTATAACGCTTCGAGCAATTGGCTATTGACCACTGTCCCGACTATCCTTCAAGACTCATTTTTTATTCAGGTACCGTCCCATGCGTTTATTGTTCACCGGCGGCAGCGGCAAGGCCGGCCGTCATGCCATCGCTTACCTGATCGAACAGGGCCATCGCGTTACCAATGCCGATCTGGTACCTCTGGAGATGCCCGGAGTCGACTCGCTGCGTGTTGATTTGACTGACGCAGGCCAGGTGTTCAATGCCCTGCATGCCTACGCCGGTTTTGATGAGCTGGAGCCAGGTACCGGGGTGCCGACCTATGATGCTGTGGTGCACTTTGCGGCCATCCCTTGCATTCTACTTCGCCCCGATAACGAAACCTTTCGCATCAATACCATGAGCACATACAACGTGCTCGACGCCGCCACCAGACTGGGAATTCGCAAAGTCATCTTTGCCTCCTCGGAAACCACTTATGGCATTTGCTTTGCCGATGGTGAGAAAAAACCCGAGTACATTCCGGTTGATGAAGAGCACCCGACCATTCCTCAAGACAGTTACGCCATGTCCAAGGTGGTCAACGAGGCCACAGCTCGTTCTTTTCAGGCTCGTAGTGGCTTCGATATTTACGGTTTGCGCATCAACAATGTAATAGAGCCACATGAATACGCCACCAACTTCCCCGCCTTTATGGAAAACCCGGAGCTGCGACGTCGCAATATTTTTGCTTACATCGATGCACGCGACCTCGGTCACATGGTCGACTGCTGCCTGAAGACGGACGATCTGGGTTATGAAGTCTTCAACGTTGCAAACGACGATCTCTCAGTTGGCATCAGCAGTCAGGAAGTGATCGATACCTTTTATCAGGCGGTTCCACTCAAGCGAAAAATGGCGCTAAACGAAACTTTCTATGACAACACCAAAGCCAAACGTATGGTTGGCTTTCACCCTCGACATTCATGGCGAGACGCCATGGACAACTAAGGGTTGAACGAAAGATCCAGCAGTGCATGAGGAGCCTCGCAACAGCACACTACCAGGTGTAGTTGGTCGTCAGAGACAACGCGACGCTCCTTTGCCAATGGCAATGTTGTGAAGCCGGCTTACTGGATCAACCCTCCAGACCCTTTTGTTTATTGCCCCTGGCTTCTTCATGCACCTGTTTAAAGTCGGTATGGCGCACATCGATGCCTTTAACCAGAAAGATGACAAATTCGGTGATGTTCTGGCACCGGTCACCAATGCGTTCGAGTGAGCGCGCAGCCCAGACAACATTGAGTACCTTGGGAATGGAACGCGGGTCCTCCATCATGTAGGTCATCAACAAGCGCATCACTGACTCGTACTCACGATCGATTTTTTTGTCTTCGAGATGGATGGTCGCCGCTGTTTCACTGTCCATACGAGAGAAGGCATCGAGCGTATCATGCAATACGGTCAGAACGTGTCGCCCCATACTCTCAAGGCTGGAGAGGAGATTGGTTTGCTGAGTGCCACTGAAGGTGTCCATGGCAACAGCGGCGATGCGCTCGGCTTCATCACCAACCCGTTCCAGATCTGATACCGCTTTCAAAATTACGTGCATCAGGCGCAGGTCACCGGCCGTTGGCTGACGACGCACGATGATACGGTTACACTCGGCATCAATGCGCTTTTCCAGGGTGTTCACCTTAACACCCGCAGCCATCACCTCATGCGCCAGCTTGGAGTCGGAGTCCACCGCGGCCTTGATCGCATTGCTCAACTGCTCCTCAACGATGCCACCCATGGTGAGGAACATCGTGCGCAAGCGCTCCAGTTCCTCGTTGAATTGGGACGAAATATGCTTGTCGAGATTGGTCATGTCCATGGCAGTGTCCTTAACCGAAGCGGCCGGTAATGTAATCGTTGGTTTGCTTTTCTTTCGGGTTGGTGAACATCTCGTTGGTAGGGCCAAACTCGATCAGCTCGCCAATGTACATGAACGCAGTATAGTCGGATACTCGAGCTGCCTGCTGCATGTTGTGGGTCACAATAACGATGGTGTACTTCTCTTTAAGACTGTTGATCAACTCTTCGATCTTCAGAGTTGATATCGGGTCCAGTGCCGAGGCCGGTTCATCGAGCAACAGGACTTCGGGCTCAATGGCAATGGCACGGGCAATGACCAGGCGCTGTTGCTGACCACCGGAGAGGCCGAAGGCGTTGTCGTGCAAGCGGTCCTTGACTTCATCCCAGAGGGCGGCACCGCGCAGAGAATCTTCTACTACCTGATCCAGAGTACGCTTGTCGTTCACACCCTGCAGCCGCAAACCATAGGCGACATTTTCATAGATCGTTTTCGGAAAGGGGTTCGGCTTCTGGAACACCATACCCACCTGGCGACGCAGTTCGGCTACATCCACCTTGGGCGCATAAATGTCATCTCCATCCATCCGTATGGTGCCTTCAATACGGCAGATATCAACCAGGTCGTTCATCCGGTTAAAGCAACGCAAAAGAGTCGACTTGCCACAACCAGAAGGGCCAATAAAAGCCGTAACGCGCTTTTCGGGGATCTTCATATCTATGCCTTTCAAGGCCTGGTCATTGCCGTAATAGAGGCGCAGGTCATCAACCGTCAGTTTGATGGTTTCGTTGTCGATATTGAGTTGCTCGTCCAACTCGGTCATGGCTTCAGTCATGGCGTTTATACCTTCTTGCTGCGAACCCGCGCGAACGGGCTCAGATGAATCGGTGGTATTTCCCGGCGCTCGACCGGAAGGTGTGAGAATTTTTGTCATGGCCGGGGCCTCTTAGTCCGAATCGCTGCGGTATTTTTCACGCAGGCGGTTACGAATGGCGATGGCGGTCAAGTTCAGCACAATGATCAACAAAACCAGGGTCAGGGCTGTGGCGTAAACCAGTGGTCGCGCTGCTTCGACGTTCGGGCTCTGAAAGCCGACGTCGTAGATGTGGAAACCCAGGTGCATGATCTTGCGCTCGAGGTGAATAAAGGGAAACTCACCATCGATTGGCAGAGTCGGTGCCAGCTTGACCACACCCACCAACATTAACGGCGCCACTTCACCAGCTGCGCGTGCAATGGCGAGAATCAAACCGGTCATCATAGCCGGTGTTGCCAGCGGCACAACAACCTTCCAGAGGGTTTCGGATTTGGTGGCGCCGAGCGCGAGGCTGCCCTGGCGAATGGTGGTCGGAATACGCGCCAGGCCTTCTTCGGTGGAGACAATCACAACCGGCAAAGTCAACAAGGCCAGAGTCAGTGACGCCCAGAACAAACCTGGTGTGCCGAAGGTTGGCGATGGCAAGGCTGCCTGATAAAACAATTGGTCGATATTGCCACCCAGGAAGTACACAAAAAAGCCAAGGCCAAACACTCCGAACACAATGGACGGCACCCCGGCCAGGTTGTACACCGACACTCGAATGATGCGAGTCACTGTGCCCTGCTTGGCGTATTCACGCAGGTATATGGCCGCCAGTACGCCAAAGGGCGTTACCATGATAGACATCACCAGCACCATGGTCACAGTGCCGAAAATCGCCGGGAAAATGCCACCTTCTGTATTGGCTTCACGCGGTCCTTCGGTAAGGAACTCGCCAACACGATCAAAGTACTCGACAATCTTAGCCAGCACAGTGATGTCATTTGGACTGGTCACCCGCACGATGTTATCAAAACCAATGGTCAATTCCCGCTCGTCAGACATGCGCATGTGCAGCAGGTCGCGACGCTGGCTTGCGTACAAGGCATCCAGTTCAGAGCGCAACTCAAGAAACTCGGCTTCGAGCAGCGCCCGCTGGCGAGCAAAACGCTCCTGTGCTTCCTCCAGATCCGGGCCAGTTACTCCGCGCAATTGCATTCCGCGCTCCTCGAGTCGGATATTTTCCAACTCACGACTGGTGCGCCCGATGTCGGTTCGTTCAATCCTGCGGATGCGCTGGCGATAATCGAGGCTGCGGTCGACGGCGGCCTGAGTCAGATCGCGAAAGCGCGGGTCATCGGTTTCAATACGCTCGCCATCAATTTCCAGGTAAATTGGATAGCCGTAAAAGTTACCCCACTCGCGGCGCTCAATGGCCAATACTTCAGGCGGGAAACTCATCTCATCCAGGGTCAACCCCAAGTGCCAAACAAAGTCCTGCCCGAACTGATCGCGGTTACCGCGCTTGAACAATACACGCTCAACCAGCTCAATGCCTTCCGGCACAAACTGACCCGCATCACGAGCTACAGCAGCCGGTACCTGTTCGGTACGAGTAATCTCACCCAGTACCAGTGTTTGCTCACCGGTGTCGTGGTTGGTAACAACGGTTTCCGCTACCAGAGAGGGCCAGAAATGCCCGAAACCCCGCACAGCGATCAAGCTCAATAAGCCAATCACCATCACCAGACTCAAGGCCAAGGCGCCACCAGTCAGCCAGATCCAGGGTGTGCCACTTCGAAACCATGCTTTCATTGTCTATTCCCCCTGGCTTACAAGCTGCTGTAGCGGAGGCGCAAACGTTGGCGCACCACTTCAGCGATGGTGTTAAAGATAAAGGTAACGATAAAGAGCACCAATGCTGCGAGGAACAGAATGCGGAAGTGGGTACCGCCCACAGCCGTTTCTGGTAACTCGACCGCGATATTGGCCGACAGAGTCCGCATGCCTTCAAAGATATTGAAGTTGACGATGGGGCTGTTGCCCGTGGCCATCAACACGATCATGGTTTCGCCAATGGCACGACCAAAACCAATCATGACGGCAGAGAAAAGGCCCGGGCTAGCAGTTGGTAACACGACCCCTACAACCGTTTGCCAGGCTGTTGCACCGAGCGCCAGCGACCCCTGAGTCAAATGCTTGGGCACGTTAAATACAGCATCTTCTGCGATAGAGTAAATGGTCGGGATTACTGCAAAACCCATGGCCACGCCGACAACCATGGCATTGCGTTGGTCGTAGGTAATACCGACATCGGTCAACCATTGACGCATACTGCCGTCAAAGAAGGCGATTTCGACAAAAGGCGATAGCGTGACGCATAACCAACCGAAGAACAGAATAAAAGGGATCAAAATTACGGCTTCCCAGCCGATCGGAATCTGATTACGCAAACCCTTGGGCACATAGCCCCAAAGAGCGGCTACCCCTATCATAATCAATGGCATGCCTACCAGAATACTGAATACTGCTGGCAAGTGGTTTTCCATAAAGGGAGCCAACCAAAGGCCAGCAAGAAAGCCAAGAATAACGGTCGGCAAGGCTTCCATGATTTCGATCGTCGGTTTAACCACGCCCCTGAGTTTGGGTGTCAAGAAATAGGCCGTGTAAATGGCCCCCAACAGACCCAGTGGCATGGCAAACAACATGGCAAAAAAAGCCGCTTTTAATGTACCGACAGTCAACGGAATCAGGCTGAACTTGGACTCAAATTCATCACTGGCAGAAGATGACTGCCAGATGTATTCAGGAGAACTGCGGCCTTCATACCAGACCTTGTTCCAGAGGGCTCTGAACGAAATCTGCGGATGCCGGTTCCACAACTCGAAAGCAGCTACTTCATTGCTGGCGGATAAAGTGAGCACGCGCTGGTTGATCTGTGAAACAGCAATGCCGGTAATTGGTTCACTCTGCACAGACTTCTGCAACAAAGTGCGAGCCGAAGTACCGTAATGAATACCGACCACACCGGAAGCATCACCAACCAGGAAGCCCTTACGGGTGTACTCAGGTGTCAGCGAGGTAATGGCTGCCGAGTGAGCAGTGAATTCCCGCACTTTTTCCAGGGTGTATTGGTTCTGGTCATCACGCACCAGAAACCATTGAGACAACTCGCCGGATTCTGTACCGATTATGATAGAGACCGAACCGACCAGAAAATCCATGGCAGTAATCGGGCTACCAACAGAAACCGTTTGTACCAGCCTTGGCGAATTCAAGTTACTGACATCGAAGTAATGAACCCTGCCCTGCTCATCTGCAACGAAAACAGAGCGGAGGTTCTTATCGATAAGGATGCTCGTCGGATTGGTACCGCTTGGTAAGGCTGGCAGTGTTGCTCGATTAGCCTGAACAGTCACCGCTCCGGTCATCATGTTGGTTTGTGTGGCTAGCACGGCCATCACCAGACGTTCATCCCTTGTGTAGCCAGCAACACCCATTCTTGGTGTGCCCCGCGTCGATGCTTGAACACCCAGTATTTGTATCGGCTGTCCATCTTCATCCAAAATAATAGGGTCTTCGCCAAAGGGGAATTCCATTTTTGGCTGAATAAAGCGACGATCGTCGGGAAAGCTGAGGTCGTAGGCGTGCCGGGCAGAGACTATTTGACCATCGCTCAAGCCGTACGCAACAAAGCGGCCGATATCTTCACCGTTGGCAAAGCTGGTAGCGCTGACGCCTTCGGGAACGTTCAGTTCAAACTCTGAACGTATTGCACCAGTGTCTACCTCGAAAAAACGAACCTGAGCATCATTGGTGTAATAAACACCCAGTTCCTGATAGCGCTCCAGCCACAGACGCTCTACCTGCTGATTCTGCTCTATGGCGGGCAAACTAAAACGCCGCTGCTCATCCAGAGTGGCACCTTTGAAAACCGGAATGACCTCATAAAAAAGGTATATGAAGATCAGCGCCAGCGAGAAAACGACGCCAAAGCCGGCTGCCGACACACCCCAGAATGAAATTCTGTCGCGCAGTTTTCGACGTGACCGGCGTTTTGCACGGGTTTTCGAATCGGGCAACAGGGATTCAGGCCGTTTAGACGGTGATTCCTGTGCAGAGAGAGATTCAGTCATGATGAAGGTCTACTCGTGTGTTTGAATCAGGCAGAAAGACAGCGGGGCCGGGTGTTTATAGCAGCCAACCCGCTCGACTCGGCGCAGAATATTACTTTTATATGACAAAACTGTGACAGTCAGTGATATGTCAGGCCCTCTTCGGAAATTGCTCCTGAATTGCTGGAGTACTGTCTGTCCCTGGCCATTTTCTGGACATAAAAAAGCCAGCTTTCGCTGGCTTCTGGTCTGACTGAGGCTTAGTTGATGCCCAGGTCCGCACGGATTTGAGCGGCAAGTGATTCAGGCAAGGGTACGAAACCATCACGATGTACCACTTCCTGACCTTCTTTGGTGTAAAGCATCTTCACGAACTCGCGCTGCAGCGGGTCCAGATCGCGGTTAGGATCCTTGTTGATGTAGACGTAGAGGAAACGAGCCAGCGGATAAGTACCTGTGCCAGCGTTGTCGGCACTTGCAGCTACACAATCACCGCCTTCTTCAGCTGCCAGATCCAGTACTTTTACGCCCGGAGTACGGTAGCCAATACCGGAGTAGCCAATGCCGTTGATGGACTCGGTTACACCTTGAACAACAGAAGAAGAACCTGGCTGCTCATTAATGCTGGATTTGAAGTCACCGCCGAACAGGGCGTTGTCTTTGAAGAAACCGTAAGTACCAGATACAGCGTTCCGGCTGTACAAGGCGAAGTCACGGTTAGCCCAGGCGCCTGTCAGACCAACCTGGCCCCAACGGGTGATGTCTTCATTGTAGTTGCCCAGGCGAGTCGCAGAGAATATGGCATCGACTTGTGGCAAAGACAGACATTCAAGAGGGTTATCACGGTTGACGTAAACCGCCAACATGTCGATAGCGACTGGCAAAGCGTAAGGCTCATAGCCATGGCGCTCTTCGAAAGACTGAAGCTCAGACTGACGCATGCCGCGGCTCATTGGAGCCAACTGTGCGGTGCCTTCAGTAATAGCAGGAGGCGCTGTACCTGAACCGGCACCTTGAATCTGGACGTTGACGTTCGGGTAGAACTTGGCGAACTCTTCAGCCCACAGTGTCATCAGGTTGTTCAGGGTGTCTGAACCGATAGACGTCAGGTTACCAGATACACCAGAAGCACGGCTGTACTCAGGCAGGTTAGGATCGACATCGGCAACGGCGGCTGTGCCAAGTGTGACTGCACCAGCAAGGGCGCAGGCTTTAAAAATGGTCTTGATTGTCATGAGGGTCTCCAACATGGTTTGTTTGACCTGACAGGGCGAAGCCCCTGCACAGGACGCACTATAGAGTTGGAATATGACGATAAGGTGACAATCGAAGCTGTTATTCAAAAAAAAACCGGCCTTATTCAGGCCGGTTTTTTTTCCTTCTATACTTTGAGTTACTCAGTAAATCTGAGGCCGAAGACATGGTTACGGCCATCTTCCACGAAAAACCTCACGCTCTGGGCTTCACCGGTGTCTTCGCGGGTGCCGCGAATGCTGTACTCACCAGGGAATAGCTCCATCATGACCCAGGGGCCATCGGAATGCCCGTCGAGAATGCGGGTTCCGGTGTCGGTATAGAGCTCAAAGTAGACGTTGGACAAATAGGAGCCGCTGTCGACAAAGAACTCGACCCGGGTGTTACGTTCGGGTGCGTCGCTGCGTTCATGTTCACTGACACCGCCAGTCCACAGATCAAAGGCTGCAGCGCCACTTGCCACTAAAATGGACAAGGCGCAGGCGGTCAGTAGTTGGGCTAGTTGCTTCATACTGTTTCCTCCTTTGTTGACTGATTTCCCCGCCCTTTATTAACAGGACGGCCCAAAACGGCTTGTAACGGTTTCTGTGGCCGCCAGCCACTTTCGGTAACACCAATATGAGGCTAAACCCTCGTCATTCCAGTGATCCAGGTCAGGATTCTGGTCTGTTTTTTCCGGTGGGACGCTCCGGCTACGGCAACGTGAGCCGGCACTAAAGCCCCATGACGATCATGGCGATGAGAAAGTAGACGAGCAAACCGCTGGCATCGACGAGCGTGGTGACCATGGGGGCGCTGACGACGGCAGGGTCAATGTTGAAGCGCTTGGCGAGCAAGGGCATGCTCGATCCAACTACCGTAGCCAGGGTGCAGATGGCTACGAGGGTCAGGGCGATGGTGATGGCGAGGTTAACCTCGAAGATCAGCATGACGGGCAAAAAGGCGAGCGTCGCGACACCGGTACCCAGTATCAAGCCAGTCAAACCTTCTCGCGAGATAATCATGATCGGATTGCGGCCAGCGAGGTCACCAATAGCCATGGCTCGAATAACCGTGGTGGCAGATTGGGCACCACAGTTGCCTCCGATTCCGATCAGCAAGGGAATGAATAGAGCGAGAGCGATAACCTGATCGAGAACTTCTTCGAAAGCACCCAGTACATTGACGGTTAACACCCCAGCCACCGCCAGGAGGGTAAGCCAGACGAGTCGAGACCGGGCGAGACCAATAGGACTGGTCGAAAAATAAGGCCGATCCAGCGGTTCGCTGGCGGAAACGAGCGCAAAGTCTTCTTCGCGTTCTGACTGCAAAATGTCCATGGCATCGTCGACGGTAATCAGACCGAGCAGACGCTCGTCTTCATCGACAACGGGTACAGCCAACAGGTCGGCTTTCTGGATCAGGTGGGCGACGGCTTCCTGGTCCGTTTCGGGGCTGACGGTCGGTACCGGAGTAACCATGAGGTCACCGACTCGGTCGAAAGGTTCAGCCAGTACCAGTTTGCTAAGCGACAACAACCCGACTACGCAGCGGTCTTCATCGATCACTGGCAGGGCATCAATGGTGCCAGCTGAACGGCCTTCCCGGTGTACCAGCGCTAATGCGTCCTCAGCAGTAAGGTCGTCTCGCACCGGCAGGTACTCCGGGTTCATGATGCGCCCGGCGGATTCCTCCGGGTAGCTCATCAACTTCCGAGTCAGACGCATCTCACGGCGGTTGAGGCGGCTCAACAGTCGGTCGGCAATGGCTTCGGGCAGAGCATCGAGCAGGCGAACCCGGTCATCCGGGTCAAGGCTTTCGATCAGCTGTTTGACTTCGGTGTCGGGCAATTCATCCAGCAGTTCTTCCTGCAAGGTGGTGTCGAGTTGCTCAAAAATGGCCAGCGCCATGTCTGGCTCATAGCTGGACAACATCTGAGCACGCTCTTCCGGCTTGAGCCGGCGCAGTACATCAACAACTCCCAGGGCGTGAGAATGCATTTCTGTAGACGACATAAGATGACTCCCTGACGCGATACTGTACCAACACAGCGGGGCGCGCAGTATATACTCTGACGATACTCTCTAACAGAGATAGGATAGACCATTCGATGCCGATTCACTTGATCCTGGGCGGGGCGCGCTCCGGTAAATCACGCTTCGCAGAACAGACTGCACTGGCTCGATCAGGGCCACACTTTTACCTGGCAACGGCTCAAGCAGGCGACCAGGAAATGGCAGAGCGTATTGCCCATCACCGAGCCTATCGTGACGATCGCTTTGTCACTGTGGCGTGCGAGAACGCACTGACGGCGGCCCTCGCCCAATGCAATCAATCAGAGGCTACCGTTGTGGTCGATTGTCTTACCCTGTGGGTGACGCAGCAGTTGTCACAAAATACGGAAGAGTGGAAAACCGAAAGAGCGGCCTTGCTGGCGCAACTTGAAAACATGAACGCTCACTGCCTGTTGGTCAGCAATGAAGTCGGCCAGGGCATTGTACCAATGGGAGCCCTGAGCCGTCAGTTCGTCGATGAAACCGGCTGGTTACACCAGGACATTGCTCAACTGGCACAAGCCGTTACACTAATAACAGCAGGTTTGCCGCTGAAGCTCAAATAACCAAAGGAAGAAAGGATGCGTTATTCATTTAACATCGCTCCGGCCTCTCGACATATGGATGCCATCATCCAGCAACACATAGATGGCAAGACCAAACCCCAGGGTGCCTTAGGCCAACTGGAGCGAGTCGCAGCTCAACTGGCGCGTATTCAAGCCAGCCAGAATATTCAATTGGGGCCACTTCATCATCTGGTGTTTGCCGCCGACCACGGTGTCTGTGCTCAAGGTGTCAGCCCTTACCCGTCGGAAGTCACCCGGCAAATGGTGACAAACTTCTGCAATGGTGGTGCAGCCATCAATGTGTTCTGCCGACAGCAGGACATCAATATGACCGTAGTCGACGCAGGCATTCGAGGTGACAGCTTGCCACCCCACCCCAACCTGCTCGATCATCGCATTGCCGAAGGTACTGCGGATTTTACCGCAGAACCAGCGATGACCCCGGAGCAGTGTCTGTCGGCTGTAGAGTTTGGCGCCGAACTTGCCAGAATGAAGCTGGCCGAGGGCAGCTCAGTGCTGAGTTTCGGCGAAATGGGCATTGGCAACACCACGGCTGGTGCGGCCTTGATGGCGGCCTGCCTGAAAATACCGCCACACGACTGTGTTGGCCGCGGCACCGGCGCTAACGATGCCATGCTCGTTCACAAGGCGGAGGTTGTTGAACAAGCCTTGGTGCGGCATCGTGATCAACTGACCTCTGGTGCGGCCATCATGCAACACCTGGGTGGCCTGGAATTGGCGATGATGGCCGGCGCCATGGCAGCAACTGCCGAGGTGGGCAAGGTGATCCTGGTCGATGGTTTTCTTGCCAGCACCGCCCTCTTGACCCTCTGGCGAGATCATCCGGCGATACTGGACTACTGCGTGTTCAGCCATCTTTCGGTCGAAAAGGCCCACCACAGCCTGCTGTTGGCACTGGATGTCGAACCACTGCTGCAGCTCGACTTGCGCCTGGGAGAAGGCAGCGGTGCAGTGCTGGCCTGGCCTCTGGTCCAAGCGGCGGCAGCCTTTTTCAACGACATGGCCAGCTTTGCCGATGCGGGCGTCAGCGAACAAGCACCAGACGAGGCCTGAGCGGATTGTTGAGCCAGCATTTTCACGCCTTTTTTAACGCTTGGGTCTTTTTTACCCGCTTGCCGGCGCCACCGGGCGTGCATTTTTCTGATGATCATCTCAACCGGGGTAGCCGCTACTTCAGTTGGATAGGGATGATGCTTGGCGCCTTGCTGGCGGGCACAATATTGCTGTTCAACCAGCTCCTGCCCTGGAGCATCGCCGTTCTCCTTATGCTGGTGTTCAGCCTGTTGCTCACCGGGGCTTTTCATGAAGATGGCCTGGCCGACCTGCTGGACGGCTTTGGTGGTGGCTTCGATCGTGAATCCGCGCTGTCGATCATGAAAGACAGCCGCCTTGGCACCTACGGCGCCAGTGCCTTGTTCATGAGCCTGGTATTGCGTTGGCAATTGCTCGTTTTCCTCTTTGAAGCCGGAGTCAGCCCCTGGTTGGTCTTACCACTTGTGCATGCGAGCAGCCGTTTCTGGTCCATTTCGACACTCTGGTCTCTGCCCTATGTGAGCGATGCCGTTCAGGCCAAAAGCAAGCCCCTGGCGACCCGTTTTGGCTGGCAGGCCAGCCTGATTGCTGCCATACCGGTTGCAGCCTCTTTCCTGCTTCTGCCGTGGCCGATGGCCCTGCTGTTTGTGGTCAGTGCCCTGTTACTCCGCAATCTACTGATACGCTGGTTTCAACGACGCATTCAGGGTTATACCGGTGATGCCCTCGGCGGCGCTCAGCAACTGCAGGAATTGTTGATGCTGACCCTCTGGCTGGCCTGGCTATGATCTTGCTGCGCCATGGCAAAGCAGCCAGCACTGGCCTCTGCTACGGGCAATCTGACCCGGAGCTCGCAGAACTACCGGGCACCCTCGCCGCCCGCCTGAAAGCCTCGACCAAGAATGCCAACCCCGTTTTCAGCAGCCCAGCGCCTCGCTGCCTTGATCTGGCTCAGACACTGGCAAGCCCGCTGGAAGTCACCATTGCTTCTGCACTACAGGAACTGAATTTTGGCGAATGGGAAGGCAAGGCCTGGGACGATGTCGAGCGTAGCCTGATCGACCAATGGGCAAAAGCCCCTCTGGACTTTGCACCACCCGGCGGCGAAAGTGGCCGTGACTTGTTCAGACGAGTCGAGCGCTGGTGGCATGAAACACAACCGCCGAAAACCTGCCTGATCGTTGCACACGCCGGCAGTATTCGAGCGCTATTCGCCATAATCGAAGGGACAACTTTCGACCATACCTGGCAACGCCCCATTCCATATGCTCAACCAATTTACATAGACTGAGCTTCGCAAGTTTAGTAGTTGGCACAGTTCGAGCGGCGGATGCCGGTGGTGCCTCAGCGGGGGAGTCCGCAGCATGGATGCTGCGGTCTAGGCACCATGGACGGATTTACGCCGACCCCGCAGAGGCACCACCGGTAGCCGGCGCGGACCATCGCCACGCAACAAACCCGAGCAGGTGCTGTTGCCAATACGAGCCCGAGCGGCGTACATTCAAGGCAAATATATCAAAGGATGGCGTTATGTCGAACACCGAAAGCAAGGAACAGATTGTCATCGTCGGGGGTGGTGCCGGGGGCCTGGAGTTGGCCACTCGCCTCGGCCGGCGGCTGGGGCGCAAAGGTCTGGCGAATGTTGTACTCATTGATTGCAACAACACCCACCTATGGAAACCCTTGCTGCATGAAGTCGCCGCCGGCTCTCTGGACAGTGGCATCGACGAAATCAATTACCGAGCCCATGCTCGACGCAATGGCTTTCACTTCACCCTGGGACGGGTGTGTAATCTGGACAGGGAAACACGCAACGTCGTTCTGGAACCGCTGACCGACAGCGACGGCGAAACCATTCTCGATGAACGCCGGGTCCGCTACGATCAACTGGTGTTTGCTCTGGGCAGTATCAGCAACGACTTTGGCATTCCCGGTATTTCAGAGCATTGCATGATGCTGGACGCTCCCGCTCAGGCTGAACGCTTTCACAAACGTCTGCTCAACGCCTTTTTGCGCCTCGACAAGGACCGCTCAGCTGGCAAGGACGCACGATTGAATCTGGTGATTGTCGGTGGTGGTGCTACCGGCGTAGAGCTATCGGCCGAGCTCTACAATGCCGCCAGCATTATCCGCGATTACGACCTGGGCCATATGTCACCCAGCCATATGAGCATTACCCTGGTGGAAGCCGGGCCACGCATTCTCCCTGCCTTGCCGGAGCGTCTCAGTGGCATGGTCTCTTACGAACTGGGCCAGCTTGGCGTCCAGATACGAACCGACACAAAAGTAGTGCGCGGCCACGCTAACAGCCTGGAAACCGATGAGGGTGAACAGATCGAAGGGGACATGCTGGTCTGGGCGGCGGGTATCCGAGCACCCACCTTCTTGAAAGAGATCAGCGGGCTGGAGAGTGCGCGCAACAATCAGTTGGTAGTTCAAGACACCTTACAAACAACCAGAGACAACCGCATCTGGGCCCTCGGTGATTGCTGTGCCTGTGCTCAGCCTGATGGCAGCATGGTGCCACCTCGCGCTCAATCGGCACACCAAATGGCCAGCCACATCTACAAGAACCTGGTTCGGCAACACCAGCAAAAACCCTTGCTGCCCTACCGCTACAAGGATCATGGTTCCCTGGTCAGTCTGAGTCGATTCAGCACAGTCGGTTCGCTGATGGGCAACCTGACACGTGGCAGCATGATGATCGAGGGTAAACTGGCGAGAATGGTCTATATCAGTCTGTATCGCCAGCATCAGATGGCACTGCACGGCCTGCCAAGAATGGTGTTGCTGGCGGTGATTGATCGACTCAACCACGCCATTAAACCGCGATTGAAACTGCACTGAACGCCCTGCCCGGATCAGAACTCGGACAGGGCATTCGTTGCAGGTCAATCGTCCGCGTCGTCGAAATCGCCTTTGCGTTTCGGATTCACAGTGGCTTTGCTGTCGTCGAAGTCCGACTCTGTACCCTCGGGACGCATCTGCTCAAGGCGCACTGCGGCTGGAGGCGATGAACCGTCTTTCTCCTGGCCGAAATATATGGTGGTATGCGGGAAAGGTATCTCAATACCGGCAGCATCCAGATGGCGTTTCACCAACCTGTTGTAAGCACGGCCAACCGCCCACTGGGTGCCTGGCGTCGTCTTGATGCGCACACGCACATTCACTGAACTGTCGGCAAGCGCCGTGACACCATGCACCTCAAGCTCTTCTTCAAGCAGGCAAAGCGCCAGGTCTTCATCGGTTTTCAATTCTTCGTAGGCTTCACGCAGGCGCACGATGACTTCGTCTGTGTCTTCACGATAGGCCACACCATATTCGCCAAGGTGATAGGCGAAATCGCGCATATAGTTCGAAACAGCGTCCACCGAGGAAAACGGAATGATGTGATAAGTACCAGACAGATCGCGTAATCCCAGCGAACGAATCGTCAGCTTCTCGGCCACACCGGTAATGCCACCAGCAGTGACTACATCGCCAGTATTAATGGCGTTTTCCATTTGAATAAAGACACCGGTAATGATGTCCTGCACCAGTTTTTGAGCACCAAAACCGATGGCCAGACCAAGCACACCGGCACCAGCGATCAAGGGCCCGATATTGATGCCGATTTCCGCCAGTACGATCATCATGGTCAGAATAATCAATGTGATCAGCATCGCATTGCGAAAGATGGAAAGCAGGGTTTTCTCTCGGGGTGTTGGTTCTCCTGTTCCCGTATCAGGATTCAATTTATTTTCAACCCAGCTCGCCAGAACAATCCAGAATATCTTGGCTGCCGAGAGAATGATCACGACCGTCACTATTTTCAGTATGACAGCAGAGCCAGCATCCGAAGCCAGCCACTGCACCAGATTGAAAATACCCCAGGCGTCCAGAATAACAGCGACAACGGTTACCAGAATGGCAACGCGAACCACCTTCAACAGGGTCGGAATAAAGCCATTCAGGCGTTCCTCCAGCAAGGGAAACTTGCGCCGCGCCTCATCGGAAATATGAATCTGGTTGCCAATCAATTGCGTCAGTACTACGGACAGGAAAACACCCACGCCTATCGCCAGAGCCATTTGCACCGTCGCCTTGACCAACAGGGGCAAAGCGTCTTCAGGACGCACCAGAGTCACAACAGCAAGTGCCGCGAAGTAGGCAATGGCCGCCAGATGCCAGGTGCGCGCCATCAGGCCAAAACTGTAGCGGGTGTAGTGGGATTCCGACTCTTCCGCTGTTTCCAGCAATTTGGCCCCAACCTTGGCCTTGTTTTGCATGACAATGGCAACGGCGTAAAGGAAAGCAACCAGCATGATGATGACCGTCATCAGGCGGCCAACCGCAGGCGAGAGATTGACGTTCAGAATGGGCACCACCACCATGACGCCATAACCGATAAAGCTGGTCAGACGCGCCAACCAGGCATTCCAGTAGGCAGCATCTTCTGCCTGCATGGGCAAAAGGCGCAAGGAATCGTGTCGGTAGGCAAAGATGAGGCGGATAACCACCTTGACCATCTCGATCATCAGAAAGGCATTCAGAAAGAGCGACTCGCGTGCATCCATGCTACCGGTGTCGCCGACCAGGAAGAGCGCCACCAGGTAACCACTGATCCAGGCCAGAGCCACAGCGGCTACATCAACAAGGCCGCCAAACAGCACCGCTATGGTTTGACGAAACAGCGGGCTCAGACGCGTTGGCTGTAACGCCCAGTGACCAATTCTGGCGAAAAGCGGTTGCGCAAAACGACGCAACATCACAAAGACGAACAGCGTCGCAGCAATGACCAACGCCAGATTCAGAGCGGCTGAGCCGAGCTCTGCGTAGTTCACTGCATCTGTTCCTGTACTCAGTTCAGACAACGACACAAGAGCGTCAGATATCTCCGTCGCCAGGCCTTGGGCAAAGGACTGCGTTGCTTCAGCCAGAACACGAGAAAAAGCCCTGGGGGCGTCTTCTTCGACTGCTGTGGTTGCAGCTGCTTCACCACCGGCCGTGCGCCTGAGCTCATTGATCAATTCCTGCCGCGCAGCCTCATCTTCAAGGATGTCGGCCAGCAGCGACCGGGACTCCGACGCGGTTACGCCGTCCGAACTTTGGGCGATGGCCGGGGTGATTAAGCCAGACCCTACCCATAAGGCGGCAATCAGCGTCACTATGAGCCAGTTTAGAGTGAGACCTCTATTGCAGAACATGAATACTCCCTCGCAATTTGTTGCCTGTATCAATCGAGTGTTGGTGATAAAGCGGACGCAAGACAGGCTGCCCTCACGCCAATGTACTTGACCCAAAGGGGGCATGTTAACGAATATATTGGTTGGACCGCTACAGGCACATACGCTTTATGGTCATTAAGCGTTTACTTAAAATCACCCTGATCTGTGTCGCTTTGCTGGCTCTTTTGCTCTCCGGGCCGCTGTATATCATGCTCAGTGGTAGCCACGATACCGGCAGCAACTGGCGCACCAGCAGCCGAGACAGTGCTGGCCTGGCGCCGCCTGCCGGCGAAAATGTCGACGCCGTTGTCCAGGTTTATGCCGCCCGAGCCTTTCGTTGGCGAGGGTATTTTGCCGTGCACACCTGGATCAGCGTAAAAGAAGCCGGGGCAGACCACTATACCGTTTATGACGTTACCGGATTCCGCAGAGCCTCGGTCAACGCCAGGCGCGAGGTACCGGACAGAGCCTGGTACGGCTCTCCACCCCAGTTAATTGCTGATATCAGAGGAGACAAAGCAGAACAGGCCATCGCCGGTATTCTGGAAGCCGTTGAACACTACCCCTACGCCAACGATTACACTGCCTGGCCTGGCCCCAACAGCAACACCTTTGTCGCCTGGGTGATACGCGAAGTACCCGAACTGGATGTCGCCCTACCCAGTCACGCCGTTGGCAAGGACTACCTCGGAGGCAAATTCATCTCGAAGGCACCCAGCGGCACCGGCTATCAGGCCAATCTGGGCGGTTTTTTTGGCGTCATGCTCGGGCTACGCGAGGGCCTGGAGTTCAATGTGCTCGGCTTGTCTTTCGGTGTCAGCCCACTGGCCCTGGGCATCAAGCTGCCGGGGATCGGAGATCTGTCGCTGCGCTCTGTCAACCCGATGCATTCGGAGCCAGAGGCGCAACGCCAACTGGCGAATTCAGGCTCTCAGGAGAGTATGCCTGCCAGCTTCTGAGACAACTCCAGCGCCTCACTGCCAAGCGGAGTCAGATAACCGCCGTCTTTCTGACTGATCAGTCCTTTTTCATGCAGCCGCTGGGCGGCAGCAACCAGAGCAGGATCTGCCTCGTGGCTGTGCACCTTGAGGCCCGCCTGCTGCGACGTCATCGGGAATTGGGTCAGCAGATTGAGTTCTGCCAGGTGGTCGACCGAGAAGGGCATAGTCTTTCCTTAATCATCGGGATATCTCTACTGTATAGCGGCTTTCAAGGCAGTACGCAATACAGTTATCCCTTCAATTGAGCCTCTACCTGCTCCACTTTCTTGTGTCGAACGTCCTTGCCTTTCACCAGATAGATGACTGATTCGGCCACATTGCGCGCATGATCGCCAATGCGTTCCAGTGAGCGTAGCGACCACATCACACCCAGTGCGCGATTGATGGACGCCGGGTCCTGGCTCATATCGCTGATCAAGGCACGAATCGCCGCCCCGTACTCTTCATCCACAATTTTGTCCTGCTGCAACACCCTCAGTGCACTGTCGGCGTCGAGCCTTGCGAAGGCGTCCAGAGCCTGTTGTACCATCAACCGCACCTGGTCACCGATCATGTTGATATCAATAACATGCGTAGCACTGGCCCCGGCATCGGCCAACTCCAGGGTATGACGAGCGATCTTGGCGGCCTCGTCACCCATGCGCTCGAGATCATTAACGGCCTTGGTGACGGCGATGATAAAGCGCAAATCGCTGGCTGCCGGGTGTCGTCGCGCCAGAATGCGGGTGCACTCCTCATCGATGTCGATCTCCATCTCGTTGACATTGTCATCGGTAGACATCACCTTGCGGGCGAGTTCGGTGTCCATCTCGGTCAACGCATTGACCGCATCCTCAACCTGCTGTTCAACCAGCCCCCCCATCTGCATCAGATTCTTGCGGGCAGCCTCCAGTTCGGCGTTGTATTGGGCCGAGGTGTGCTTGTCAAATTGCATCATGGTTTCACTCCTTCTCGCCGCTGGGACTACCCATACCGGCCGGTGATGTAGTCTTCAGTCAGGCTCTGTTCTGGTGTCGTGAAAATTTGATCCGTGGTGCCAATTTCAATCAAATGGCCTTCGTGAAAGTAAGCCGTTCGATCGGACACTCGCGCCGCCTGCTGCATATTATGGGTCACAATGATGATGGAATGATTACGCGCCAATTCACGCATCAGAGACTCGATTCTGGCTGTCGCTATAGGGTCCAGAGCGGAACAGGGTTCATCCATCAGGATGATTTCCGGCGCTATGGCAATGGTGCGGGCAATGCACAGACGCTGCTGCTGACCGCCAGAGAGACTGAGGGCGGGCTTGTGCAACCGGTCCTTGACCTCATTCCACAGACCCGTGCGCTGCAAGGAGGCTTCTACTACTTCATCCAACTCGGCCTGACGATCAACCAGGCCATGTAAGCGGGGGCCATAGGCAACGTTGTCGTAAATCGACTTGGGAAAGGGGTTCGGTTTCTGAAAAACGATGCCCATGCGAGCACGCAGCGCGACCGGGTCAACACCCTTCCGGTAAATGGGTTCGCCATCAAAAATCACATTGCCAGTGACTCTGCAACCACGCACGGAGTCGTTCATCCGATTGAAGGTACGCAACAAGGTGGTTTTGCCACAGCCCGAAGGGCCGATCAGCGCCAAAATTTCATGCTGAGCAACATCCATGCTGACGTTGGTAATCGCCTGAACATCCGCGTAGTACACGGAAATATCGCGCGCACTCAGCCGAGGCCGGTCGACCAGCGCACCCGGCAAAAAACCGGACGACGACTGAGTTGCCGACGCTGCAGCAAGCGCACTGGACGATTGGGGCGGTTCCGCGCGACGCAAAAATACCATTAACGGGTTGCCTTGTTCTGTAGTTGCATGACTATGACCTATTTCAGCCGATGTTCAAAGCGCCGACGCAACAGCACCGCCGCGAGGTTCATGACCGCCAGAAAACCAAGCAACACCATGATGGCGGCCGAGGTTTTGGCAATAAAGGCCCGTTCCGGGCTGTCCGACCAGATGAAAATCTGCACCGGCAATACCGTTGCCGGGTCCGCAAAGCCTGATGGCACATTCGCTATAAAGGCCACCATGCCAATCATCAGTAAAGGCGCTGTCTCACCCAGGGCTTGAGCCAGACCAATAATGGTGCCCGTCAGTATGCCCGGCATGGCCATGGGCAACACATGATGCAGAGTCACCTGAAGCCTGGAAGCGCCCATACCTGTAGCCGCATCGCGCAAGGAGTTGGGCACAGCTCGCAGCGCCGAGCGAGTGGCGATGATGATGGTCGGCAGCGTAATCAATGTCAGCACCAGGCCGCCCACCAGTGGCGCCGACCGCGGCATACCCAAAGTATTGATAAAAATCGCCAGACCCAACAAGCCGAAGATTATGGAAGGCACGGCCGCCAGATTGTTGATGTTCAGTTCAATCAAATCCGTCAGCCGGTTGCGAGGCGCAAATTCTTCAAGGTACACCGCCGTTGCCACACCGACGGGAAAGGCCAGGGCCAGGGTTACCACCAGGGTCAGAAAAGAGCCAACAACAGCGCCCCAGATGCCCGCTACTTCAGGCTCCCGGGAATCCGCTCCCGTGAAAAAAGCGCGATTGTAGCGACGTTCCAGCAGTTCTGCCTCGCTGAGCCTGTCTATCCAGGCGAGGTGCTGATCACTCAGCGATCGAGCGGCTTCGGGCCATGCCCGATCTACCACACCGGTCTGAATCAGATCCACCTCGTCGGAAGCCAATACCCAGAGCGTCGCCCTACCCCCGGGCCTTGCCGCAACGTCCTCGAGGCGATCCCGCACCTGGTACACCGCCGCAGCACTGAGCAAGGGCCGAACCGCCGATGCCCGTGACTCCGGTGCATCCAGCGCCCGCAGCAGGGCTTCATCGAGCCAGGTCTGGTATTGCTCAAGGCGTTCACGCTCAGAGCCGGCATCGCCCAGCCGCTGCGCATCGAATTCCAGCGTCAACTGCACATGGCTGCTGCGAAAGGCGGACATGCCCTGGCTGAAAATGGTAAACAACAGGACAGCCAGAAAACCCAGAGCCAGGCAAACGGCGCCCAGACCCAGGCCACGAAACACGGCCTCCTTGCGATGGCGACGCTGCAGGCTCGCCTGCAATCGCTCCGCTCTGGCATCGGCCAAACGCTGACGCAGCCGCTCAGGATCAATCGTATTGTTCACGATACCTCCTGACGATGATCAGAGCGATCAGATTGAGTACCAGGGTGGTGACAAAGAGCAACAAACCCAGCGCAAAAGCGGCCAGGGTTTTCGGGCTGTCGAAGGCCTGGTCACCGATCAGAAGGGTGGCGATTTGAACGGTGACGGTGGTCACCGCTTCAAGCGGATTCAAGGTCAGGTGGGCAGCGAGGCCCGCAGCCATCAACACGATCATGGTTTCGCCAATGGCTCTCGAAGTGGCCAGCAGTATGCCCCCCATAATGCCAGGCAAGGCCGCTGGCAGCACCACATGGCGGATGGTTTCGCCACGCGTAGCACCGAGCCCTTCTGACGCATCCCTCAGGGAAAGGGGGACAGCGCGAATGACATCATCCGACAGGGAAGAGATGACCGGAATGATCATGACCCCCATGACCAGTCCAACGGCCAGAGCCGACTGCGGCGAAACGCCATCGAAGCCAATACCTGCAAAGAGGTCACGCACCAGTGGCCCCATGGTCAGGGCCGCAAAGAAACCATAGACCACCGTCGGTATGCCAGCCAGGACTTCCAACAAGGGCTTGAGCACATCGCGCACGCCTGGCCGAGCGTATTCAGACAGGTAAATCGCGGACATCAACCCGACCGGAATGGCGACCACCAGGGCAATGCCAGCCACCATCAGAGTGCCGACGAACAGGGGCACAGCACCGAAGGCGCCGGAAGCCCCGATCTGCTCGACGCGAATGGCCATTTGCGGACTCCATTGGGTGCCGAACAGGAAAGTCCAGGGCGAAACCGCCTGAAAAAAGGTCAGGCTTTCGAACAATACCGAGAGAACAATGACCGCCGTGGTCAGCACCGCGAGGCTGGTACACAACAGAATGAAGCCATGCAACAATCGCTCGATCTGCGTCCGCGCCGCCTGGGCAGGCCGAATTCGCCACCAGGACAGAGCACCGGCAATCACAGCCAGCGCCAACACCAGGGCCTGGCGTCCATACTGACTGCGCTCGGTCAGCACCCGGAACTGCTCAGTGGCTTGTTGCCAATGCACCCCATCCGGCACCAGCAGTGCCCCACTATTGATCAACCTCAGCCGGGTCAGCACTAATTCCTGCTGGGCTGCGCTGGCTGGTGCCATCGCCTCGGGCAACGCAGCCAGAACGATTTGGGCAATGACTCGGTCCTCCAGCATCCACCAGATAACCAGCACCAGCAGTGACGGCAGCCCGACCCAGAGAGCGGCCACCAATCCGTAATAATCCGGCCGTGAATGCAGATGTTTAAAACCACCCTGCACCCTGGCCAGTTGGCGAGCACGCCAACGGCCCAGCCAGAAAAACAAGACGGCAAGCCCAGCCAGCAGGACGGTCAGTTGCAGTGTGTTCATCAGCGACTCGCTGCCTTGTGCATTTGATGCTCTATGGACTGACGCATTCGATAGTGCACTTCCTCAGTCATCGGTATCAAACCTCGCGCCTGCAAATAACCACCCTGCCCCAGTGCCTGAGGGCTGATGACTTCGCTGACGAAGGCATCCAGACCCGGAATTACCCCCAGATGGCTCGCCTTCACATAGAGGAACAAGGGCCGGATGACCGGGTAAAGACCCTTGGCCAGGCTCTGCTCCGTTGCCGCCATGCCCTCTATCGACAGGCTTTTCACCCGATCTGCATTCTGCTTCAAAAAGGAGTAGCCAAAAATGCCGAGTGCCGTGGCATCGGTATCCAGACGCGAAACAATAAAGGCGTCGCTCTCGCCTGCTTCGATAAAAACACCGTCTTCTCGCAGCATTTCACAGGCTTGACGATACAACTCGACATCCTGATCGGCCAGTGCGACAAGGCTCGGCTCGGTTCGGCACCCCGGCAACATGACCTGGGCAACAAAGGCATCACGAGTACCTGAAGTCGGTGGCGGCCCATAGATGCGTATTGGCATGTCCGGCAGGTCGGGCCTGATGTCTTGCCAAGCGCGATGTGGGTTGGCCATCAGCAGCCCGGTATCGGGGTCGGGTATCTGCCGAGCCAATGCCTGATACAGATCCGCCCTGGTCAATGCAAGCTCGGGTGCCAGTCGCTGGTTGGCCACCACCAGTGCATCGTAGCCCAGTTGAATTTCAATGACATCGCCCACCTGGTTGATGGCGCATTCATTCAACTCATAGTCAGTCATGGCACGAGAGGCGCTCACGATGTCGGCCGAACGCACACCCACGCCCGAGCAAAAAAAACGGATCCCCCCACCCGAGCCGGTTGCTTCCAGCACAGGGGATGGGAATTGGGAACTCTGCCCAAAACGTTCAGCCAGCACGGCTGCAAAGGGGAAGACGGTTGAAGAGCCAACAATGCGTATGTGCTCACGCGCCTGGGCAACCGTGATCAGGCTGACCAACAGCAACAACAATGTGCCCCAGACTGCTTTCACAAACGCCTCTTCGGGTAGTGTATTGAGATAGACGACAGTTTATTAAATTTTGATGACACTTTTATGTCAAACGTCACAATACTGCCAGTACTCGCACGAACTGGCCGTATTCAAGAGAAAAGGAGGTCGCTATACTGACGCCTGCACCCACTTCTGCCAAGCGGTAACCCACAATAATGAAACAACTGGACGAAGATAACCCTCAACCCCGGGGTGAATTGCAACTGCGTGTCGTCGCTCAACCCAAGGACACCAACACCAACGGCGATATTTCTGGTGGCTGGTTGGTCACCAATATGGATATGGCTGCCAGCATCACCGCCAGTCGCATCGCCAAAGGCCGCACCACCACCATGGCGATAGGCGAAATGTCTTTCGTACGGCCGGTGCGTGTTGGCTCTGTCATCTGCTGCTACACCCGTATCCTGGGCATGGGCCGCAGCTCCATTCGCATTGGTATTGAAGTCTGGAGCCGCATGCCGGAAGACGAAGAGCGCCAGAAAGTGACCGAGACAGAAATCGTCTACGTAGCGATTGACGACAACCGCCGGATACGGGCATTGCCCCAGGCCGAGACGGCTTCCAGTTTGAATTGAGATGCCAAAACCATCCTCAATAATCCTGATCATCACAACCACCCTGGCACTGCTCGGCTTCGCTGCCAATTCCATCCTGACCAGGCTGGCCTTGAGCGAACCGAGCATCGATGCCACCTCCTTTACCGGCGCTCGCCTGGTCTCGGGAGCCTTGATGCTGCTGGCCATCATGGTGGTTCGGCATCGACGTTTTAACCACCAATGGGTGCTGGCTGGCTCGTGGCGGTCGGCTACGCTTTTGTTTGTTTACGCTGCGGCCTTTTCCTTTGCCTATATTCAACTGGAAACAGCCACGGGCGCGCTGATTCTGTTTGGCACCGTCCAGTTGACGATGATCGGCGTCAGCCTTTGGCAGGGGTTACGCCTGAGAGGGCTTGAACAACTGGGCATCGTAGTGGCGCTGGCCAGTTTTCTCTACCTGGTATTGCCCGGCCTCGCCACGCCTTCGGTCACGGGTTTCCTGTTGATGACAATCAGTGGCCTTGCCTGGGCTGGCTATACGCTGGCTGGTCGGCATTCGACTCAACCGCTTACCGATACCACCGCCAATTTCGTGCGCGCAGCTCCGCTGGTATTAGTGCTATACCTGCCCTTCGCTGGGGATATTCTTATCGGCTCACGCGGCTTCTGGCTGGCCGTTGCCTCGGGCGCTCTGGCTTC
Organism: Saccharospirillum sp.; assembly: GCA_022565595.1. Taxonomy (GTDB): domain Bacteria; phylum Pseudomonadota; class Gammaproteobacteria; order Pseudomonadales; family Natronospirillaceae; genus Saccharospirillum. Next base: position 14,453 of record JAIUML010000009.1, on the reverse strand, counting down.
GGGCGTTGGCTACGCGCTCTGGTACGCCGCCCTGCCCGCTCTGAGTCGGGTTCAGGCCGGCATCCTGCAATTATTGGTGCCCTTGCTCGCGGCCTGGGGCGGCGTCGTCTTCGTCGCTGAACCGCTCAGCCTGAGGCTCATCCTGGCCGCCGCTGGCCTGCTCGGCGGGGTCGCTCTGGTGCTCGTCCGTAAGCAGGCCTGACGCCAGTGAGTCACCGCCGGCGAGCCCCATGGGGCCATCGAAATCGCGCATGAAGATGTCCCAGAAGGTCATGAACAGAGCAGCGATCAAGGGCCCAATAACAAAGCCATTGATACCCAACAAAACCAGCCCACCCAGGGTCGAGAAGAGCACGATATAGTCCGGTAACTTGGTGTCTCGGCCCACCAGAATGGGCCGCAGTACATTGTCTGCCAGGCCAATTACAATGGCACCAAAGAGGACCAATACTGTGGCCGGCACCCAGTCACCCACGGCATAAAGGTAGATGGCTGCGGGCCCCCAAACCAGTGAAGCACCGACTGCCGGTATCAAAGACAATATGCCCATCAAGACGCCCCACAGAACAGCTGCGGGCAAACCGAGAACAAAGAAGATAAAACCGCCCAATGCACCCTGCACCATGGCCACAATCAAGTTGCCCTTCACGGTGGCTCGGGTCACTTCGGCAAACTTGCTGAACAGGCGGCGTTCGCGGTCATCACCCAGTGGCAAAGCCCTGGCCAGCAAGTCAGTCAGTTTTGAACCATCACGAAACAGGAAAAAGGTGAGGTACAACATCAGCACCAGGCTGACAATAAAACTCAGGGTATTCTGCCCGAAGCTGAGCGTTTCCTGGGCAATGTAGCGGCTGGCAGCGATGGCAAACTCGGAGATGCGTTGACGAAGGTTGTCGGCATCAATACCAACAAGTTGAAAGAACTCGGTGATGATCGGGAAGGCGGTACGTATGCGATCCACATAGGCGCCGGGAGTGAGGTCACCTTCCTGAATGCCCTGATAAAGGCCGATGGCTTCCTGTACTACCTGAGTCATGATCAGCAAAACCGGCAAAACGACAATCAGCAGACACAGCAGGAGGGTAACCAGCGCAGCCAGTGAGCGGTGCTTACCCAGGCGCGTTTCCAGCAGCCTTGAATGCAATGGATAAAATATAACGGTGATGGCCGTCGCCCAGAAAATGGCACCCCAGAAAGGTTTCAGAATCACTCCAAACAGGAGCGTTACAATAACGAGCAAGAGCAGAAAAAATCGATTTTCCAGTGTTTGGCGCATGATTTGGCATCCCTTGTACAAGCCGACAGTCTACTTCAACAGATTCGGGGTTGACACGCCCCCCTATAGATATACGATTAGCCATATATAAATCAGTTGAGTAACGCCATGTTACCCCATGCTTTCTATAAATGCCTGTCGGACGAGACCCGGCTGCGCACTCTGTTGCTGATACGCCAGAACGGTGAGTTATGCGTGTGCGAACTGGTTGAAGCCCTGGAGCTGAGTCAACCCAAGATATCGCGCCACCTGGCGACATTGCGCCAGTGCGGGTTACTCCAGGATCGGCGCCAGGGCCAGTGGGTCTATTATCGTCTGCATCCACAATTGCCGGATTGGTGCCTGGCCGTACTGGCCCAGACGGCGGAAGACAACCAGAGCTACGTGAACCCCGACCAGAAACGCCTGCAGAACATGACCGACAGGCCCGATCGCGCTGCGCTTTGTTGTGACTGATCGATAGCTTTGGCCCGCGTGGGCTACTGCTCAAATCAAGGCAATTCCAATACATACTTTTTTTAACCGCACCGTTAGGCGAAACCTGATGTGCGACTGAACCAAGGAGAATTGAAATGAGCATCAAGATCGGCATCAACGGTTTTGGCCGCATCGGACGACTGGTATTGCGCGCTGCGGCTCAGTGGCCAGAGGTACAGTTCGTTCACATCAACGACCCGGCTGGGGATGCCCCGAGCCTGGCTCACTTGCTGACCTTTGATTCGGTACACGGCATCTGGCCGGTACCGGTCAGTGCGGGTGAAGATCATATTCTGGTTGATGGCAAGCGTTTGAATGTCACCAGCAATAAAGCCATTGCTGATACCGACTGGTCTGGTTGCGATGTCGTCATTGAAGCCTCGGGCAAGATGCGCAGGACCGAGCTGTTACAGGATTATCTGGACCAGGGCGTTAAACGGGTGGTGGTGACTGCACCTGTTAAAGAAGCAGGTGTGCTCAATGCCGTTGTCGGCATCAACGACCATCTGTTCGACCCGACAAAACACGCCATTGTGACGGCGGCTTCTTGCACCACCAACTGCCTGGCACCGGTGGTGAAGGTGATTCACGAATCCCTCGGCATCAAGCATGCCTCCATGACCACCATTCATGACCTGACCAACACTCAGACCATTCTCGACGCGCCGCACAAGGATCTGCGCCGTGCGCGTGCCTGTGGCAGCAGTCTGATCCCGACGACCACGGGTTCGGCGACAGCCATTATCGAGATTTTTCCCGAATTGAAAGGTCGCATCAATGGTCATGCGGTACGGGTGCCTTTGGCCAATGCCTCGCTGACCGATTGCGTTTTTGAGGTGCAACGGCCCACGACGGCTGAAGAAGTTAACACTCTGCTGAAAAAGGCTGCGGGAGGCGAACTGAATGGCATTCTTGGCTATGAAGAACGGCCCCTGGTGTCGGTCGACTACAAGACAGACCCGCGCTCAGCCATCATCGATGCCCTGTCGACCCTGGTGATCAATGAAACCCAAGTCAAGATCTATGCCTGGTACGATAACGAATGGGGTTACGCCAACCGCACCGCCGAACTGGCTCGACTGGTAGGTCAGGCAGACGTCTGATGGGCTTGTCGAACCTGAGTGCCGGTGTTCGCCAGTATTTGGTGGTTACCGGCAACTATTGGGCTTTTACGCTGACCGACGGCGCTCTGCGAATGCTAGTAGTACTGCATTTCCATGCGCTCGGTTACAGCCCACTCGAAATCGCCCTGCTGTTCCTCTTTTACGAGTTCTTTGGCGTTGTGACCAACCTGGTCGGCGGATGGCTGGGTGCACGCATCGGTCTGAACCGAACCATGAACATTGGCCTGGGTTTTCAGATCATTGCCCTGTCCATGCTGCTGGTGCCCCCGCCCTGGCTGACGGTGATTTGGGTCATGGCCGCCCAGGCGCTCTCCGGCATCGCCAAGGATCTGAACAAGATGAGCGCCAAAAGCGCCATCAAACTGCTGGTGCCGGACGAAGCTCAGGGCACACTCTACAAATGGGTCGCCCTGCTCACCGGTTCCAAGAATGCGCTGAAAGGCGTTGGTTTTTTTATGGGCGGTGCCTTGCTGGCAGCCCTGGGCTTTACCGGGGCCGTTGGCGCCATGACGCTGGGCTTAGTGTTGGTGTTTATCAGCAGCCTGATGTTGTTGAAAAAAGACCTGGGCCGCGCCAAAAACAAACCCAAATTTCGGCAGATGCTGTCGAAGAGCCGAGCCATCAATGTGTTGTCTGCTGCACGGATGTTTCTCTTTGGCGCACGCGATGTCTGGTTCGTGGTGGCACTGCCGGTGTTTCTGAGCCAGGCACTTGGCTGGAGCCATCTCTGGGTGGGCAGTTTCCTCGCCGCCTGGGTGATCGGCTATGGCATTGTGCAATCCATTGCACCGCGCATTACCGGCCGCAACAAAGGGCAGGGGCCAGGTAGAACAGCCGCCATTGGCTGGGCAAGCGCACTGGCATTGGTTCCAGCGCTGATTGCCCTGGGCCTGGGGCATCCTGAACTGGGCGTCATCCTATTGCTGGGCGGGCTGATGCTGTTCGGCGTGCTTTTCGCCATTAACTCTTCACTGCACAGCTACCTCATCGTAAGCTACGCAGACGCCGATGGCGTGTCACTGGACGTCGGCTTTTATTATATGGCCAATGCCATGGGCCGCTTGATCGGTACCGTGCTATCGGGTTGGTTATTCCAGGTTTACGGGTTGACGGTTTGTCTTTGGGTCTCAGCGGCTTTTATTGCGCTGGCCGCTTTGCTCTCCTTTGGATTACCAAAAACCCGGCAAACTCCAGCGTCCGCACCAGTGCCCTGAATGACATTGAGGTGACAGCCTTGTCGCAATACGCCTTTCAACAGCACAGCGCCTTGCTCAGCATGGGGCTGAACAAACTGGACCTTACCGACTGGATTCAACCGGACGAAGCCTTGGCACACCAATCTGCGCTAAAGCAGGCCTTATGGCGTAAGGAAGGGAAGCGGGTTTTCAATGAGCTGCCTCCATCCCGCCCGGCTCAGGCTGAGGTGGCTGAGCTATTGAGCGGGCATCTTGCCGAGCACTTTCCGCATTGGTATGAACCGCATCCGGCCGGCCTGCATTGCAAACCCCTGGCACAGACCTTCGCATGGTCCGAGTCCGAAGCGCCACTCTTACCGGCCTCCTGGTGCGTACAGGAAGATTTGTGCATTTTGCAAGAAATGGAAGGCGCCTACCGGCTGACGGCCGCCAGTCTGTGCGCCCCCAGCTACTGGCGCCTGCTGGAGAAGATTGGCAAACCGCTCGATGCCATCCACCAGCCGGTGCCAGGTTTTGCAGAAACCCTGGGTGCCAAGGTCAATCGGTTTTTCCAGTTCATCAAGGTCGATCGGCCGGTGTGGCGAGCCAACTGGTCAGTGGTTTCGGATGACAGTTTGTACCAGCCCGGAAACGAGGAGAGTAAGCAAATCAAGGATGCAGACACCATTGGAAACCAGTGTTTTCTGCGCACCGAGCGTCAGACCCTGCGGCGCCTGCCACAAACGAAAGCAGTGCTCTTTACCATCAAGGTGGCCATCAAACCACTGACGGAATTGCGTTCGCAACCAGAAGTGCTGACCAGCCTTGAACAAGCCCTGACGCAATTGAGCGACGACGAGCGCCGCTACAAATCCCTGCACAACATAGAGCCTGCCTTGTCGCAGTGGTTAAAACAGACCAACGCAGCATCAACGGCGGATCAACAGGACGCCAAAGGAGTCGAACAGTAAGCCGAGCCTTGCAGGTCGGCCAGAGCCTGCTCCAGACTGACGGGCTGGTAATGGTGATAGCCCAAAGCCACAACGCCGCCCTGATAATCGGTAACGTCCCAACCCTGCTCGGCCATAAACCTGGCGACTGGCCCGGAGCGATTGGCCGTTCGGCAAATAATGCCAATGGGCGTATTCTTGTCGGCCATCGCCTCGACCGATGCAACGAAGGCTGCCGCATCGTACTGACCCTGAGCATCAAAAAACTGTAACGGCACAGCTCCCGGCGTCAAACCGGTCTCCTGCCACTCGCCAGGCGTGCGAATATCGATCAATACCATGCCATTCTGCTGCGCTGCGGCAATGGCCTCTGGTGTGGCTATAACCTTGTTCAAGCTGCCCGCAAGGCTTATCCCCGGAATTAACAAAACAGCCAACATCATTACGGTACGCAACATCGTTCACACCCTCAAAGCCTTGGTTTATCAGTGAATTCTAATGAAAGGACGAGAAACAACAAGTTCCAATATCTGTTTTTGTATATAATGACTTTCAATTACTGCGACGATGGCATATCCGAAGTCACCTGAATCAGCGACTCTGCGAGCGCAAAAAGGTCGAATGAATTAGACACCATCAAAGGACAGGCTTTTAGCGGACAACGTACCAATGACCAAAATGACTCACGAGGATTGGCTCCAGCGCATTGCCGAAGCAATCGATGCCAACCAGTTGATACTGCCTTCACTACCAGAGGTGGCCATACAGGTGCGCACCCTGACTGGCAAGGATGATTGCGACGTTAGCTTATTGGAGCGCACCATCGCCAAGGATGCCGCCATTACCGCCCGCTTGATCAAGGTTGCGGGCAATGCCTCACGTTTGCGTGGCAAGCCTCTGACCTCCTTGCGGTTGGCCATTACCAGTCTGGGGCTGAACCTGGTGCGTTCGTTGGTGACCCAACTGGCCATCTTGCAGACCATGAACCGCTCTGGTGATCCAGCACGGCTCAAAGGGTTTGTCGCGTCAAGCTTGAGCATCAGTGCTCTGTGTCACACCATTGCCGAACACCATCCCCACCTGGACCCGGAGCAAGCCTCACTGGCCGGGCTGCTGCATGATATAGGCAAACTGCCATTGCGTGATTTCTGCCGCAAACAGTCCGGCATCTCTCCCACCCTGGCGCAATCGCTTGAGCAGGCACTTCACCCTCAGGTGGGCGCGCTGATGCTGGAGCACTGGCAAATGGACAGCAGCCTGATCGACGTTGCCAGAGAACATGAAGACATGCAGCGAACCGGCAACACCAAACCCGATTACACCGACCTGGTCATCACCGCCAACCTGATACACTACGGCGTTGACAAGGGTCGTTATGCGCATTTGAAAGGGATGCGCATACCCGCTCTGGAAAAATCGCTTCCGGACCATCTGAAAGCCAGCCTGAAGGGCTCCAGTGAACAGCGTATGGCCATGGCGTTGCAGCTGATTCAGTGACTTTACCACCCCCCTGGCCGAGTACCAGCCTCAAGACACCACCTCGACCACACTGCCCAGTCGCGACGGCTTTACATCAATGCGCAGAGGCATCTGCTCTTTCAATTCACTGACATGGGAGATGATGCCTATGGTACGGCCATTGGCACGCAGCTCCATCAGGGTTTGAATGGCCAGGTCGAGGGAGTCCTGGTCCAGAGAACCGAAGCCCTCATCAATGAAGAGGGTGTCGAGCCGAATACCGCCGGCGTAGGCCTGGACCACGTCTGACAGACCCAGCGCCAGCGCCAAAGCAGCCAGAAAGGACTCACCACCGGAGAGGGTATTAACCGGGCGACTTTTGCCGGTGTAGGCGTCTTCCACTTCCAGCTCCAGACCCGAAGCACGGTTGCCTTTGCTGCGATCCTGCTTGCGCAGCAATTGATAACGCCCCTTGCTCATGACCGACAAACGGCGCGTGGCTTCGATCAATACATCGTCCAGCAAAACGCTGAGCACGAAACGCTGCAAGCTGACCTTGTGCACATTGCGTCCGGCGGCGACATCCGCCAGGGTGCCGGTGACGGCGTAGCGATCCTCCAGCTTGTTCATTCGGGCCTGGGTTTGGGACAGTTCCTGCTGAATCTTTTTCAGTTCATCCACCTGAGATTTAATCTGGTGGTGTTTGCTCTCGGCCAACTGTTGTTGCTCTCTGGTGTTCTCCCGTTCACTTTTCAGTCGTTCCAGGTCCGGTTTCGCCTGTCCTTCCAGCGCAACGGTGAGGTCTTCCCGCTGAGCGGCCAGCCGATGACCCTGGGCCTGGTAGGCGTCCAGTTGTTGCTCCAGCTTCGCCATGTCCGTACTGTTCAAGCAGGCCGCCAGGTAATCCGCGTCGGTCGCAAAGTCGCTGCGCGCCAACTCGGCCTGCCATTCCTGATTGGCCTGGTCGGCATCGGTCTTGCCAGTGGCTTGCTGTTCTTGCGCTGCAGTATGACTGGCCCTGGCGCTGGCCAATTCCTTGTTGGCGTTCTGCAGAGTCCTTTGTGCTTGCTGATAACCCTGCTCGATGCGCTGAATGTGCTGATTCAAGGCATCCAGTTTTTTGCCCAGTGCACCGGGCACACGCCAGGGTTCCGGCACGGCCTGCTCCAGACTCTGCAACGCCTGCTCAGTGCTGGCCTGTTCCTTGATGGCGATTTCCAGTGCTTCACGCAGGGCTACTTCCTGCTCGCCTGCCTGACGCAGATCCGCATCGGTCCTGGTACGATGCCGCAGTTGCTCATCCAGCTTTTGCTGAGCCTGGGTCAGCCGCTTCAGTTGCTGATTGACCTTGCTCCATTCGGCACGAATGGCCGCCAGTTCCCAATCCCGGTAGTCGCCCAGCTCTTCGCGCCATTCCTCGCCACGGCGTCGACTTTGCTCGAGTTCCTGAGTCAGTCTGTCACGCTCTGATTGAGCCTCACGCAACCTGCCTTGCTCCGCATCCAGAGCCTGGCGAGCTTGATCGACTTCGGCTCTGGTGGCGAATGTTCGGGCCTGATCCTCGGCCGGATTCGGGTGCTCCGTACTGCCACAGACCGGGCAGGGCTGACCGGACTCCAGTGCCTGCGCCAGTTCAAATGCCTGCCCCTGGTGCCAAGCCAGCTCGGTTTGTTTCAGGGTTCGGCCCAGGGTTTCTGTTTGTGACTGAAGCCTGCCAACCTGGCGGTCGCACTCTTCCAGTCTGGTTCTCATTTCCTGCTGTAAGTCCTGCAGCTTCTCCCACTCAGCCTTGGCCGTGCCGTGTTTTTTGAGTGTCGCCAACAGCGCTTCCAGTTGTGGCACACCGGCCAGTTCAATGCGTAACTGCTCTATGCTCTGGTCCAGATTCCGCAATTGCGCTTGTCGCTCCTGTTGCAGAGTCTGGTGTTCCTGCAAGCTCCGCTGAGCCTTCTTCTGAGCTGCCAGGGCTTTTTCTTGTGCGTGCCTGGTCTGTTCAAGCTCACTCAAGCGGGATTCAACCGAGAGCAACTGCTGGCGCTCTTCCTTCAAGCCATCCAGAGTGTTCCAGTCCCGTTCAGCGTTCTGAAATACCTGGTCAGCCGCCTTTTGTTGTTGCTCCAGCGCCCGTTCACGCTCGGCCGCCTGTTGCACTGCCGCTGCCAGTTCAGCCAGACGTCTTTGACTGCGCGCCACCTGGCTGTATACCGGCTCAAGACGCTGCGCATGGCGTGCGCGTTGCAGGCGAGTTCGCTCCCGATGCATGGCCTCGGCCCGGGCCTGATGCGCTTTTTCTTCCTGTGCCAGAGCATCCAGTCGCTTGAATTGCTGTTCCAGTCGCTGTGCGTTGTCCAACTGGCGTTCTGCTGCGGCCATCATCTTGAGCCATTCGTCCAGGCCTTGCCTGGCCCGCGCCAGCTCTGGCGCCAGCTCGTTCAGGCGCTCATCGAGCTCCACAACGGAAGCGACTTCCACCAGATCCAGCAAGGCCTGACGCTTGTCGACCAGGCTTTCGCGTTCGCGCTTTAGCCCAGCCGCTTCTTCCTGGAGTTTGTCTTCGAGTTCTTTGAAAATGTGCGTCTGAAACAGCTGGCTGAATATCTCCTGACGCTCACTGGACGACGCCAACAACAGATCCCGGAACTTGCCCTGGGGTAACACCATGACCTGGCGAAACTGATCCGCATTAAGGCCCGTCAGTTGCTGCACGTATTCGTTGACCTCGCGCACACCCTTGAGCGGCACGAGGTCGGTTTCACGGTCGTCCTGGTCCGGCACCCAGTCAGCCAATGCCACCTTGTAAACAACGGCACTGGTCTGACGTTCGGTGGTGCCCTGGCCGCGTTTCTTGGCGACCTCCTGAGTGGGCTGCCGACGCAGGCAGTAGACCTGATCACCCAGTTGCACATCCAGCCGCACTTCGGTTTCAAGATCATCGGGCGCCAGGTCGTTGCGCATGCTGGCCGCCTCCCGTTCACCGCCCGTGGTGACGCCGTACAGGGCAAAACAGATGGCGTCCAGCAGGCTGCTCTTGCCAGCACCGGTGGGGCCGTTGATCAGAAATAGAGCGTTATCGCCGAGCTCGGTGAAGTCGATGCACTGTCGATTGCTGAAGGGGCCAAAGGCCTGAATGCCAAGAAAGAGTGGCCTCATTGCTCTGCCTCCGCCCGGTGCAGATCCGACACAGCTTTCGCCAATGCGGCCTGTTGTTCCTCCGTCATCGGTTCGCCCTGCACCTGCTGATAGAAATCGGCGAAAAGATCGATCTCGGAGCGCTTCAACTGCTCGCGGGAGCTCAGTCGGGCTTCGCCGGCCTCATACAAACCCGGTTTTTCAAGATGCAGCACATTCGGGTAATGCTCACGCAATTGCGCCAGGGTATCGAGAATGGCGTGTTTGTCAGTCAGGCGAATCAGCAAGTAGTCATCCGGCGCTTCGTCGGTCTCAGCCTGGGCCAGCACGTCACTGAAGGCCCCTTCCAGAACACGCATGTCGCGCCTGGGTTGCAAGGGGCGCTCACTGATCCGAGCGGGCTTGCCGGCTTCCAGGTCCACCAGCACAACACCCTTGCGTTGTGATACTTCCGAGAAACTGTATTTCAGCAATGAGCCGCTGTAGCGAAGGTGTTCTGCGCCCCGCCATTGAGGGGAGTGCAAATGCCCAAGGGCCACATAATCGAAGCCTTTCATCGGCTCCCAACGCACGGTATCGGCACCGCCGACCGACAGCGGCCGCTCCGACTCGCTCGCCTCACCGCCAGCCACAAAACAATGGCTGACCAGCACAGCAGGCACCGCTTGGGGCCGTGCAGCAGCAGCCTGATCAACCAGCCAGGTGTGGGCCGCGTCGAAGCTGCGCACATCCTCACCACTGAAATCGCGCACCAGCTCCGGCGTACAGTAGGGCACACCGAACACAGCCACGGACTCATCGCCCTTGCGCAACATCACCGGCTCGGCCACCTGATCCAACTGGCTGATCAGATGCAAGCCCGCCCCTGCCATGAGGCCCGAGCCGAAGCCCAGTCGCTGCGCACTGTCGTGATTGCCACTGATCATCACCACCGGCACCTTGCGTTCGACGCACAGGCTGTAGAGCGTCTCGTTCAGCAGCGTCACCGCCTCGGCAGGCGGAATGGCCCGATCGTAAACATCACCCGCCACGATGACAGCATCGACCGCGTCCTGTTCGACGATGTCCAACAGTTGTTGCAGCACAAAGCGCTGGTCGTCCAGCAGGGAGACATTGTGGAATTGCCGGCCGAGGTGCCAGTCGGAGGTATGAAGCAAGCGCACAGGACCCACCCAGAAATGATAAAGACGGCGGCAGGATAGCATGCTACAAAGACCGAGTTGAGCCTGATTCAGCAACTGAACTGTGAATGGTGCACTGGTTTTTATCCGGTTTTGTCGGGATACTTTACCCCATCATTTGCTCACACTGCCGGAATGGTACAGTGGCGATGGCCTGCGCCGGCAAGCGGTTGCGACTTCTGTCAAACGAACCTGGCAACTCAAGGAACTTGAAGTAGTGGATACTGGACAGTTACTCATCAACGCCCTGCTCTTTGTGTTCTTGCCGCTCTGGGGCATCGCGGGCTTTGTCGACTGGTGTTGCCACCGGGCGACCAACATAGAGACGACCTCGGGCCTGAAGGAATCCCTGATGCACAGCGTCATGGGCATTCAGGTCGGCATACCCATACTGTTCTGCCTGGTGTTTCGGGTAAACGTCCTCATTCTGTTGATCTGCCTCGCCGCCTGGCTGCTGCACGAAATCGTCGCTCACTGGGATGTCCATTACGCCGCTCCCCGGCGCCGCATCAGCATCTGGGAGATGCACGCACACAGTTACCTCGCAACCCTGCCGTTCTATATGCTCGCCAGCATTTTCGTCATCAACTGGCCGGTCGTCATCGACCTGGTCACCTTCAACTGGCAAGGGCAGTTTGTGTTCCGCCGCATGGAGTACTCCCATGGGGGTGAGACCTACCTGCCGATGTACCTGATCTTTATGGCCATTGTTTGCGGCTTTCCCTACCTGGAAGAAAACCTGCGCTGCCTGAGAGCCCATCGTCTCAAACAGCATGCAGCATGACAGTTGCCATTCACACAACAAGGAACGAAACGGCATGAGTGTTTATATCACCAGCACCGGGCATTTTTTGCCTGGCGAACCGGTCGAGAACGAGCAAATGGAAGCACGGCTCGGGCTCGTTAACGGTAAACCCAGCCGGCTGAAACGCCGTATTCTGCAAAGCAACGGCATTCAGACCCGGCACTACGCAATGGATGCCGAACACAACACCACTCACTCCAACGCCGAAATGGCCGCCCGTGCTGGAGACGACTGTCTGGCGCAGGCCGCCCTCCGCCCAAGCCAGGTGCAACTGCTCAGCGCTGCCACCAGCCAGGGCGATCTGGTACTGCCCGGCTTCGGCAGCATGGTTCAAGCCGAACTGGGCTTGCGCGACATCGAGCTGCACACCAGCCATGGCATTTGCTCAAGCAGCATGATGGCGCTGAAAGCCGCCTATACCAGCCTGAAAGCGGAAGAACACGACAACGCCCTGGTGGTCGCCAGCGAACTGGCCTCGCGCCTGTTCAAGGCCAGCCGCTATGAAGCCGCTGGCGGTGACCCGGATTTCAATGCCGAGTTTCTGCGCTGGATGCTCTCGGACGGCGCCGGTGCCTTTCTGTTGGAAAAGCAACCAAGAGGGCGCTGTTTTCGTATTGACTGGATCAAGGGCTTCTCCCATGCCGATGCCTACCCGGTGTGCATGACCGTCGGCCAACCGAGCGATGCAGCAGACCTGCGCAGTTGGCAGGACTTCGCCACCTACGCCGAGGCCGAAGCCGCCGGTGCCTTGTTGTTGCGCCAGGACGTGCGCCTGCTCGACAACATCGTCAAATTGGGGGTCGATGGCTACCTGAAGCTGATCGACTCCGGCCATGTCCGGCCAGACCAGGTCGATCACCTGCTGTGCCATTACTCGTCACACTATTTCAAGAGCCGCATCTTCGACATGCTGCAACAGGCCGGGGTCGGCATCGAGGAACCCCGCTGGTACAGCAACCTCTACACCCGCGGCAACACCGGCTGTGCGTCCATCATGATCATGCTCGATGAGTTTCGCCGCACCCGGGCCCATGAGCCAGGGCAGACCATTTTGTGTATGGTTCCGGAAAGCGGCCGTTTTAATACGGTTTATATGCAACTGACTGTGGTAGAGGGCGAGCAATGACCCCCGAAGTAAAGAGCGAACAGGGCCAGGCCTGCCTGCGAGGCCTGATGCAGATCTGGTTTGAATTCGAGCGCCAACTGGGCCGTGTCCCCTTGATTGCACGCCTCGAGCGCGGTCAATTCAATCGGGACGATTACTGCCAGTTGCTGTTGCACTGGCGCCAGCAGGTGATCGAAGGCGGCCGCTGGATCAGCCGCACGGCTTCCAGCTTCGACCGCGACTTTGCCGATGTGCGCTCAACGGTCATCGGCCACGCCCAGGAAGAACACCACGATTACGAAGTCCTGGAGCGGGACTTTGTCGCCGCCGGTGGGGATCTGGACGCCTTGCGTAATGCAGAACGCAACGCCGGCACCGAAGCCCTGCACGCCTTTTTGATGTACCGCGCCAGCCAACCCAACCCGGTCGACATGCTCGGCGCCATGTGGATCATCGAAGGCCTGGGCCAGAAAATGGCCAGCGACTGGGCCGAGCGTATTGAGACGCTGACCAAAACCTCCGGCGAAATGACGAGCTTTATGCGTTACCACGGCGAAAACGACGACGACCATCTGAACAAACTCTACGCCCTGCTCGACCGTCTCTGCCGCTCCGAGGCAGACGTCAAAGCCATACACCGCACCGCTCGCGTCACTGCCCGCCTCTACGCCTTGCAACTGGAGGAAATCGACCATGGCTAAGCCGCGCAGCGCCTTTATTCGCGCCCTGGCGTTCGACAACTCCCTGCCGATCGAACCGGCTGCGGTCAAACTCTGGCTCAAGGACCTCGACAACCCGCTGCGCTGGTCCGTCCAGCCTCTGCTGCAAGCCATTTTTGCCGTCCTGCTGCACCTGGTCTGGTTCTTCAAGCGCCTGCCTTTGCCCCAGTTCAGCGCCCACACCACCCTGCAACGCCTGATCTGCTGGTTCTGCAAGCACTTCGTCAGTGTCGAAGCCAACCAGTTGATCCTGCGTCACTTCGCCACCGAGTCCAACCTGTTGAATTTCCTGATCGACAACAGCGATGCAGAGGTGCAACCGGTCAATCTCTACCCCAAACGCATAGAAGAGATGATGCAGGCCAGCTTCGTCGAACACGACCAGGAGCTCTTCCGACTGTTCGAACAGATGGGCACCTGGCAGTCCAAACGCCCAGACCAACTGAACTGGACTCACTGGCAACCCATCAACAACGACGATTTCGACGTCACGCCAAAGCGCACCCAGATCATGGATTTCGAAAGCGCCCACGCTCTCTTTATGTGTCTGTTCTGCCTGTTGCTGACAAGAGAGGAATACAGAGACGCCATCAACGGCTTCAACCTCGACCAGTCGATCGCCCTGCGCATCGGCGACCTCACCGGCGAACCCGGCCTGGCCGAAATGGCCTACAACAAGCACCCCCACTACCTGGTAGGCCCCTGGAACCTCAGCCAGCGCTTCCTGATGCACGGTTTCTTCACAGAATACCTTTATGCGCACCTGGAAGAAAAACGGTTGGCTCAAAGCGGCTAAATAACACTCCAGGGCTATGGTCCGCGTCGGCAAACCCGGGAGCCAGAGGGGGGGCGGGCGGGGGGCCGCCCAGTCAATCCGTCCATGGAGCCTATCCCGACGCATCCCTGCTGCGGACTCCCCCGCTGAGTCTTCCCCGGTAGCCGTCGCTAGCCTCTCGTCTGCATGAAATCTTGTGCAATAAATAGATGTAACCTTGTGTCGCACCCTCGTAACCGCTTGCGCACTATTTTCTCTAGAATGGATGGCAGTAATCCG
>JAIUML010000008.1 GCA_022565595.1 Saccharospirillum sp. | reverse complement strand
GAGTGGATAGAAGACTATAATCGAAGCCATCCACATAAAGGGCTGAGGATGAAGTCGCCCTGGGAGTATCGGGCTGACCTTGTATCAAATGAATGAGGTGGTGTCCGGTTTAGCGGGGGCAACTACAATCACCAATCTGGGTGGAATAGGCGGCACCAGCTTCAGCCCCATTGTTAACCCGCCGGAAGTGGCCATTCTGGGCATCACCAGAATGCAACACAAACCGGTCTGGAATGGCGAGGCTTTTATTGCAACGCCGATGGTTCCCCTGGATCTCAGCTACGACCACAGGGTGATCAATGGTGCCGACGCCGCCCGCTTTCTCAGCGAATACATCCGCAGCCTTGAGGATTTGCGTCTGCTGATGGTGTGAGTGATTACTGAGAGCAACACAACAAAAAAAACCATCAGTAAACATTATGGGAGTAGCCCTATGCCTGGGCAGACCGATCATTCGTCAAAGACAGTCGTTCAAATAGTGCAAGAAAGAAAAACGTCAGGAGGTCACACCCAACCCCTGCAAAAAGAGACGTCCACCGGTGATCAACAAAAAAGCATAACTGAGACGATAAAACCAGATAGCATCAACATGCCGATGCAACCATACGCCCAGTTGAACACCCACTATGGCCACCGGCATCAATACCAGGGCGGTCAACAGATTGCCCGGATCAAATTGGCCAAGCAAGGCATAGGGGATCAGTTTGATGTAATTCACCAGTGCAAAGAACACCACCGTAGTACCCACCAGCTGGGTTTTATCGAGCCTTTGCGGTAACAGATAAATCGAAACAGGTGGCCCGCCTGCATGCGCGGCAAAGCTGGTAAAGCCGGACAACGCCGACCAGAAACTGCCCCGGAACCAACTGATGCCTCTGGCATCCTTCGGTGCCAGCCATTGGCTCAGGTAGTAGTTCAGAGAGAACACAATGGCGATGCCTCCGATCAACAGGCGCAGCATATCTTCACTGATCCATCGATAGGTGAAGCTCGCCAGCACAATACCGGCAATAGCACCGGGGACCATGATGCGCAGGTTCGGACGGTGCCATTTTCCCCAATAGGCACGCAAGCCGGCCAGATCCATCAGACAAAGAATCGGCAGAAGTATGGCCGCAGCCTGAAAAGGCGGGATAACCAACGACATCAAGGGCACGCCGGCAACCGCCAGACCACCCCCAAAGCCCCCCTTGGAAATACCCACAATAAGCACAGCCAGGGTCGCCAGCAGATAAAAAAGCGGTTGGTCGATCACATTCGGTTCCGGAAATGGTAGAGAGGCGAACAGTGTGCCTTCGACATTCATTAGCGGCAAGTAGCCAATTTTGGAAACGTTTAATTCAAGTGAAAGGTGCGAGCGGCGGATGCCGGTGGTGCCTCAGCGGGGGAGTCCGCAGCAAGGATGCTGCGGCCTAGGCTCCAGGGAAGGATTGAGTGGGCGGCATTCCGCCCGACCCCGCAGAGGCACCACCGGTAGCCGTCGCGGACCAAGCCTCTATTTCTAATACATGGCGACTTACCCGGGCCTTTCGTTATACTCGCGACTTTGCAACGGACTCAGGGCCGAGATGACCGCCTCCACTGCCACAGCACAACCCATCCACTTCTGGCACGGCCTCAGAGCCAGCGCCTCCATCATGATCGGTTATGCACCCATGGCGTTTTCCTTTGGGGTGGTGGCCGTACAAGCCGGCCTGAGCCCCTGGCAAGCCTTGCTGGTCTCTGTCATTGTTTTTGCCGGAGCGGCCCAGTTCATTCTGGTCAGCCTGATTGCAGCCGGTGCAGGCTTCGGCACGGTGTTGTCGGCGGTATTGCTGCTGAATGTGCGTCACCTCTTTTACGGCCCCGCCCTGGTCGCACAACTAAAAACAGCACCCCGACGCTGGACACCCTGGTTGGCCTGGGGGCTAACCGATGAGGTATTCGCCACTGCCATGTCGGCTTCCAGCCAGGGACGCCTGGCTCCTGCCTGGTGCACCGGTCTCGGCATTGGCGCCTACAGTGCCTGGGTCGGTGGTACAGCAGCCGGTGCCTGGCTGGGTGCCGGTATCGGTGACAGCGGTGGCTGGTTGGCCTCGGCACTGGAGTTCGTTCTGCCTGCTCTCTTTATTGCGCTGCTGGCTCAGGCCTTTCAGCGATCGCTCTGGCCGGTCGTTGCCGTTTCCATGGTCAGTGCCCTGCTGGCGTTAATCTGGTTGCCGGTACATTTGGCCATGGTCATCGGCATGCTATCTGGCGCCCTGATACGCCCCTGGCTAGGCCGACTCGGAGCATCATCATGAGTTTCCTGGCACTGATTGTTCTGGCGGGCCTCGGCACTTACCTGATGCGGCTGGTGCCGCTCGTTTCCGGCCACAAGATGAACCAGTGGCACCCGGCCATCACGCTGGCGCTCAGTGCCCTTGGCCTTTCCGCCATAGCCACGCTGATTGTGTTATCCATTAGTGGCCTCTGGCAGGCCTCACCTCAGACCGATCGGCTGGTTGCAATGTGCCTGGGCACACTGGCGGTATTGTTGTCGCTGCGGCTGTTTCGCAATGTGGGCCTCGCCACCCTGATCGGCGCGGTTGCCTATGGTCTGGCCGATGTCGGCTTGAAAGGTCTGCTGTGACCTTGCTCACGACCTACTTCAACGCGCTATTCCCCGTCCTCTTTTGCGCTGGGCTGGGCTTCGTGCTGGCGCGAAAAACAGCCTGGCTCAATGCACCCACCCTGCCGACCCTGGTCACCAACATCGGCCTGCCGGCGCACTCTGGCAAGGCCTGTCCCTGCCAACACCCGCCGCCGCATTGACCACCCTCGACCTGCTCGCTGGCATGGCACTGCCGGTCATGCTGCTGTTGCTGGGCAAGTCCATCGCCGGCATCGATGTGCGCCAACTGGAACGGGTGGGCCGAATCCTGGTGCTCTCAAGTGCGCGCATTGTCATCGGCATTGCCAGCGCAGCCCTGGTCATCTGGCTCTGGCCTATGCCCCCCCCCTGGTACAACACACCCTGATGCTGCAAGCCACCATGCCGGTGGCGGTGCTAAGTTACCTGCTGGCCAGCCACTACGAGGGCCCCAAAGACGACATCGCCGCCGTCATTCTGGTTTCCACGCCACTTTCGCTGTTCGCGATCCTCGGCATTCAAGCTATCTTTGCTTACCTGAACACCAGCAGGAGACCTGAAGCCTGGTCGTTACACTCCAGGCTTCAGATCATACACCAGTGGTCCATAGCACTTCTTGCATGAACCACTAGGCGGGACTTTGAGCCGCCGTCGGTAGCGTTCGACGACTAAAAACAATCATCATCAACATCAAAATCAGGGATGCCAACACCGCCAGGGAGGAAATGGCGAGAACCGGTTCTACCGCTGCCGGTGGCACGAAACCGCCATAGAGCAAAAATAGCCCAGTCACCATCCCAACGACGCCAAGATGATGCGCCAGAAACTGCAGCATTGCGAACAAGCGCTTTGGCTCAGGCAACCATAACCGGTGCATGGTGGCGTACAGCACCGAGAGCAGGAAGCCAACCAGCAACAGGTGTGCATGAGTAACATATTGGCCATGATCCTGGCTGGATGCCATGTAGATGCCCAGCAGCATACCCAGGACACCATAGATCAACCCCACGATCAGATAAGGTCTATCAAACTGATCCATTACAACCTCCTTTGATTGTTTTTGTACGAGTGGCGGACTCAGACCGCAGCTGTAGAATATTGTATGGTTCTGGACTAGGCTTGGACTGGGGCGCACCCGATGCAGTACTAAAACGAACAAAAAAGACAAAGGAGAGGCGCCATGAACGAGAGCGCTTTATATCGATTGTCAGCCAGCGATTTTCCACTTGCGCAGCGCGAAAACGCCATACGTGAACAGGTGTGGCGCGGCATGAACAGCATGGACTATACCCCCCTGGACAAGGCGCCACTCGAGTTTGAGCTGGCTTTACTCACCCTGCCCAAACTCTATATTCAGAGCGTGCAGATGAGCAGCGCCAGCTTATGGAGAGACTCAGAACTGGCCAGAAACAGCGAAGACCGCTATGCCCTGGTCAGTTGGAATAAGGGACCTATTAGAGCCCAGTGCAATACGCACGCTATTGAATGCTCTGTGTCTCAAAGCATTTTGCTTTATGCTCCAGAACCCTTTCAGGTGATCAGCCCAAAATCGCAATTTATTTGCCTCGATGTCAGCAAAAAGGCTTTACAACCGCTTTTGGGACAACGCTCCTTACCTCCTTTGCGGAGTATTGGGCACAACGACGCCTACCGGTTTCTGATGAACTATCTGAAATTACTGTTAAAGCATCCTGAGCTTATCGCAGAGCCCATCATGCAACAAATGGCCTCGACTCACATACTTGAATTATTGGCACTGACGATAGGTACTCAAGAGGATATAGCTCACGAACAACTGAGCAATAGCATGGCTGCAGCTCGGCTAAGAGAAGCCAAAGCTTACATTCATAGGCACTTGAGCGATGAGCACTTGACCATAGCCTGTGTCGCAAAACACCTGAACGTCAGCATTCGCTCAATTCAAAAGCTGTTTGAAAAGGAAGAGACAACCTACGCTCATTTTGTTCTGGAACAGAGGCTTGCGCGAGCCAGGCACTATTTACAGAGCCCGTCATGGGCCCAACACTCCATCACTCATATTGCACTGGAGGTCGGATTCAGCGACATTTCCTACTTTTGCCGCTGCTTTCGTAAGCGCTATCATCAAACGCCTACAGATGTTCGCCAGCAGACACGCACAGCTCACCCAGGCTGATGTCGCGGTAACCTTTGCTTTTTATCTGTTCAGGGTCGCTTGCTGTACTTACTGCGCGCGCACCATCTCTGTCGTTGTCAACTGATCCGATAAAGGTAACTCAATCCAGAAAACAGACCCCTGGCCAACCTCGGTTGTAAAATCAATGTGCCCTTGCATTTGAACCATGAGCTCTCGGCAAATAGCCAGGCCCAAACCGGTTCCACCCAGGCTGCGCGAGTCTGAGCTGTCGGCCTGAGTAAATTTGTCGAATAACCTCGGCTGAAAAGCTTCCGGTATGCCCTGACCTTCGTCTTGAATACTGATCCGAGCTCGACCCTCTACCCTTTCCATACGCACGACAACCTCCCCTCCAGCGGGAGAAAACTTGATGGCGTTCGACAGCAGATTACTCAGTACCTGTTGCAGTCGGGATGCATCAACATAGACCTGCAAGTCCGAAACGGTATTGGCCAAACGCATGGTCACATCAAACTTGTCTGCATAGCCTTTTTGCAACGCTATGGATTCGTGAATCAGTGGCTCCAGAGAGAGGGCACTCATATTGAGCTCCAGCATCCCCGCCTCGATCTTGCTGATGTCGAGCAGATCATTGATCAATGCGGCAAGCCGGTCTGCGTTTCTGATCGCCATTTGCAAAAGAGTACTGCCCTGTTCCGGAAGGCTATCTTTCACTTGATGTTGCAGCAACGACAAGGATCCAATAATGGACGTTAAGGGCGTACGAAGTTCGTGGCTTACAGTCGCAACAAATTCATTTTTGATGCGATCAACCCGTTTTCGTTCGGTGATATCAGTGGCAATACCCAGAAAGCCGGTCAACCGAGTATCCGGCCCGTATATCGGGCAGATAACCAGATCCACCGGTAAGGTCGAGCCGTCTTTTCGGATATAAGTCCATTCGCTGATGTCCTGGTCCCCCTGGGCCGCCCGACGAGTAATGGCTTCGAACGGGGACAAGCGATGTCCGGTCTTTTGTTCTACTTCTTTAGCACGCGCCCATACTTCTTCGGCCTTATGCAGCACCTCTGGCGTCTTCTGCTCGACCATCTCGTCAGCACTGTACCCCAGCATTTGCTCGGCACCCTTATTGAACAGCGTGATTAAACCGTTCTGATCTGTCGCAATAATGGATACATCCTTGGCTGCATCGAGTACGGAACTCAGCAAGCCATTCGCCTCTGCCAGGCTGTGGGTACGCTCTTGCACAAGCGCTTCGAGTCGAGCCAGGGTAGTACGTTGAAGCACAGCCCTGACGCTGCCAATAACGGCAAACACCAACACCAGCATCAACCCCCAAACTGCCGGCCGGGTTCCTTGGGGTAAGGCAATGGCAGAAGCTAAGGGTCTTGCCGCCAATTGCCAGGTCCCACCGGGAACATAAATATCCAGATAAACGGCGCCCGGGCTGTCAAATACTGAAGGATCGCCAAGGATGGTGTCGCCCGCTGCACCGAGTGCATCCTTTCCCCTCAGGGCAGTGGCGGCCCCTGAAGCATCCATCAAGGGACCAAGGGTGCGGGCAATCAAAGAGGAGTTGATAACGCTGCTGAGGATACCCCAATGTTCACCATTAACCGAAATCGGTTCCCGATACAGCAGTGCCTCACCCCCCTGAGCCAGTTCCAAAGGGCCGGCCAACCGACCACTGCCGGTTGCGATGATCTCCTGAACCACCGGCCACTGTTCGGGCAAGGCTTCGTAGTCAAGACCCAATGCAGCCTCGTTGCCTTCCAATGGATAGATGTATTCGATTCGGTTTCCGGGTGCCAGCCCAATGTTGCGGAAATAGGATCCACGCTCGAAAACGGCTTCCAGCATTCGATCCAGATCAGCGTCATTCAGGTTTCCTTCACGCGCAGACACATAAATACCAACACCTGTTGCCAATGCCGCTGCAGCATTCAGCTCGGACTCCAGTATAGCGCGCGTCTGGTTGGCTTCCGCCAAAACCTGCATCCACTGTTGCTGTGCCTGCCGTTGAGACCAGAGGTGCAATACAGCCTCACTGAGCAGAGCGACCAACATGAGTTGTGCGCCGATAAGCCATAATGTCTTGCCCTTCAGGAAAGATCTCGGCGATCCTGGTTCAGGCATCATGCTGTTCACCCGATTTTTCCTGCACCATCAAGGGCAATTCAATATAAAACTCGGCACCCTGACCTTCTACCGAATAGACACCGATCGAGCCACCCATCTGTTCGATCAGCTCTTTGCTGATGGCAAGACCAAGGCCAGTACCACTTTTTGACCGTCGGTCGGACGCGTCCGCCTGGGAAAACTTCTCGAACAGGCGGGGCCGAAAGGACGCCGCAATCCCCGGTCCTCGATCCTTCACAGTAACCTTGACCTGATCTTTTTCGACCCTTACCTCCGTTTGCACAGCTTCACCTTCAGGTGAAAACTTGGCGGCATTGGAGAGAAGATTGGCCAGCACTTGCTCAAGGCGTCCAGCATCCACATTCACTCCAGGGTTCTGTCTGGGCTCGATCAGTTCAAGGGTCACCGCAAAACGGTCCGCATAGGCCTGGTTGTCGGCAAGGGCGGTGCGAACGATGTCCAATACGGGTTGCACTGCCATATTCAGTTCCATCTTTCCGGCAACCAGTTTCTCCATATCGAGCAAGTCATTGATCAACAGCCCCAGGCGCTGGCTGTTGCGCTGAGCGATGTCGAGCACTTTCATGACGGTGTCTGGCAGTTCACCGGAAACACCTGAGGCGATCAGGCTCAGGGCGCCTGAAATGGACGTCAACGGGGTACGCAACTCATGGCTGACCGTTGAAATAAACTCGTTTTTCATACGCTCTACACGCTTGCGTTCAGAAATGTCTTCAATCAGCGACCAGATCACGGCTCTGCCATCGGCGTCCTGGCTCAGCATGCCTTGTAAACGCACTGGGTAGCGACTGCCATCCTTACGGATGTATTCTTTTTCAAAGGGGCCATAACGGCCTCTGGCTTTCAGGTCCGCCAGTGCTTTTTCTTCTTCAGGCTTGTAGTCGACGGGCGTCACCTCCCAGTAACTGAGGCGGACAAACTCCTCACGGCTGTAGCCCGTTGGTGCCAACAAGGCTTCGTTCAGCTCCAGGAACTTCCCCGTCTCGAAATCGTTCAGTGCTATGCCGATGGGCGAAAACTCGAACAACCCCCTCAGGCGTGACTCGTTACGCTCCAGTGCCCTTCTGGCCTGTTCCTGTTCGTGAATGTCCTGAATGTAGCCATGCCAGAGGGTGCTGCCATCACTCAAACGTTCCGGTCGGGCCTGGCCGGCAACCCAGCGATACCCGTGGTCGGTAGTGTTTGTCCGGTAAATTGCATTCCAGTTTTCCAGTTCCGTTCTGGAGCGCTCGATCGAGCCCAGCACCGCACTCATATCGTCCGGGTGTATTTTCTCGAATGCCGGTATTGCATCCACCGCTGCCTCATCCGGCGTCATGCCATACAGCCTGTGGATCTGCGGCGAACTGAAAGGGAAGGTATTCTGGCCATCCGGGTAAGCACGATACTGATAGACCACACCCGGTAACTGAGCCAATAGCTTGGCCATACGTTCGTTGCTGACATTATTCCCAAGGATGCCAGCCACCCAGCGGGCCAAAAGACGTACAAACATGACCTCACTCTCATCAAACTGAGTCGCTCTGGCTGAACTTGACGAGAAATTCAATGTACCAAAGAGCCGACCTTCGACCTCGATGGCAATGCCTGCATAGGCCCCCAATGGAAAATACTGCATACAGGGGTGGGCATGGTAGTCGCTTTCCGGGATGTCGCTGATAAACAATTCATCATGGTGCCTGGAGGCCAATAGCTGACACCAGGTTTGGCCCAGCTTGAATTTTTCACCGGGTTGAATCGGTAATTCAGGGGGGCCGGCAATCCAGCCAACCCGATAGACCTGACCCTCAATCTGACTAAGAATACCAACATCCATTCCAAGAAAAGCATAAGCCTTGCGCAGGGCATGGGTAATTCTTGCCGACATATCACCCTGGGTGTTGAAAGCAATGTCGTTCAGCAGTGCCAATGCATCGTGATGCTTTGCCAGTTGGGCTTTTACCTGCTGTTCACGCGTAATGTCGACCAGAAAACCTTCAAGCACGACGGGATGATGTGCCTCACCTTTAACGGCGCGTCCCCGTTCTTCAACCCATCGCCAATCGCCATCACGGTGCTTGATGCGGTAATCAATGCGCCAATTGCGACCAGCAGCAATGGCCTGCTCAACCTCGGCAGTGATCGCTGGCATGTCGTCAGGGTGAATCAACTCGGCATAGCTGATGCGCTTATTGCCAATCAAGTCTTCGGCGCTGTAGCCACTGACCTGGTCGACATGATGACTCATGAACAGCATGGTCCAGTTTTCATCCAGCAGGCATCGATAAGTCACACCCGGCATATTGGCTACAAGCGATGCCAATTCATCCCGGCTCTCCTGCAATGCTCGCTTTGCTTCTACTTCATGGGTGATATCAGCATGAGTGCCGAACATCATGAGCGGCTCGCCATCTGGCGTCCACTCAAACACCCGGCCACGATCGTGCACCCAGACCCAATGCCCCGCCTTGTGACGCATCCTGGCTTTGCAATCATAGACATTCGTCTCGCCAGAAAAATGCTGTTTCAACAATCGTGCCGACTCGGCAAGGTCATCGGGGTGCGCCAACCCCATCCAGGTATCTATAGAAATGGGTTCCAGCTCTTCCAGCCTGTAGCCAACAATCTCGGCCCAACGCTGGTTGAACACTGTCTGACCGGTCTGGACGTTCCATTCCCAAGTGCCAATATTGGTTCCTTCTATAACCGCAGCCAACCGCCTTTCGCTCTCTCGGATGCGCTCAGCATCGTCCTTATCTTTGAAGGCATTCGACTCGACAGTATGAGCATTGGAGTGAACCGCCCCTTTGTTTGAATCCTGACTGTCGTTCAAGTCACCAGAATCATTGCTTGTTGTTCCGGGCACTGCTTCTCCATCCTTTATGGCTCGCTACAGATCAGCATAAGCGATTTCTAATCCAAGTTTCCCTCATTTTTTATATCGAAGTCCACTAGACGATAGGGGCAAGGTTGAGTGAAGCAGCAATCTTTAACTGTCAAAGGGACAACTCGATGCCGACCGCCTCTCGCATCTGCTGTATCAAAACGGAATGCTGATTGTCCGTCCTGTACCAGAAGTAAATGTCCCTTCTACCAAAGTCCAGCGCCAACGGCAGTTCGACAAGCCCATAGTCGTCCTGCACGAGTCGCATCAATCGACGAGGCAAAAGACTGAGATGCTCGCCGCGCTTCAGTAACTGCAAGCAAACGATGGCATCACCCGCGAGGGCGACCGGAGTGCTGAAATGGGTAACACCCGCCCGCTGCAAACGTTCCGCAGGAGATTCACCAAAACGGGCATAGGTACCTACGTTGATCCAGGACTGGTGGTTCAAATCCTCGAGGGTCAAGTCCATTCGGGCCGCCAGTGGGTGCAAGCTTGACGCAAAGACCGCCAGTTGATCCTCAAACACCCGTTCACTGGTCAGGCCTGTGGTGGCGGAGATGACCTTGGGTGAGATCACCAGATCCAGCTCCTCGTTCTGCATCTGTTCGATCAGCCGGTACGGTGTGTCTACCCGAATCAGCATGGACAATTCCGGGTGATTCTGTAAAAAGCGGGCAGAGACGCTGTGCATCAGGACATTGGAGATCAAGGGCCCCACGCCGATGCGCCACTCCTGTTTCATGCCCAGGTTATGGCGGATAGCGGCCTGTTGCGCCGTCCAGACGGCCTTGGCGATCAACCGCCCCTCTCTCGCCAGGGTCGCACCGAGTGAGGTTTGTTTCACGCCATGGCGGCTGCGGGTAAAGAGCGAGCCACCGGCCTGCATCTCCAGTGTCTGAATATTGCGGGTCAGGGTAGGCTGGGTGACATTCAGCTGCACGGCTGCGGCGTTGATCGAACCGCTGTCGAGAATGGCCGCCAGTTGCATCAGGTGTTTTGGCTCCATAACAAAGGCCTTTATGTATACATTTATGACTGTTTTAGAATCTAAATAAGAATTATACGAATATGATTGGATGTTGCACACTCTTTAAACACTCGACAACACCAACAATGAATGAGGTAACCATGAAAGTGCCCTTCAACCAACGGTTTATTCGTAGCATTACCGCTACTGCCTTGATGGCGATGGGTGCCAGTTTCAGTCAGGCACAGAACATTCAAATGGACGCGGGCGGAGCCGCATCCATTACCGGCATGGTGCCTCAGGCCTACGCCCAGTACGCCAGCCGCGAAGGCATCAACCTCCAGGTGGTGCTCGGCCAGACGCTGACGCGCTCTGTGATGATGATCGGCGCCGGCCAATTGGATTCCGCAGTCATTCCACCCCCCGCCTTCAGCGCCATGCGCAACGGCGTTGGCCCTTACGCCAGTCAATCCGAGCAAGCCAAGGCGTTGGCGCTGAACGTGCGCTCGATCACGGGCCTGCCCGGCAGTACCTATCACGCCATCACCTGGGCGGACAATGGCATTGAAGACTGGGACGACATCCGTGGCAAACGCATCTACGTCGGCCCGCCAGCCGGTGCTGCCAACATGCAGATCATGGGCATGATCGAAGTCGCTTCGGGTTTGACGGACGACGATTACCGTGCCGTGCGTGCGCCCTGGGGCTCTGCGGTTCAGGGTTTTCAGGATGGCCAATACGATGTGTTGGTGTTGTCTGCCCCTGTGGGCCAGCAATCCATCAACGAGATGAGCCTGCAACGGCCGATTCGTATCCTGGGCATCCCGGATTCCGTCATTGGCACGCCGCAATGGGTCCGCTATACCGATGAGGCCGCCATGTCGCATACGGTCATCCCGGCCGGTACCTATCAGGGCCAGGTCAACAGCGACCAGAGCCTGATCACCGCCGCCAACATCATGTACATGGGCGTCAACAAGAACATGGATGACGACCTGGCTTATCGAATGGCAAAGGCCTACTGGGACAACATCGATGCACTGAAGGCCTCCAATGCCTTGCTGCGCAACATCAGCGCGGATGATCCGTTCGATGGCATCAACGCACCGCTGCACCCGGGTGCCCAACGCTACTACGAAGAACAGGGCATTGACATTCCGGCCCGTCTGGTCAGCGCCGACTGATTGATTGATCAGGGGAGGCGTCGCCTCCCCTGCCTCGGAGTACTTCCCTATGTCCTCTCCCTTCTATCCCGTTAAAACCATGCCAATCAATACGCTGCTGCTGTTGCTCGGCGGGCTTCTGGCACTGGCTGGTCTTGCCAATGTCATGCCCGGCTATGGCAACCTGCCTCGCGTTGGCCCCTTTGAAATCGAATGGTTTCGACCCACCTTTTTTGCACTCTGTGTCGCTATAGCCGTCGTTTTCGGCTGGCGCGAGAAGCTGCTGACTGAAGAGCGCTTGCACCCGCTGCGCGTCATTTTTGACCTGGCACTGGTCGGCATCACGCTCTATTGCAGCTACCGCTATTACGTCATTGCCGATTTGATGATGTTCTCCATCGTCTTTTTTGACAACTGGGACGCCATCACCGCTCTGGCCGCTGTCTTTGTCTCCACAGTGATCTGTTGGCGCTTATGGGGTGCCCCCATCGCCATCATCGGCTTGCTGGCGCTGACCTATCTGGCGACCGGCCACCTCTGGCCCGGCCTGATGCAAACGGCCGGAGGCAACGTACCGGACAAGCTCGCCAGCAACCTCTGGTTCGGCAGTGATAACGGCATTCTCGGCAGCATTTTTGCCGTCATTCTGTCGACGGTATTGCCCTTTATTATTCTCGGTGCCGTGCTCGATGGTTGCGGCGCGGGCAGCTCGATGATCCGTATTTCTTTCCGCTTGATGCAACGCTTTCGTGGCGGGCCAGCCTATGCCGCCATCCTGGCTTCAGGCATGTTCGGTACTGTTTCGGGCAGTGCCGTCGCCAATGTAGTTGGCACCGGTGTGGTCACCATTCCGATGATTCGCAAGCGCGGCTTCAGCAAGAATTTTGCCGGTGGCGTTGAGTCATCTGCCTCAGCCGGCGGGCAGATACTGCCACCCATCATGGGCGCCGCTGCCCTGGTGATGGCCGACTATGTGGGCGTCTCCTACCTGACGGTGATCCTGGCCGTATTGATACCCGCCATTGCCTATTACGTCAGCCTGTTTCTCGGCGTCTACTTTGAGGCCCGGCGCCTTGGCATCAGCATGGTCGAAGATGAAGCGCCGGAACAGGTCCAGACCCAGGACTGGGTCAACCTGCTGCTGATCATCGCCCCACTGGCGATCATCGTCTGGTTACTGGTGCGCGGCATGTCTCCGGCAGGCGCCTCCATCTCTGCCATCTTCGTGCTGTTGCCATTGAGCTTTTTGAACCCAGAGATGCGTCAGGCACCGATGCGCTTGCTCAAAGCGGTCGCTGAAGGCGGCGTTACAGTGGCCCGACTGAGCATGGCCATTGCCGTGGTCGGTATCATCGTGGCAACGCTGGCGTCGACCGGTATTCCCACCACCTTTGCTGTGGTGCTGTCGGGCGCGTCTGAATACTCCCTGCTGGCGGCACTCGCCATTACCGCCCTGGGCTGCATTATCCTCGGGATGGGCATGCCCACCCTGCCAGCCTATATCGCCATTATCGCCGTCATGGGGCCGACCTTGCAGGCCTTTGGCATGGAGCTGCTCACCGCTCACATGTTTGTGTTCTTCTTCGGTGTCGCCTCGGTAATCACGCCACCAGTTGCCATCGCGGCCTATGCGGCGGCGTCCATCTCTGGCGGTAAACCCATGGCCACGGCCATTACCAGTACGCGCCTGTCGATGGTGATGTTCCTGATTCCCTTTGCGTTCGCCTACAACCCGTTGATGCTGACCGTCGCCGATGCCGGCGCCCAGTTCAGCCTGAGCGCTTACCTGTGGATGCTGGCGCAACTGGCTCTGGCGCTTTACCTGGTCACCAGCGCATTGGCTCGTTTCGATCGCCAGCAGTTGAGCCTGGCGGAATCCGGCCTGCGTTTTGTGCTGGCCATTGTCCTGCTTTCACCTTACCTCGCGGCCAGTGTGCTGGCTGTATCCCTGGGTATTGCCTTGTTGGGTGTTCACCTTTGGCGGCATCGCGCCACCCTTGAACCCATCGCAACCCTGGCGACCGACTGATTGGAATCCTGCTGTATGACGACTAAAAATGTTCTCTTTCTGATGATCGACCAGCTGCGCTGGGATGCGTTATCCTGCTATGGCAACCGCATCATCGACACCCCCAATATCGACAAGCTGGCCGAACGGGGCGTGCGTTTTACCAACGCCTACACCCAGGGCCCCAGTTGCGGCAATTCGCGCGCCTCCTTTTACACCGGCTTGCACGTGCGCTCCCATGGCGCGACCTGGAACGACTGGCCCTTTCAACTGGGTGAGTGGACCCTGGCCGACTACATGCGGCAACTGAACCGACGCGTGGTGCAACTGGGCAAGACCCACATGAAGCCGGACCTCGAAGGCATGGCGCGACTCGGCATCGACCCGGAATCCGAGCAGGGCCAGATACTGGTCAATGCCGGTTTTGTCGAGGGCGAGCACGATGACGGCCTGCACCCGGAAGGCCCTGCAGGCAAGTATTCGAAAACAGAGCCGCGCTACAACGACTATTTGCGCGAGAAAGGCTTTACCGGCGACAACCCCTGGCTGGAATGGGCCAACGCCGCCGAAGACGAGGACGGCACCCTCCGTTCCGGTTTCTATATGAAGCATGCTCACCGCCCTACCCGAATCCCGAAAGAGCACTCGGAATCGGCCTACCTGACGCGGCGCATCAAGGAGAGCATTGACGCTCTGGGCGACGAAGCCTGGTGCCTGCATGCCTCCTATATCAAACCGCACTGGCCCTATATTGCACCGGAGCCCTACCATCAGTTGTACCAGGGTGCCGACTTTGACAACGCCGTGAAGTCCGAAACAGAACGTGCCAACCCGCACCCCATCTACGATGCTTTTATGAAGATGAGTGTGGCTCGCACGCTGAGTGACGATGCCAAACGCCGTCATGTGCTGCCCGCCTATTACGGTCTGGTCAAGGAGATCGACGATCAGATCGGCGAACTGATGGCCCATCTCGATGCGCGCGGGTTGACCGACAATACCCTAATCGTGTTCACCGCAGACCACGGCGATTACCTGGGCGATCACTGGCTCGGCGAGAAAGACCTCTTCCACGAAGCTTCGGCCAAGCTGCCGCTGATCATCGTCGACCCAAGCGCGAGTGCCGACGCCACCCGAGGCACTACCTGCGATGCCCTGGTCGGTTGCATTGATGTCATCCCCACCCTGATCGAGAGCCTGGGTGGCACCCCACCGGACCACCGTCTGGAAGGGCACTCTTTGAGGCCCTGGTTGGAAGGGCAACGCAGTGGACATGAGCTGGATATCCTGGTGTCCGAAGGCGACTACGGCCGATTGCCGGTAGCCAAAGCCCTGGGCGTCGACCCACTGGAGGCACGCATGACCATGGCCTTCAACGGCCGCTACAAGCTGGTGCATTGCCTCGGCTTCCCGGACATGCTGTTCGACTTGCACAACGACCCGCAGGAACTGATCGACCTCGGCCGCGACCCCGGCTACGCCAGGGTGCGTATGGCGCTGCGCGACCAACTGCTCGACTGGAGCGCGCGTCTGCGCAACCGCCGCGCCGTCAGCCGAGAGATGGAACAGGCCGCCAATGGCTTGTCTCGCCGCCAGGGCATTCTGGTCGGCTACTGGGATGCCGACGACGTACCGCCCGAGCAGAAGATTCCGGATTCTGTTGGGGTGTTTTAAGAAGCATAACCAGGTGCACTGACTAGCAACGGATGTACGGTAGCCCTCTCTGGGGAAGTCCGCAGCCTGGACGGCTGCGGTCTAGTCTCCATGGATGGATTCACGACGACCCCAGAGAGGGCTACCGTGCAGCCGTTGCGGGTGTTGATGACCAATACAACCTTATCGGAGCAACCACTCTGAACGATGCGTTCATGCGAATACCCTGTGACTGAGCATAACAATCAGTGACAATGGCGGTTTTAGTTCTCACAACACTGGATTGAAACCGCCACCATGAACACTGCCGACTGGCTCAGCCTGGTCCCCTTTCTTGCCGTTATTTTTGTGCTCTCTGGTATGGTCAAGGGATTGTCCGGCTTTGGTATGCCCTTTATTGCGATACCAGCTTCGACCATAGTGTTGAATGTTCCCATCACTCAAGCCATGTCCTGGGTACTGGTGTCCGGCTTTGCGACCAACATCGTGCAGTTGTTTCAGAATCGGGGGCACTGGCGCGTGCTGCTGGAGATCTGGCCGTTGATCCTGACGCTATTGGTGACCATGGTATTCTCGGTACAGTTACTCTCGGTGCTCGAAAGCAATGTGTTGTCGATGATTCTGGGCATGGTGATGGTTATTTCCATTGTTTCTCAGAGCCGGAAAAAGTGGGATGTAGCACCTGAACGAAAGACGCTGATTTTTACGGTCAGTGGTTTTGCCAGCGGCATGATCGGTGGGCTGACGTCCTTTTATGGTTTTCCCTCGTTGCAAACCCTGTTGGCCAGTGGCATGAAGAAAGATGCCTTTATTTTCTCGGCCAGCTTTCTGTTGTTTGCCGGCGCTGTTCTGCTGGCGATTGGTCTTGGCTCTCAGGGGTTGATGACGGTGCAGGATGGCTTTCTGTCCATCGCCCTCTTTATTCCAGCAGTGATAGGCATGTTACTCGGGCAGAAAATACGCGATCGACTCTCGTTGAAAGTGTTTGAGCGTGTGGTGATGGTGGTGTTACTGCTGACAGGCCTCAGCATGCTGATCCGTGGTATTGTACAGAGCTTCTGAAATAACCCTTTATCCCCGGGCTCCCTTTTTATGTGGCTTTATTATATGGATCTGGCAGGTGTCGCGGTTTTTGCCGCCAGTGGCGTACTGGCCGCTCGTGACCGGGCGCTGGATCTGTTCGGTGTGATTATAGTGGCGACACTGACCGCCATTGGCGGTGGTACGCTGCGCGACCTGCTGCTGGACCGGCACCCCATCTTCTGGATTCTGGACAATACCTATCTGGTGGTCATCATCGTCGCGGCGGTGCTCACTACTCTTTACCTCAGGGTCAAACCGCCGCCCGGAAAGGCCTTCCTGACGGCCGATGCTCTGGGCCTGGCGCTGTTTGCCATTGGTGGCGCCAAAATCGCCATTGCTGCCGAGCTCAGCCCCTTATTGGCGATCATCATGGGCACCATGACCGGGGTTATGGGGGGTGTCTTGCGCGATGTCATTACTGTCCATACACCGCTGATTCTGAAACGGGAAATCTACGCCACAGCGGCCATGGCCGGCATTGGTGTTTATCTGCTGCTGAGCTTTTTTGGGTTGTCTGAGCCACTGTCCTTCCTTGCCGGTTTTGTCACCATCGTTGCCTTGCGCATGGCGGCCATTCAGTGGGGGTGGCACCTGCCTACCTTTGCGCCCAAACACCCGGAAGAGCGTTAGTCCGTGTACACAGCCAACCATTGCTCGGCCAACCAGCGATGCCCCAGCACTCCAGGGTGCACACCGTCGTATGCCCAGAGAGCCGGCGCGGCTTCGCTGCCTGCCTTGAAACCTGATTGCAACGCCAGCCAGGTTGCTTCTGCCTTGTTCGCAAGCGCCTGCTGACGTGACTGCAACTCATCCAGCAAGGGCCACCAGGCTTCTGTTACCGCAGGCCCGGTGATGGCCAGTGGCTCCATGACGATCAGTCGATCACAGAGTGGTTTCAGCCTCGCCAGCAAGTCGTCAAAAGCCTCGGTTACAGCATCAAGGTCGTGATCAACGCCCTGGTTGAAAGGGTGCCAGATATCGTTGATGCCGATCATCACGCTAATGCAGTTGAAACGACCGTTACGATTCGGCATCCAGTTCGGTTGTGCCAGCAATTCGGCGGTACGGCAGCCGGAGTAACCCCGATTCCACACCTGACGTTGGCCATTGTTCAACAACAGCTCGGTTGCTACCCGGTTGACCCAGCCGTTGCCCAGGCCTTCAGGGCGATTGGGTTGCTTGAGGTTACGATCACGGTCGCAATCGGTCACCGAATCGCCCAGAAACAAAAAGCGCTCACCGCTCATGCCTGCATCAACTCCGCAACCTGTTGCTGAATGTGCGCACCAATGGGCAGCGCCGAGGTGGCCGCCGGTGAGGGTGCATTGCAGACATTGACGGTGCGACGGGTATTCATGAACAGAAAATCATCGACCAGCTTGCCATCGCGCGACACCGCCTGGGCGCGCACACCGGCCGGGTAAGGCTCAAGGTCTTTCAGCTCTATGCTCGGGCAGTATTTCTGCACTTCTTTCAGGTAACCGCTCTTGAACACCGAGTTCTTCAGCTCGATCAAACCCGGCTTCAGGTTTTGCTTGAGCACCTTCAACACACCGGGGTTGGTCATCGTTGCGAGGGCATCGCTGAATGAAAAATCGGTCTTGCGGTAGCCCTCGCGTTTCCAGGCCAGCACCGCATTGGGGCCAACGGTGACGCTGCCGTCTATCATGCGGGTGAGGTGAACACCGAGGAAGGGCATGGCAGGGTCGGGGATGGGGTAAATCAGGTGATTAACGACTTCATTGTGGCGAGGCGCCAATCGGTAGTACTCGCCACGAAAAGGGCAAATGGTGAAACTCGGTTGCAGGCCCAGCATGCGCACCACCCGGTCGGACATCAGGCCCGAACAGGTCACCAGATAGCGGCTACGCAGGTCACCCCCGGTGGTTTTTACCACCACTTCATCCGAGCGCTCTTCGAGGCCAATGACTTCGGTCGACAACCGTATTTCGCCACCCGCCTCGGTAAATACCTGTCCCATGGCGCGCGTCACAGCAGCGTAATCCACGATACCACTGGATGGCACAAAAATGCCCCCCACGCCTTGAATATTGGGCTCGCGCTCGGCCAGTTCGTCACCCGTCACCCAATAGCGTTCCAGGCCATTGGCCTCGGTACGCTCCCACAGCGCCTTCATGCGCGTCATTTCCAGGGCATTGGTGGCCACCAGCAGCTTGCCGCATTCATCGAAGGCGATGTCGTGCTCGGTGCAAAAGGCCTTGGTTGCCTTGTTGCCCTCCAGACAAAAACGCGCTTTCAGGCTGCCCGGGGTGTAATAGACCCCCGCGTGAATCACACCACTGTTATGGCCTGTCTGGTGCATGGCCAGATCCGACTCTTTTTCGACCAGCAATAAGCGGTAGTCGGGAAAGCGTTGCTTCAATTGCATTGCGGTAGACACCCCGAGGATGCCACCACCGACCAGAACAATATCGTACACCGAGAACAGACCCCTTCAGTTAAGGACAATCAATGAAAACACGGCACAAAGGTCTCCGCAATGGTCGACGGGCTTTTAAAAATTCTCGATAATGCGTAAAATCTAGTAAATTATTAAAAATTCTGTGCGAATTGCCCAGGTCAAGACCTCGAGCGACGCACTCTATGGAAGAGTCTGGTTCATGAGCATCAACCCCTATTGGCCCAATCCAAACGCCAACAGCACAACCCCCGCACCCGCCAAAACCCTGGTTCAGGCCACCTATGATGCCATGAGAGAGGACATTCTCAGCGGTTTACTGGGCCCCGGCACCAAGCTCAGAGCAGACAAGCTGAAGGATCGCTATGACGTCGGCGCCAGCACCCTGCGTGAGGCATTGAACCTGCTGGTGGGTGAAGCCCTGGTGGCCTCTGAAGGCCAAAAAGGCTTTCGTGTCACCCCCATGTCCGAAGCGGATTTTCAGGACATTGTCCGGGTGCGCAAGCAACTGGAAACTCAGGCTTTGCGCGAGTCCATCGCCCATGGTGATGACGACTGGGAAGCCGGACTGGTTGGCGCCTTTCACCGTTTGACCAAAATCGAAGAACGACTTCAGGAAGACCCTAGCGGCCTTTCGGGCGAGTGGGAAGTACGAAACCGGGGTTTTCATGCAGCGCTGATCGCTGCCTGCCCATCCCGGTGGCTGCATTATTTCATCAGCATTTTGTTCCATCAATCCGAGCGTTATCGGCGCATCTCCTTGTCGCGCTCTCATACTAATGGTGGCTCTGCCAAACGCGACGTTCATGCTGAACATGAAGCCATCTTCAATGCGGCCATCGATCGTAATGCCGACCTTGCCTGCGAACTGACCGAACAACACATAGATCGCACCCTGAGTTTCTTGACCGACAAGGGCTTTTTCCAGCACCTACAGGATATGGAGAACCGCTGAGCGTCAGACACCGACGCCAGCGCTTCTCAATCAGCCAATAAAACGGCAATAACCTCAGTTAACCACTTAATAAACTTAACCATTATTAGGTATACTGTCGCGGCTGGCGCACACAGCACAGCCCACACCCACTCACCCCATGAAGGAATCTCTCAATCAGGCCGGTCGCCGGTTGGAAGTTTGCACTGACCAGGACGCCAAACGAGTGAACGCACTATAGGCACGGCCAACCCTTGAAGAGAGACCCCTTATCTTGCAATCACAGTCATTCCGTTGTTTTCTGAGATTGTCACTGCTGATCACCCTGTTAAGTGCTGTGGCCTCCCATGCCAAAGCAGAGCACCCCGCACACCTGCCAGGCCTGCTTGAGCAGCATCGCAGCATTGTCTTGCTGATCGACCCCCAAAGCGGGCGTATTCTCGATGCAAACCCGGCCGCTGAATCCTTCTACAAACTGGATAGAGCAACCCTGCTGAGCCGTAGCGTTCAGGATTTCAATTTACTGGGACAGCACGAAGTTGAACTTGAACTGGCGCGCGCTCTGAGTGACGAGCGGGAATACTTTATTTTCCCTCATCGCATTGCCACCGGAGAGATACGCACGGTTGAAGTCCATAGCTCGCCGGTAACGCTCGACAACGGCCAGCCAGCCTTGCTTTCCATTTTGCACGACATCACCGGCAAGCCCATCGCCGAGGAATCGATGCTTGGCTATCAGGCGCGCCTGGAAGCCCTGGTCGATGAGCGTTCCGAACAACTGCTCGAGAGCCAGGCGCAACGACGTACACTGTTCCTTATCACTTTGGTGGCTCAATCTTTACTGATTTTAATGCTGCTCTACGTGCTTTATCGCTACCATCGGCTCAGTAAAGAACTGAACCGGGAGCGGCGCTCCTTGCTGAGCAGCCAGGCCTACAACCGGCAACTTTCCAAAGCCGTCGAGCAAAGCCCGGACAGCATCCTCATCAGTGACGCAAAGGGCAATATCCAGTTCGTGAACGATGCCTTCTTGAAGAACACCGGCTATTCGCGGAAAGAGGTCATTGGCAAAAACCCCAAATTCCGTCAGTCCGGCTCTACACCACGCACGACCTATGAAGACATGTGGCGAAACCTGCTGCAAGGCAATGTATGGCGTGGTGAGCTTTTTAACCGCCGCAAAGATCACACCGAATCCATCGAGTACGCCACCATAGCGCCAGTGCGTGATGATCAGGGTGACATTACCCACTATTTGTCGATTCAGCAGGACGTCAGCGCCCAGCGCGAGGCTGAAGCCCAGGTGCATCAACTCTCCTATTTCGACCCACTGACCAACCTGCCCAATCGCAAACTGCTGATTGAGTGGCTCGAGCAAGGCATTGGTGTGGATAACCGCCCCCTGGCCGGGGGTGCTCTACTGCTGCTGAACATCGACCGCTTCAAAAAATTCAACGAAGCCCACAACCTGCTGATGGGGGATGCCCTGCTCAAAGCCTTTGCCGAACGCCTTTCCAGCATCATCAAAGAAGGGGTCTCTCTGGCCAGAACCAGTGGCGATGAGTTTGCCTTGCTGCTGGGCACCAACCCGGACAGAGTGGGCCAGATTTCGCATCATGCACTGGCTTTGGCGGAATGCATTCAGAGCCGACTGGAAACGCCCATCAGCATTGAGGGTGAGTTTTTTGTGATTTCAGTCAGCATCGGTATTACGACCTTTTCCAGTGGCGTGGATGAGCGCCCGGCCGATATCCTCCGGCAAGCCGACGTTGCATTGCATCGCGCCAAAACGGCTGGCGGCAAGCAGTTGGCTTTTTTTGAGAACGTCATGGGTGAGGAAGCCCGTCGCAGCTTCAATATTGAACGAGCCTTGCGTCTTGCCATTCCCAATCAGGAGTTGGTGCTGCACATCCAGCCGCAGGTCAACGCACAACGGCAGGTTGTAGGCGCCGAGGCACTGATCCGATGGCAGCACCCGGAAAAAGGGTTGATCTCCCCGGCGGAATTCATTCCCATCGCCGAGGAATCCGACCTGATCAACGATCTCGGCAACTGGGTACTGCACGAAGCCTGCACCTTGATTAAATACCTGAATGATAGCGGCCATTCAATGCGCATCGCCGTCAACATCAGTGCCCGACATTTTCATCAAGCCGATTTCGTCGACACCGTTAAAATGCTGCTATTGCAAAGCCAGGCGAACCCGAAGTGTTTGACGCTGGAAATTACCGAATCCCTGGTGATCGACCACATCGATCAGGTGATCGCCAAGATGAACCAGTTGGCCGAACTCGGCATTCATTTCTCGCTGGATGACTTTGGCACCGGCTACTCGTCGCTGGCCTACCTGAAACGATTGCCGATTAACGAACTCAAGATCGACCGAACCTTTGTGCAAGATGCCCCAATCAACCCGAGAGACGCCGCCCTGGTCGAAACCATTATGGCCGTAGCGCGCCACATGAAGTTGACTCTGGTCGCCGAAGGCATAGAAAACCAGGCCCAATCGGATTTCTTTAAAGATCGCGGTGAGGTCGTGTACCAGGGGTATTTCTACGGCAAGCCAAAACCCATTCAGCAATGGTTGCAGCGATGGACGCAAGAGGGCGTCTTATCAGAACCGAGAGATTGTTGAAATAAAAAAGCCCCAGGTCACCCCGGGGCAAATACTCAAGCTCAAGGACGCGCCTTAACGCTTGCTGCGAGCCGCGACGGACTCGCCACCTATCCCCCAGTGTTGCTTGGGAATCTCGGTGATCACCACGCGAATGGTGTCTCGTGGTGCATCCAGGCTGGTTTCGATGGCATCGGTCACGGCTCGAATCAGCCGTTCCTTTTTCTCATCGTCACGCCCTTCCAATATGGATATTTGAGCCAATGGCATGGTTTATCCCTCCTCACACAAAGCGGACAGTGGCACTGCCCATGCCGTGCGCACGCACCGTGGCACAATCACCGGCTTTCACTGGCAAGGCGGCGGTAATGGCACCGCTGAGCACCAGACTACCAGCCGGTAGTGACTCGCCGGTTTCTGCCAGCATGTTAACCAGCTGCGCAATGCTGTTGGCCGGGTGACCCAGCACCGCCGCTCCAGCACCAACTTCGACGACTTCGCCGTTGATCTCCAGAACAACACCGACCGTGCCGAGATCCAGACCTGCCACCGGCACGACAGTGCTGCCGGTGACAAAGGCAGATGACGAGGCGTTGTCGGCAATGACGCTGGTCAGGTCGAATTTGAAATCGCGATAACGGGAGTCAATGATCTCAATCGACGGCATGACGAAATCCGTCGCGGACAACACCTTGGCCACGGTGCAGCCAGGGCCACTGAGTTCGTCTTTCAGGACAAAGGCAATTTCGGCTTCAACGCGCGGGTGAATAAAACGCGATACCGGCACAGCACTGCTTTCCTGAACTTCAAAACTGCTCATCAGGAAGCCATAAACCGGGCTGTCGACCCCCATCTGCTCCATCTTGGCACGCGAGGTCAGGCCCATCTTGTAACCGATCAGTTGATCACCACGTTCAAGCTTGCGCTGCTGAATTACCTTCTGTACGGCATAGGCGTCTTCGAAATCCATAGCGGGATGTTCGTCGGTGATTTTGGTCACATCGAAGCACTGCAATTGCGCGCTTTCCAGATGCTCGGCCAGGCCTTCTATCTGTTCTTTGCTCAGGGTCGTCACGCTGTTTCTCCTCGTTTTACCGTCTCTGTCGCCGTGCCTTCACGCTGCTTCAGCATGTCCAGTGCCACGTCGACAATCATGTCTTCCTGACCACCGACCATGCGCCGGCGGCCCAGTTCTACCAGTATCTCGTTGGCTTTCAGGCCATAACGCTGTGCGGCCGTTTCGGCATGGCGCAGGAAGCTCGAGTAAACACCAGCGTAGCCCAGTGCCAGGGTTTCACGGTCGACTCGAACCGGCCTGTCCTGCAAGGGGCGCACGATGTCATCGGCTGCGTCCATCAGGGCATAGACGTCACAACCGTGATCCCAACCCATGCGATCGGCCGCGGCAATAAAGACTTCCAGCGGCGCATTGCCGGCACCGGCACCCATGCCGGTCAGGCTTGCATCAACCCGGTTGACGCCGGCTTCAACAGCGACAATGGAATTGGCCACACCCAGGCTCAGGTTATGGTGCGCGTGTATGCCGATCTCGGTCTCCGGCTTCAGTACCTCGCGGAACGCCTGTACCCGTTCGCGCACGTCGTTCATGTTCATCGCACCGGCGGAGTCGACCACATAGACGCAGGTCGCGCCGTAGCTCTCCATTAACCTGGCCTGCTGGGCCAGTTGGGCGGGCTCGTTCATGTGGCTCATCATCAGAAAGCCAACGGTGTCCATGCCCAGGTTCCGCGCCATCTCGATGTGCTGGCGTGAGACATCCGCCTCGGTGCTGTGGGTGGCCACACGCACCACACGGGCACCGGCCTCATAGGCTTCGCGCAGTTCCTTGACGGTGGCTATGCCGGGCAGAATCAGGGTGGCGATTTTCGCCTGGGTGACCGACTCGGCCACGGCTTCAATCCACTCCAGGTCGGTGTGGGCGCCAAAGCCGTAGTTGAACGAGGAACCCGCCAGGCCATCGCCATGGGCGACTTCGATGGAGTCGACACCGGCGGCGTCCAGTGCCTTGGCAATGTCGCGCGCGTTCTGAACCGAGTATTGATGGCGAATGGCATGGGAGCCATCGCGCAGGGTCACGTCTGAAATATAGAGTGATTTGCTCATGGAGTGCCTCCTCAGGCGTTGGCCGTTTGCTGCAACAGATGGTGCGCCAGGGTTTCACCTGCGCCCATGGCAGCCGAGGTCATGATGTCCAGGTTGCCCGCGTAGGCTGGCAGGTAATGGGCAGCGCCCTCTACCTCCAGGAAGATGCTGGTTTTAAGGCCACTCATCTTGCCGACGCCCGGTACATTCAAGGGCGCTTGCGGGTCGATCTCTTCAAACTGCACTTTCTGCTTCAGCCGGTAGCCCGGCACATAGCTGTTCACCTTCGCCACCATGGCTTCGACAGAGGCCTCGATGGCGGCCTTGTCGGCGATATCCGACAGGGTATAGATGGTGTCGCGCATCAACACCGGCGGCTCGGCCGGGTTGAGAATAATGATGGCCTTGCCTCGGGTCGCACCGCCGACCTGCTCCAGACCTTTGGAGGTGGTCTCGGTAAACTCGTCGATGTTCGCACGCGTACCCGGCCCTGCCGACTTGCTGGAAATGGACGCAACGATCTCGGCGTAATGCACCTTGGCCACCTGGGAAACCGCCGCCACCATGGGAATGGTCGCCTGGCCGCCACAGGTGACCATGTTGATGTTCAGCAGTTCGTCGATGTTGTCTTCCAGGTTGACTACGGGCACGCAGTAGGGGCCGATGGCTGCCGGGGTCAGGTCAACCATGCGAATACCGGGCTTGGCCTTACGCAAGGCGGCATCGTTAGCGATGTGAGCCTTGGCAGACGTCGCATCAAAAACAATGTCGATGTCGGCAAATTCGGGCATCTTCATCAGCCCTTCAACGCCGGTATCGCAAGCCTTGATGCCGAACTTGCGCGCCCGTGCCAGGCCATCGGACTCGGGGTCGATGCCCACCATCACGGTCGGCTCTATGTATTTGGCCTTGCGCAGCAATTTGATCAGCAAGTCCGTACCGATGTTGCCGGGGCCAATGATGGCCGCTTTGATTTTACTCATGGTGTTTTCCTCTCAGGCGAAGCGGACCGAGGCTGTGCCCAGGCCACCAATGCTGACGTTCAACGAATCTCCAGCCTTGACGGGCTGCAGCGGTACCAGA
Organism: Saccharospirillum sp.; assembly: GCA_022565595.1. Taxonomy (GTDB): domain Bacteria; phylum Pseudomonadota; class Gammaproteobacteria; order Pseudomonadales; family Natronospirillaceae; genus Saccharospirillum. The sequence goes on along the minus strand of JAIUML010000008.1, from coordinate 147,634 downwards.
GAACCGGACAGGATGACTTCACCCGCCTCCAGCGCAATGCCGTACTGGCCCAGGGTATTGGCCAACCAGGCGACACAATTGACAGGCGAGCCCAGGGCAGCCGCGCCGGCGCCGGTGCTGATCACCTTGCCGTTCAGCGACATCACCATGCCGACCGTGGTCAGATCGAGCCCGCGTGGAGAAACCGCGCTGTCGCCGAGAACGAACATGCCGCAGGAAGCGTTGTCCGCGACAGTGTCCTGAATCTTGATCTTCCAGTCCTGAATGCGGGAGTCGACAATTTCGAAACAGGGCATAACGCATTCGGTCGCGGCCAACACCTGAGCATTGGTCACACCCGGGCCCATCAAACGGCGCTTCAGTACAAAGGCTATTTCGCCTTCGGCGCGCGCGGCAATCATCTGGTTATCGAGTACGATGGGGGCATCCGACGTCGCCAGCATGGCATCGGTCAGGTAGCCAAAATCCGGCTGGTGCACGCCCAGCATGTTTTGCACGGCTTTGCTGGTCACGCCGATCTTTTTGCCGATGATGCGCTCACCGTCGCCAAGGCGATGTTCCAGAAAACCACTCGAAATATGGTAGGCGTCCTCAATGGTCATGTCCGGCTCACGCTCGGTCAGTGGTGCTACCGGGCTGGCCGAACGCAACGCCTGATACAGCTCATCGGCGTAGTGTTTGATCTGTTTGGAATCCATAACAATCTCCTCAGTCAGCCGCGCTGCGGCCTTCGCTGAAAAAGTCGGTGACCAACCGAGTAAAGCGGCTGGCCTGTTCAATCTGCGTCCAGTGGCCACACTGGCTGAAGACGTGTAACTGGGCTTTGGGAATCCACTGCGATAGGGTCCAACTGGTGTGCAGGGGAATGATGCGATCTTCCCGGCCATGCAGAACCAGGGTCTCGTGCGGCAACTGGCGAATCTCGCTTTCTGGGCTGCACAGCGCATCCACCCAGCGCTGACGAGGTGCCGGAAACAGGGCAGCAAAACTTTCCTGGTAACCAGGGCGAATGCTGGCTTCGTAACGCATCTGCACCAGATCGTCCGTGGCCAGGCTCTGGTCGTAGGCGAACAGGCGCACCAGGTTACGCATGGCGTCGAGGCCAGGGCTATAACCCCAGACGGCGTCCAGCCCTTCGGTCAGATCGAAGGGCACGCCGACACTGCCCATCAACACCAGGCGCCGCACCCGCTCGGGGTGGCGAATGGCTGTTGCCAGCGCCACAGCACCGCCAAAGGAGTTACCCACCAGATCCGTCTGCGCGATGCCTTTGGCATCGAGCAGGTCGATGACCTGTTGCACCCAGCGGTCCAGATTGTAGTTGGCCTCCGCGGGGCGCTCGGTGTAACCGAAGCCGAGCATGTCGGGGGCCAGCACTCGAAACTTTTGTGCCAATACCGGAATGACGCCGCGCCAGTTCGCCCAGGCGGTCACACCCGGGCCGGAACCGTGAATCAACACCACCGGCTCACCCCGGCCCTGGTCGTGCACATTGGTCGCCAACCCACCGAGTGACAGGCTTTGGCCGATCTCCGGATTCTCTGTACGCGTCGTCATCACCGACTCCTTACAACTTCACACAGACGTTGGACAGTTCGGTGTAAAAGTCGAGGCCGTGGGTGCCACCCTCGCGGCCGATGCCGGACTGCTTGCTGCCACCAAAGGCGGTGCGCAAATCACGCAGGAACCAGGAATTCACCCAGATCAAACCCGCCTCCAGTTGCGGTGCTACCCGATGCGCCTGAGTCAGGTTCTCGGTCCAGAAGGTCGCCGCCAGACCATAGGCCGTGTTGTTGGCCAGAGCGATGACTTCATCTTCGCTATCGAAAGGGGTAACGTGACAGCAGGGACCAAAAATCTCTTCACGGATAACCGCCGAGTCTTCACTGAGCCCGGTCCAGATGGTCGGTTGCACCCAGGCACCTTCGGCCAGCTCACCTTCCATTTCAGGAATGCCACCACCGGTCACAACCGTCGCGCCATCTTCAACAGCCTTGTGGTAATAACTCAGTACCTTGTCGCGATGCTCTTTGCTGATCAGCGGCCCGAAGTTCACTGTCGGGTCGTCGTACCAGCCCATCTTCAGATTCTCGACGCCCTCTTTCAGGCGGCTGACGAATTCGTCAAAACGCGAGCGATGCACATAAACCCGCTCCGTGCCAAAACAGACCTGCCCACAGTTGGCGAAGGCCGAGCGCAGCGTGCCTTCAATGGCTTTATCCATATCGGCTTCGGCAAAAACAATGGCCGCGTTCTTGCCACCGAGCTCAAAGGAGACGTCACGAATGCCTTCGGCCGCTGCTTTCATGATGGCGGTGCCGGTACGGGTCTCACCGGTAAAGGTAATGCCATCCACCCCGCTGTGACGGGTCAAGGCCTCGCCAGCCGAGTTCGGGCCAAAGCCATGCACCACGTTATAGACGCCCTTGGGAATACCGGCATCGTTCATCACTTCACCGAGCAGAGCCGCAGTATGAGGCGACTCTTCCGAAGGCTTGACGACAACGGTATTGCCACAGGCCAGTGCCGGCCCTACCTTCCAGGTCATCAGTAACAGCGGCAGGTTCCAGGGCGAAATCACCCCGATCACCCCTTTGGGTTTACGCACGGTATAATTCAGTGCGCCAGTGCCATCGGGTGTATCCATGGCAAAGGCTTCGGTCGGCACGTTCTTCACCAGGTCGGCAAAGACCTTGAAATTCGCCGCACCACGCGGAATATCAATATGAGACGCCATAGAGCGCGGCTTCCCGGTATCCAGACACTCGGCCTGCAAAAATTCTTCAAACCGTGCATTAATACCGTCGGCCACCTTGTGCAACAAGGCCATCCGACGCTCAACCGGCATGGTGCCCCACTCGCCTTTCAACGCAGCGCGAGCGGCACGTACCGCCTGATCAATTTCCGCCGCACCGCCTTCAGCAACGCGAGCAATTTTCTGGCCATTGGCCGGATTAATATCGTCAAACCAACGGCCGTCGATACCGGCGACGTATTCACCGTTAATAAAATGCTTGATCTCTTTCATGGCCGATAGCCCTCTTGCTTTTTACCTGTTGCCCTATCGGGTACTTATCACCACAACTCGCATCAACCGACGGGTGTGCTATTGGCAGGACGCTGCAAGTACGTCCATGTAAGCTCGGCGGTTCCCATCCATGGGAACCGACGCCTGCCAATAGCACACCCGTCGCCTGCTGCTGGTCCTACCGGCACCGCTGTATTCAAAACACCGGTTACTGGATAGGCAATAAACCCATAATTTTTCAAAATTATTCACACAAATATTTTGTTCTACCTGAACTTGTCGATGAGTAAGCGACGGATGCCAGGGTTGCCTCTGAGGGGGAGTCCGCAACATGGATGTTGCGGTCTAGGCTCCAGGGATGGATACACGCCGACCCCTCAGAGGCAACCCTGGTAGCCGGCGCGGACCACTGCTACAAAAGTCCGCCCAGTAATAACTAAAGAGCCGCCAACCCCGCCCGAGCACAGGCCTCGTCTTCGGCGGCTGTGCCACCCGAAACTCCGATGCCACCGACGCAGGTTTCTTCGATAATGATGGGTAAACCACCACCGAACATCACCATTCTTGGCCGTACATTCAGCCCCTCCGCCAAACGCGGATTGCCCTTCACATTCTCCGCCCAGCTACTGGTCGGTAATCCGAAACTCGCAGCCGTGTATGCCTTGTCCTCTGCGATACCGGAAGAATGCAAAAACGCATTCTCCATGCGTTGCAGACACAAGGTATGGCCTGCCCGGTCCACCACCGCCACCACAATGTTCAACCCCTGCTCGCGCGCGCTTTCAATGGCGGCACTGGCGGCGCGAACGGCAGCCTCGAGACAGAGGCTGCGCTGGCTGATGGTGACCTCGCTCACGTCGTCACTTCCAGGAAGCGTTCGTTGAGCTGACGATCGTGATAGAAAATCGCCTTGCCGAGCTGGGCTGCATCCCAGGTAATGACCGGATGATCCGGGTACCAGGTGGTGCCACCGGCGAAGACTTCGTTACGGTTACCGCTCGGGTCGAAGAAGTAGATCGTCTTGCCGCGGGTAATGCCGTGACGGGTCGGGCCGATGTCGAGTGAGATGTCGTGCTTGGACATCAGGTCGCCGGCGCGCAGTACTTCGTCCCAGGTTTCCAGCATGAAGGAGACGTGGTGCAACTTGCCTTTTTCCGGGTTACGAATAAATGCAACGTCGTGTGCCTTGTTGGAACAGGTCAGGAAGGCACCGATCTGGAAGTCGCCATCGACCACTTGCTCGGTGAGGTCAAAGCCGAGCACTTCGCGGAAGAGTTTCACCGTGCCGTCGAGGTCGTCCCCGTACAGCAGGCAGTGGTCGAAACGGTGTGCACCCATGCCTTTGATGTCTTCAATAAAGGCTTCCGGGTTACGAGTGCCGGTGGAGTTGCCGTAGTACTCTTTATCGGCATAGAGCTCAATGCTGTGGCCGGTGGGGATGGTAAAACGCACCCGCTCGCCGCAGTGTTTGAGTTCGTTGTCGGGAATGCGCTCAATGTCGCAGCCGAATTCTTCAAGGCCTTTGGTCAGGCGATCCAGCGCTTCCTTGTCGCGCACTTTGAAGCCCATGAAGTCGAGGCCGGCGGAGTCGGCTTCGCGCAGGACGATGGAGAACCAGTCGTATTCGTCCCAGGCTTTCAGATAAACACGACCTTCGTCGCGCTCGGTTTCAATCAGGCCGAGGCGATCACGGTAGTGGACCAGGGCTTCTTCGAGGTCGAGTACCCGGATGCAAACATGGCCGGGACGAAGTACATCTTTCTGAGACATAATGCCTCCTCTGCTTTCGCGTGTTGTGTCATTTTTGTTGTTCGCCTAACTGGCGACGTTCTTACGACGGACGGCTTTGCCCATCTGGCCGATCACGGCCAGGGTGACGTCCGATTCTGCCCAGACGCGACAGGCGAGCACACAGCCTGCGGCTTCTTCCTCTTCACTGAGTTTGTCGCGACTCATGCGGCCCTTGCGGACTTGGCCACTGAGAATGCGCACCTTGCACACCCCGCAACCGCCGCCTCGACAACCCACTGGTATGCCCTTTCGCCCCAGCCGCTCCATGCCCTTGAGCAAGGTATCTTCTGGGCTGGCGCTGTAGGTCTCTCCAGTGTCAGTGATGAAAATGTCGTGATTGTTGTTGTTCATAAGATCACTATATCTGATGTTTTTAATAATTTCGAGATTTTTTTAGTTTTTCTATTTTTCAGGTATTCTATGCAGTGTTCAAGTCCTGTTACCGCTGGAGATTGCCATGACCGAGCCCCTGCAAGACCCCATCACTGTTGTTGTTTCCCGCCGCGTCAAACCCGGCATGGAGGCCCGCTTCGAGCAGGTCAGTAGTGAGATGACCGAAGCTGCTGCCCGTTTCCCGGGCTACATGGGCACCAATATGTTTCGCCCGGCTTCCAGCGAAGACCCGGAGTACCGCATCGTTTACAAGTTCCGCTCCCAGCCGGAGCTGGATAGTTGGCTCAATTCCCGAGAGCGCCTGGACCGCCTGGAGGCCTTCGATGACCTGCTCGCCGAGCCCAGCAAGGTCGAAACCCTGTCGGGCATCGTGACCTGGTTCACCCTGCCCAGCCAAAACCCGGTGCAACCACCTCCTAAGTGGAAGATGACCCTGGTCAGCTGGCTAGCGCTCTACCCCACGGTCACCGTCATCTTCCTGCTGCTGGGCGGTCTGATAGACCCACTGCCACTGCCGATCCGAACCCTGATCGTAACCGCCCTGGTGATGGTGCTCATGAGCTACGTCCTCATGCCCCGCTTCACCCGCTGGTTCGCCTTCTTCCTCTTTCCCAGGGCGCGCCAGGTTCGCTAACTGGCTCACTCGGCAACTGAGTTACACAGGGCTGACCTATCGACAGTGGCCCGATTAGGTTACCGGGTAGGCCCCTGTGGGGTCGGCTACTCGACACTAGTCCGCTTTGGCTACCGGGTAGGCCTCTGAGGGGTCGGCGTGAATCCTCCCTGGAGCCTAGACCGCAGCATCCATGCTGCGGACTACCCCTTAGAGGCCTACCCGGCATCCATAGCTAATATTTCGACAAATCCAGATGTAACGCATTGTCCCCTTTAAAATAAGCCGAGTATCGAGCTGGGATGTTGGGTGTACCCACTTGGGGGCGTTACGCCGCATGGATGCGGCGTTCGAGTCTTCAGGGACGAATTGAGTGGGCGACATCCCGCACGTCCTCCAAGGGGGTACACCCAGCAGCCCAGCGGACCACTGCTAAAAAATCAAACCCCTTTAAACAAGGGACTCCTCTTCAAACCCTGCGCCGCATCGGCCGCCGTTATGAATTTCTCCATATAGATGTCGCGCTCGAACAGGCGGCCCCGCATCAGGGCCGTCAGGCAGGCGTCGATCATTGGTGGTGGGCCGCACAGATAGGCTTTGCGGCCGGCGAACATGCCGCCAAAATGCGCCTTGGCCACATCGTGTACAAAACCGGTGGCGCCCTCCCAGTTGTCGTCTGCAGCGGGCTCGGACAGGGCCGGTACATAGGTAAAATTGCTGTGCTTCTCGGCCAGTTCCGTAAACAGATCGTGGTAATAGAGTTCGGCTCCATTGCGCTGGCCGTAAACCAGGGTGATCTCTCGATCGTCACCGGCTTCGAGCAGGTCGAGAATCATCGATTTCGGGCTGGAAAGACCAGTGCCCCCGGCCAGAAACAGCACTGGATCAGGTGATGACTTGCGCACGAAGAACCGGCCATAAGGGCCGCTGAGTTTCAGTTCATCGCCAACCTTGAGTTGGTCGTGAATGTAACCTGTCGCCTGCCCGCCCGGTACACGACGAATGTTCAGTTCGATAATGCGGCCATTGGAGGGTGCGTTGGCAAGCGAAAAAGCTCTCGGCTGATCGAGGTCCGGCAGGTGCAGGTTGATGTATTTGCCGGCCTGAAATTCGATGTCTTTATCCAGCTCAAGGAAGACCGCGACCGCTGTGGGGGTGAGCGTGTTCAGCTCCACCACTGTGGCTTTGAAGTCTTCAATCGGTTGACGAATGGCGTCGGGGTCTTCCTCGACATCGGCTTCAATCACCACATCGCTGAGTGCGGTGGCGCAACAGGCGAGCGCCATACCTTCATCGCGCTCGAAATCCATCAGCGCAAAAGGGGAGGCATCGCCGTGTTCTATCTCGCCCTCCACCACCTGCACTTTGCAGGTGCCACACAGGCCATGCAGGCAGGCGTGAGGCAAATAAATCCCCTGGCGCAGTGCGGCGTCGAGCAACGTCTGCTCTTCCGCAAGATCTACCGCTTCACCGAGGGGTTCAATTTCAAGCTGGTACGTCATGGCGACAACCTCGTTATTCTGATTTATGTCTTTACTGAATTGAGTCGCGGAATATCGACTTGTCGAGCACAGGATGGCGGGGTGGCTCATCCAGGGGGGTCTGCAGCATGGATGCTGCAGTCCAGGCTCCAAGGACGGATTCACGCCGACCCTGGAGGAGCTTCCCCGGTAGCCTGTGCTTCCAGCCAAAGCCACAAGACCAAAGTCACTAGCTGGCAACGCCAGCAATGCCGTTCAGCCCCGGGGTGGTGAACCGGATCAACGATTTGTGACCGATGCCCTGCTCTGCCAGGCCTTTCTCCATGTCTGGCGTGAACGGCTTTTGGTCGACCGTCCATTCAACGCTGTCCCAGTTGATCTGTGCCCAATCCGGGTGGCTGTCGTAAACGCCCGGCAGCACTTCTTTCACCAATGCACCGAAGGGCATGTCGGGTGGCAGAGGCAAACAGTGTGGGGCGCAGAACATCAGGTGTTTATCCCAGCCGATGTAGACCAATTGGTTGCCGTGGAATTTGTCCTGGGTGTCTTTGGCTTCACCCTGGTAGTCGTATAAGGCGCGTACCGTCATGGCAGTCTCCTCAAGGTTACCTGGTTTAGGGGCAACCAGTCTGAAAATGGTTTTTAAAAAGGACGAAGAGCCAAAAGTCTGGTAATGGCTTCTGGTTCTTCGTCAGAAGTGCCGAGCATTATTCGTTGGCCGCTTTTTTCATCACCTGGGCCGCCTCTTCGGTCAGGCCCTTCCACTTGTTCCAGTTGGCCTTGTCCTGGGAGTCGTCGTAATCCAGGTTGTCCTGACCGTGCTTGAGGTGATACCACTCCAGCACTTCGGGGACGCTGGCACCGCCGCAGTTGCCCTGGTAGATCTGATGCACAGGCAGCCAGGCTTGAACGTACTTCTCCGGCTCGTCGTCGAAGATGTCTTTGCAGCCATCAGAACAGAAGTGATACTTCACGCCGTTGTATTCCGACTCGCGGTAGCAAATGGTGGTCGGGTCGTCCGGCTCGGTGAAGCCCATGGGTATCTGGCAGCATTGGCACAGCATCGGCAGGGTGTTGTTGTACCAGCGGCCGTTCTTCTCCTTGTGCTCGGCCCAGTGGTCGAAACGAGGACGGTAGTACTTGTCGAAGGTTTCCGGGTACTTCTCGCTGAGCCAATCCATTTCGCTGGCCTTGGGCAGCCAGGTGTGAATGGCGGCGGCATGGCCGTAGTTGTAGAAGATGGACCAGACTTCGTGCGACAGACGGCTTTTCTCCTTGACGGAGACTTCCCAGTATTTGGGCATGCGAATGCCGTAACGGGCGAGGTCGTCGAACAGAGCGCCGCCGTTTTGTTCGAAGTACATTTCCCAGGCTTCCTGCCAGGACATGACCCGCTTGGGCAGCATGTAGTCCATCATCATGGAGACCAGCGCCAGCAGGCGGTAGCCGCGCCAGAACCACTTGTCGATCCACTTCTGCACGATGGGCACGTTGCGTTCGTCCTGCTCGAGCATGAATTTGATGATTTCGAGGCCGAGTGTCATGTGGCGCGATTCGTCGGACTGGGCGGAGAAGCCAAAGGTGACGGTCGCCATGTCGTCGTTGAATGCCGCACCAGACATGAAGGGCATGAACAGCAGGTTGGTCAGCACGTATTCGAAGCTGAACGAGACGGCAGTGACGAACTCGAACGGGCCTGCGGACATGGCGTCTTCGAAGAAGGACTTGGGTACAGAGAGGTACCAGACGCGCTGATGCATGTGGTTGAAGTCGTGGAAGCCATTAAAGTATTTGTTGTAATGGCTGATGGTATGAATCTGGGTCTGGGCGTGACGCAGTTCGTCGATCGACTGGAACTGCGACGACACCTGGGCACCGGCACCGGGGAAGTTGCGGCCGGCCATGGCGAAGCCACGATGGGCGGCGTATTCCAGGGGTGTGACGCCGGTCAGGAACAATTTAAGGGCGTTGATGTACCGGGCGTCGGTGACGTTCAACTGGGCGTTGTTCTGAGCGAAGGCTTCGATGATGGCGTAGAGTTTACGCTCTTTTTCGGCCTGGTATTTCCAGTAGGCGTCGACGGTGAGCCGGAAGGGGTCTTCCCATTTGTCCCAGTCGTGGATGATGATGCCTTCGTATTTGGCTTGAGGGTAGACATCATCTTCTTTTTGATAGGTCGGTTTCCAGGCCAAGTCCCGGGTCATCCGTTGGTACTTCTCACGCATGTTCATTTTGTTTGCAGTCATGATGTTCTCCTGACGTGTTGTTTTTGTCTTTGTCTTTTGTTCAAATCATTCGACCTTGGGCCGCGACGGCTACCGGGGTTACCCCTGAGGGGTCGGCATGAATACATCCCTGTAGCCTCGACCGCAGCATCCATGCGGCGGACGCCCCCTCAGGGGTAACCCCGGTATCCGTCACTGGTCATTTGTAGCCAGGCCGAGCAGAACGAAGTCCAGTAATTGCCTTGATCGTTTCCATTTTTCAGAGTTGCCACATTTACGAGCGTCGGATGCCGGAGGTGCCTCAGCAGGGGAGTCCGCAGCAGGGATGCTGCGGTCTAGGCTCCATGGACGGATCCACGCCGACCCTGCTGAGGCACCACCGGTAGCCGACGCGGGCCACTGGCACCCAGCTAACCGTGAAACAAATCCATTAATGCGACCGCACTAACGCAAAACTGTCTTCGTCTTCTTCCACGTTGCCTGAGAGGGAGATCAGGTTGATGTGGATCTCCTGTGGGTCCCAGGGGCGGCCGATGAGGGATTCGACGGTTTCGCGGTTGACGACGAGTCGGCCTCCGGGGCAGTCGATTTTGACCATGGCCGGGTAGTGGACGACGCTGGCGTCGCTGTTATCCATTTCGATGGCTTCAATCAACGAGCGAGCTTCTTCGTTGTTTTGCAGCGCCAGGAATACGTTGTGATTCATGGGTGTGTCCTCTTGGGTTCGTTCGCTCAGGCGGCCAGGGCGAGGCCGGCTTTTTTCTCCAGGCGGGCCTGGAGGTCGTTGATCAGTTCGTCGATGACGGCTTCGCCTTTGCCGTTGCCCAAGGCTTTGTCTGCCAACGGAATCAGGGCGGTACGGCAGCGGGCTGTCCAGTCGCTGATCCATTGGGCGAGTTGTTCCCGGTTCTCGTCGGATTCGCCTGCGGCTGTCTTCAGGGTGGCGTCTACCCAGCGAACGTTTTCGCCGTACCATTCATTCTGAAACTCCATCAACATGGAGAAGGTCGAGCCGGCATGGGGGATGAGGGCAGCGTCGACTTTTTCGTAGATGAGCGGGTAGAGCAGTCCGTCGAGGACGATGTTCTGGGCGACGTAGAGTTCGAACCAGTCTTTGGTGACCAGCAGTTGCTCGGTGAGTTCGCGCAGGGGTTGCAGGTAGTCGGCTTCGAGCCAGGCCTGCTTGCCGGCGTCCAGTACTTCGGCACTGTTGCCGTCGAGCAGGAGGCCGAGCCGTGTAAGGTATTGGGCAATGCCGAGGCGGTCGATGGCGTTGAAGCTGGTGGCCTGGGTGATGGCGGTGCCGTAGCCGTAACCGGTGATGTAACAGTTGTTGAGGTTGGCGGCATACTCAAGGTGGCGCAGCGGTACGATAACGTCGGCAACCAGTTGGCGGCCTTCGGGTTTGGCGCTGTCGAGCAGGTTGCGTCTTTCAACAAAGGCGAAGTTGCGTTCGGCGACTTCCTGTTGCTTGGCACGGGCCATGGTCCAGGCACCGTAATAGAGTTGGCGCGGGTCGCGGAAGCTGTACCAGTCTTCCATTTTGATGGCGGTGCGGCCCTGGTCGTAGAGTTCGTGGTCTTTATCCCAGGTGGGGCGGTAGTGGAAGTTGACCGTCGGCTGCAGATCGAAGGTGGCCTCCTGGTAACGGGAAGCGGGTTTGTCTTTGCCGAGCCGCGCGGCCACGTTGGTGAAGGTGTGGCGCAAGGGTTCGATGGAGGTGGTTTTGATTTCGATACTCATGGATAACTCCTGTGATGATCGTCTTTGTTGTTATTTCTTGGTGTTAAACCCGTGTCCGCTACCTGGGTAGCCCTTTCAGGGTCGCCGTGGACCCATCCGTGGGGGCTCAACTTCGGCATCCATGCCTCAGATGCCCCTGAAAGGGCTACCCAGGCATCGGCCACTAGTCCAATCGGCACATTCAGCACTGATGCCAGCAATTCAGGGCAAGTTGCATTGGTATTGGTCGCCAGTCTTGTCAGCGAAACCGCAACGGAATATCAACTTTAAAGCCCGCCCTGACTCCACTTGGCGCGGTCTTCATCCACGGCTTTTGCTTCGGCGTCGGTCAGGTATTGCACGTCGTTGTTTTCACAAAAGCTGTCGAAGGCCGGGCGTGGCAGAATGAGTTCGACGTAGAGGTCCGGGTCGCCCAGGGAGAAGTCGAATTCGACGAAACCATCGTCCCGCTCTCCGGTGATGCGCACGTAACGCTGCTGATGAAAAATTGCCATATCTGTGACCCACTCTTTGTTTTTATCGGGTGTCGATGTCTGCGCCGTTTTGGGCGCGACTCTGTGAGTCTGGTATTGCAGTAGCCGTGCCAAAATGCCAAGTTGTTGTTTTTGCTGGATTTTTAAGGAAAAGACATTATTTCTGAAATTATGTTAAATTGGCGAAATTACTAAATAAGAAAAAAATTTGATGATTTGGTGAAATACTTGATCAAAATGGATTAGGCTTTTTACCAGGTTCGAACACGAGCAACTGTTGCGATAATCACAATAAACGCGCTGTCTGCTGTTCAGGAGTGTTGGATGATGCCCGATTTCGCACCACGGCCGGATCTTGCGGCCAGGTTAAATCTGTCGTTCAAGTCCGGTTATATTTCGCTGGAAGGTCAACGCATGGTGTTGTTGCACACCCATGCGCTAGCGTCCTTGCGGCGTGAACTGGTGGAAACCCTGGGAATGGATCGAGCGCGCGGGGTGTTAACGCGTATGGGGTATGCCTCTGGTCAGCGCGATGCCGAGATGGTACGCACCATCATGCCCGAGGCGAGTGACGATGACCTGATGAACCTGGGGCCACAGTTGCACTCTCTGGAAGGCATTGTGAATGTGACCCCGGTACACTTCGATATTGATGTCGCAGCCGGGCGTTTTTTTGGGCAGTTTGCCTGGGAGAACTCACACGAAGCGGATGTGCATCTGGAGCTGTATGGCAAGCATCAGGAGTCTGTCTGCTGGACGCAAATCGGCTATGCCTCGGGCTACACCAGCGCCATTATGCGCAAGCCGGTGTTGTTTCGTGAGATCAGTTGCCGGGGCTGTGGTGACGAGGAATGCATGATCGTCGGCCGTCTGGTGGCGGACTGGGGAGAGGAGATCACTCAGGACCTGCGTTACTTCGAGCCGGAGCGGTTGGCAGACCAGATTGTCGAATTGCAGACCCAGGTGGAGCACCTGCGCTATTCACTCGATGACAAGACGTCCTTTGTCGATCTCGTTGGTCAGTCGAGTGCCTTTACCGAGACCACTACCCTGGTGAAGAAAGCCGCCGGCAGTGATGTAACCGTTCTATTGCTGGGCGAAACCGGGGTCGGCAAGGAGTTGTTTGCCCGTTCCATTCATCAAGTCAGCCAGCGCGCAGATCAGCCGTTTGTCGCCATTAACTGCGCGGCCATGCCGGAAGAGCTTCTGGAGAGCGAGTTGTTCGGTGCCGAAAAAGGGGCCTTTACCGGGGCGCAAAAGTCCCGGCCAGGCCGGTTTGAGCGCGCCCATAAGGGCACACTGTTTCTGGATGAAGTTGGCGAGTTGTCGATGGCAGCTCAGGCGAAACTTCTGCGGGTGTTGCAAGAAGGTGAGATCGAGCGTGTCGGTGATACCCGCACACGCAAGGTCGATGTGCGCCTGGTGGCAGCCACCAATGTGGACCTGGCCCGCGCCGCTCAGGAGGGGCGCTTCCGTATGGACCTGTACTACCGGTTGAACATTTTCCCGGTGGTGATTCCGCCACTGCGTGAACGCCGGGAAGACATTCCCTTGCTGGTAGAGCGGTTTCTCGCCAAGTACAACGCCCGACACAGCAAAAAGGTGCGGGGTTTAACCCGGGCTGCGCTGAACAACCTTGAACATTACAACTGGCCGGGGAATATCCGCGAGCTAGAAAACATGATCGAGCGCGGCGTCATCATTGTGCCTAATGGGGACTGCATCAACTCCGAGCAGTTGTTCCCGAACCTGAGTTTTGGCTCGGCACCTCCAGCACCCACACCGGTTACTCAGCCGCCCTCCACTTCAACCCAGAAAGAAGCACCCACTGAAACCGCACAGCATCTGCTGCACCAAAGCGGCTCCCTGGAAGCACTGGAGGAGGAACTGATCCTGACCACCGTGGAGCGCTGTCGCGGCAACCTGAGCGCAGCCGCGCGCGAGCTTGGCCTGACAAGGCCCAAGCTCTCCTACCGTTTGCAGAAGATCAGATCGCGACAAGGGCAATAAAAAAGCGGCCGTGAGTAAACCCATCAACCCTCCCAGCTCCAACGAGGCCCCACTCGTTGGAGATCAGAATGGCAGGCTCAGCAGAAGTGCTTTGCACCTCACCTTACACCATAGGATGGCCAGGAAATTTACGGCGTTATTTTACTGAAAAAATAGCCATCCTCATCACCACAGAAAAGACTCCCATTGAAAGCCGGGCTTTATTGCCCTCAGGGCGTAAAACAGCCACCGGCGCTTCCCGCTCTACCGTCTGGATCTCTATAATCCGCGCTGATCATCCACTCGAGCCCAACATGAGAAACCTTTTCTTCAAGCACCCCATTCTGTTCAAGTGGGTGATGAACCTCTGGCCCCCCTTTCTGTTCACCGGCATCAAAATCGTTCACATCAGTGAGGACTTCCGCTACACCCGGGTTGACCTGAAGTGGCGCCCCTGGACGCGCAACATCAACAACACCCAATACGGTGGCAGCCTGTTCTCGATGACGGACCCGATTTACGCCCTGATGCTCTTCGGCTGCCTCGGCTGGGATCGCTACCTGATCTGGGACAAGAGCGCCGACATCGACTTCATCGCCCCCGGCAAGGGCCGGCTGACCGCCGAGTTCCACATCGAAGACACGCAACTGCACGACATCAAGCACCACACCGAGTCTGGCGAGAAGTATTTCCCGGAATTTGTGGTTCACGTTCGCGACCAGGATCAGAACCTCGTCTGCACGGTAAAGCGCACCCTCTACGTGCGGCTGCGCCCAAAACACCGTTAAGCAAGCTTGCCGAGGGCGCGAGGGTCGGAGTATGGTGCTGTTGGCAACCAACGGAGGCACCATGCCCAACGCCGACCCCCAACGCGTCTCAACCGGCATTGCCGATCTCGATCGCCTGCTCGATGCCTTGCGCATTGGTGATAACGTCGTCTGGCGGGTGAGCGACCTGGCCGACTACCAGCGCCTGGTCACACCCTTTGCCAGGGCGGCGGTCGCACAGCAACGCGAGATCATTTACCTGCGCTTTGGCCAGCACCCACCCTTGCTGGAAGCCGGGCCCGGCATTCGTGTTGTTCCGATCGATGCGCACGGCGGTTTTGAATCCTTCACCCAACGCGTCTGGCAGTTGATTACCGACTACGGGCCCGGCGCCTTCTATGTGTTTGACAGCCTGTCTGACCTGCTCGATGCCTGGGCGACGGACACCATGGTCGGGCACTTCTTCCGGGTGGTTTGCCCCTACCTCTATGAACTGGATACCGTGGCCTACTTCGCGCTCATCGCCCCGCGCCATTCCAGCAGAACCCTGGCCCGCATTCGGCAAACCACCCAGGTGTTGATCGACATTCACCACAATGGCGAAGAGCGGCAGTTGCAACCGGTCAAGGTCTGGCAGCGGCAGAGCCCTACGCTCTTTTTGCCACACCATTGGCACGCCGACGATGCCTTCGAGCCGGTGCTCGACAGCGCCTCGGCAACCGCGCTTCAGGCGCAGATTGCCGAACGGGAAGCCGCCGCCAGCCGAAGCCAGGCGCTCGATTTCTGGGATCAACTCTTTGTACAAGCCGAACAGAGCCTTGCCGACGACCGCCAGGACGATGAACTCAAAACGCGTATTCTAACCGCGATGATTGCCCGCAACGATCGAATGTTGGCACTGGCGGACCGTTATTTATCACTGGCGGACCTCATCAGCATTCGCCAGCGCTTGCTGGGCAGCGGTTTTATTGGTGGCAAGGCGGTGGGCATGCTGTTGGCCCGCGCCATGGTCGCGCAGCACGAACCCGAACTGGCCGAACACCGGCTGGACCCGCACGACTCCTGGTACCTGGGCGCCGATGCCTTTTACTCGTTCCTGGTACACAACGGCTGCTGGCCGCGCTTTATGCAACAACGCACCAAAGCTAGTTACTACAGCGAAGCCGCCGCCCTGCGCGAAGCGATAAAAAACGGCGAGTTCCCGACGGAAATCCACCAGGGGCTCGAAGGCCTGCTCGACTACTACGGCCAATACCCCATCATGGTGCGCTCCAGCAGTTTGCTCGAAGACGGCTTCGGTAACGCCTTCGCCGGCAAATACGACAGCGAATTCCTGGTCAACCAGGGCAGCCCGGAAGAGCGCCTGGCAGCGCTCAAACAGGCGATTCGCACCGTTTATGCCTCCGCCCTGAGTAACGATGCCCTGCACTACCGCGAACAGCGCGGGCTGCAGGATCAGGAAGAACCAATGGCGCTGTTGATACAACGCGTCAATGGCTGCTACCACGGCCAGTATTACCTGCCGGACGCGGCGGGCGTCGGCATCTCCCGCAATGCCTTCGTTTGGGACGACAGCATGGACCCGAGCGCTGGCATGGTACGGCTGGTGATGGGCCTGGGCACCCGAGCGGTAGACCGCATAGAAGGCGACCACGCCGCCGTGATCGCCCTCGACCAGCCCGGCAAACAACCCTACAAAAGCCGGGACGATCGCTACCGTTATTCACAACACCGAGTCGATGTACTCGACGTTGCTTCAGGCGACCTGACAACAATACCGGCGCAACAACTGATGGCCAACGCCTCAAAACTACCCATCGACTGGCTCGCAGAGGTCGACAGAGACGCCAGCAACCGCGCCCGCGAACTCAAATTGCCCAACCCGATCTGGCGGCTCACCTTCAACCGCCTGCTGCAGCAAAGCCCCTTCGTAGAAAACCTGCAACAAATACTGCAACGCCTCGAACAGGCCTACGGCCACCCGGTCGACATTGAATTCACCCTGCGCCTGGACGACCAGGGCCAGCCCCACTTCAACCTGGTGCAATGCCGCCCCCTGGCAACGCACGGCGCCGACCGCCCCATCGAATGGCCGAAAAAAGTTACCGAAGACCAACGCCTGTTCCAGACCGATGGCCACTTCATGGGCGGCAACATGGACTGGACCTTCAGCCGGGTAATGCTGGTAGACGCCGAAGCCTACAGCCTGTTATCGATGCCGCAAAAACGCGGCGTGGGCCAACTGATTGGCGACTGGAATCGGCAGTTCAAAGAAGACGACATCATCATGCTCATCGGCCCCGGCCGCTGGGGTTCCAGCAGCCCGGAACTCGGCGTACCGGTCGGCTTTGCCGACATACACCGCGTGAAAATACTGGTAGAAGTCGCCGACCTCGGCCGTGGCCTGATCCCCGACCTTTCCTACGGTTCCCACTTTTTTATGGATCTGGTGGAAAACCAGACCGGCTACGTCGCGCTGTTTCCGCACAACCGGGATAGTCAGGTGCGGTTGGAAGCTTTGCAGCGTTGCCCGGTACTACCGCACCCTGAAGATAGTGAAGTGGCGGGGGATCCGGCTATTGCTGGCTGTTTGGCGGTATATGATACCAGTGAGGAGAGGTTGCGGTTTATTGCGGATGTTATGGATCAGCGGGCTTTGTGTTGGTGGCCTTAGGAAATACTTTCTTAGATCTCTATACGTGTGAACGCCGCAATCACGCGTTTGTCGCGTGCACTGCCTTGTTATAAGTTTATACACCAATGATTATCCTTTGTATTTCATCTTTATAGTATTCAATGTAAACAGGATAAACCCCATCGGCGCCTATAGATATTGAGATCCCTGCACCTAAACGACCATTAACAAAAGATAAGTGGCGTATTTTTTTATAATCGGGATCGCGCATATCCCCTCCTATATAGCTAGAGTTTATGGCTGGCATATTCCCGTTGTAATCTACTTTTCTAGCAAGCCCCCTAGCAACCAATTCCTTTGCCGTGAGCTCTTCTTCAAAACCAAGTAACTCTGACGGTAAAGGATCATCTTCGTCGTCAGTACAAAAATATTCGCCGGAGTTTATGATTTGATACATATACCCTTGTTTCGGAAACTCCTCTTTCTCCATTTCCGAGGTCATCTTAGGGTACCATGGGTCGCAGATCATTAGACTTGCAGTATCCACACATACCGACCCAATATGTCTTTGCTCCAAGTCACTATCAGAAACCTCTATAAAATCTTTTTCTTCGCTATCCCATACGGTTATGCTTTTTCGAAATTCAGTCGCTTTTTCAATGGAATCTCGAAGTGACTGTATTTCTCGGTTTTTAAGGGCAATCCGCTCTACATGAGACGCACTATCTTCAGCCAGCCGAGAAATCTCTTCTTCTCTTATTTTTATTCTTTCGCTGAGCTGCTTCTCAATGAACTCGGGCGCTCTTCGCTCAAGGCCCAAGGCTTTATCTTTCCACAGCTTCAGGTTCTGCTCTGATATTTTAAGCTGGGAATCCTTAAGCTGATTTACAGCCCGAAGGTTTTTTATGTATGCAGCATATATGAATCCAATTACTGCTAGAGCAGTAAGGTTTGTAGCCGCAGCTATTATTTCATACACAATAAGCCCTCAGTTCAACCGCTTTGGCCTTTAATTCGTTGCTGTACTGCCACGTTCTTCTTGGCTGCGTATACCTTGGCATCAACAGACTCCTAATTAGGTTGAGGTGTCCGCTCTAGCGGGTGAAGTTCACAGTCCGACAACATGCATTTGTTAGGCTTATTCTACACCTTCAAGTTAACATAATATATCGAACGAACTTTATCATCGTATTTTAGGCACCCTGAACGTACCAACAACCGTTGAACATTGTTGTCATGTATACCGCCATCAGGAACTAAAATCTTACAGTCACCATTCACAAACTCGGCTTCTTCATCGGCATCTATCTCGCCAAGCTTATTATTTAAACGATCTATTAAATCACTCAGATTTTCTAGTTGCTCGGGGTTGCGCTCATCTGCTAATACTAGCTTATCCGCAAGTACTAAAATCGATCTAGAAGTTGTAAAGTGTTGCTGACTTTTGACGTAAAGTTCAAGCATGTGATAATCCATTGGAACTCGAACCAGCTTCCCATATATCTCATTCCACGGATAGGAAGCAACGCCAGCTTGCCTGTGCTGCGCCGCTTGATATTCTAACCACCTAGACTCACTGTCGGTTACGATAACCGAGCCTGTAACCTGAGCTGTAAATAGCGACATTTCATAATTTGGAGACATGCTAAACTGCATAAGTTGACCTCCATCTCTTGGCTCTATTGGCTGGAGCATGGTCAATGGAGATGCCTCAGCATTCGCATCTAACGTATCAATCGACTGCACAGCGAGATTCTCAGGCATGCCAAAATCGCTAACCAATGAACGTATTTTTACATCTCTAGGCATCATATGTATTGAGTTCAAAAAATCCTCAATTGCCAATTTTGTATAAGCTTCGGAATCTTTCCGACTTTGTACGGTTCCTCTTCGGGATGTAGCCATGTCCATCATGGCTCTCATTAAGTGCAGATCGAAGTTACTCGGATCAGGAATTAGATTGATAATACCATAACCAATATACGGCTCTAACTCCAACATAAACAAAATGTCTTTTAGTGCTTGGTACTTATACTTTCCTGGGTTCTTTATTGGGCTAAACTCAGGATTAACATTATTTGGATTTATAATTGGGCTTTCGATAAGAAATTCACTAAATAGTGAAGCCATAGGTAATGCGTGAAGGCCGATAACTCGAACATCAAGAGCGCCTGTGTATAAAGCCCTGAACCGGCCGTCCGATCTTGGTAGCAATGAATAGATATCTGTTTCACGAGGCCATATGAAAGAATAGAAACTATAAATATCGGAAATTTGTTTCTCAGTAATTTCACGCCTGATATCTAGCCACGTCTTACCAGCATCAAGTCCTAAAATCCCCTTGATTGCACGGCAAAATGCTAAATTTCGTTCACGTACACTCAGCTCACTCCAACTGGTCCGCAACTCCTCCGGTAGATCTTTACAACAGTGCTTATATTTTCGGCCACTGCCGCAACCACAATAATCATTTCTTCCTAATTTTTCTTCATTAGTTTCTTTTTTCAGATTCTCATTTTGAGGGCTTGTACGGCCGAATTCATCCTGATAATAAGTACTGCCATCCTCATAACCTGCGTACATTTCTCCACCGAATTTGTATAGCTCTTCAGTTGGTGGTAATAAAACATGGCGTAATTCAGACCACTTGCAAGTTAGCCTGTCTTCAGGGTAAAGCCAGGTCTCTTTTCCTGCAGCAATTGCGTCTTTGGATCTAGACTTTATTATGTGATTTATTTTGGTCACTTCATCTTGTTTCAGCTTTCTTTTTGCGATGAAGTTAATTGTATTGACCATTGACTGCCGTACTCTAGTAGCGTTTGTTCGCTGTTCTAACGGGTTCGTACCATTTGGGTCATTAGCATATTCAAGATTCGTCAAGATCAAGCATCGATTTTTATCCAAAGGGAATATGGTCTGAGACCCCTTTAAGGCGATGTCAGGATCATTGGGATAGGCACATAATTCTGAGTCTGGTGGACACGCGTAGTTAAAGATAGTTACTGGATGATCTGACAAGATGAATTTAATGTCTGAATCTTCGGCTGATACCAACTCACGAACCCCTTCTGCCCATAGCGTGCAGTGAATAGTTCTTAAAGCCTGCATCTCAGTCATCAACTGAATTTGATTTAACTCAGGGTACTTTGTTTTAACCCAATCTAATCCTTTGGGCGTCCGTAATTTCTGTACGTCTAAGTAAGTAAAGAAATCCTGAAAGTTATGGTGCCACTGAGCCTGATCATTAGTAAGAAACGCCTTAACCGCATCTGCACCATTATCATCAATCGGTCCAAACAACTTCCTTTCTATGTCATCATTGACAAAAGAGCCAAAAAATGTCGAGTACAGGTCTTTCTCATAAAAGCACTGCGCGGCAGTAAACCAATTCTTCCCATAAACAACTTTGGTTGATCCGTCTTTTAGCTGAATATCACGGCGTTTGAGATGACGCAATTGATTATCGCGCTCATCAATGAACCCGTTCTGGTGCCACTGAGGCACATAATGATTATTTCTTGTTTGGCTCATCGGGTATTCAATGCACCTTTATGACGGGAGTGCAATCCTTTAAGTGTTGGTCAAAAAAAACACTTAGGCTGAACGTTCGCTCAAAGCCTAACGTTTGCCCGCACCGGCGAGCGAATGCGAGTCCAAGGCCCGCCCGGAGTAAAACGGAGGGGCTTTTGCGGGCCTGATGGTTCTAGGTAGGAGCCGCCCTCTCGGGCGACGCCCCCCACAGATCCGGACGTGAGCATTCACTCATCCGGTTCCTCGGTGAACAGAGTACTGGCACAACTCTGAAGTATGACTCTGTGCCCGACAAGCGTTGTCTACACCATCTTTGTTATTCTGGGCCGAGGAAGCTTCCATACCTCAAGAAACCTCTCGAACTTATCCCAGCCAATATACCCGTCTCGGGTTCGCCGGCCCAGCCAGCGCCTCCAGCAGTCCCGCACGTGCTGATACACCATCCACAGTGCCCGATAATTACAGCGGATTCCGTAATAGTTGTACAGCCCGTGGAGTTTAGCGCTAAGCTGGCGGTATTGCTCCTTAACGGGTTCGTGCCTGTTGTTGCGGCAGTAGAGGTGAAGGTTGCGCATGGCGCGAGCCTGTCGCTTCCTCATCGTCTGCCGCTTGATTACCCAGTTGCCGTTCCGTGATTTGCCCCAGAAATGGGTGAATCCGAGGAAGTCGAATGTGCCATTCCCACTCTTGGCTGAGAATTTACTCGGCCATTTGAAGCGTATCATCTTGCTCTTGTCGGGATGGATGCGTAGCCCGTACTTCTCGAAGCGCTTCGGCAATACCTTCATCAGGCGTGCACCGTCGGCCTCACTCTCACAGCCCAGCACAAAGTCGTCAGCAAACCTTACCAGAAAGCTGCGACCGGCCAGTCTCGGGCGGACTTGTTTCACATACCATTCGTCAAGAACATGGTGAAGAAAGATATTCGCAATCATCGGGCTGATCGATCCGCCTTGGGGTGATCCGCAGGCCGGGTAATGAATGCTGTCCTTTTCGACAACGCCCGCCCTTAGCCACTTGCCGATCAGGCGCATGATCTTCCCATCGTTGATCCGCAATCGAAGAATTTCTCGAATACGATCATGCGGCATCGTGTCAAAGAACTTACTGATGTCCGCATCAATGATTACGCCGGCTTTCTCCCGGAAGCAATTATCCCGTAACGCTTTGATCGCATCGTGCGCACTGCGCTTTTCCCGGAAGCCATAGGAGAAATCGTAAAAGTCGATTTCATAGATGGCCCCCAGCAGCATCGCAACGGCTCTCTGCAGTATCTTGTCTTCCAGCGCGGGGATGCCGATTGGTCGCTGACTTCCATCCTCTTTGTCTATCCACACTCGCTTGACGAAAGGGGCTACGTAGCTCCCCTCTCGGTAGCGGTGGCAAAGATCTGCCAGATTGGCGTCGAGGTTCGTCGCGTATTGCGCAACTGTAACCCCGTCCACGCCGGCCGATGCCTGCTTGTTGGTCAGACGATAGGCCTCTCGCAAGAAGTCAACGTCAATCAGATGGTGTAGCGTGGTGAACACCCGCTCGGGGTGCTCTCTGGCTTGCACTCTCAGTTGACGAAGTTTTAGTGAGACAGTTGGTGATCTCAAAGTATCTCCTGTCGTTCGGTCCATCAACGCGTCATACCCGGCTTCACCTTCCCTACAGTGGGTCCTTAGGGCAGTCGTTCCCCACCTTCCCGGTCAGTGCTTCTGGCACTGACCATCGGTACTACGTTCCGCTAAGACTTCCGATCTCGCGTCTTGGGTTTCTTCGCTCTCGCTATCGGCCCCCAATACCTGGTGCTCCTCACTGGTCGTTCGTGTCTCCCCTGAAAACTGCTTACAGAGCGCAATGAGTCACTCTGCGGGGCCGGGTGTATTTGTAGACCGACCACCTGTGCCGGTTGCTTGAGCGAGGACTTGATCGGATCTCCCGAGTTCCCGAGCTACCCCTGTAAGCACATGCCATGTTCTCAGACCCCGGCGGTGTCGCAATAACTTGCCATGGCACTACTGAGACTGCTGCTTTCCGGTACACAAGCAGACCGTCAGCTTTCCCATCCATCGATGGTTATCCAATGACCGCCACTCTACAATATTTCGGGGCTCAATAGATGGCCTACACTCTCGCTCCACCCTTGCTCCGCACACCTTGTTACCAAGATCGCACCCGGGCTTCACTACTGACCTGCTGGCTAGGCATTGGTCGTGGTGGGACTGGGGTCGGGAGCTATCTCCCTAACCGCACCCACTGGGTAACATTAGCCAATTTCCGAATTTATAAAATTCATCCCAAGACTTCGGATTTATCTCGGCACGAGCCGGGCCTTGTTAGCTTCAATTCCACTTTAGCTTTTCACCAACAATGAAGTTTCGTTTGGACATTGGTTTACCTTTGAAATACTCTGGAACTTTCACAAATGAAAACTCTTCCAAATTACATTCTTTCGCGTGTGCTGCACAGTAGTCTTCGCCATTCTCAAATAGAAATTCTTGACCCATAATAATACCTTGATAGGGGTCAAATGTGATGGTCAAATAGTTTTCATAGCTTTCGCTCATATCTATATTAAGATCAAAGAGTCTCTCAGTTACGTAGCCTAGTGCAACACTCACATCATTTATTAGTTCTTGCAAAAAAACAAACGACTCTTGAATAAAAGCAATAGCGTCAATTTTTTTATGGTAAGTAAGCCTATTCCATTTTTTTTCTTGAGGGTTATCGGGCAGTCTTAGTTCCAGATTTACGGTATCACCATTTTTTACAACTACTGCATTTTTAAAAAGCTGCCCGTGGTGTTGATCTATATCTCTATACTGCTTAACTCTTAATCCGTTCTTAATCCAATAATCTGAAATCAGGTTATAAATGTTTATTTCAGACCCTTTTTTTTCTCTGTTTTTATATTTTTTAATGTATTCATTCATGCTTGATGGGTATGATCTCTTAACCTTTTTACTGATAAGCTCTAGCAATTTATTCTGAATAACTCGCATTTGCACCAGAGATGTTGAAAATTCAGAAAAAATATCAAAGAGAGACGGAGACTGAAAACAGATTTCGTTACTTGTGCCTTTAAGTTCACTCTCGAGTATCTCAAACTGCCTAAGGCTTTCTAATTTGTACTTATGAATATTCTCCAATGAGTTTATTAGAAAGCAAATACTAAATGAAAAGCTGACATGGGACTTATCAAAACCATTACCGTCCTCATGCCATGAAGCGTAGTTACCAAATAAGTTAGCCCTATTGGCCAAATCTAGTCTGAAAGTCATCTGAATTGGGCTCCATTTCCAATATTGTTAGTGCTTTAGCGTTGAATGAGTGCAGAGCTAGCGCCCGCATTTGGGGCGGCTGGAGCAACGCGTAAGTCGTCTCAGCAGCGCGGCATTTTTGCGCTGCGACAACATGCGCTTGTTAGACTTTTGCCCGCTCACGCAGAATCTCCACATCTTCCGAAAGTGCGAGTGAATGCATTTTTCGATGGCAATTGGGGCATATGGCTACTGTATTTTCAATTGTGTCCGCGCCACCGGATGAAAGCCAGTCTATATGATGTGTTTCAAGGTAAGGTTTACCAAACTTGTCCTCGAATGGGGCCTTCTGAAGACAAAGTTGGCACTTACCTTTAGCCTTACGTTTTGCTATCTCTGCAATATGTCCATCCCGCACGTAGATCGACTTTGACGATACTTCTAGCTTTTTGCCAGCCGACTCCTTTGCTCGTGCGTATAGCTCTTCTAGGGATAGCATTTCCACAACGTTTACGGCGCCAGCAGTAATGTATTCTTTGAAATTAGATGCCTTAGTAACAAAAGCTGCAATTTCTCTTGCGACATTCTTTCCGTCTAAATTTGCAACCTTAATAGCGCTGCTTGTTTTTTTACCTTCCTTTATTTCAATCAGTTCAATTTCAGCCCAATTTATGAATGCACTTTTCCCTATCCCTTTTCTTCCACCGCCTACTTTTCCTCGGTGCATAAGAAAAACTTCACCGGAATTTTCATCTCTCGCAAAAAATCCAGATACTTTTCGATCAACACCTGAAAAAGGTACGTTGATCTCGACGGCTATATTCAAAGATTTATTACTCTTAATACCGTTTGACAATCCAAATCCGTTCCAATACCGCTTTGACTTTCCTTCCTCATCAATATCGTATGAGTTGTACCATATTTTGGAATTGTAAATGACTTCAGTCTGCCAGCTACCACCAGGGAACCCTATGGTCGTAAAAAGGCTGCTTTTCAACGATTCAGAAAGCTTGTTTTTTAATAGCGCTTGGCATTCACTGTTTGCGCGTTTATCTGTGATAGTTGTTAGCACCTATATGCCTCCTAAAGTCTAACAGTTTCTTCATCGTATATTTAGACTCATATACCGGCAAATTCACAGGTCCTTTGCGTCGCCAGAACCAAACGACAAGTTACAAACCCGCGATATAGCGACTTCAGTCATTAATCTTGCCGAGAATACCCACCAAGCTCAACCAGTCGCATTTGACGCTTATCCACGAAGTTAGCGTCAATAGGGACGCATATCCCGGATATCCTCGATTATATTGGCCTAACCTCAATTTCTTTTACCATGGCACTCTGTGCCGAGTTTGGCAAGATTTTCTATCTGAGGGGTGTTATTGGTGTCCGCTTTGGGCTAATGAGTGGGCTGCGCCCACTACGTCGATGGGGACATCGACGCTCCATAGCCTTGGCGTATTCGTTCGATGGGTGGCATGAACAGCCATTGGTTAAGCTGCTTCAAAGTCCAGAGGGTGAATGCCATCCAGGTTGACCGTGTTGCGAGCCACCCAAAGATCGTATTTATCCTGCATCGCGAGCCAACTTTCAGGGGTGCGCCCGAGAACCTTGGACAGCCGAAGAGACATTTCCGGGCTAATACCACTATTCCCTTTGAGCAATCGGGACAAAGTGGAAGGTGAAACGCCCAGACTGGAAGCAAGCTGACGGGAACTGATTCCGAATGGCGCCAGGTACACCTCCCGAATGAACTCGCCGGGATGTGGCGGATTATGCATAGTCATTAGTGATAATCCTCATAATCAAGTATGTAGGCATTGCCGTCCTGAAATTCGAACGTCATGCGCCAGTTTCCGTTTACCCAAATCGACCACCGCCCTTTGTCAACCTTACTGCCTGTCGAGTAGAACCGCTTCAGTCCTTTGTGACGGAATGATTTTATTATGAAGGAATTGTGGCGTGTTGCGCATCACGCACAACAGGGCCTGACAGTTTCTTCATTCTTTATTTCGACTTATTTCCAGAGTATCCCCGATGATATCTGTCTAACTTCAACTTCATTTGCCGAGGCATTCTGTATCAGGCTTGGCAATATTTTGTATCTGAGGGGTGTTATTGGTGCCCGCTTCGGGCTTCTGAGTGGGCTTGCGCCCACTACGTCGATGATAATATCGATGCTCCATAGCCTTGATGCATTCGTTGGATGGGTGGCATGAACACCCACTTCAATCAACTGTTGTGGGTGTTCATGCTGTTTGCTTGGGGCGAGGCCTTGTTGATTGGCAATCCGGTCTCGCCCTTTTCTGCGGCACTGTGCTACTACTCAGTGATCTGGGCGCGTATCTCTCCACCAGGGTGCGCTTCGCTGTGCACGTTGACGTAATGCCCTTCTCCCAGCATGATTTCTGTTACTGCTTCTGAAAGCTCGGTGTCGTCAGGCACTTTGTAGCCCGCTGCCGTGGCTTCGAGGGTCAGTATCACAGAGCCATTTTCGCCGGCCGGTGCCTGGTGAATGTGGGCAGCGGTGCTGTCGATGTCGCTCGTGGTGAATGCGCCGCGCAGGCTGCCGGTGTGGGTGTGCAATGTGAATGCGCCCTCGCCGGAGGCCACCGTCACTACCGGTGGTACTTCGTGATCGCCAGAGAGCGACAACGGGAAGATGACATGCGCTGAGGTGAGCACTTGCCCGCGGATTTCGCCGTCGGAGTTGGTAGGCGTGTGCACATTCACGTAGTGCCCGGCGTTCAGGAATTCTGCCAGTTCAGCGTCGCTCAATGAGGTATCGTTTGGTACCCGCCAGACTGCGATGTCGGATCCATCCTGTTGCAGACCAATCATAACACCACCGTTCATGCCGGCCGTACCGGTGTGGATATGGGCGGCTGAGGCGTCATCCAGGTAGCGGGTGTTCACCACCAGTGTCAAGTCACCGGATTCGGTGTTGACCAGGGCGTAGCCGTCACCTTCGGCCGTTGTGGTCACTGCCGGTACTTCCTGGGATCCGCTCAGCGGAAAGGCGAGTACCTGCCAGGGCGCTGCGACAATCTGGCCGCGGATTTGTCCATCCGGGAAGGCTGCCGAGTGCATGTTGACGTAGTGGCCACCGTCCAGCAGCAACGCCTGTGCAGTCGAATTCAGCATGGTGCTTGCCGGCGTCTGCCAGAGCCCGGCATGGTCGGTGTTTTCTTCCAGCCCGACAACAATAGTGCCGTTTTCACCGATGCCGGCCTGGTGGATATGGGCGGCTGTCGTCGTCATGTCCGAGGCCCAGGCATTCAGGCGCAAGTCCCCAGTCTCGGTATTGAAGGTGGCGTAGCCGTGCCCGCTGGCAAAGGAATCAACGCGGGGGACTTCCTGCCCGGGGGAGAGGTCGAACAGCTTCAGGGCGTAGTCGTCCGGAAGGATTTGGCCACGAATCTCCCCGCCAGAGTGGGCTGCGGTATGGATGTTGACGTAGAGGTTGGCGCTCTCCAGGTCCGAGACGGAACTCGCGCTCAATATGGACTCTGCCGGTAACTGCCAGAGGCCTGCGGTGTCCGCATGCTCTTCCAGCGTCAGGAGGACGGGGCCATTGCGGCCGGCTTCGGCGCGGTGAATGTGCGCGGCCGTTGCGGTGATGTCTTCCGTCCAGACGTTGAGCGTCAGCATGAAGTTGCTACTGTCGTATAACAGATAACCCTGACCAGAAGCATTGGTGTTCACTGGGGGCACTTCCTGCTCACCGGCCAGGGTGAATACCTTCACCATCTGGGTGTCGGTCAGAACCTGCCCGCGCAGCTCGCCGTCGGGGAAGCTCCCAGTATGCACATTGATGTACCACTTGCCGGCAAGCAGTGCATCCTGTTGTGCCTGGGTGATGTCGTCACTCTCTATTGTCCAGACGCCATTCGAATTCGAGTCAGAAAAGCCAAACACCACGGGCCCATTGGTACCGACTTCGCCCGAATGAATGTGCGCGGCAGTAACGCCGGTCACGTTGCTCAGATCCATGTCGGCCGTTACCGTCATATCGGCCTCGTTGATGTTCACGGTGGCCATTGCGGATTGTTCCGTGTCGACCATGGGGACTTCCTGCTCACCGCTCAGCCGCACCTCATAGCTTTTCGTGTCTGGGCCGAGCCCATTGTTACCATTACCACAACCAAACAAGCCAATGGCTGTCGCGACTATCAACAAAAGCCTCGCCGTTGGCCAACTTCCCAGCATCAAGATCTTCATAATCAAGTGTCATTGGGTTGCGGCTCTCATGACTCCCTAACGATAAGAACCTGAATTTACTGCCAGAGTTAACAGTAGAGCACGGGAGGGCGGCTGGAGGTGCCCGCGAGGTAAATAATGGGAAAGGTAGGTGATGTTTTGTAACGCGGGGAAGCACTCTTGTTAAAACCAGGCTCCTCACAGCAAGTGCGCAAGTATTGTTAAACGCACCCAGGTTACCTATGCATTTCGTACAATGATTCAACGGTGGAGTCGAAAAGCTCTTTTATCTGCTCCTTGGCCTCTGGAATATGCGCCCACTAAGCCGATGGGCCATCGACGCTCCAGGGTTTGACTTGCACCCACTACGTCGATGGGGTTTGGCTTGTGCCCACTTCGTCGGTGGGGTTATCGACACGCCATTGCGGCGTTACACGAGGCCCATGGCATCCATGGCGCGGGCGACTTTCAGGAAGCCAGCGGTGTTGGCGCCGACGACGTAGTTGCCGGGTGAGCCGAATTCGTCTGCCGTCTCATAGGCCGCCTTGTGGATTTCGATCATGATTTCGTGCAGACGCCCTTCGGTGTGCTTGAAGGTCCAGGTATCGCGGCTGGCGTTCTGCTGCATCTCCAAAGCACTGGTGGCAACACCACCGGCATTGGCGGCTTTGCCAGGCCCGAAAGCAATGCCCGCTTCATCAAAAATGCGCATGCCTTCTGGCGTTGTTGGCATATTGGCGCCCTCGGCAACGGCTACCAGGCCGTTTTCGACCAGTTGTTTGGCATCTTTGCCGTTCAGCTCATTCTGGGTGGCGCAGGGCAAGGCGATCTGGCACGGTACGCTCCAGATATTGCCGCCTTCAGTGTAGGTCGCTTTGGTGCGCTCTTCGACATAAGCACTGATCCGACGGCGCTCTACTTCCTTGATGCGCTTCAATAAAGCGACGTCGATGCCCTCTTCGTCGACAATGATGCCACCGGAGTCGGAACAGGCAATGACCTTGGCACCCAGTTGGGTAGCCTTTTCGATGGCATAGATCGCCACATTACCGGAACCGGAGACGACCATGGTTTTGCCGTCGATTTTATCCTTTCGGGCCTTGAGCATCTCGTCGACAAAATAGACGGCACCGTAGCCGGTTGCTTCTTTGCGTGCCCGGCTACCGCCCCAATCCAGGCCTTTACCGGTGAAGACGCCGGATTCATATCGGTTGGTAATGCGCTTGTACTGGCCGAACAGGTAGCCAATCTCGCGTTGGCCGACGCCAATATCACCCGCAGGTACGTCGGTGTATTCGCCCAGGTGGCGATAGAGTTCTGTCATCAGGCTTTGGCAAAAGCGCATGACTTCCGCATCGGATTTGCCCTTGGGGTCGAAGTCGCTGCCACCCTTGCCACCGCCGATGGGCATATTGGTCAGGGCGTTCTTGAAGATCTGCTCGAACCCGAGAAACTTGATAATGCCCAGGTACACCGAAGGGTGGAAACGCATGCCACCCTTGTAAGGGCCAAGCGCAGAATTGAACTCGACGCGAAATGCTCGGTTGATGTGAACTTCCCCTTTGTCATCCTGCCAGGGCACCCGAAAAATGATCTGCCGCTCGGGCTCGCAGATGCGCTGGATGATTTTCTTGTCGACAAAGTCAGGATAGCGGGACATCACCGGCCCCAGGGTTTCCAGCACTTCATGAACGGCCTGGTGAAACTCGTCTTCGCCGGGGTTACGCTGCAATATATCGCGATATATCAGGTCGAGTTTTTCGTCTAATCGAGCGGACATGGAGACTCTCCAATGGATTTTAATTATGGCCCCGTGCGCAGACGGGTATAAGCTCAAAAACTGTGATGAGGCGCGACATTGCAGCACAACTGTAGACAGAATAGCAATTGAACGGAGCGGTTTCTGGGTGGGACAGTGGCGACCAGGGCATGCCCGGCCACCACTCGGCAGTCAGGCGGTACGCTCTTCTGCGGCCGTCAATTCCCTTTCGAGCCGGTCCTGCTCCAGCTGTTGTGGCTTGCTGAACCGTGCCAGCAATAGATAAGCGACGGGCGTCAGGAACAGGGTGGCAATGGACGCAAGGCCCAGTCCAAGCACGATCACCCAGCCCAGGGCTTCACGAGCTTCGGCCCCTGGGCCACTCGAGAGAATCAATGGCAGGGCGCCCAGCACGGTTGATGTCATTGTCATCATTACCGGGCGCAGACGGATGATGGCGGCTTCGGCAATGGCCTGGTAAACCTCGTATCCCTGGTTGCGCAACTGGTTGGCAAACTCCACCATGAGAATGCCGTTTTTCGCCATAATACCCACCAGCAGCACCAGGCCGATCTGACTATAAAGGTTCAAACTGGTGCCGGAAATCAACAAGGCGAAGACGGCGCAGGCCAAACCAAAAGGCACGGTAAACATCACAATAAGGGCGCTGACGAAACTCTCGAATTGTGCCGCCAGCACCAGAAATACCACCAGCAGGGCGAAGCCAAAGGTCAACAGCAGTGCATTGGAGGTCTCATCCAGAGAGGCCGCTTCCGCCAGGGGCAGTATTCTCATGTTGTCCATCAGAATGGGTTCCGCCAGGCGTTCTACTGTTGCCAGCGCTTCTCCCAGAGCAAAGCCGTCGCTCAGGCTGGCCGTCACCGATACCGAGCGCATCTGCCCCTCACGGTTCAGCGATGGCGCAACGGCTCGCTCTTCCAGCGACACTATGGTCGACATTGGCACCATGCGGCCATCACCGGTACGCAGGAAGATATTCTGCAGGTCGATCGGGTCGCGCACCGGGTGCGTGGTCGACAGCATCTTTACGCTGATGCTTTGATCTTCGATAAACACCGAGCCAATGTCCCGACCGTCCAGCATGGCTTGCAGCGCCTCTGCCAGGCCATTGATGTTGATGCCAAGATCGGCCGCTCGCTCACGATTGATATCGATCGACAGTTGCGGTTGAGTGGTTTCGAACGACAAGGCTACCCGGCCAAAACGACCACTGTCCTGCAGCGCTTCCACCAGCTGGTTGGCACGCTCACCGAGGTCGTCATAATTGTTGCCGACCACGGCAAATCGCAAGCCCTGCCCTGCACCACGAATCCCGAGACTGTTCGGCTGAATGGCAAAAGCGCGAACGCCCGGTACGCTGGACAACATGCCATTGATCTGGCCGACGATCTGCGCCTGGCTTCGCGCACGCTCTTCCTGTGGCACCAGAGTCATCACCATAAAAGCTCGGTTCGGAGCGCCTGTTCCGACAATGGCAAAGGTACTGGCTATCTCGCCGCTTGCGCGCAGCGGTTCTATTAGTGATTCGATGCGCCGAGTTTGCTGGTTGGTATAATCCAGGCTGACGCCCTGAGGCGCCGATATCGACAAGAGTGCGACCGAGCGGTCTTCTGGTGGCGTCAACTCCTGCTCCAGTTCACCGACCAGGCTCAACGCCAAAGCCGAGATCAACCCGGCGATCACCAATACCACCAGGGGCGCATTCAGGCTGGCCATCAACAGTCGCTGATACAAACGCTGCAGGCCATCGCCTAACACATCAAAGAGGCCTTTGTTCACGGGCTTGTTTGTCTTCTGCTCACGCAACAACCGCGAAGACAACATGGGACAAAGCGTCAGCGCCACAACCGATGACAAGACCACCGCAAGCGCCAGGGTAAAGCCGAATTCGCGAAACAGACCACCTGCCTGCCCCGGCAAGAACGACAAAGGAATGAACACGGCCGCCAAGGTTGCCGTAGTGGTTACGACGGCGAAAAACACCTGCTGCACACCGAGTACGGCCGCGGCTCTCGAGCCCAACCCCTCGTTGCGTTTGCGCACGATGTTCTCCAGAACCACGATGGTATCGTCCACCACCATACCGGTCGCCAATACCAGTGCCAGCAACGTCAGTATATTCACCGAGAAACCAGCCAGGTAAATGGCTGCGAGCGTGCCGACAAGCGCAACCGGTATGGTGATTGCTGGAATCAAGGTTGCACGCAGGTCGCGCAGAAAAATAAAGATGATCAGGGTGACAATGCCCACCGCCAGCAGGAGTGTTTTAACGGCTTCATTGATGGAACCGCGAATGTAAGTTGCATCGTCACTGGACACTCGAATTCGGACATCCTCAGGCAGGATTCTGGCTATTTCATCCACGGCAGTGCGCACGCCGGTTGAAATCTCAAGCGTATTGGATTGCGCCTGGCGAATAACACCCACGCCAACGCCAGCAGCACCATCGGCCCGCAAAATACTATCGCCGGGGTTATCACCCAGGGTCACTGTTGCCACGTCGCGTATGCGCACGTTGGGTCTAATGCGCAGATCCTCGAAATCGGCCGCATCGCTTATCTGGGCTGACGTACGCACCACCAGGTTCTGGTTGTTGCTCGACAATGAGCCGGCAGGACTATCAAAGGAGGCATTGGCCAGAGTCTGACGCACATCGGCCACGGTCAGGCCAAAGCTGGCAAGACGAAATTGATCGATATCGACGCGGAAAATTTGATCTCGACCGCCAAAGACCTGAAGGTCAGCGACACCGGGAACAGAGGCCAGCCGATCCAGCACATCGTTCTCGACCAGAGTCGTGAGCTCCTGGACACTACGAGTGGCGGACGTGATAGACACCCGTATCACCGGCTGAGCATCGGAATCCGCCTTGATGATCTGCGGGTCTCCGGCTTCGGCCGGCAGCCGCCCGACGACACGGCCAATGGCGTCACGCACATCCGAGGTGGCAGAATCCAGGTTGGTATCACTGCGGAACTCTATGGTGATGCGGCTGCGCCCGAAGCTGGAACTGGAGGAGATGCTGTTGATACCAGCCACCCGCGCCACAGCCCCTTCAAGAATGCTGGTAATCTCACGATCGACCGTCTCTGGCGCTGCCCCGGTGTAACTGGTCGACACCGACAACACCGGCCGATCGACCTGGGGTAATTCACGAATTTCGACTCCGGCAAGGCCGGCCAGGCCCGCCACAACAATGAGCGCACTGACCACCAGCGCCAGAACCGGGCGTCGAACAAAAAGGGCCGTAAAACCACCCATGCGTGCTATACGAGGATCCGCTGACATTGTCCCTACCCCTCAGATCAGGATGACGGGCGGCCCTGGCCGCCACCGTTGCTTGGGTTTTCTCCGGCTATTTGAACCTGGGCACCTGGGCGCAAGGACTGAACGCCCTCCGTAACCACCTGCTGCCCGGGGCTGAGGTCGGCTTCAACCAACACAGAATCGGAATTGCGCTGGATGATCTGCACCGGCATTTGAGACACCCGCCCATCGGTAATCATCCAGACAAAGGGGCCGCTGGATTGCCATTGAATGGCCAGGGGATCAACGGTGGGGTATTCATCGCCGGTGAACCGCATATTGATCAGGAAAGACATGCCTGGTCGCAGCAGATCCCCTTCATTCGGCACTCTGGCTTGAACCCTGAGCGTTCGGCTATCGGCCTCCAGGCGGCTATCGACCGCAGTGATGGTGCCGTTGATGCGCAAACCCGGACGTGCGACCGGGGTCACTTCGATCTCTCGTTCAAGGGTCACGGCCGTCACAAAACGTTCCGGCACCCGAAACTCGACCAGCAGTTCGGAACGATCGTCGACTCGAGCAACCACGGTTTGAGAGGACACAAAAGCACCTGGCTGCAGGGTAACGATGCCAAGCACACCTTCCAGAGGCGCTCTAATGGTGCGCCGAGCCAGGGCCAGCTCTGCCTCTTGCACTTGCAAGCGAGCCGATGCCAATGCGGTTTCCGCATCGGAAATTTCGACCTCAGTAATGCTATTGCTACGCTGCATGCGGTTCAGCCGCTCCAGCCGGTTTTCGGCATCACGCACCGCCAGTTGGGCTCGGTTCAGCGCAATGCGCTCTGAGCTGGAATCCAACCGTGCGATCACTTCGTTCTCGGCAACCCGATCCCCCGATGCCTTGAGCACTTCGGTAATCCGACCGGACACTTCTGACGTCACCTCCACAGACCGAAGCGCAGCACCATCGCCGACGGCCGAAAGGCGATCATTAATAATGCTGGTTCCGACCGCGGCACTAA
Organism: Saccharospirillum sp.; assembly: GCA_022565595.1. Taxonomy (GTDB): domain Bacteria; phylum Pseudomonadota; class Gammaproteobacteria; order Pseudomonadales; family Natronospirillaceae; genus Saccharospirillum. Next base: position 113,473 of record JAIUML010000008.1, on the reverse strand, counting down.
CCACAGTCGGGGCGCCGCCAAACCCGAAAGGTGGCCCTCCACCCGGCCTGCCACCCTGACTTTGTGATGCCTCAGCAAGGCCCAGACTGATCCTGACTCCCTCGCCACCAGGATGAAAAAACAACCAGCCACCGCCAGCAAGCACTACCAGAAGTAGCGCCACAACGGACTGCTTCCATATCGCCATGGATAAGCTCCATAATTTTTTTGTTAGCCAATATATACGATGAATAAGGTCAAACAATGTCACTTTGAATGAACAATCGTTCGAAAAAGATGCAAAACCTTGACCCACTTCTAGTGAATCCTGTCACACTTTAAAGTTTCGGCACAGACAATCACTCGTAAAGCAGAGGGTGATCACTGTGGTTTTCACTAGTATTGATCGAACACCCATCCTCGCCCTGCCACTCCAACTCTTTAGATATAGATTATTTTTTCTAATCCATGAGCTGAAAATAGATCGTTTGTGACCAGATGGTCAAGTCTTTACTATGCGCCCCATCTTAAGCGGTGACCCCGCAGAACCAATTAACCGGCTTACCGGCCAGGAGCAAAGAATGAAAGATACAGCGCACAGTTCAGACCCTAAAGTTGTTACCGACATCTGGGGCAACGTCGACATCGCCTATTACGAAGCTGAGGCAATGCGCATGCGCAACGAGTACTTTCAAGCGGCTCTGGCCAAGTTTGGCAAGCGCATCAAGGAAGCTTTCCAGGGCCTGTTCAGCGGCTCACCCAGCACCCACGGCGCTTAACGTTTCATGACGGCATCGCTAATGACAAGGGCGATGCTGGCGAAAGACCTCCTCTTTGTCGTTGTTGTGATTGTTTTTTTGCGCGGCTCGAGCGATCGACCGCGCTTTTTTTATGTCTGACATTTTCCCCACTTCGCAATAGATGTCAGAAACGCTTTTCCAGGCTATCCCTTCTGCTCACTTTTGATTAACCTGATGTGATGACTTACGAAATAACAACATCAGGAGTGACCCATGTCTGAGACGCTGACGCTCACCGCATCCGATCAGCATCATTTTAGCGCCTATCAGGCAACACCTGAGGGCGAGCCAAAGGGGGCTGTCGTCGTTCTGCAGGAAATTTTCGGCGTCAACGATCACATTCGCTCGGTATGTGACCGACTGGCCACAGACGGGTACGTTGCCTGTGCTCCGTCTCTGTTCGACCGCATTCAGCCCGGCTGGGAGTCGGCTTACGATGACGCTGGCGTCGCCAGCAGCCGCGAGTTGATGGGCAAATTCAACATCGAACAAAGCCTGGACGACATTCAGGCTACCATCGATCACCTCAAGCCCTTTGGCAATGTGGCGACCATTGGCTTTTGCCTCGGTGGCTCACTGGCCTACCTGATCGCCACCCTGTCGACGGATTTGTCTTGCGCAGTAGGCTATTACGGCGGGCGCATCCCGGAGTTTGCGGACCAGAAACCCCGCTGCCCGACCATTCTGCATTTTGGTGAGCAGGATGCCGGCATTCCGCTGGAAAAGGTGGACATCATCCGCCAGCATCAGTCGGAGTTACCAATCTACCTCTACCCGGCCGGTCACGGCTTCAATTGCGATGCCCGCTCGGCCTACGAGCCGGAGTCCGCCAAAGTTGCCTGGCAACGCACCATGGCCTTTTTGAAAGAACATCTCTAGGCCAAACGTGCACTGAGCACCCGGGCCAGCAGTATGCCCACCAGGGCGGCGCTGCCGGTGACCGCCCAGGTCCACTGCCAGCCGCCTACGCCTACTGCCACCGCCGCGACCAGCGGCGGGCCGGCGAACTGACCGAAAGATGACCATTGCTGCATCCAGCCGACCGTGGTTGACACGGTGTTCTCACTGGGTGCCACCTGCATGGCGAGCGAGAACAAGGCCGCCGGTATCATGCCTCCGACCGCGGAAAAACACAGCACGGCGACAAACCGCAATACCGGCCAGCTCTCGGTGGCACTGCCAAAGGTCAACACAGAGCCCATTGCCATGATGGTAAAACCGCCAAACAACAGATGCTGAGGCAATACACCCCGATGCAACAACTGCCCACCGCCAAAGTTCCCTGTCACATTGATTAACGCCACAGAGGCCGTCAGAACGCCGACCATGCCGCCGGAAAAACCGGCCTGGGCATAGAGGGTTGGTAAAAAACCGACAACGGAAAGCCATTGGCTGGAATACATCGCAAAAATAATGGCAATCAGCCAGGGGCCTGGCGCTTTCAGGGTTAATTGCAATCGGCTTTGCCAACCATGTTCAGGCGTTGAGTGTGCGGTTTGCTCAACCGGGTCTGGCGGAATTTTTTGCACAATCAACACCGTGACCACCAGGGTAAGCACCGACAACAGCCACCACCAATTGGCCCAGCCAAAGTGTTCTATAAACCAGGGCCCCAGCAACAAGGCAAAACCGGTGCCGAAGCCCATATAGCAGCCCCATAAGCCGAGCCGTCGACTCAGCAGTTGCGGTGCAACCAGGCGGCGAATCAAACCCGGTGCAGGTAGTACAATCAACAGAAACCCGAGGCCTTCCATTGCCCGACAGACAAGAAGCGTCGCCACATGCGTCGAAAAGCCTCCTGCAAAGCTGGCCAGCATTATGATGATCAGGCCCGTCAGCAGGCTTTTCCGCAAACCAATTTTATCGGCGGCCAAGCCCATAAAAAGTCCAACCGTCATACCCGCCAATTGCACCAGAGAAAGCAGAAATCCGGCTTCGATCAAACTGATCGACAAGGCTGCCTCCAGCGCAGGAATAGCAGGGGGCAGCTTTCCCTGATGCATGGCAGCGATGATACCTGCCAGGATGATTAGGTGTTCTCGAGCCACGTCTTACTCCCCAACGCCTGCCATTACAACCAGGGCCAGTGTACAATAGCTTCAGCGTTCTGATTTACTGATTGCGCGCAACCATCCTTCCCGTATCGAGAACAGGCCTGCACCCATGCGTACCCAACAAACCCGTGTATTGATGAAACTGAGAGACATGATCCTCAAAGGTCAGTTTGCACCCGGGGAGCGTTTGGCCGAAATCCCGCTTGCAGAGCGCCTGGATGCATCAAGAACACCCGTCCGTTTGGCGTTGGCTGCATTAGAGCATGAAGGCCTTATTGAGCCCATGTCCGGCGGAGGCTATCGCATGCGTGGTTTTACCCGCAAGGAAGTGCGAGACTCCATCGAGTTGCGCGGTGTACTTGAGGGGACAGCGGCCCGCCTGCTGGCTGAGAAAGGCGCCTCGCGAGAATTACTGCGCCAACTGGAAGCCTGCCTTGATCTCGGCGATAAAGCCGTTAACAAGGAAACCATGGCACTCGATGACTACGCTACCTACGCCAAGATGAACCAGCGCTTTCACGACCTGATCATCGAAGGGTCGGATAACCTGGCACTGGCGCGCACCATTGATGTCCTCAATGGCCAACCCTTTGCCTCAGCCAGTGCCATGCTGCCGATGCAATCCTCTCTGGATGTTGGTCATCGCTGGATGCAATACGCACAAATGCAACACCACGCCATTTTGCAGGCAATCAAGAACGGCCAGGGTGGACGTGCACAGGCACTGGGCCAGGAACACGTCGAAATAGCTTTATGGAACTTTGAAATCGCCTCGGAAAGCCCCGAAAAAGTCGAAAGCTTTCTGCCCAGCATTCGACTGCTGGAATCCGAAAATAATCTGGGGCTTTAGCAAAAAAAACCGCCCATCCGGGCGCGTCAATGCAGCCCCAGCCATTGCGGCAACACCAGAACCAGGGCTGGAAACAGCAACAAAATGGCCAGCCTCACAATATCTGCCACCACAAAGGGGACGGTGCCATACATTACATCACGCAATGAAATACTCGGCGCCACGCTGCGTATAATAAAGAGGTTCATGCCTACCGGTGGTGTGATCAAACCAATTTCAACCGCCACAACCGCCAGAATACCAAACCAGATCGGATCAATGCCCATTTCGACAATCAGCGGGTAGAAAATCGGCACCGTCAGCAAAATGATGGCAAGGCTGTCCATGAACAGGCCGAAGATGATAAAAAAGCCAAGAATGATCACCAACACCTGCCAGGGTTGAAGGCTCAGGTCACGAATAAAACTGACCAGTTCAAAGGTGATTTGCGAGACTGATAACAAATAACCAAAAACTTCAGCACCAATAATGATCAAAAAGATGGTGGCAGAAGTCCGTATGGTGGCGGTAACAGCAGAAACAAAACCACTGAACCTCATGCCCCGATAAACCGCAAAGATAAAAGCCAGAAAAGCCCCGGCACCGGCTGCCTCCGTCGGTGTGAACAAACCACCATAAAGGCCACCCATCACAGTCAGAAACAACACCAATACCGGTATGCCTTTGGCGATGGCTTGAAGTATGGTCAGATGATCAGAAACACCCTGGTCCGGGTTGCCCGGATTTCGTTTTACCAGAATAACAACGGTGACACAGTACAAGAGAAACGCCAACAGGCCGGGAATCAAGCCGGCCATGAACATGGCACCAACCGATTGCTCGGTAATCAAGGCATAGAGCAACAAGGCAATGCTGGGCGGTATCATAATGCCCAGGGTGCCACCGGCAGCCAGGGTGCCGGCTGCAAGGCGCGGTGAGTAGCCGCTGGCCAGCATTTCCGGAATCGCCACCCTGGCCATGGTAGCGGCGGTGGCAAGCGAAGAACCCGACACCGCTGAAAAAGCGCCGCAAGCAGATACCGAAGCCAGGGGTAATCCGCTGCGCCAACGACGCAGCAAACGCCGAGAGGCGGTAAAGAGGTCACCCGAAAGCCCGGATTGAACCGCCAGGTTACCCATTAACAGAAAGAGCGGAATCATGGTAAAGGAATAACGCCTGGCAACATCCAGGGGCGCCGTTTCCAATAGGCTTAAAGCCACATCAAAACCGATGATCCAACCAAATCCGACCATTCCCGATACAATCATGGCAATCGCAATGGGAGCTCGCAACCCAATCATCAGGAACAATAAGCCGACCGAGATAAAGCCGATCGTCTGCGGACTTAAATAGGGCATGTTTTCGCCTCAACGATAATGAAATAGCGGTAGGTTTGTTGTTTATTGGGGGCGACGTCGAGTCGCGACCCAAATAGCGACCAGGGCAAATGCCAGGGTAGCGGCAACGATGTAGCCATAGAAGAAGTAGAGCGGGATATCCAGATCCTGAGTGCTATGCCCCCGACGGTAGGCGGATATCATCTGCCCCCAGTTCTGATAGGCAATACCCAGTGCAATGAGTGCGCTCACCAAAGCCCAGAATCGGTCCAATAACGCATTGATCGCCAGTGGAAACTTCTCAGTAAACAAATCAACATTTACCAGGCCACTGTCAATGGCCCGCGGGAAGGATGCAAACACCACCACCAGCAGGGAGTAAGAGGCCAGCTCGATCGCACCTGGAAACATCCAGTCCAACTCACCATCGCTGACAGCGAACAAAATGCGCGTCAGAATGCGGCTGGCAACGACGACCATCATAAAGGTCATGGCCAGGCCAGCGACGATATCACAGGCGCGAATCAGGTGTTTCATGAAAATGCCTCAAAGGTAGCCATCGATATAAGACAACAAGAGCCCCAGACAGGCGTCAGCAATGCCTGGGGCTCATTGAGCAGGACGTCAGAGTTCGCCGGCAGCCAACTGAACTCGACACTCGTCAACGTAGCCGACAAAGGCATCGTAAACTGCCCGACCAGGCAAGCCACGTGACTCAAGATCGCTCAGGTAGGACTCCGCCGCACGCTCAGCAGCCGTTTCCCATTGTGCGCGTTCTTCATCGGTCAGAACATGCAGGGTACCCGTCTCCAGCATCCGAGCTTTCGCTGCTTCATCGGCCGAATCATAACCGCGGCCAGCGATGAGTGCACCTGTCATACCGGAGTGCTTATGAATCACTGCCCGCTGCTCGTCAGAGAGCCGCTCGTAAGCACGCGGATTCATGGTTTTCACAAAGGCCAGAGCATAGAGACCGACTTCGGTGTAGTGATTAACCACTTCATCCGCACGGAAACCCACAACCGCTTCCCATGGCAACAGGAAGCCATCAATCACGCCACGCTGGGTCGCTTCATAGACCTCAGGCGCCGGCATGCCCACAGGCTCGGCACCCAGCTCCGTGAGCAAGTTACCGATCACAGAAGTTGGCTGACGGATCTGCATGCCACGAATGTCAGCAAGGCTGGTCACCGCTTTGTTGGCTGTGTGCAAATGGCCGGGGCCATGAACATGCACGTAGAGTACCTCTGTTTCAGAATACTCATCATCCAGCATGCCGCTTTCATAGAGCCGTTGGAAGCCACAGGAACCAACTTCTGCGGTCTCGAATAATCCGGGGAGTTCTACGATCTGGCTCAGCGGAAAACGGTTGGCAGTATAACCTTGAACGGTCCAGCTGATGTCGGCAATGCCGCGCCGGGCATTGTCATAACCTTCCACCGCTGTCCCCAGGGTTTGCGCAGGGAAGACTCGGAACGACAAGTCACCGCCGCTGTCTTCTTCGATCGATTTTGCCCAGCCCTCGAACATGACGCTTTGCTGCCATGAACCGGCTGGCATGAAGTGCGCCAGTCGTAAATTCTGTGCCGTTGCTGCGCCTGCGCTGAACATCAACGCGACCGCACTACCCGTAACCAAACTCTTGAAGGCTTTCATTGTCACTCTCCTATGCTCTAGTCAAAGTAAGCATTATTGTTCTTTTGCCAGCCATCAGCGCATGCGAATTACTACGCTCTGGTCTCGCCCGTCATTGAGCATGCCTGCCCATTATTTTTCAAACAAAGTCTTCAGTTTGAAACCTGCGTCCTCCAGGTGAGACACCTCTACGTCCATTCTTTCTGCAATCAATTTACGGGCCATCATATGGTCGGCTGGTGAATTGATGCTGAACGCTGAGACAACTCTCGATTGATGCATGCCAAACACAGAAAACTTCTGTGCACTGACATCACCTCGGAAAACAAATTCTTCATCTCCCCGATACAAACCCGCTATTTGCAACTTGAGGTTGTATTGGTCACTCCAGAACCAGGGAACTGCGTTATAGGGTTGCGGCTTGCCCGCAACCAGACTGCCCGCTGCCCTGGCCAGGTCTCGAGTCGCCTGTATCGACTCCAGCAACATCGGTTGCTCGGGGTCTGCTGCAAAGGGGCTGGGGAAGGCGGCGCAATCTCCGGCGGCCAGTATCCGATCAGCACTGCTTTGCCCGAGGGTGTCCGTTACAATGCCCCTGGTACACAACAGGCCAGCTTCCTCTGCCAGTTGCTGGTTGGGTTCAGCACCGATGCCAATAACGACCTGGTCACATTCAATCGCATCCCCCTTGCTGGTGACTACCGACACCGAGCCGTTCGGGTTTTCGGTGATTTCATGAGCACTGCAATTCAGCCTTACAGACACACCTTCCTGCTCATGACTGGCCATCAGGAATTGTCCGATGGCACCGGGCAAGGCCCGCTGCAATATGGCCGAAGAAGCCTCCAACACCGTCACCTTCAGCCCCAACTGCCGGCATACTGCCGCCACCTCAAGGCCGATAAAGCCGCCGCCTATCACACACAGATGCGCCGCACCGTCCAGGCTTCGCTTGAGTCGCTGGGCGTCGCTCAGCGTTCTCAAATAATGCACCTGCGCCAGCGCTTCGCCCGGTATCGGCAGCCTTCTTGGCCGCGCCCCGGTACACAAAGCGAGCCAGTCGTAGGGCTCTGTCGTGCCATCCGCCAATTGCAGGTCGCGCTGCAGTGGGTCTATGGAGACAACTTCCTGCCCGAGCCGCAAGTCGACCCTGTTGTCACTGTAGAAACTCTCACCCACCAACGGCAGCCGCGATTCATCCAGCTTGCCACTGAGGAAGCTTTTTGACAGTGGCGGACGCTGGTAGGGCGGCTGATCTTCTTTGCTGATCATGGCAATGTCACCGGCGAAACCGAACTCTCGGGCGCTGGCTGCCACTTGCTGTGCCGCGTAGGAGCCACCAACGATCACCAGGCGTTGCACGGACATCAGACCTGCGCCTCTGGAATGGTCACAGTGAGTTCGCTGACTTCATCGGTCAGCGTCAATTGGCAACTCAGGCGACTGCCAGGCTGTCGCTCAGAGACCGTGCAGTCGAGCATTTCGTCTTCAAGGTCATCGGCTGGTTCCAGCCTGGCCAGGTCCGCCTCGCTGACATAGACATGGCAGGTTGCACAGGAGCAGCTACCACCACATTCCGCCTCTATACCAGAAATATTGTTCTGGATGGCCGCTTCCATCACGCTCAAGCCGGCTTTGACTTCGACCGTTTGGGCACTACCGTCCAATTGTTTAAACGTCACTTTAGGCATACTGATCTCTCAAAACATGTCCAGATATTCACGCGTTTCCCATTCGGTCACTTCCAGGTTGAAGCGCTCCAGTTCGGCTTCTTTTATGTGACAGTAATAGCCAACGAATTCTTCACCAAAACACTCGTTGATGAGGCTGTCGGTGCGCAATGCGTGCAAAGCGTCGTAAAGATTCGTCGGCAGTTTTACCGCTTCGGCCTGGTAGGGTTCATCTGCAGATGGAGGGGCAACCAGTTCATTGGTGATGCCACTCAAACCAGCATAAGCCTGGGAGGCGATGTATAAATAAGGGTTGGCAGACGGTTCGCCTACTCGGTTTTCAATGCGGGAGCCCGGATCACCGGGGCTGCCAAGCACACGCAACATGGCGCCGCGATTGTCCCGCCCCCAGGCCGCACGATCTGGTGCCAGCGACATGGGTCTATAGCGACGATACCCATTAATAGTGGGCGTCGAGAAGGCGGTGCATCCAGGTGCATGGCGCAACAGGCCGGCAAGGAATTGCTCACCCAGAGGGCTCAAGGAGCGATCAGCCTGTTCCGGCATAAAGAGGTTCCGGTTATCGGCCGGATCCGTTAACGATTGGTGCAAATGCCAACCGCTGGACATGGCGTTGGGAATGGCTGGCCGACACATAAAGCTGGCCAGCAAGCCACGGCGCTGACACACCTGCTTGAGCGCCGTGCGCAGCAACACCATATTATCCGCCGCCTGCAGGGCGGTGGTTGGGCCAAAGGTCAACTCGAATTGGCTGGGCCCATACTCGATTTCCAGCGATCTCAACGGTAGCTGCAACCCCATGAGCGTGTCATGGAACAGCTCCATGACCTCGCTGACGCTGTCATAACGTTGCTCGGTCAGATACTGATAACCGTGGGACATCAAACCGATTTTCGGTGCCTGACCGGGCTGCCCGGAGTCGGACAGCTCCATGCGATCGTCCAATCGTCTGAACACATGGAATTCAACCTCAAGCCCGGTAATGTACTGGTAACCCTGCTCAGCCAAACATTCCGTAGCGCGTTTGAGATGACGCCGCGTGCCCAACGGGCTGACCTTGCCGTTGTTCATGTACGGATCGCACAGCACCCAGGCCGTATTGCGGGACCAGGGCAAGCGCTTGGCCGTCGACGGGTCGGGTAGCATCACGAAATCGGCCGCCCCTTCCATACCCGGAAAACTGAACCCACCACCGCGACTGAACACCGGGAATACCGTCTTGTGAGAGGTATCCTTTGCCAACAGGGTAGAGGTCATGTTGACCCCGGTTCGAAACGCCGATTCCGCGGCTTCCCGAACCAGGGTTTTCCCTCTGAGTTGGCCGTGCTGATCCGGGAACACAAAGCGCACAAACTCGATACCCTCTTTACGCCATTGCGCAATGATCGAGTCAATTCGCTTGCGGTCGTCCTCGGAGTAGAGGCCATATTGCTCAACAAAAGACGCCATAATGATCAGCCTTTATTAACCAGGTCCGCTGCCCAGGAGCAGGCCAGACGACGCTTCAGATCGGCCGTTTTCCAGTAGTCATCGACTTCGGCGTTTTCGGTGACACCATCAATGGAAGGCGGGCCAACCAGGGTTGTCGCCTGGTCTTCATCCACCACCATCAGCGGTTTTTCGCCCTGCTGTTGCTGCTCTATGGCTTTGATCAACATACGGCGGTAAGCGGTAATGCCCTTGTCGGTTGTTCCCAGGTGCTCGCGGGTTCTGTCCTGAATGGGGCCCTGCGACTCGATGGCCCATTGGTCATGCACATTGATGTCATGGCCCATGCCGGTATAGGTCTGACTCAGTTGCTCATCGACATCGTATCCGTAGTTATTCCGCTTGTTGCGGCGCGAGGTGTAGTCTGGCAACTCATAGAGTTCGAGCCTTTGTTCGCGCATTTGTTGCTTATTCACTGGCGTGGTAAAGCTGGTAAAGAAGGCGTACCAGTAGCAGTTGTAATCGTCGATCGGAACGTGCCATTGGGTAATGGTCATCTCCGAACTCATGGGAATCACAAAGGCCTGGGGGAAGTAGAGGTTGGTGACTCGTACGTGCGTCTGGTGCGCGCCCAGTTTGCGCAATGCGGTCAATCGCATCCCGTAATCGGTTGGCTCAACATCGATGCTGGGCCGATCGTATTCACGCAACACCTTGGTAATGGGCATGTCCGAATCCGCAGAGGCGCCTCGGAACTGCTTGCCATAACTTTCAGAGGTATCTTCGTCTTCAAAGAAACGGTGCAGAAAGGACGCATGTGCCGGGTCAATACCCACTTCCAACGCTTGCAACCAGTTGCACTCCAATTTGCCCTTGAAGGCAAACACATGGGTATCGGGTGCGACGAAGCAATCGAAGTTCGGCAGCGCCGGCGGCTCGCCCTCACCCAGGTAGCCGAAAATCATGCCGTTCTTTTCAACAACGGGGTACGTCTTCTGCTTGATGCGCGTACACAGCTTGCTGCCTTCTGGCTCGGCCGGCGTTTCAAGGCAATTGCCATCGGCATCAAATACCCAGCCATGGAATGGGCATCTCAGGCCACCCGCCTCCAGGCGGCCAAAAGAAAGATCCGCACCCCGGTGAGGGCAGTCTCGATCCATTAACGATAAGCGCCCATTCTCATCACGAAATAGCACCAACTCCTGGCCCATAAGAGTTACAGGACGCACCGGGCGCTTTCCTTCCAGCTCATCACTGAGCGCAACTGGCTGCCAATACTGGCGCAGTAATTCGCCTGCAGGGGCGCCTGCACCGACACGGGTAATGAGGTCGTTTTTCTCTGCACTGATCATATTTATCTCTCTTGCTAAGACACTTTGCACACTGGTGAATACTATTGCATGCAATGTTGGGCAGCGCAACCATCAGGCCGACTCTAAAACCCTCGGCAAGGGATGTGGAAATCTGCATCATGGCAGAGCAAAGTGCATGCCAATAGATTTTTCTCGGAAACAAGAAAGACGGGGACCAGGAGCGATTTTAAATGGTTTTAGCCGATTTTAACGTACTTTATCGCAAAAAAAGTGGGGTGAAAGCCTATCGAAAGCATCAAACACCTTGCGCAATACAAGGCATTTTTGGCAACCGCTGATCTCACTGCAGGGCATTCACTGCGCCACAACAGTGCCTTGAAGTTTCAAAATAGCACCAATTGCATGCAATAAAGCCAGCGGTAAAAAAATGAAACGGACTGTTCATGAAATCAGAACGACCAGTCCCAAAACAGCGTGACTGGCGCCAATGGACCTGATGACATTCACAGTAAGGACGAGGGAGGAGAGGCGGGAAGGAGCAGAGACTGAAAGCGAAGACGGCATGCCGAGAGCCATTCAACTCTCGGCATGCCAGTTTTAAGCTGATGGAGTATCAGGCTTTCTGGGCGCTGACCGGCATCACGATGAGGTTTTTAACACCAAGCAGCAAACGCTTGACGCCGCTGATGATGGCCTTTGCCAGGTATTCGTTGCGCATACGCATGGCCTGGGCTTCGTAGTAGGCCAAATCCGGGTTGGCCCAATAACCTTGTGGTTGATCGTTGGGACTCTGATACATGCTGACCTCCTGAGGCATTCTGTGTTGAGCGTTGATTCGCTCTGATGACGCCTATAGTAGGGGCAGCTGTGGTAGCCGACAAACGATGAGTTTTCAGGTCATGAGTTAATATATTTCACTCACTTTGCAAAAAAAAACGACCCGAAGGCCGTTCTTTTCAGGGCTGATGCAAATCAGCTTACTTTGGCATTTCCGGCACGTCTACCTCCAGGAAGGGGGCGTATTGCTGGGCACCAAAGATGTCGCCATCACCAGCACTGCCGCTGGGCTTGAGCCGGTGAATGGTGAACTTGATGGCGTAGGCCGGGTCGTATTCGACGAAATCGCTGATGCGTTCCTCGGCGATGTTTAAAATGCTGGCCACGGTCTGGCGGGTCAGCACTTTGCACTCTTTCACCCAGTCATACTGGGGTTGTGCTCGAAAGATGATGTCGAAGGTGATTTTATCGGTACCGGCGTTCTTGCTGCGAATGGTTTTCGCCATGTCGGTTAACTTGGGCATGGTGTCGCTTCCTTCAGTTTGTTATTGACTGACGATATCAGTGTGAGTGGGAAACAGCTCCAGCGGGTCACTGACCGACATGGTGTGGTTCAGTGTCCAGCGATAGGCCGAACTGGCAGGCAAAACTTCATCGAAAACAAAGGATACGCCACCAGCGGTGCCTTTGACTTCCGGCAGCCGTGCGTAGAACAGTTGACGAGTGCCGGTAATGGCGACTTCTTCTGCCATTTCGCGAGTGGCAGCGACACCCTGAACCACGACCAGCAGTTCATGCCCGGGTTTGTCGCGGTTGGGTTCCATGTCACCCATGATGCCGTCACGGCCAAAGACGTTGTAGTGCAACTCCCAGCCTTCGTCACCAAAGCGCTCACGCACCTGCTCACGCGCCCAGTCGATCACCTTGTCGACGTTGGCAATGGTATAAGGGTCGCGGATGCCGGCCATGCCGACAAAGCGCTCACCAACCTTACCGGAACCTTCAAGTTTCACGCGAAAATCGGTCGCGTCCTCAAACACCATGCCGGTGACGCGGGTGGTTTTTTCACTCACCTGCTCGTATTTGCAGTGGGTCATATCGAGCAGACCACCGGCAACGTATTCGTGATAGGGGTTGGAGCGTTCGTACATGGCATGGCCTGCGACAGAGGCGACGGTGCAACGCTGCCCAGGGTGCATGGCGGTCACTTCTACACCGCCATTCTCAATGCTGCCCAACACCGTCTCTTTGGCGCCATAGGGCTCGGCGCAGAAAGACGCGCATTCAAGCACCTTGCCCAGGTAATAGGCTTCCGCTTTGTCGTACCCCTTGTGCAGCGCCGGAGCGGCAAAGACAGCACTGTCTGAGGAGCGACCGCCGATAATGACGTCACAGCCTTCTTCCAGCAGTTTTCGGAAAGGGTGTACCCCGGCCATGGCCACGATGCGGTCGGTGGCGTCGAGTTCGGCTTCGGTCAGAGCGGCACGCACGTCCAGGCCTTCGATGGTTGAACCGGAGCGAATCTTGCTGCGCACCAGTTCTTTGTCGACTTCGGAATAGAACCAGCCAATCTTGAATTCCGGCAGGTTGTGCTTGGCCGCCAGATCACGAATCATCTGCACATACATGTCGACCCGGCTATTGCTGCCGGTGTCGCCGGCGGAGCCAATGATCATGGGAACATCCAGCTTGCGTGAGGCCAGCAGCATTTCTTCGAGGTCGTGCTCCTGCCAGGACTTGGGGCTGGCACAGGTATCGCTGCCAAGTGGCACCGGGCCAATGTCGTCGCTGCCGGAGTCGGCCGCGATAAAATCGGGTTTTTCTTCGACACCCAGATGAAAACTGGCTGTTTTCAAGGGGGCAAAGCCCAGGTGTCCGTTGGGGCAAATAATTTTTATTGAAGCCATTCACGTATCTCCGCTAATGCGTTCACTGAGGGGTAACGAGGAGATAGCAGGCATTGTGCCAACCTTGAAATTTTATCTATCTTGTTGTTTTTAAAAGGTATTTTCTGAATTCCATTTCGAAAGATGCGTGCCATGTGTTATTCACACGCATTCCTGCGTGTGCTTTACGCGCTGATCAAGCCCAGCTTGATCATCTGGTGCCGCAGCGAATGCCGGCTGATGTTCAACAGGCGAGCGGTATCCTGCAGGTTGTTATCGCAGCGGTTCAGAGCGCGCTCGATCATCTGGCGTTGAAAAGCCGCCGTTGCTTCATGGAACCCCTGACTGAGGTAATCACCGCCACCCTGCTCCGCCGGAGGCACACTGCGCGCGCCAGAGCGCACCGTGCGCAGAATGCGGTCAGGCAGATGACTCACCAGAATTTCATCATCGTCTTCCAGTATGAAGATGCGCTCGATCAGGTTTTCCAGTTCACGCACATTGCCTGGCCAGGGGTACTTGAGAAACATGTCACGGGCTTCCGGTTCAATGCCGCGAATCTCCCGCTTGTACAACTGATTGAATTTCTCGATAAAGTGATGCGCCAGAGTCAGCACATCGTCACCGCGCTCACGCAGCGGTGGAATGTTGATGGCGACCACTTGCAAGCGGTAATAAAGGTCTTCCCGGAAGTGGCCAGCGGTGACTTCCGACAGCAGAATCTTGTTGGTGGTGGCAATAAAGCGCACATCCACTTCGGTGCTTTTGACCGAACCGACACGGCGAAAGTGCAGAGTATCGAGCAGGCTGAGCAATTTGGCCTGAGTTGTCAGTTCAATTTCGCGAATCTCGTCGAGGAACACCGTGCCTCTATTGGCGGCTTCAACCAGGCCTACCTTGCGATCGGCCGCTCCGGTGAAGGCCCCCTTCTCGTGACCAAAGAGTTCCGATTCCAACAGGTTGGAGGGAATGGCCGCGCAGTTGATGTCCATGAAGTGGTGTGCGGCGCGATCTGACAGTTCATGCACCATGCGCGCTACCTGGCCTTTGCCGGTACCGGTTTCGCCGTATATCAGAACGGTACGCGTCGGGCTTTTGGCAACGCGTTCAACCAGTCGTCTTAACTCACGAATGCTGTGGTGGTTGCCCACCAGTTCACCACCGTACTTGGCCATGGGCTGCTCAAACTATTGGGGATCGATGGTCCAGTCTACGCAGTGCCACTGACCCGAACAAGGGTTGCCCGCCAGGTAATAGGCGCGCCGGCTTTGGCTCTGCAAGATGACTGAGGAAAGCGTCCGCGAGCCGCTGCTGTCCGGGTGCTGACAGATTGGTGCACCCTGCTCGCCTGAGGCATGAGTCGCCATCAACTGTTGAATGCTGGCCAGTGACCAGCTTTGCCCAGGCAGTGTCGCGGACAAGTAATCAAAGCGCCGGTTTGAATTCTCGTCGATGCCGTAGCCGTGACGATGCAGGGTTGTCCCGGCCAGGGCCGGGCTGATGAAGTGATTGGTGCGAAACACCGTCTCCCCGCGCTCAATGGCCACCTCGGTGGTGCCCAGTTCAACCGCTGCGACGGTGTGCGCGTCGGCCAGAATAAGGCTACCGCCACCCGCGTGATGGTGACGGTTGATCCAGCTCAGCGCTGCTTCGACCGAATCGCACTGGCGCAACAGCTCCGTCATCAAAAAGTAGCGCAGCACCCCGACGCCGTGGCGGCTGGTGCCGATCTGGGTATCCGCTATCGCCAGGCCAGCGGCATTCATGCCGCTGGAGTAGGCGCCGGGTGCGCCCAGACTGCCCAGGCACAGCATGGGACCCGCGCTTAAATCCGGTCCGGTGTGAATGGTCAAGCGTTGAACATCGACATGCTGGCCGGAAAAATCCCGGTTTTTTACCACCGTTGGGCCCTCGTCGGTGTTCAAGGTCGCCCAGGCGCTGCAACCATCCATCTGGCTCGGTGCGCTGTTGTGCAGATCGCGCAGCGTACCGAGATGCAAATAGGTGAACAGGTCATCAAAAGCCAGGTTGAAGCCTCGGGCGATGCCCTGAACTTCTTCCAGACTCAAGGGCGCATGGGCCTGGTTGTAGGTGCGCTGCTCCTTCAGGAAGCGACGGGCGTCGCTGTCGAGCAGTCCATCCTCCTCGGCTTGTCTCACCGGCGCAATCACGGCCTGATGTATCTGCTCTTCGGTCACCGCCGGGTCTGAGGCCTGGGCGACACCACGGGCGTAGGCACTGCCAGCCAATGCCCTGGGGCCAGTATAACGTGCGTTCATTCCTCTACCTCCCTATGCTATGCCGAAAGATTCAGTACGCTGATCTGCTCACCCAAACGATGACAACGCGCCTGGTGGCCCTCGCCGACCGATTCAATAACGGGCACTTCGGTCTTGCAGCGATCGATCGCCACCGGGCAGCGCGTATGGAACTTGCAGCCAGAGGGCGGGTTCATCGGTGAGGGCAGATCGCCGGTCAGTTGCACGCGGTCGCGCTTGCCGGGCTGGTCGACATCCGGCGCAGCCGACATCAGGCTTTGGGTGTAGGGGTGGCGAGGGTTATTGAGCACCGACTCCACTGGGCCCAGTTCGACCAGATCACCCAGATACATCACTGCAACCCGGTCACTGAGATAGCCAATAACAGAGATGTCGTGCGAGATGAACAGATAGGTCAAGCCCATCTCCTGCTTCAACTCCTGCAGCAGTTGAATGATCTGGGCCTGAATGGAGACATCCAGTGCCGAGACGGGCTCATCACAGACGATGAACTCCGGGTGGCTCACCAGGGCTCGGGCAATGCCGATGCGCTGACGCTGACCACCAGAGAACTGGTGCGGGTAACGGTCCATTTGATTGGCCTTCAGGCCCACCCGTTCGATGATGTAGGCCACCTTCTCGCGCACTTCGGCGTCGTTTTTGGCCAAACCATGCAGCTTCAACGGCAGCCCGACCAGTTCGACCACCGAGCGCCTCGGGTTCAGTGAGGCATAAGGGTCCTGAAAGATGATCTGCATGCGTCGGCGCATGGTTTTCATGTCTTGCGGGTTCAGACCGGTGATGTCCTGGCCGTCATAGACTACCTTGCCTGAAGAGGGTTCGTGCAAACGCAGGATCGAACGCCCAAGCGTCGATTTACCGCAGCCGCTCTCACCAATCAAGCCCAGGGTTTCACCGCGGCGAATATCAAAACTGACCTGATTGACCGCTTGCACATTGGTCGGCGGTACACGCATCAAGCGCTCGACCAGGCTGCGGCGGCCGATGTAGGTTTTGCTGAGTTGATCCAGACTCAACAGTGGCGATTGAGACTCAGTCATGAGCAGTTTCCTCCGCCAGGACACAGCGCACTTTTCTGTCCTGTGACAAGGTCGTCATTTGGATGTATTTCAGGCATGCATCAGAGCGCTGCTGACAACGCGAATAGAAGCGACACTGGGCGGGCAGGTCGATCAAGTCCGGAACCTGGCCGTCAATCGGCTGGATGGGTTCACCGCGTTTGGAAATGCGCGGAATGGAGCCCAGCAAACCCCTGGTGTAAGGGTGTTGTGGGTTACGAATAACGGACTCGGTCGGCCCTTCTTCCACCACTTGTCCAGCGTACATCACCATGACCCGATCGCAGTGCTCAGACACGACTCCCAGATCATGCGTAATCAACACCACACTCATGCCGAGCTTGGCGCGCAAATCACTGATCAACTCCAGCACCTGCGCCTGAATGGTCACATCCAGGGCTGTGGTCGGCTCATCGGCAATCAGCAAGCGGGGGTGCGACGCCAGTGAAATCGCAATCATGATGCGCTGACGCATGCCACCGGAAAATTCATGGGGGTACTGCTGCAACCGGCTTTTGGCGGATGGTATGCCCACCAGTTGCAGTATATCGACCGACTTCTGCTCCACCAGCCGACGCCGTTCGCGCTTGTTGCGTGGTAACGACTGATCGTGCGCGATCATCATTTCCGCCAACTGCTCCCCCACCGTCAGGGCCGGGTTCAAGGCGGTCAGGGCATCCTGCATGGTCATGGCGATGTCGCGGCCACGAATGGCACGCATCTGCTTGACCGACAACTGTCGCAAGTTCTGCCCGTCGAAACAGATATCGCCCGCGTCGATATGGCCAGGCGCCTTGATCAACCCCATGACCGAGGCAAAGGTCACGCTCTTGCCGGAGCCGGATTCACCCACCACACCCAGACATTCGCCTCGGCGCACAGAGACATCCACACCATCGACGGCGCAGACACGCCCCGCCCGGGTATCAAAAACGGTTCTCAGGCCTCTGACTTCCAACAGGCCATCGCTATCGATCACACTCATTGCTGAAACCTCGGATCAAATGCGTCGCGCAGGCCCTGGCTGGCTACGTTGATTGCCAGTACCAGGAGGAGAATGGCAACCCCGGGAAAGGTACTCACCCACCAGGACTCGAGAATAAAGGCACGTCCATCGGCCACCATGGCACCCCAGGAGGCGGTGGGCGGTTGCACACCCAAACCGAGGAAGCTGAGGCTGGCCTCAAGGATAATGACGTGCGCCATACGAATGGTGGACACCACAACCACCGGCGACAGGATGTTGGGCAGAATCTCCTTGAGCATGATGTGCCGATCGGAGGCCCCGAGCGCTCTGGCGGCTTCAACGTATTCCTGTTCACGCGTGGCCAGGGTCTCGCCGCGCACCACCCGGCAAGGAATGACCCACTCTTTGTAAGCCAGTGCCAGAATGATGTTGCCGAGTCCCGGGCCCATCATCGCCATCAGGCCGATGGCAAAGATGAGGTAGGGAAAGGCCAACAGAATATCCACCACACGGGAAATAACGGTATCGACCCAACCGCGCAAATAACCTGCGGCCAGACCCGCCAGAGTGCCGATGGTCGTAGCGACCAGAATCACGGCAGCGCCGATGAAGATGGACACCCTTGAGCCATAAATAATGCGCGACAGAATATCCCGACCCAGTGCATCGCAACCCAGCACATGCGCCCAGGTACCACCGTCTTTCCAGGCCGGTGGTTGCAGGCGACGAAACAGATCCGTCTCGTTCGGGTCGTGCGGTGCAATCCAGGGTGCAAAGATGGAAATAAAGACGAACAACAACACAACAAAAGCGCAGAACAAGGCCAGGCGATTGTTGGCGAAGGTCTGCATATTGCGCCAGAAGATCGAATTTGGATCGAACTTGGGTCGCCCTGTGCGGAGCGGTTTGAACGAAGTCGTCACAGTTTCACCCTCGGGTTCAATTTGGTGTACAGGATGTCAGCGGTAAAATTCAGCATGACGTAGGTGACGGCATAGAAGAGGACGGCCGCCTGCACCAATGGGTAGTTGCGGACAAAAATGCTCTCGACCACCAGCCGGCCCAGGCCCGGCCAGCCGAAAACCGTCTCGACAATCATGTTGCCGCCGAGCAGGGAACCGGTTTCAATGGCGGCGACCGAGACAGTCGGGATCAGAGCGTTTTTCAGAGCATGACGAAACATCACTTTCCGCCGGCTCAGGCCCTTGGCTTCGGCAAAGGTCACGTAATCCTGACGCAGCACCTCGAGCATGGATGTGCGCGTCACTCGGGTAAGAATGGCCGTCATCGGCAAGCCCAGGGTAATGGCGGGTAAAAGAATGTGCTTCAGGGCTTCCCAGAAGGCGTCTAGCCGGCCACGCAACAGGGTGTCGATCAGCAGAAAATGGGTAATGGGTTCAACCTGGTTGGAATAACTGATACGGCCCGATACCGGCAGTAAATTGAAATGCACGGCGAACACCATCAGCAACAAGATGCCAAACCAGAAACCCGGCAGGGACACCCCGAGCAAGGAGAACACCGTTGCAGATCGGTCTATCCAGGAGTTCTTTTTGATGGCTGCGATTACCCCCAGGGGTATCGACGTGAACAGAGCAATCAGCAATGCCACCAGGGTCAGTTCTATGGTGGCGGGCAATCGCTCAACGATGACTTCCGACACCGGTCGGCGATGATAGAAACTTTGCCCAAAGTCACCCTGAACGGCATTGCCCAGAAAGATGACATAGCGCTCGTGTATGGGCCGATCCAATCCCAGATCTCTGCGCATGGCCGCTTCCTGCTCTGCGCTGACATTCTGATCGCCGATCATGATGTCCACGGGGTCTCCCGGGGTAAATGCCATCATGATGAAGACGATCAGGCTGACGCCCAGCAAGACGGGAATAAGCTGCAACAGACGCTCAATAACGCGAGTTAAAGACATGAGATATCCTCTCCGGCAATCCGGTGATAGCCGCCCCGGAGACAGCGGGCGGCCATTTCTGGGGCATACGGCTTTAGTTCAGGCAGGCGTTGTGCAAGTTGATGCGGCTGTCCGGGCTTGGGCTCCAGCCACTGACGCGGTTAGAAACACCGTAGATATCCTGTGGCACCCAGAGGTACACATAGGGGACGTCGGCAGCGGCAATGGCTTCGGCTTCACGATAGATGGCAGCGCGGCGCTCGACATCCAGTTCGGCAGCACCAGCATCAAGCAGTTCATCGACGCGCGGATTGGCGTAGCCAGCCGAGTTGCCACGGTCGTTGGTGCGGTGCGTCGGTACAAAAATATCGTGCGGGTCGAGCGAGCCATTCCCCCAGGAGGAGAAGTACAGGTCGCCGGATTTCTCGCCGCCCTGGGTACGCCACTTCTGTGTCAGTATAGCGCCTTCACTGACGGCTACACGGGTACGAATACCGGCATTGGTCAGCAGAGATGCGATGGCTTCAGCGGTATCGCGGAAAGCGCCTTCAACATCCATGGTCACCTCTATACCATCCGGATATCCGGCCTCGGCCAGCAAGGCCCGAGCCTTGGCAGGGTCGTAATCGTAGGTAGGCAGGTCGTGGTTCTTGCCAAAGGCATCCGGGCTCAGAATGCCGTCGATGCTGGTGGCATAGCCGTCCAGAATTCGATCAACTATCAGATCCTTGTTGATGGCGTGTGCGACAGCCTGCCGTACTTTCAAGTCGCTGAACAAATCGCTTTCGTTGTTCATGGCGATGAAGAAACTGCGGGTACCGTTGACGGTCATCACATCGGTGTTCGGATTGTTACGAACCTGGTTGACGGAGAAGGTAGGCAGTTCTGAAATGATGTGCACATCGCCTGAGAGCAGAGCCGCAACGCGTGAAGCCGATTCCGGAATCACCTGAAAGATGACTCGTTCAACACAGGCCGTCTCGACTGGTGGGATGCCCGCAGCGCCGCCATAGTAATCGTCAAAACGCTCCATGATGACCGACTCGCCGCGATTCCAGCGAACCAGTTTGAACGGCCCAGCGCCATTGACCTGCGAGGCCATGCCGCTTGTGCCCACACGCTCGACAAAGGCTTTTGAAACCACTTCCTGGAAAGGCAGCATGGCAGGGAGCAAGGGCCAGGGCTCGCTCAAGTGCACGCGCAGGGTGTTGTCATCGAGAATCTCCACTGACTCCATAGGGCCGAGCAAGCTGGCACGCGGGCTGGTCTGGCCATTACCCATGGCGCCTTCTTTGAACAGACGCTCAAGGGTGAACTTTACGTCTTCAACAGTCAGTTCGCTGCCGTCATGAAACGTGATGCCCTGGCGAATCACGAAATCGTATTCTGTTGGAGAGACCTGCCGATAAGACTCGGCGATTTCGGCGTGAATGTTCATGCTGCTGTCGCGAGTCAGAATGCCATCGTAGATGTTACGGATGATGGTTTGTGTTTCCCGGTTGCGGTGGTTGGCCGGGTCCAGGGTATCGGCATCACGGCTGAAGCCGATCCGTAATTCCTGGGCAGACAAGGATGCGCCCGCTGTCATCAGCAGCATGGCCGAGGTCGCTATGGCTTTTTTAAACATCGTCATATGGTGTAGCCCTCTTATTGTTGTTGCCATTATTTATGAGTGCCCACGAAATCGACGCAGGCTAAGGGTCTTTAGCAATGGCTGTGCCAGTAAAACAACGCCAAGGGTTGAATATTTTTCTCTTTAAAAACAATAAGTTAAAAAAATCAAAAATTGTAATGCAACAAACCGCATTAAAAACTGCGTGTAGTTCACGCAATTGCGCACTTGGCACGCATGCACATTGAAGAAACCAGAGGGGCAGGATTAGCGCACATTCAGTGACAGAGGTCGATGACGAATATCAGTCTTTGTGCTGAAACCGGGTATCGATGCGGATTTCGGCGTTGAGCGTTCGATGCACGGGGCAGCGATCGGCAATTTGCAGGAAGCGTTTGTGCTGTTCAGGGGGAGAGATCGGCGGTATAGAGCCCCCGCAACAGGGACTCGGTAAATTCCGTGACCAGGACAAACCCCGCCGGTGGGCGTTGAGAGGATGGCGTCAGTTTTGCTTTGGCCACGGTCGTCTCTCTCGTCTTACTCTGCCTTGTGCTGGCTGCGATAGGCGTTCAGGCCACCGGCGATCACCTTGGCATTCTTGTAGCCCATGCTTTGCAGTGACGCGGCCGACAATGAGCCACGGTTGTATGCATTGCAGTAGCACAGGATGGTGGTATTGAGGTCGGGTATCTTGCCTTCAATCACCATCTCCAGCTTGCCCCGGCTCACATTCATCGAACCCGGAATATGGTCCTTGTCGTGCTCTTCCTTGTCTCGAATATCCAGTGCGATGGCACCCTGTGCCAGCAATTCATCAACTTGCTCGGGGGCGATTTCCTCGACCTGAGCGCGGGCCGCATCGGCCATGGTTTGAAATTTACGAGTATATTGCATGGAGAACCCTCTGTTCATTTACTGACCCATTATATATTAGTTTTTACTAATATTAAAGATCAGCCTCATCAGGATTCAGCTCAAGCACCACCTGAATGGGCAGATGATCAGACAGACTCAGGGCTTGCGGGTCGTTGAGCACCTCGGCATGCAGCACCTGCCACTGCCGGGAGTAAAACAGATAGTCGATGGTCCGATCAGGCCCAGTGGCCCTTGGGTCATTCGGATAGTGGGTGTACCAGGCTTCTGGTTCGGCGTTTATGTCTGCCAGGCTGGGCACCATCGACCAGGAACGCAGCAGTGCTTTCAGCTCGGTCGGCTCCCGGTAATAAGCCTGTTGTACGGCATCAAGCCGATCAAACTGACCCGGTGCCAGCAGGTTGAAATCACCACCGATCAACCACGGCTGCTGCTGTTGATCCAGCGCCTTCAACTCATCGACCACCATGGCAACTTGCTGTTCCATGGTATCCGAGCCCTGAGCGAAGGCATCCAGGTGCGTATTGATCAGCGTCACTGAAGCGCCGGCCTGGCTCGGCATCTCGACCGACAAAAGGGCGCGTTTCAGGTAAAACTGCCTGGAAATCAGGTCGTTAGGCATCAGCGGCAGTTGCAGGCGCCAGGCATTGTCCAACTGGAAACGAGACAGGGTCACCAGTTTCATGCCGACCGAGCCCATGATCTCAGGGATGGGCACATAACGCGCCTTCCAATAGAAGGCATCGGTGTAGCAGGGGTAGTGCCCGGGCTCGAGCCGTTGCAGCAACTGCTGGGTCTGATCGTGATAGTCGGTATTGGCGGAGCCGTCATTGACCTCCTGTAGCAGAACCACATCCGGGTTGTGCTGCCGTATCAGGTCGGCAATGCCATCCAGAGTGCGCTCCACTGATGCCTGGCCGGGCCTTCTGTCTGGCCCCACACCATCAGGCAGATCGTAATAAAACACGTAATCCTTGCCCGCGAAATACTGAACGTTATAAACCATGACTTTCAATGGCTGACCTGCATCGAACAAGGGCGCCCCGGCATCACAGCTGACTACCATGGCCTCTCGCTCGGACGGGTGCCAGGTGACGTAGTAAACCCAACCGCCAAAAATGGCTACCAGGACAAAAGAAGCAACAACTACCACCTTCAACATCCGCTTCATTCCGCCTTTCTCCATTGATTCATATAAAGTCCCGATTTATAAAAAAGATGATTAGCCACTGTAAAGAAATTGTCCACAGGTTGTCTGAAAGCCAACATTCATCGACCATCAACCCCTATCTTTATAGCTTGTTTGGCTGTTTGTACGTTGCCTTCGCCCGAATTCCACCTTATAGTCTTCTAACAGGGACCGGATGAAAGGCCATTTTAACTGCATGGCTGCATACCGCGCCTGTTATCCCGAACGTTTCTGGACACAAATGTGAAAGTCTCTCGAACAAACTACTCTGAAAAGGAGTCGGACCGATGCCAATGAGTCAAAAAATTACAGCAATCTTCCAGACGTACAGCCAATACCAACGCGGATTCTTCGCAGCACTGATCACTGCACTCTGTGCTGTCGTTGTGTTGCAGGCAACTCCTGCACAGGCTCAGTCTGCAACGTCAACGCAGACAGTATCAGCACGTGTGCTTAACACTGATGGTCAAGGCATCCAGAATGCCACCCTCGTTGCACAGCCACTGGACACCAGCTTCGAAACGCTGCGAGCCACTACTGATGCTTCTGGTCGTTTCACTCTGACGCTGGCACGGGATGTCACTTACGAGATCACCACTAGCGCCAACGACTACAAAACTCTGACTACTTACTTCCGGCCACAAAGAGCGGCAGCGGCTGATTCTGCAGCACCAGCAGCTGACACCTCAGGTCGTAATGACGAGTGGTTCTTGCTCACAGCCAACAACTAAGAGCGACTACCATGGCGCTTCCTGCAAGGCTCCAGGCCTGACAGAAGCGCCAATTCAGTGGTAAAAGAAAGATTCCCCGACGGCCCCTGTGTAAAGTTTTACATTCTGCGCAAGGGCCGCATGCTCCTCTGCATTTCTGATTTGTATTGACAACTTCCCGCTATCTTAGCCGACACCCGGTCTCCGGGCCTCGATTCTGGCCCAGCTTATGAGCTTATTCACTACAATGGGCGTAAATACCAGGAGTTTGTGTCACTGTTGTCACAGTAACCACGGAGTTCGTAGTGTCAGAAAAGATTGAGGTACAACAAGCGCTGAAAGCCTTTCAGACCATTATCGACCTGGGCGAAAGAACCGAGCGGGGCCATGAGCTGGGAGGGTTGATAGCCACATCAGACGTGGACGGCTACACCGTCCAGATCAGTGATGGTACGGTCACTTTGCATTTGATGTTTCATCAGAAATTCGCCGTGGATACACCCAATCGACGTGCCACGGCAAACTTCATGAAACGGCTCGATCACCTGCTCGAGCACTATGCCTGATCGGCCTGCAACACGAACACTGGGCAATGCACTCTATGCAGCAAATCCCGCATGACACTGCCATAGCCCAGCTTCTTGAGGCCTGTACGGCCGTGAGTGGTCATCGCCACCATGGCATTCGGAAAACTGGCCACGTACTGAGCAATGGCCCTGGCCGGGCTCGCACCATGCAGCACATCCCAATCAGCCGAAACGTGGTACTTGGCTCGTATTTCAGCCGCCTGACTTTGCAAATAACCCGATTCACTGACATCCGCATGTAAAACAGCATTGCCGGAGTGAGGGTTAATGACCTGCAACAGCATCAGATGAGCGCCTGTCTGCACAGCCAGTTCAGCCGCAGGTGCCAGGATGGACTCGGCGGTTTCTGAGCCGTCCAGGCACACCATCACGGTCTCAATGGGGCCTTGCCAATCCGCACTGAACTGAGGGCCGGTCAGGACCACCGGCCGCTTTGCCTGACGCAATACTTCGCTGGCAACACTGCCTATCAGCACATCACCGATGGCGCTGCGCGCGTGCGTCGACAGACAAAACAACGCCTCCGGGTTCTGGCGCACCATGAACATCAGTGGGCCGTCGGACTCAGCGACCGAGGGCTCATCAGGCTCGGCTACTCGAACGGACAGTTCGGCATCCTTCAGGCCATGCTCCTGAGCCAGAGAGCGCAACTGATTGTACCGCTCCACACTATCGGCTTCCGTTGGTACTACCGAGACAAGATGTGCCGGCACCTCCAGTTTGGCAGACAATGCTTTGGCGACTCGAACCGCCGACATGGACCGAGGTGTCCACGCCAGTGGCGCTATTATTTGACTGGGAATTTGCATCGTTCGGACCTTTTTAATTTCAGTCTGGATGCTCACAAGGTAGACACAAACCCTGCCGAACACAATTCCAATACACCTTTTCCCTGACCTGGATCAGGGTTGCTCCTCTCTGAAACTCAGTCATACCGGGACACAGGACTCAGATTGGGATTTTCCCTATCGAAAACTGTCGTCAACGATTAAACTGGCGACCCCGTGCTCAATACCAGAAAAACAGGAAACGTCATGACTCATCTGACCGACCAGTCAACTAATGTCGTTGTTGTCAGCAACGTCGCCGATAATCCCTTTGCGATCGACATAGCCTACGCAGTCGGCCAACTTGAAGACATCGCAGACCGGATCAGCATGAAGCAATTCATGAATTCCGAATTCTGCCCGCGCTTTATCTCCGACGAGCACGACTTCGATAATATTGGTCATACACTGGACGGAAAAACCGTTGTCATCGTCAGTACCAGCAGCCACTTGAAAAGCCGTCAGGAACTGGCCATGGCCAACCTGATCATTGCTCGAGCTGCCAAGGAAAACGGTGCCGAACGGGTTGTGCTGGTTGAGCCGGATTTATTTTACAGCGCTCAGGACAGAGGCCCGCGCAAGGAACTGGGAGAAACCCATTTCGAGCGTGACGTTTACGACATCAAAAAATTCGACGGACAGCCCTATACCGCCAAACTTTATGCCCAAATGCTCAAGCTTTCCGGTGTCGACAGCGTCCTGACCGTGCATAACCACTCAAGCTCGGTTCAGAAGATGTTTACCGAAGTATTCGAGGGCAATTTTCACAATCTCATTCCCTACGAAATCTACGCTCACTATTTGCTGAATTCCGACATTCTGCAATACGGCGAAAGCGGCGAAGGCCTGGTGCTGTGCGCGCCGGACAAGGGCGCTCGCGATTTTGTGAAACAGATGTTCGATACGCTCGGCTTGAGCAAAGCCAAATTCATCATGCTCGACAAGGAACGTACCGCCGAACGCAAGGTGGAGATCGCCCTGCACAAGGAAAGCGAGCACACCTTTGAAGGCTTGGACGAAGCCAGCGTCATTCTGTTCGACGACATGGTACGCACCGGTTCAACCGTCGTTAAATCCTGCCAGTTTCTGAAGCAGATACACCCCAAACGCCTAGTGTTCGCAGTATCGCATTTTTACGCCAGCGACGAAGGCCGTGAGCGAATGGCGCACCCGGCCATAGATGAAATTTTAACGCTCAATACCTTGCCGACCATTTTGAATCGCGATGAACAAGGGCGCCTGCGCAAAAAGCTGGTGGTGCTAAAAATCGAGAAATGGCTGGCGCAAG
The DNA here is from genome assembly GCA_022565595.1 of Saccharospirillum sp. Classification (GTDB taxonomy): domain Bacteria; phylum Pseudomonadota; class Gammaproteobacteria; order Pseudomonadales; family Natronospirillaceae; genus Saccharospirillum. The sequence goes on along the minus strand of JAIUML010000008.1, from coordinate 86,448 downwards.
AGCTTTGCCGCATTCTGGGCTTGCCACAGAACGAAGAGCTCAACCCCTACAAGATCGATATGTCCTCCAAAAACCCCCGCTTCAAACGCAAAATCTGGTTCAGTGATGAACTGAAAGAGCTGCATGGCAAAGCAGTCGTCGCACCGCGCTGACATTCGCGTTGCCCTGAATAGCTCGGTCAGCGCTGGCTGGCTACATTCGGCAGGTTTTCAAGACCTCTTGATACGCTAGGCTATCAGGGTTTATTACATTGGCATCACCGGATTGGAAGGGCTCTTCGCATGAGACATCGCATTGTTTTTCTGGATCGCGCCACGCTGAAAGAGAGCATCGAGGTGCGTCGACCCGACTTTGATCATGAATGGGTTGAGTACGAAAGCACCAGACCCGATCAGGTGGTAGAACGTTTGAAAGACGCGACCATCGCCATTGTTAACAAGGTGAAGCTGACTGCCGACGTCCTCTCACAACTGCCCAACCTGGAGTTCATCGCCGAGGCTGCTACCGGCACGGACAATATCGATCTGGATTACTGTCGCGAACGTGGCATTCCGGTTTCAAACATCAGTGGTTACGCCATTGAGGCTGTGCCGGAGCATACCTTTGCCATGATGCTGGCTTTGCGCCGAAACCTGGTCGGCTATCAACGAGACATTGCCGCTGGGGAATGGCAACGATCCAATCAGTTCTGTTTTTTCACGCACCCCATTGATGATCTGGCCGGTCAGACTCTGGGCCTGATTGGCACTGGTGCCATTGGCGATGCCGTTGCGCGCATAGCCGAAGCCTTTGGCATGACAGTATTGAAAGCCGAGCGCAAGGGCGCCACCGACTGCCGACCCGGTTATACCCCATTCGCGGAAGTACTAAAGAGCAGCCATGTACTCAGCCTGCACTGCCCATTAACGCCGCAAACACGCCACCTCATTGGCCCGGCGGAATTTGAACAGATGCAACAACACCCCTTGCTGATCAACACTGCTCGTGGTGGTCTGGTAGACGAAGCAGCGTTGGTAAAAGCTCTGGATAGCGGCCAGATTGCAGGCGCAGGTTTCGATGTCACCACGCCAGAACCACCAGAGCCCGACAACGCCCTGCTAACCCTGCTCGACCGCCCCAACTTCATAATGACACCACACGTCGCCTGGGCCAGCCAGCGCGCCATGCAACGCCTGGCGGATCAATTAATTGATAACCTGGAGGCTTTTTATCAGAATGAAATCGAGAATCGGGTGGTGTAAAACCGCACTTATCGCTATAGCTACTGGTTACTTTAAATGGAAATGCGGGTCCTGCCGGCCGCGAAGGACACGGATGATCACGATCCGTTCGACGGATACACGGTAAAACACAATATGGCTTTGAATGGATAGGCTTTTGGTGCCAGACTGGAGGTCGGGTCGTACCACCCCCATGGAGGGTTGCTCGCGGAGCGCCCAAAACAGTTCGTTCAGGGCTTCAAGGTAACTATCAGACCGAGCATGCCCCCAGTGCCGACGCCCATACTGGTAGATGTCTTTGAGGTCGTCTCTGGCAGCCGGCGCAATGAAGAGGGGATAAATGGACATCAGGCTTGGCTTTTAATGCCCTCAAACAATGAGTCCAGAGCGGCTTTTGAATCAATCTCGATCCCTTCACCACGCTCCAGTTGGTTAATGCCAACCGCCAACTGATCACGTAAGTGAGCCATTTTTATTTCATGAATCCAGTCTTCGTGTGTGTCCATAAAGCGCAAAGCTTCACGCACGACCTCGCTGGCATTGTTATACAACCCACTTTCAACCTTGGCTTTAACACGAGATTCCAGTTCATCTGTCAGAGAAATATGCATGGCGACCTCCAAGCTCAAGAATGCCTGAATGAATGCTAGCCACCCATACAAAGATTGTCAAACTTTGTATGGGTGGCTAGAAAGGCCTTCAATTACGCCTGCGGACTAAGCCAACTCAGCGTCTGTAATCAATGCTCTCATTTTCTGAGCCGCTACGTCGCTACCGTCTTCCCGCTGCCATTCAATGTATTTTGAACAGAAGGCGGCCACTTCGGCGGTGCCGGTTAGTGCTTTCAAATCATCTGCCGAGCGCACGCCGAAGCCGATCGCCAATGGCAGGTCGGTATGCTTGCGAATGCGGTCGACGTAGGCGCGGAATTCATCGCCCCACTGCGTCTGCTTGCCGGTGACGCCCATACGTGAGACCACATACACCATGCCGCGTGCGCTCCTGGCAATGCGGGCAACGCGCTCGTCCGGGGTGTTGGGGGTCACCATCAGAATGGGGGCCAGGCCGAGTTCGTCGAGCAGCGCCATGTGGGGTTCGAACTGCTCCACCGGCATGTCGGGGATGATCATGCCTTTAAAGCCTGCGGCGGCGGCATCCCGGAAGAGCTTTTCCAGCCCATAGCGGTACAGCGGGTTGAGATAGCTCATCAGGATAAAGCTGGCGTCGGGGTGCTGCTTCGATACATTCGCGCAGAGTTCCAGGGTGGCGCGCACCGAGCCGCCGGTTTTCAGGGCGTCGTAGCAGGCGTTGACCAGGGTATGGCCGTCTGCCACCGGGTCACTGAACGGCACCTGGAGCTCGATCAGGTTGACGCCGCTGTTGACCAGGCCGGCAATGGCTTTTTCGTTTTCATCCAGCGTCGGGAAGCCGACCACGGCGTGGGACATCACCTGGAGTTTGTCGTTCTGTTTGGGAAACATCAGTTGTTCTCCTTGGCGGCATCGTTAACCAGCTGCTGGCAGCGCGCCGCTTCACGCATCAGGAATTCCGACCATTCCTGCTGCGGGAAGGCGCGGGCAATATTGAAGATGTCCTTGTCGCCACGGCCACTGAGGTTGATGACTATGTGTTGGTCGGGGCGCATCGACTTCGCTCGCTTGAAGCCACCGGCCAGGCCGTGCGAACTTTCCAGAGCGGGGATGATGCCTTCGGTTTTCATCAGCAGGCTGAACGCCTCGGTGACTTCGACGTCGGTTGCGCTTTCCGGGGTTACACGGCCGGTCTGCGACAGATGCGCCAGGATGGGTGAAACACCGACGTAATCCAGCCCTGCGGCGATGGAGTGGGTGTCGCCGAGCTGGCCGTCTTCATCCTGCAGGAAGAGCGTCTTATAGCCCTGAGCAATGCCCGGCTCTGCGGTATCCGGCAGCATGCGAATGGAATGCTCACCCTTCTTGTGGCTGAGCCCTCCGGCCTCGACGCCCACCAGGGCGACGTCTTTATCATCAATAAAGGCGGAAAATGCACCCAGCGCATTCGAGCCACCGCCGACACAGGCGACGACTTCATCGGGCAGGCGGCCCATCTGCTTCATCGCCTGCTCGCGAATTTCCTGTGAAATGACACTCTGGAAATAGGTTACCAGTTCGGGAAAGGGCGCCGGGCCGCAGGCCGTACCGAGTACATAATGAGTGGTTTCTACGGACGCAGCCCAATCGCGAAGGGCTTCATCCAATGCTTCTTTCAGGGTGCGAGCACCGGTGGTCACGCCGACCACCTCGGAACCCAGTTGGCGCATCCAGAACACGTTGGAATACTGGCGTTCGATGTCATCCGCACCCATGTAGATGGTGGCCTGCAAGCCCATGCGAGCCGCCATGATGGCCGTGGCCAGGCCATGCTGACCGGCGCCAGTCTCGGCAATGATGCGTTTCTTGCCCATGCGCTTCACCAACAGACCCTGGCCGAGCACATTGTTGATCTTGTGCGCGCCTGAGTGGTTCAGGTCTTCACGCTTGAGCCAGATCTGTGCGCCGCCCAGTTGCTTCGACAGGCGGTGCAGTGGCGTCAAGGGTGTGGGGCGGCCACTGAACTCCTGGCACAGGTCAACGTACTCCTGCCAGAAGGTTGGGTCATCGCGCAATTCATGGAACATGGTTTCCAGCTCGGTCAGGGCCGGAAGCAGAATCTCGGGGACATAGCGCCCGCCGAACTCGCCAAAGTAGCCATTCTCGCTGCGTATCATGGGTGCCTCTCTTCGGTTGCAGACCGGTCGACCCGGTCATGGGTCCAGTGACTTGCGCCATCTGGACTTTAACTAAACGGTTTAGTATAGTTTCAAGCAATTATTCAGAGAATTCAAGCCCAAATCATGGCGCAACGTTCAAAAAAAGACCAGATTGCCGAAGCGGCCCTGCCGCTCTTTCTTGAGCATGGCATCAAGGGCACCTCGGTGGATATGGTGGTCAAGGCCTCCGGTGTCTCCAAACCCACCGTCTACAACCACTTTCAGGACAAAAGCCAGTTGATGGAGCACGTTCTGGAGCGTTGGCTGCAGGTGCAACCGGCGCCGCAATTTCAGGCAAAGTCAGCAGAGGCGCTAATCAAGGAGCTGAACAAGCACTGGCTCACAGCGGAAGCGTGCCGCCTTTACGGTCTCTGCCTGGGCGAAGGCGACCGCGCACCAGGGGCGGTGAGACTCTTCCTTGAACGCTACGACCAGCCCTGGCGGGCGGCCCTCAAGATAAAGGGTGAGAGCCTTAGGCTGGAGAACGAAGGTATTCAGGCGACTGCCAGTCACCTTTTACTGGCGATGATCATAGGTGGCATTGAGGCGTTGCGTTAAATAGTCCGCGAAGCGAATGGGTGGATAGAGTGGCTCCTGGTCCGGCTGGATGTCGAGCGGGTCGACGACGGTGTCCGGGTTGACCTCCAGAAAGAAAGCGATGGCGTAACGCTCCTGTTCGGGCGGGCGTACTCGGTGCGGGGTGGACAGGTAGGTATCGTTGCTCCAGCGCATCAAACAATCCCCGATATTGAAGACGAAAGCGCCCGGAATATAGGGCGCGCTGAGCCACTGCCCTTGGCGGGTTAATACCTCAAGGCCGGCGACTTCGTCGGTGGCCAACAGAGTAACATTGCCGTAGTCGGTATGGGTGCCTGCGCCTCCGTCCGGCCGCTGCGAGCTGTCGGCACTGGCGGGATAGTGTAGCAACCTGAGAGTGGCAACCGGGTCTGCCAGGGGTTGTTCAAAGAAGGTTTCGTCCATGCCCAGATCGAGACTGAAGCCTCGGTGCAGTGCCCGACCAATGGACAGACAGCTCGAAAAATAGTCCAGCATGGTGGCACGCCAGCCTTCGAGTTCCGGCCAGAAGTTCACACCACGGAACGGCTTGTTGGCGATGACATCAGGGTGGCTGGCATCCAGGTCACCCCCCAAATTGAAGGCCTCTTTCAAATCGGAACCCGCCTCCGGGTTCAGACGTTCATCAGCCATGGCAACGTAGCCACGATTGTGCGGCGATTGTTTGATCGAAAGGCGTTGCTTGTCGGCCAGCGGCAAGTCGAAAAACCGATGACTGGCTGCAAAGGCAGCCTCGCGCAAGGTCGATGACATGCCGTGATCGGTCAGGTAAAAAAAGCCGACTTCACGGCAAGCCTTGCCGAGAGTCGCGGCCGTGGCACGACGGTGCGAGGGGTCGTCACTGAGCAAGCCGGCCAGGGAGATGATGGGAAGTTGTGTCATGAGAGGCTACCTTTCTGCTATTGCATGCTTTGACGCAAATGGGCGTTTTGTCGGCACAGCTGATGTAAGGCAAGGCCTTGTTCCTGGGCCGCATCAATGATTTTTTGAGCGGATACGCCAACCGGCTGCCCGTTCTGCAGGCGTTGCTCACCATCGACCCAGACGCTGTGCACGTTTGCTGCACTGGCCGCGAAGACCAGGTTCCACAACAGACTGCCGCCTTTGTCATCCACGGCCACGGGGGTCAGGTTGCTCGCATTCAAATCGAGCATCACCAGGTCGGCTTTTTTGCCGACTTCCAGCGAGCCGATGTCGGCATCCAGACCCAGGGCTTTGGCGCCCCCGATCGTGGCCAGGCGCAACATCTGATCGGCCGGCAAGGCGGTGGCATCCAGGCGTGTGGCTTTCTGGATCAGCGAAGCAAACTTGATCTCCTCCCACAGGCTCAGGCTGTTATTGCACACCGGGCCGTCGGTGCCAAGGCCGACGGTGACGCCGGCTTCCAGCCAATCGCCCAGTGGGGCGACGCCGCTGGCGAGCTTGGCGTTGCTGATCGGGCAATGGGCAATGGCGGTACCGGTATCGGCCACTCGCGCAATTTCCTCTGCGTTCAGCCAGACGCAATGAGCCAGGAGGGTGCGTGGCCCCAACAGCCCGTAATGATCGAGCATGGCAAGAGAACGCTTGCCAAAATGAGCCGTAATGGCCGCTTCTTCTTCAAACTGTTCGCTGGCATGGGTGTGAATGCCGACGCCGTATTCCTTGCTGAGTTGCACCGCCTCACGGTAAGCCGATTCGCTGCAATAAAACAGGTGCTCCAGCCCCAGCCACACCTGAACCCGACCGGATTGGGCACCATGGTGGGTGCGAATCAGGCGGCGGTTCTCTTCACGACTGGCAAAAAAGTCCTTGCCGGGTTGGTCGGCGACATAAGGCGCCAGTTGCACTCTAATACCCAACTCACCGGCCGCATCGGCACAGCGATCCATAAAGCGGTACATGTCCATCACGCAGGTGGTGCCGCTTTGCAGAGCCTCCAGATAGCAGAGTCGGGCCGAGTGGTAGGCAAAGTCTTCGGTGAGCAGTCGGTGCTCCAATTGGTACCAGGGCAGCCAGTCCATCAATGGCAGGTTTTCGGTGACACCTCGCATCAGGCTGGAGTGGGAGTGGGTATCGACGAGACCAGGGATGATGGCAAAGCGGCCATCGGCTTCGATCACCGGGCAGTCGTTCGGTAAGGTCACTGCTTCTGTCGGGCCGAGGGCATGAATGCGCCCATCGCGAACATGAAGGGTGCCACTGGGCACAACCTCGTCCCGGGCGTTGACGGTGAACAATGCTGCGTTGCGAATGGCAAATTCTGTCATGGAAGTTACCGACTCGGCCGGTAAGGCTGGCCAAGCGAAAGCGGTGTGTTCAGACGCGTACGCATGGGGTTCACCGAGAGCAAGACCAGCACCAGAATGGTGACCACATAAGGCAACATGGCCAGCAGTTCGGTCGAGATACGCCAACCAAAGCCCTGCAATACCAGGTGCAGAATGCTGGCAAGGCCAAAGAGGTAAGCCCCTAAAACGAGGCGTTCCGGACGCCAGGTGGCGAACACCACCAGCGCCAGTGCAATCCAGCCCCGGCCTGCGGTCATGTTCTCGCTCCACATCGGGGTGTAGGCCAACGACAGGTAAGCGCCGCCCAGCCCTGCCATGGCACCACCAAAGCCTACCGCCAGGTAGCGCACCGCCAGCACCTTCAAACCATTGGCGTTGGCGGACTCGGGAGACTCGCCCACCGCGCGAATAATCAGCCCTGCCCGACTGTGATTCAGCAAAACATAAACACCCACCGCCAATGCAAAAGATAAATACACCAGAATATCCTGCTGAAAGAGCACACGTCCAAGCACTGGCAAGTCACCCAGCAAGGGTATGGCGACGCGCTCAAAGCCAGCAACGGTAGAGCCCACATAACCAGAGCCGAGAAAGGCACTCAGACCCGTCCCGAAAATGGTCAGCGACAGGCCTGCGGCGTACTGGTTCGCCGCCAGGGTGATGGCCATGAAGGCAAACAGCATCGACATGACGATGCCTGCGATCATCGCCATTAACACGCCACCGAGCAGGCTTCCGGTCACTGTCGCGGCCGCAAAACCGGCCATGGCGCCCATCAGCATCATGCCCTCAAGGCCGAGGTTGAGCACGCCCGAGCGTTCACATACCAGAGCGCCGAGAGCAACCAGCAACAAGGGGGTGCCAGCGATAACCGCCGCCGACAGTACATTGGTGATCAAGCCCCAATCCATATCAACCCTCCTGCGTGGTCATGGCGTTTTCTGTGGTCACCGGAGCGGGAACCGCAGGTTTGAAACGCAAACGAAAATGAATGAAGGCATCACTGATCAATAGATAGAACAACAACAGGCCCTGAAACAATTGGGTAATGGACTTGGGCATATTCATGGCAATTTGCAGCATCTCACCACCAAGGAAGGTCAAGGCCAAAAGTGCGCTGGCAGCAACGATACCTATTGGGTGCATCCGCCCCAGAAACACCACGATGATGGCGGTGTAGCCATAACTGACCGATACATGCGGCACCAGTTGCCCGATGGGCCCGGTTACTTCGGAGGCACCGGCAAGGCCCGCCAGGGCACCCGCGACGAGAAAGGCAAACCAGACCAGCCAACGCTGATGAAAGCCGGCAAATTCTGCCGCTCGGCTATCCTGCCCCAGAACGTTCAACTGAAAACCGATAAAGCTGCGCGCCAGTACCACCCATACGGCCACGGCCGCCAACAGGCCAAACAACCAGCCGATGTGCAGCCGGGTTCCGGCAATAAGCTTGGGCAGCAAAGCCGAGTCGGAAAACATGACCGATTGCGGAAAACCGAAACCGAAGGGGTCCCTCAACGGGCCGTGTACGGCATATACCAGCAAGTTCAGAGCAATGTAATTGAGCATGATGGTGGTCAGAATTTCATTGGCGTTAAAGCGGGTTTTCAAGCCGGCAGCCAACCCCGCCCAGAAGGCACCAAATGCCATACCGGCCAACAGCACCAGAGGCAACACCCAGGCACCACTGTGGCCGCGCAACTCTACGGCCACAATGCTGGCCCCCAGGGCACCCATCAACAGGTGTCCTTCGGCGCCAATGTTCCAAAGTTTGGCGCGGTAGCACAGCGTCAACCCGGCGGCACACAACAACAGCGGCGCCATTTTCAAACCCAATTCCGCCCAACCGTAAGCACTGGATAAAGGCGTAATAAAGAAGAACGTCAGGCTGCGCAATGGGTCTCGGCCCATGGCCATAAAAATCAGATAACCGGTGATGACCGTCAGCATCAGCGCAATCAGCGGCGATGCCCATTGCATCAGAGGCGAAGGCAGTGGACGGCGCTCAAGCTGCAACATGGCCGGCCTCCTCTGAATCTGATGACTCAAACTCACCCGCCATCCACTGGCCCAATTGCTCAATGGAAACCTGACTGGTCGGCGCCAAAGGCGACAAGCGGCCAGCACAGATGGCCCCAATGCGGGTGCACAGCTGGTAGAGTTCATCGAGATCTTCGGAAATCAACAGGACAGCAGCCCCCTGATCACGCAGTTCCACCAATGCCTCATGAATGGCTACCGCCGAGCCGACATCAACGCCCCAGGTCGGATGTGAGGCCACCAGCACCCTTGGCTTTTGCAAGGCCTCGCGACCCAGAATGAATTTTTGCAGATTGCCACCAGAGAGGCTGTTGGCAGGACTGTGGATGCCTGCGCTGCGCACGCCAAAGGCATCGCAAATGCGCAGTGCCAGCTCGCGCACTCGGCCATAACGAACCCAGGGGCCCGTGAGTAGCCCCTGGTGGTAAGCCGTTAACAGAGTGTTATGCATTAATGAGAGCGTCGGCACGGCGCCACGGCCCAGTCGCTCTTCCGGTACCACCGCCAGACCCAGCTTGCGACGCTGGCCGGGTGAGCGATTACCGATATTGGCGCCTGCCAGTACCACGCTCTGTGCTGCGCTGCGAATTTCTCCAGAAAGCGCCCGCAGCAATTCATCCTGGCCGTTACCTGCTACACCGGCAATGCCCAGGATTTCTCCTGCGCGAAGGTCAAAGTTGATCGCTCGCAAAGCGGTGCCAAAAGGGTCTTTAGTGCGATGACTCAACTCTTGCACTTGCATCAAGGGCGCGCCAGGTTCGGCAGCAGAAACTCGAGTTTGCAGCGGGGTGTGATTCCCCACCATCAAACGGGCAATGTCATCGACAGAGACATCGGCAGGCCGACACTCCCCAGTCACCCTGCCCTGCCGTAGCACAGTGGCGGTATGGCAAAGAGCCCGTACTTCGCGCAACTTGTGACTGATAAAAACAATACTGCAGCCTTCGGCAGCAAGTTGGCGTAGGGTGTCAAAAAGCGTATCGACTTCTTGCGGAGTGAGCACCGATGTGGGCTCATCCAGAATCAGCAAAGTACTTTCCTGAATCAGGCAACGCACAATTTCTACGCGTTGCTGTTCACCAGTGGATAGCGTGTTGACGTAACGCCGTGGGTCGAGTGCCATGCCATAGCGTTGCGATACTTCACGAATAGTGGCATCGAGTTTGGCTCTGTCTCGGCTCTGATACGCAGGCAGACCCAGGGCAATGTTTTCTGCCACCGTCAGTGTTTCGAACAAGGCGAAGTGCTGAAACACCATCCCAATACCAAGCTGCCTGGCGTGCGCCGGGCTCTCCACCTGAATCGGTTTTCCGTCCCAGATGATACTGCCGCCATCCGGCTGCACGACACCGTAAAGCACTTTCATTAACGTGCTCTTCCCTGCACCGTTCTCACCCAGCAAGGCATGAATTTCTCCGGCCTTGATTTCCAGGCTGACGCCGTCGTTGGCACGACAGCCTGGATACTCCTTGGTGATGCTGTCCAACTTTAATCGTACTGCGGAAGGCATCATGTCACCCTTTTATGCAGGCAATCCAATCGATCATCCTGATCTCCTGGATTGTCGCCCTTGAAATCCTTGCGCAATTACGCGGAATTGCTGGTATTTCAAGGGCTCGCGACGGCCCATGGCCGCGGCGACACTTCCTTGTGCCGCATTAATCCAGCAACCCTATTGGTTGCCGACTTAATAAGGCGCAATGTTACTGCGGATAAGTCGCGGTAATACCTTCGACGTACCAATCCATACCAGCCAGTTCACCATTGGTCATGGTGGTACCTTCAGGCACACGCAGGGTGCCAGTCTGATCGCTCAGCGGACCAGAGAATGGGTGGAACTCGCCGGTACGAATCGACTCTATGATGCCTTCGAGGTGGCTATGTTGCTCGCTGGTGAGGCGCTCACTGATGCTGGCGATCTGGATGATGTCATCCGCTATGCCACCCCAGTAGTCTTGCGACTCCCAGGTGCCTTCCATCACTTCACCTATGGTGCGAATGTAGTACGGCGCCCAATCGTTCACTACGGAAAGCAGATGCGCTTGCGGGCCAAAACGGCTCATGTCGGATGCCTGACCAACACCCCACTTGCCACGACGCTCAGCAGCCGTCATCGGTGCTGGGCTGTCGGTGTGCTGCACAATGACGTCCGCTCCCTGGTCCATCAGTGTATTGGCCGCATCGGCTTCGCGAGCAGGGTCATACCAGGTGTTGACCCAGACGACTCGGATCTCGATATCCGGATTGACAGACCTGGCCCCCATGTAGACAGCGTTGATGTCGCGTATCACTTCAGGAATGGGGTAGGAGCCGATATAGCCTATCACTCCACTTTCGGCCACCATGGCTGCAGCAACACCGGTAACGTAACGGCCTTCATAGGTCACCGATAGATAGGTACCCAGGTTGTCGGCGTGCTGATAACCGGTTGCGTGCAAAAAGGTCTTGTCAGGAAATTCGGCAGCCACTCGTGCTGTCGGGTTCATGAAACCAAAGGAGGTGGTGAAGATGAGGTCATGCCCGGTTTGCGCCAGCATACGAATGGTACGCTCGGCATCGGCACCTTCGGCCACGTTCTCGACGTAAGTGGTTTCGATGGCCGAACCGAATTCTGCTTCAGCGGCAAGCCGACCCTGGTCGTGCATGTAGCTCCAGCCGTAGTCACCAATAGGGCCAACATAAACAAAGCCGACTTTCAGGGGATCATCAGCCATGACATGCAGGGGCATGGCCAGGGCGGCCGCAAACAACAAAGAATGCTTCAAACTCATTGGGCATCTCCTCTATGGCACCAACAAAAGGTTCAGTCCACTGGATGTGGGTTGAGGTGCCTTTGCAAGAAGTTGGCCATATGGTCAAGCCTGTGAGTTTTGGCTCCCGGGGATTGAATCTGGCGGGTTGAGCGAGAGCAAGATCAAGACAGAGCAAACCTCAGCGCCCTGTTTTGGCGAAGCCGCCTGATTGAGCGCACCGGATCAGTGCAAGAATTGAAGCAGCAGCCTATTGGCAGGCACAAAAAAGCCGAACCAGCGACCTGAACAGGTGCATGGTTCGGCTTCATCTGCATTGTTCACATCAATGCCCGGCTTTTAGAACCCGGCATGAAGTGAACTCAGGCCAGGTCGAAACGATCGGCGTTCATCACCTTCGTCCAGGCCTTGACGAAGTCCTTCACGAACTTCTCTTTGGCATCGTTCTGAGCGTAGACTTCCGCCAGGGCTCGCAACTGCGAGTTGGAACCGAAAACGAGGTCGACCCTGGTGCCGGTCCACTTCACTTCGCCCGTCTTGCGATCGCGCCCTTCGAACAGATCGGCATCGGCAGAGGTCGGTTTCCACGCTATGCCCATGTCGGTCAGGTTGACGAAGAAGTCGTTGGTCAGTTTGCCCGGCGTTTTGGTGAGTACGCCGTGCTGGCTGCCCTTGTAGTTGGCACCCAAGGCGCGCATGCCACCGACCAGCACCGTCATTTCCGGTGCGCTCAAGCCAAGCAATTGCGCCTTGTCGACCAGCATTTCTTCTGGCGACACCGTGAACTTGGTGCGGCTATAGTTGCGGAAGCCATCGGCTTCTGGCTTCAGGGCATCAAAGGATTCCGCATCGGTCAGTTCATCGGTGGTGTCGTTCCGGCCCGGTGCGAAGGGCACTGTGACATCGACACCGGCGTCTTTTGCTGCTTTCTCTACAGCCGCCGTACCAGCCAGGACGATCAGATCGGCCATGGATACCTGCTTGCCGAAGGATGTTTGAATGCCTTCCAGAACACTCAACACCTTTTGCAATTGCTCCGGCTGGTTCGCTTCCCAATCCTTCTGCGGTGCCAGGCGAATGCGAGCGCCATTGGCACCACCGCGCTTGTCGGAATTGCGGTAGGTGGAAGCGGAAGACCAGGCGGTGTACACCAGTTCCTGGGTCGACAGGCCAGAGGCCAGTATCTGCTTTTTCAGCTCGGCCACATCGGCGTCACCGATCACCGGGTAGTCAACTGGCGGAATAGGGTCCTGCCAGATCAGATCTTCAGCCGGTACTTCTGGCCCCAGATAACGCACTTTCGGGCCCATATCGCGGTGCGTCAGCTTGTACCAGGCGCGGGCATAGGCGTCAGCAAACTCTTCCGGGTTCTTATGGAAGTGCTCGGAAATCTTGCGGTATTCCGGGTCTTCACGCATCGCCATATCGGCGGTGGTCATCATGATACCAACGCGTTTGGAGGCATCTTCTGCATCCGGCGCGTGGTCATTGTCGGCCAGGCCAATGGGCTTCCACTGTTGGGCGCCGGCCGGGCTTTTGGTCAACTCCCACTCATAGCCGAACAGCACATCGAAATAGCCCATATCCCATTGGGTCGGGTTCGGCGTCCAGGCGCCTTCAATGCCACTGGTGGTGGTGTCGCGACCTTTACCGGAGCTATGGCTGTTGATCCAGCCGAAACCCATTTCTTCCATGGGCGCGGCTTCCGGCTCAGGGCCGACCAGATCGGGGTCGCCAGCACCGTGCGCTTTGCCAAAGGTGTGGCCACCAGCAGTCAAAGCGACAGTCTCATAGTCGTTCATCGCCATACGGCTGAAGGTTTCACGGATGTCTCTGGCCGATGCCAATGGGTCCGGTTTGCCATCCGGGCCTTCCGGGTTGACGTAGATCAGGCCCATCTGCACGGCCGCGAGAGGGTTTTCCAGCTGACGATCACCAGAGTAACGGCTGTTCGGCTTATCGCTACTGGCCAGCCACTCTTCTTCGGCACCCCAGTAGACGTCCTCCTCGGGTGCGTAGATGTCTTCGCGACCGCCACCGAAGCCAAAGGTTTTGAAGCCCATGGACTCCATGGCCACATTACCAGCCAACACATAAAGGTCGGCCCAGGACAGTTTATTGCCGTACTTCTGTTTGATTGGCCACAGCAAACGACGTGCCTTGTCCAGGTTGCCGTTATCCGGCCAGGAATTCAGCGGCGCAAAGCGCTGGTTGCCATTGCTGGCACCGCCACGCCCATCGCCAGTGCGGTAGGTACCCGCAGCGTGCCACGCCATACGAATAAACAGTCCCCCGTAGTGGCCGAAGTCGGCCGGCCACCAGTCCTGAGAATCGGTCATCAGGGCGGTGAGGTCTTGCTTCACAGCCGCCAGATCAAGCGACTTGAAGGCCTCTGCGTAGTTGAAATCATCGCCAAGCGGGTTCGACTCGGCCGTGTGTTGATGCAGGATGGCCAGATTCAACTGGTTGGGCCACCAGTATTGGTTGGCCGTGCCCTCACCGCCAATTTTAGTTCGCGAACCGTGCATCACCGGGCAACCGCCGGTATTCGTGTTTTTTGTTTCCATAGTGCTCTCCAATTATTGCTCTTGGTAAATACTGGGCCACTGCTTGAGACACAGCGTGACCCGCTCTGAGCTCTGGTCTCTAAGGCTGTATAACGGGGTACATCGATGAACACATTCCCGCCAACATCTGGACAAAGAGCATAGTTCACTTTCCGTAATGTGTTTACTCTATGCCCTCAAGGTAGCACTTGCTATTAATAGATAAAATATAATTTGAATAAGAGTACGATAGTTTCAGTTAATTAGTCGTTGAGCCCCGGGATACCGGGGCTTCATAGGACCACGCAACGGAATGTTGGTCACGGTTACCAAGCTATAGAACACCAGAGCACCAAACAGAATGCCGAATATCATGCCGGTGGTTTTCTGTATTGAATAAATGGCTTCCTTGAACGTACGCCATGCGTGAGCGACTGGGGGTACCCGCCGGGGCAGTACGCTCTGTTCAGGAAGCACTGAATCTTGACCAACTCAAGGATCGCGATTTACTACTCGAAGTTCCGGTGGTCGATAGCGCTATTGACCGTGCCAACATTTTCAACGCCGGTTTCAAATTCACCCACGATGGTCCTGGCGTCAGGGCGCCGACTCCGCCACACCTCCATTGCCAACTCCTTGATTTAATTCAGCTCTATTCCGCTGGTTTTACTCCCTTCTCTTTGTGTTAAAAAACATCTGAATACAAGCGCACAGCTATCAGCGCATTACCACGGACGAAGCTACTGCCGACATTGGCGCTCGCTGAGCCACCCTGTGTATACTCGACGGCTTTGTTGGCCTTGCCGAACAAGCCTACGTTCGGGTGCATCGCTACGGCCAACGTCACCTCGACTATGGGGCAGCCGCGTAATGAAATTACCTCGCACACCTTCTTTCAAGTTAACCGACAAGGTCGCTCTGGTGACCGGTGCTTCCTCGGGAATAGGCCTTGCCTGTGCTGCGGCGCTGGCCGAGGCGGGTGCCAAGGTCTACCTGGCCGCTCGCTCGGAAGACAAACTGCGCGAGGCCGTGGCCGAACTGGAAGCACGAGGCCAGTCTGCCGTCGCAGTAGCACTCGACATCACCGACGTCGAAACAACCGCTCGCTGGATTGAGCAGCATGGCGCCTTCGATATCCTGGTGAACAGCGCTGGCCAAGCGCGGCATGGCCCAGCCGTTGACACCAGGATGGAAGACTTCGATCAGGTAATGAACCTCAATGTCCGCGCCGCCTATTTTCTGACTTGCGCTGTCGCACAGGGGCTGCTCAGGGCCAAAAAGCCAGGCTCCCTGATCAACATTTCTTCTCAGATGGGCACCGTCGGGGGTGTTGACCGCTCGGTTTACTGCGCGACCAAACACGCGGTAGAAGGCTTTACCAAGGCCATGGCGATCGAATGGGGCAAGGCGGGGGTTCGAGTGAATACCTTGTGCCCGACCTTCATTCGCACGCCTCTGACAGAGTCCACTCTCGCCGACCCCGAACGCATGAGTTGGCTACAGAGCAACATCCTGCTCGGCCGTGTCGGTGAGGTGGAAGATATTATGGGGGCTGTATTGTACCTGGCATCTGATGCGTCCAGCCTGGTCACCGGCAGCGCGATGAGCGTGGATGGAGGCTGGAGGGCACACTGATAACCAATACCAAAGTCAGGTCCCACAGTGTCGCTCGCCATGCGAAAGAGGGCTACTCAGGCTCCTGGCAGGTTATCTCACTTGGCAAACAACTGACTCATGTCCTTGAACGCCTTGAACTCCAGTGCATTGCCACAGGGGTCCAACAGAAACATGGTCGCTTGCTCTCCGGTCTGACCCTTGAAGCGCACATAGGGTTCGATCACAAACTCCGTGCCGAAAGACCTCAAACGCTCCGCCAGGGCTTCCCACTGCGCCCACTCCAGCACAATGCCGAAATGCGGCACGGGCACATCGTGGCCGTCTACCGGGTTGGTATGGGCGTTGTCCTGGGTGGATGTTTTCGGGTGCTCGTGAATCACCAGTTGATGGCCGTAGAAATTGAAATCCACCCACTGCTCGCTGGAGCGGCCTTCTTCAAGACCGAACACTTCACTGTAGAACTGGCGAGCCTTGGCGAGGTCGTAGACGGGTATGGCGAGGTGGAAAGGAGACAGGGACATGGTGTTTACTCCAATAATGGACGAAAGGTTGACGCTAGCACGGCTTCTGACAGCAATCCACTCTGATCACCCCCGAAATAGAGCCGTCCGAAGCCCAGAAACACCAGACTCCTCAGCGAAAACCTGAGGAACAAAGGCCCGGACAGCTCGATCAAAGCCGCCATCAGGCCTGTAGGGAGCAACGAAAGAAAGGGTATCGCTCGGCGCTGAATGAACGAACTGATTGCCAGGCCATCGAGGGGCTTCAGCGAGAAACCGCTGCAAAGTTATCGACAGAGCAATATCGAAAATCCACTGATGGTAGACTGACCTAAGACACATGACTGATGTTCTTCAACGCCTGAATCAAGGCCGCCGCCGAGGCTTTATTTCGACCGGCTATATCCAGTGCACTGCCATGCGCCACCGAACCGAACACCACGGGCGTACCGATGGTAATGGCTGAGCCTTTTCGCGGAGCTGTGACTTTGAATGGAATGTGCCCCTGGTCGTGGTACATCGCCAGGTAGGCATCGAACTGCCGATCAGCAAAAAGGGCATCGGC
This sequence comes from Saccharospirillum sp., assembly GCA_022565595.1. Classification (GTDB taxonomy): domain Bacteria; phylum Pseudomonadota; class Gammaproteobacteria; order Pseudomonadales; family Natronospirillaceae; genus Saccharospirillum. The sequence continues at coordinate 69,576 of JAIUML010000008.1, read as the reverse complement.
CGGAAAGGGCCCTTCTGCCAGCACGCCTTGCGCCACCGCTTGCGCAACGGCAGGCCGGATGATTGCCTCGTCTTCCTGCCCCATCAAACCACCTTCACCTGCGTGAGGGTTTAACCCACAGACACCGATGCGACCTTGTTCAAGACCAAGCCGCTTGAGTGCTGCGAGGGTCGCCATCAAGGCATTGACAATAAGGGGCTCCCGAATTCGAGCAACAGCATCGGCCAGTGGCTCGTGCAACGTCAGGTTAACGATGCGGAAATCCGGCGACAGCAACATCAGGAAGGTTTCATCCAGCGGCGTCTCTGTCTGCTCCGCCACCATCTGTGGGTAACCACGGAAGTGAATGCCCGCCTGGTTGACCGAGGCTTCGGTATGGGGGGCGGCGATCACAGCATCGGCCTTACCCGCTTGAACCAGAGCTATAGCAGCCTTGGCATAATCGTAGCAAGCCTGACCACTTGCCGCGCCGACTTGTCCGAGTTGCCAGTCTTTGTCGCCGAGGCTGGGCACTTCTATCCAGTCGATTCGACGTCCCTCAGGCAAGGCCAGTACACCATCATAAATCGCCACATCAAGTGACATCGCTTGGGCCTGGCGGACCACCACCTGATGTTCACCGAGAACCACCAGTGACAGATGCTCCGGCAATTCACTGGAGCACAGTGCTTTCAACACGATCTCGGGGCCGATACCGGCCGGGTCGCCCAGTGTAAGCGCGATGCGATAACGGCGGCTTTCGCTCATAGTGGTAGGGCCAACAAGGTATCAATTACATGACTGTCGCAGACAACAATGCGTTGTTTGAACAGAGCCAGATTATCGTTCAGCTGAATTTCATCAACATACATACCCGTGGCAAAGACGTCCATCTGACCAGTATGCATGGTACGCACCACCAAAAAATTCGACTGTACCTGCACCAGTTTCTTATCTTCATTGAGGATGCGCACCGAGTCGCAAATATGCCGATAGACATGCTCTTCATAAACATTGGCTTCGCGCAAGGCACTGACCCGATCTAACAGCATGCCTTTCGAGTTGGCCCAGATCGCCCCGTGGGCAAAACCGTTGGCATAGTTGCTGCGAGTAGTGACCCGGTAATGGCACGCATCAGTAAAGAGCTCAGGCCACTTTTCCAGCTCATCATTGTCAATAACGGCCGAGTATTCCGCCATTAATCGTTCGATTTGATCGCGATAATTATTCATCATGATAGAGTTCTCCAGTGATCAGGCCGAGGGTACCTGACCTTCCATCAAGGTCCGGTATTTTTTCCAGAAACCGCGAACGGACGTTTCCGTCGCTCGGAACGGCTGGCTCTCGGCCGTCTCACCCCCCATCATCACCACACTGGTGTCTTCATCGGTACCGGTAATGCCACGTTGTACAAAGTTGCCAACGGCGCCATCTTCCATAGAAATATACCCCGCTGGCCCAGCCAGGTTGGATTGCTTGAGACGACGCTCGATCATGGCTTCATCGTCGTCTTCGAAGCCAATGTAGGTCCAGGCGAGGTCGGTAGTACCGACTCCGGTTGGAACTATTTGACGAACCGCGATTGCATTGTGAATTTGCTGCAATACCAGCCCGGGGAAGACGGTGAGAATTTGCAGGGTGATGCCATCTCCGTATTCATCGACCCCTTCCAGCATCGACGGGTCGGCCAGACGATATTCAGCATTGTTCGAGCGAATGTTCTGCTGGCCGTAATCGTCATTGGATAAGCTCGAGTCAATCATCGAGTAAGAGACATGGTGACCACCACTCTCATCCACAATGATGGCGCCTTTCTGATTCAAGCGGTTGATTTCGAAGGTGGTAAAAAAAGTGTGCAGAATACTGGCATGATAACTGTCTTTGGTATTCTCCATGTACAGTTTCCAGTTGTTTTTCAAACCCTGGGTATTGTAACCCAGCACACGAATGGGCCGGTTCAGCACTCGCTTGATTTTGGCGGATACTTCCGTACCCAGGTAGCTTTCAATGTCCGGTGCGTCATTGGAGAATGAACCAAAGATCAGGCCAGAGAACACCGCTACGTTCAGCTTACGCAGGTTATGCTCTTCTTTCTTGAAGTTTTCCGGCATACCACCCTGACGTTTCACACCTCGCTGAAAGGCGACACCAATGAGGTTACCTTTCAGGTCGTAGCCCCAGGCATGGTAGACGCATGTCAGGCTTTTCGCATTACCTCGATGCTTCAGGCACAACAAGGAGCCACGATGCGCGCAACGATTGACAAAGGCATTGATCTCACCGTCTTTGTCACGGGTAATCACTATGGGAATTTCGCCAATTCGGGAAACAATAAAGGAATTAGGTTCGGGCAATTCGGCTTCAAGGCAGAGGTAATTCCAGGTTGGCCCTTTGAAAATCCGGTCTTCTTCTAGCTTATATTGTTGTTCGTCGGTATAAACTCTGTAGGGAATCGTGCTGACCTTGTCGGAAGGCCATGGCACGCCGCTGGATGTTGCGATCAATTCGGTCATCACACCTCTCCTGTTGAACATTGATTCTGTGCCAAGGGATCTGCGAGGTCCGCTACCCTTCAGCAAAAATATCAATATAGAAACTATTGTTTGAATAATGTTTTTATAGTCAAAAAAACCGCCCCGACATGAGGCGGCAAAGCACAGTGATTAATGAATCAAGGGTTTAACAGTTCGGCCTGACGAGCTTCCAGGGCGTCAGTCCAAACGCCTTTTTCTTTATAGAACTCAATAGCAACATCATGGAAGGGAATCACAGCATCGGCATGGGCATAGCCCTCAGGCGTCCAGGTGCTGAGTGTGCGGGTTATCTCCGGCAAGTCTCCGGCATGATCCCACAATGCGTTCAAGACATTGCGCAGGTTTTGCTCATCCATGTCAGGTCGCGCATAGAGCGTTGTCGCATAACTCAGCACATAGGTCGGCTCGCTAATCCCCACTGGGCCCGCATCGGACTGATGTGGAACAAAGGCAGCGCCCACGGCCTGGCTACGCGCCATGGCTTCCGGTGATGGATCAATAGGCAGTAGCCTGGCCCCGGATGCAGCATCCAGTTCCTGCAGAATACCGCTACCGACTGAACCCACAGCGGCATCAGCACGACCTTCCATCACCGCCCGTACACCTTCCGGGTAGCTTGAAACGCGAACAATGCGAATATCGTCCTCAGTCAAACCGGCATTAGCCAGTGCGGCCAATGAAGTTTTGGTCGCACCGGCAAAGGCACCGTAGTCTGCAACAACACGACGCCCTCTCAGATCACTGATCGACTCTATGTTGTCACTCTCCCGGGTAACAAGTGACAGCAGATTGATCGAGCCGAGCATTACCGTTTTCATATCATAGCCATTGCCACCGTTTGCACCGGAAAAGGGTGCTTCTGCATCGTAAGCCAGCTTGGCTTCCACTGGGCTGGCTATGCCGAGATCCACTTCCTGGGAACCAAACATCGGAAAGAAGACCGTACCAGCCTGCGGTAAAACGTCCACTCTGTGCTCGGTATGTTTGGTAATGGTTGCGGCCAGTGCCTGTGCCTGTGTATAGAACACGCTACCCGGCGGGTTACCGCCCAGCACCAGGATGTCGGCCGTTGCCGCTGTAGCCATGGCCCCGATGGTAATGCCTGCCATCCATTTGAACATTTCACGCTTCTTGGTTTTATTCTTGTTCATTGCTCTTCCACCTCTCAAGTTACACTCACATGTATGGCTGAAATCAGTTTCAGCCCAGTGAACCGTAACGGATTCACGTTGCAGGCGACGCATTCACCTGCACTCGCTGCAACCCGTACAGCCCACCCAGTACCACCAAACAAACGAATAAAGCCATGATGCTGGTTGCACCCAACCAAAAAGCCGCGATGCCCGCAGACAAGGCCAGTATTCGAACCGCAGCATGCAGCTTTTTCTTCCAGTAACCCACCAGACTCACGGACAGTAAAAACACGCCGACCACGCCAGCGATCACGGCCTGAACGATGGTACTGACATCACCTTGCATCAGAAACGCATCGTTGAAGACGAACACAAAGGGAATCAGATAGGCAATGATTGCAAACCTCAGCGCATAGAATGCACTACGCCAGGGGTTAGCCTCGGCTATGGATGCTGCCACAAATACGGCCAGACATACTGGGGGTGTTAGAAATGACAGAGTGCCAAAATAGAACACAAACATGTGTGCAGACAATTCACTGACACCCATTTGTACCAATGCCGGACCCACAAGGATAACCAAAATAATATAAGTCGCCGTTACCGGAACACCCATTCCCAGTACGATGCAACCGAGGGCCGCAAACACCAGCAACAGCCAGACATTGCCTCCGGCCAGCGCGATCAGATTCTGTGACAAACTGGAACCAAGCCCTGTCAAACCGAGTGTGCCCACCACCAGGCCGGCGACAGCACAGAGTATGGAGATGAACACTACAGCTTCACCAGTGGAAGCCAGAACGCCCAAATATCGGAGAAAGCTGCGGCGCATAGTCGGCACAAAAAGACTGATAACAATCGCCGCGAAGGTGGCCGCAAAAGCTGAATTCTCTGGACTTTGCAGCAAGCCGAACAACGCATAAAGCAGTACCGCAAAAGCGAGCACTACAGGTAACACCTGCTTGCCCGCCTGCTTTAGACCGGGCAAGTCTTTCCCCTGCCATGCATCGATACCACCTTTGGCGGCTTCCATATCCACCTGCAAATAGACACACAAATAGAACAACAAGGCAGGGATGGCCGCCGCCAGGGCAATAGCACTGTAGGGCACACCCAGGAATTCAGCCATAAGGAAACCTGTCGCAGCCATAACCGGAGGTAAGACCAGGCCGCCGGTCGACGCAACAGCCTCTATCGCGGCGGCCTTGTGATCGTCATACCCGACTTTCTTCATCATCGGAATGGTGATCATTCCGGTGGTAGCCACGTTTGCTGAAGCACTGCCTGACAAGGAGCCAAAGAGTGCACTGGAGAACACAGCCACCTTGGCCGGCCCACCACGCCGGCGGCCCATGAGCGCAAAGGAAAAATTGGAAATGGCCTCGCCTCCACCGGTGCGAAACAGCACCTGACCAAAAAGAATAAAAGCAGTGACGATCGTCGCCGCGACAAAGAGGGGTGTACCGAGCACCGCATCTGTACCGAGGAAATTATTGATCAACAAACGTTCACCCGGAATACGACGCGTCTGAAACACACCACTCAAATGATGCCCGAAATAACCATAAGCCAGGGCCACTAGCCCTACAGTCACCATGGTCCAGCCCGCCAGGCGACGTGTCGCTTCGAGCAGTACAAAGATACCTACAGCGCTGACAATCACCTTGTCCTGAGTAATGAGTCCGAGCACGCCAACCAATTCGTGATACCAGAACGCCACGTAACCACCCGCCCCGAGGCTAGCGGCGATCAACACCCAGTCGTACCAGGGCACCGATGTGACTGAAGCGCCCTTGAACGCCGGTTTGATCAAAAAGGTCAACACCAGGCACAGGGTCAGGAAAAAGGCGAGGAATTGCTCTTTGTAGATGATCAACCCCATTTCTGGCAGGACACGGGAGGCATAAATCAACGCAGAAACAGGCACAAGCCCGGCAACGAGGTTCGCAAGAATAAGCAGGGGACCCGTTAGTTCCCGACGCAGACTGTTCATGGCCGGAGACCACTCTGGTTTCGCACGCAGCACTGGGGTGAACGGAGTGCTCTACACCCCGAACAGATCACTTGTAATCGCACGCTTCACCTCAAAAATTTCATTTTAGTAATTTTTGTTTCAATAACGATAGTTTTTGCTGGATACTGTTGTCAACCTGGAAATAATGAGAATCCTGACTGGTGAGGCACAAAAACGGACTTCATAAAGCGGATAGGCCGCATTGACAGGGATCAAGGTTTGTCAGGGTTGATGTCCCATCAAGGGAACTGAGCGTTCTCGAAAGGAAAAGGATGCCACCTGAACCCCTGGTGGCCTCGTACTGACTTATGTCATTATAAGAACATACACATTCAAAATGATCTGGAATCGGGATGTCTGAACCCCAAATCGATAAAACCTCCGACCGCGCTCAATCCCTGTTCAAAGGGTTGCAGGTATTGCAAGTCTTCTCGGAAGGCCACGCCAATCTGACCCTGAGCGAAGTAGCCGACCTTGTTGGCATGAACCGGGCAACGACTCGGCGTTTCCTGCTGACACTCGTCGACCTCGGTTACTTGAGTATCGAAGGTAAGCGCTACAGCCTGACACCCAAGGTGATGACACTGGGTTACAATTACTTGTCTAACCTGCCCTGGTGGCAAATGGCCAACCCGGTGGCAGAGGAAGTTTCACGCAAGGTCAGTGAATCGTGCTCGATCGGCGTCCTGTCCAGGGACCAACTGATCTTTGTAGCACGAGCACAAGGGCCCAGAGCATTAACCATCAATCTGAGCCCGGGCCGGGTCGTCCCGGTTCATACCGCAGGCATTGGTCGGGTGCTGCTGTCCAATCTCGAAAGCTCGGAGCAACGTGATTTTTTCGAACGCAACCCACCGGTCGCACTTACCCCTTACACCGTCACCGATGTCGAGGCCATTCTTGATGCCCTGCAACAGGTTCGGCAACAGGGCTTTGCCATTGTCGACCAAGAACTGGAAGTCGGCCTGCTAGCCATCGCCGTACCCATTATCAACAACAAGGGCAAAGCCATTGCGGCCATGGGCATCAGCACCCAGGCACAACGGCGCAGCAGGGAAGAATTGATCAATGAATTCTTGCCCATCCTGAAAGACGGTGCTCAACGGATCACTCCGTTGGCTTGACGATCTATTTTTGGTCTTGCCAGGTTTCAATGCCTGCCTGTGCGCAGGCCATGTCCTGCTCTGGTGTACCGGAACTCAGGCCAATGCCACCCACGCAATCTTCTCCCAGCCAAACTGGCAAACCACCGCCAACCACACTGAGCTGGGTATGGATACCGAACACCAGGTTGCCAGGCACGCAGGCGGCGTTGTAATCGTGTGTCGCCTTGCGCGCAGCCGCAGCGGTATAGGCTTTGTGCTGGGAGACTGTAATGCTTGAAACCTTGGCACCGTCCATGCGCTCGAAGGCAACCAGGTTGCCAGACTCATCCGTAACAGCAATGCACATTGGGACACCGATGTGCTCGGCCTGGCCGCGGGCGCCTTCAATCAAGCGCTGTGCATCGGCTACGCTCAAGCGCTTTATCTCAAGCATGGGCAAGCTCTCGTTCGACTGCTGTCAGTTCGGGGGCGTTGATATCCAGTGTAGTGGCACGCCGCAACTCTCTTACCTGATTCAGATTAAACCGCCGTCCACGGTGCAGAGTGGCGCGGTTGTCCCACATCACCAGATCATTGGGTTGCCAGTGGTGGCGATATCTGAATTGCGGTTGGGTCGCATGCTCGAGCAAGTCCATCAGCAGCATGCGTCCTTCCGCTATGGTCATGCCATCTATGGCTCGAGCATGAGCGCTGACAAAGAGGACCTTTCTTCCCGAACCGGGGTGCACTCTGACCATGGGCCACAACACCGGAGGGATGACGTTCTTTTGCTCCTCGGTGTAGTCATCATCACCGAGCAGAAAACGCGAATGCAATACATAGTGCTCGGCTTGCAGGTCTGCGATTTCCGATTTCAATGAGTCGGGTAAGGCATCGTAAGCGGCTCGCAAATCCGTGTACTCTGTGTCGCCACCATCGGCCGGAACACGCACTGCAGACAGCATGGAGTAGCAAGCGCCGGGGCGTTGAAAGGAGGAGTCGCTGTGCCACATCTGATTGGCAATATTGCCGACAATTTTTTTATGTGTGCGCTCTACGACACCCGTTGCATCATCCGTCACGTTCGATAAATCAGCCAGCTCTGGATGATCCAGTCGGTCCTTGCGGACCTTGAGTTTCTTGAGGCCCATATCCAGTGGACCAAAAGACCTCGCCAACTGAATTTGCTCCGATTGCGTCAATGGCTGATTGCGGAATACCAGCATGCCATATTGATTCATGGCATCGTTTATAGCCTCAATCATGTCGGCTGACAGCGGCTGATTCAATTGAACGCCGGTGACTTCGCCACCGATATGTTCGGTCAATGCTTTTACAGTGATTGTCATTTTGTTTTCTCCTGGCTGTAGATCAGTTCGCAATGGATTCTGGTGATGACGTACGGCTCAAGTAGGTTTCCGGCAACTTTGCCCACTTGGGTGCAACCAATGCGATAGCAACCAGAGCAAAGCCGATCAGTGTCGTAATCATTTCAGGGAAGCCAATCAATAAACCGCCTACGATCAACAGAGTGCGCACCCAGGCACGGATTCGCCCATACTTGACCAGATACCCTTCCGAACCACCGGCGATCAGAACAATGGCAATAATGTTCATGGTCAACCAGATAGCGGTCAGGTGCAGCGGCCCCTGGAAGATCAGCGCCGGCTCGAACAAGAAGAAGATCGGAATGAAGTACAGCACAATCCCCAAACGTGCTGCGTGCAGGCTGGTGCGTATCGGGTCTGAATCACTTATTCGCGATGCCAGAAAAGCCGCTAGCGCTACCGGTGGTGTTATCGCTGCCAGGGTCGCGTAATAGGCGATAAAGAGGTGAATCGCCAGCGTATTGATGCCTGCCATTTGCTCCAGTGCTGGCGCCAAAGTCAATGCCAGCATCAAGTAGGCCGCGACAATCATGCCGAGCATACCGAAAATAATGCAGACACCGACACCGATAGCCAGCACAATTACGATACTGCCACCACCCATACGCACCAGCTCGGAAGCAATGACGGGTGCGACACCGGTTGCCATCAAACCACCAAGAATAAAAGAGGTCGGCAATAACAGGCCCATGGTTTGACTCAGCATCTTGCCGATCTGGAAAAACACGCCAGGCACACGCTGCGGTGTGATACGCAGTTCTTTTTTGACAAAGGTCAGCACAATCAGAAGCGCAGACGCATAGAAGGGCGTTAACCGCTCAAGACGCAGGACCAGCAAACCGTATATCAGGAAGCCCAGAACGATAATAAAGGGCCAACCTTCCAACAGTGTTTTACGCAAGCTGGGCAGTTCTTCTGCTTCCATGCCCTGAATGTTTTCGCGAGACGCATAGCCATGCACGTGGACGTAAAGGCCAAAGAAGTATAATAAGCTGGGAATGATCGCCGCTATGACGATGACGCTGTACTCAGTGTTGGTGAAGTCCGCCATGATGAAGGCGACCGCGCCCATAACCGGCGGCATCAACATGCCTCCAGTGGAAGCGCAGGCTTCAAGCGCGCCCGCATAATGGCCAGGGAAACCGGCTTTTTTCATGCTGGGAATGGTCACAGAACCGGTACTGACAACATTACCAAAAATGCTGCCACTCAGGCTGCCAAAGAAGCCACTGGCCAACACCGAAACCTTGGCAGGGCCGCCCCGTGCTTTACCCATAATGGCCATGGCCAACTTCAGGAAAAAGTCAGCTGCACCCGTAGCCACCAGGAGCGCTGCCAGAATCAGAAAGCCGATAATGGTTTCTGCAACAACTCGGGTCACGATGCCGAGCATGGCGTCACCGGAATAGACGTTAAAAGCGATGGTACGCGCAAGTGAAGTGGGTGGCCCCCACAACATGCCAGGCAGGTGGTCTGCGTAAATAGGATAGAGACCGAGCACTATGACGATGACCAGAAATATCATCCCACCAGAGCGACGGGCGGCATCCAGAATAAGAACAAAGATGGCGCTGGCGACCCACAACTGCCAGGGCTCGCCTACCGGAACCCAGGTTTGAAACACCAGATTACGGCCGTTATAGGCCATCAAGATGGCCAAACCAAAAATGGCCAGAGCGGGTATATAGCTCAGCCAACCAACCCGATACTCTCGCTTGTAGGCAGGCAATAACAGATAAACCAATGGCAAGTACATCGCCATCAGTAAGAAGTAATAGGTTACATCGAGTAGAGGAACAAAACCGAAAATGTACACCACGGCCAATGCGACACCAGCCCCGGACATCGCCAATACCAGAAACCGGACAAAAATGGGCATCGACAGGTAACGCCCCTGCGTCTTGTCGACATACTCATCCGGAATCCTGGTCGATACATCGGAATCGTCTAGTTGTGAAGTCATGGCCTGATGGCCTCCAAGGATATCGATTAGCAATGTGGCTTGCTGACATCGTCAGCAAGCCACTTCCACTGTGATTATTATAAATAGCCGTCAGATAATGGCTTATTGAATGGCCGCTACCCTGGCACCATAAGGCTCTGACTGACCATGCTGAGCACGATAGTCTGCCCAGAAGTCGACCCAGGGTTGATTGCCTGCTGTGATGCGAATGCCCTGTTCACGGGCAGCCGCCATGGCATCGTTGTAGAGCGCTACACGCTCCTGGGCCATCTCGACCAGGGCATCCTGACGTACCTGATAGGCTTCAGTCCAAAGACCTTTTTCATCCAGATAACGAATGGCACCTTCGTGCAAGGGTTGCAAATGCCCTTCGTCCAGGAAGGCAACCATGTTTTCAACGGTCATCATGTGCGCATGAGTAAAGTCGTCTTTGTAGCTGTCGTGGTTTTCGTCCATCCACTTGTACAACTGATAGACAAACTCGGGGTCTTCATCTGCTCGAACGTGGTTCGCCTGAAAGGCGTGGTCCATCCGAATTCCTTTGGCTGAGGTGACACCTGCCTGGGTGATTGCAGGAACATAGCCAGTGTGCAAGGCACGGTAGCGAGCATAGGCCTCAGGGTCTGCAGATTCTTCGGGAAGTTCCAGCCAGCGTATGCTGTTGGGCCCGGCTTCGGCTTCATAGCTTGGACCTGATAGTGGGGACGTAAAGGCAACATCCGCTCGACCTTCGGCAATGATGGCCGTGTTGGCGCCGTAGTTCCCGACTTCTATCAGCCTAACTTCACTGTGATCCAGGTCAAGATAAGCGAGCAATGCATCAATACCGACAAGCAGGAAAGAAGAACTGGCGGCATAAGCGATACGCGTACCCGGGCCAATGTCATGGATCGATTGGATGTCCGAGTCACCACGGACGACATAGCCCCATGGGGTTACCATGTTGATGTTCATCACACGTGAATCGTCCGGCCCCGCATCGACAGTAGCAAACCCTTCTACAGCGTCCATTTGATCAAAGTAGTCGGAAGCCTGAAGCATGGCGATACTACCCTCACCCGTTTTCAACCAGGCCGAGCGGGTAAAGCCATTAGGCCCTGGCAAAACGCGTGCACGCGCCCTGGTTTGCGCGGAAAACTCAGAAGACCACGCAACCGCCAAAGAGTGGTTGGCCGTGCCTACAATGGGTGTGACGATGTTAAAAAAACGTGGCCACTCGTACTGAGCGTCTTCTGCTACTGCGGATTGACTCATCCCCATCAGCAGACCACCTGCGACCAAAGCACCGCTACCGAGTGCGCCGAGTCTTTTCATTGTTTTGCGGATCATGGGTTTCCCCTCTCTGTTGTTATCAATGGATCAGTCTTGTTGTATTAATTACTGCATTGACTCCGTGTCATTCGTGCTTACAGTCACTACCTCAACCTGGTTGTTTAACTTTCTTGAAGATGCGAATCTCACCTGCATCTGCATCGACTTCTACCCGATCACCAGATTCAATCAACTCGAATGGATCCTGATCGAAATCGGTCATCGCCGGCACTCTGGTCACTACTGCACCCAGTGCCATTTTGGTGGTCATGCGAGTAAACAGCATGGCCGCCGGAGAAACCTTATTCAGTCGTGTCATATGGAAAAAGGCAGACCAACCAGAGGAACCCTTGGCACCCGGAAAAAGTAGAATCTTTCCGGCAAAAGATTGGCCAACCAGTTCATGCCTCCGTTCGATAATGGTCCCTTCGCGCTCATTGATTCCGCCCCAGCCCGATATGGTTTCTGTGGTCACCAGTGCCTCACCCGAAGCCTTGCCCGCAACAACTGAGCGGCCTTTGATGATGATCGGGGTTGCTGTTTGTAGTGTCATGACATCCCCCCTTGCCAGGAACCGGTAATGGCCGCCTCAACACAATCCGTGACTGAGCCAAACCAACCCTGAACATTGGCAATGGCAGGTAGGTAATGAGCCTGCTTGGCTGAATCCGTCGCAATGACGCGCACGCCTTTGGGCAACCTGCGTGAGATCGCCGGGCAGGTATCGCTCATCACAACGGCGCCGGCTTGTTCGATGGTTTTCAGGTAACCATTACGCTCCGCTACCTGTTTAATGGCTCGTGGCGTATGCACCCACAGCTCGGTATCGTGGTGGATGGTTTTGCCGCGCAGCAGTTCAGCAATCAAGGCAACCTGTTCAATGGAGTTGTGTGGACAACCGAGCATGATGAAGTCGACTTTCCGATCGGTCGCACTCTGCAGTTTCTGGTAGGTTTCCAATCGTTCACGCTGACCAAAGCGGAAGACTTCTACCGGCTTGTTGGGCCCAAAGGCTTCTGCCAGGCTATTGGCCTCAGCGGTAATACCCGGGATATGAAACATCTCAACCCCACCTGAAGACGCAGCGGCTGCCCCAAAATGCTTGAGCTTGATCATGTTCGGGTGATGCAGAACGTTGTTAATGACAGGCCGGTTTTCTTCAACCATCTCACCAATGAAGTAACCCAGAATTCCCCAATCCATCATGTCATGCACTGGAAAATCCAGCTCGATCTGATGAGTGCCAAAGCGGTTTTCCGGAAGGTGGTATCCCCAGTAAGGAATTCGTCCGGTCAAGCCAGCAGCACCGGTGCTTTCTTTGCCCTCAACGTTGGTGCGAGCACCCAGAACGGAGTTGCAATAGATGACCGCAGAGGATTCCATCCAGGCGCAGTGTTCTCCCTTGACCGGGACATTACCGACCTGGTAAGGCGTGCAGGTGGCGCACATGTTGATACTACGTTCACCCAGATAGGCTTCCGATTCACGCTGCATGGTGATCAGGGATTCATCAACGCCCTGTATTTTCCAGTTGTCGTTATCGATACCGGTGATCAGTTGCCAGGTATCGACGGCCATGTGCGGAATTTCCACAATCTCGTCACTGTCGAGATTCAGTTCGGAATAGACCGCATCGAAGCCTTTATCGACGATGTGCCGCACTGACGGTGTCGAGGCATTGAAGGCACCAGCCACATTATTGGTTTCGACCAGACGCTCAGCCCCTACCGCCTCACCATAACGGACAAGGAGGTCCATGGCAGCCGCTTTGGCTCGACCATTAACACCGTCGAGCATGGCTTTTTCAAGATCGGTCAGTTGCATGAATCATTGCTCCGTTCAGGATGCGAGTACGGGGTTTGCCAGCTCGGCTTCTGTCCAGCGGTAGTGTTGAGTTTCGACATTGTCGTGCACTCGTGCACGCAAGGCATCCAGGTCCACATTATGCACATTGCCGTCTTCGGCCAGATCCAGCGCATGGGCCGCCGCCATCCCCATGGCGATGCAAGGGCCCATTACTCGAACACTGGACAAGGCCGCTGAATCGGCATCGATGCAGCGCCCGGCCGCGACGACATTAGTGCAGGTTTTCGGTACCAGACTGCCAAGCGGTACGTAATGCACGTGATCTTCATCAAAGGTAATCCAGTGGTGTCCATCACCGTGATCGTGCAACTCGATTGGCCAGGCGGTGCGAGCAATGGCATCGTCAAATTTCTTGCCCGTTTTCAGTTCTTCCACCGTCAGGTGATGCTGGCCGACAATCCATCGTGTTTGACGAATTCCCGGCAAACCAAAGGAACGAATGCGGGCATTGCCAAAACATTCGGGGAACTCCTGCTTGAGAAAATCGACCGCTCGACTGGCCTGATCTTTACCTTCCAGGGCTTTCTGCGATGCCGCTACCGGGTCGAGCGGTGTTTCAATATGGGTCATATTCATCGCCGCTATACCACGGCCGGGAATGGTGAAACCCAGCCCTTCGCGGCGCAGCAAACCGTATTGGTCGCCTTTTTCTTTCATGCGCTGACCAATGACATCACGAGTCGGCTGTTGCTCTTCATTGATGTTCTCCAACACTACCATCTGAGTGCCGAAGACGGTCTGCTTTTCTGGTTCGCGACATTCAAACCCTGCGTTCCACAACAGGGCTGCATCGCCACTTGCATCGACAAAACCATCAGCCTCTACACGGATAGCACCATAACGTGTCATGAAGTCAACGCTAGCGATGCGAGTACCCTCAACCTGGGTTTGCAATATCATCGCACCCATTACCGGTACAACACCTGAACGTAAAATGCTCTCTTCAACCCAACGGCCCAGCGCCACTTCATCGTAATAGACGACTGTCGTTCTGGGGCCATTGCGGAAATGAATCGCGGACTCCTGTTCAGCCAGGTAGTTCATGATGTCGTCGGCTATACCATAGGTGAACTGATAGCCGTGCGTGCCGTTAGAGAACAGCCCACAAAACGTAGCAATGATGGAGTTCACCGCCTGCCCACCCAGTGCCGGCTGACTATCAACCATCACCACTTTTTTGCCCAACTTGGCAGCCTCAAGGGCGGCAGACATACCTGCAATACCGGCTCCAACCACGCAAACATCGGCCTTTATGGTCTGGAACGCTGCGTTGTCACTTTTTCTGACAATACGCGTTTCTGTACTGGGTGCAGCTGACATGGGTACTCTCCATTATGGGTACGGCGCTGACCGCCGGAACTGCCAGTCGGGCTTGGAGGCGGTACAATGCATGGCTTACAAGGTTTGTCTCCCCCTGGTATTTATCGTTGTAGGGGTTGACGTTCTGGAAGTCAGATTAGGAGTTTTTTCGCGTTGGAAAAACAGCGATATCAAGCAAGCACCTTTCGCGATACGCGAAAGGTGAGCTAAGCTTCAACAACGCCCTGAATGAGGTTGAACACTTGTGGACACACTGGACAACATCAAGACCTTTCTGGCTGTTGTAAGAGCCGGCAGCTTTTCTGCCGCCAGTCGAGAAATGGATCTGGTGCCGTCTGTCATTACCAAACGCATCAACCAGCTCGAGCATCGGCTCAAGGCAACGCTTTTCATCCGCTCAACACGCAAGCTTGAACTGACGGACACCGGTGAGCGTTATTACCCCAGGTTCCTTAACATCGTCAAAGAAGTGGAGGATGCCTTCAGGGATGTGGCAACGGCACAGTCACGCATCGAAGACCACTTGAGAATCAAGTGCCCGACCACCTTGACCACCATGTATTTCGGCAAGATCTTTACATCCTTTCAAAAAGCCTACCCTGGTGTCAGGCTGGACCTGGTATTGATGGACCGGTCTGTAAACCCGGTCGAAGAAGGCTTTGACATCGCCATCGGCGCACTGCCATCGTCCTATACCAATGTCTCTGACCTGCCTCTGTGCCAAATGCCGCGATCTGTTGTCGCTGCAAAAAGCTACCTGGATGTGCACGGCGAGCCCAATCACCCAAGAGATTTATTGAATCACCATTGTTTGTCCTTTATCGCCACAGGTAACAGCTGGTTTTTTAATGGCCCGAGTGGCTCCATCAACATCAACGTTCACCCAACCCTGAGCGTCAATGACAGCCTGGTATTATTGGAAGCCGTACGCGAGGGGTTGGGAGTCGCCATATTGCCAAGGCACATCGCCCAACCCGATATCGATCGTGCAAGCATTGAACCCATCCTCACCGATTTCCCGGTGGCCGATTTGTGGGTAAAAGCCCTGGTGCCGGAAAACCGTTTGAACAACCCGGCGGTTGATGCCGCCCTGAACTGGTTGAAAGCCGCCACCCAACCGCTGCCCCCCTGGGAAAGGTAGCCCCATTCGCATTGAGACAAGAGGACATCTGAACGTATGAAAATTGCAGTTGTTGGTTTAGGCGCCATTGGCGGATTGTTGGCCGCGCGGCTGGCAAGGTCAGGTCATGACGTCAGCGCCATTGCGCGCGGCGCTACCCTGGCAGCGGTGAGCAAAGCAGGTTTAGGTGTTTGCCCGGTGGGCGACTCAGAGCGTATTGATCATCGGGTCCCTATTCGTGTCAGCGACGATCCTGCCCAACTCGGTTTGCAGGATCTGGTGATTCTTAGTGTCAAGAGTCAAGCGGTACTTGATGTACTGCCCACGGTTAAAGCACTGATGGGCCCCGATACGCGCTTACTGTCTGCCATGAATGGCATCCCCTGGTGGTTTTTCCAGGGCCTGTCGCCTGAATTCAATCACATCGATTTGCCTTCCATCGACCCAGGTCGGACCCTGCTGAAACAACTGCCTGGGGATCGCATCATCGGTTCTGTAACCTATCTATCGGCAACAACGCCCAGCGCCGGCGTTGTATGCCCCATTGCAGATAAACGCATCATCATCGGCGAGGCAACAGGCGGCTCAAGCGCAACCCTTGATCGAGTCAAGGACGCATTCACAGACGCTGGTTTTGCAGTGGAAGTGCCCGATTCAATACAGAAGGCCATCTGGTACAAGCTCTGGGGCAACATGACCATGAACCCGGTATCGGCCATCACCGGTGCGACGGGCGACCGGATACTGGGTGACCCCGGTGTACGAGCCTTTATCTCCCAGGCCATGCGGGAAGCCCAGGCCATTGGCAATCGCATTGGCCTGCCCATCAATGAAGACCCGGAGGCGCGACACGAACTGACGCTGCAACTCGGTGCCTTTAAAACCTCCATGCTGCAGGATGCTGAAGCGGGTAAAAGCATTGAACTGGATGCGCTGGTGGCGGCCGTCCTCGACATTGCCCGAGCGGTCGGGCAGGAAGCCCCCAGCATTGAAGCCTTGTATGGCCTGACTCGGTTGTTTGGTCAGACCCATGGCTTGTACCCTGAGTAACGCGCTACCCGATTTCCAAAACAACCTGTGGCACTGAATCACCCCGATACTCAAGTGTCAGGCTATCCAGGGGTTGCAACGGAAAGATCTGCTGCGTAATCGTCCAGGAACCGTCCGTACTGAACACTTCAACGGAGGAGTGATCCAGCACCACAAGAACACTAGCATCTTCCAGTTCCAGTCCCTGCGCCGAATCGCTCGCCAGGAAGGCGGCAGGCGTATTGTCACTGCAGAGCGCCTGTCGATCCAGACAGGCGCTCCCCTGATCCGCATCGAGCGTCAACACCAGTGATTGAACACCATAGCCAAGCGTCAATACGATCTGGCCCTGCAAGTAACCTTTACTAATCAATGTCAGTCGTTGGATAGGGGATTCAATCGGTCGCTTAATGATGTCGCCATTGCCTGGCTTGCCATCAAAAATACGATTCGCTGTGTGCTGTACCTCAGGCAGAACCGGTGTGGATCGCAACCCAACCCGTCCGTTCTTGTCGCGCTGGAGCGTTAACCGTCGCGCCAGCGCCATCTGCCCGCGAAACCCATCATGAGGCACCTCATTGGCATAAAGCCAGTTGTTCATCCAAGCCATGACTACCGGATCATTGCCTGGCGAATTATGAAAAGAGACAGCGGCATAATAATCTCGACCCCAGTCCAACCGATTGAACCCCGGGTGCTTTGCATCCCGAATCGGGGGCGTTTGCGTGGCATGAAATTGAAAATGAGTGCCATCAAAATCACCGATAAAATAATGCTGTGTGGAGCCAGCGGCCTTGTGAAGACCCGATGTATTGACACTCAACAACAGCACCCATCGATGCTCATCGGTGCCTGCAATACCAATCTCGACCAGATCCGGCACTTCCCACAAATCCTGAGGGTTGTCTCCAGGATCGGAGAAGGTCGATGTCATCGACCAATCCAGTAAATTGCGGCTGCGATAAAACACCACCTTTCGATCAACCGCCAGAACCAGCACCATAATCCAATAACCACTGGGCTGGTGAAAAAATACCTTGGGGTCACGAAACTCGTCGGCATTAAACCCCTCATCGTTTTCCGGCGATAAAGACAACAAGGGTTGATCGCCATAAAAATGCCAGGTTGCTCCCTCGTCCAGACTGTAGGCCAGGGATTGCGCCTGACGCCCCATGCCCTTTGGTGCCTCGCTGTAATGGCTGGTGTAAAAGGCCAACAACGGCACCTGCCCTGCCCCACCCAGGCCAGTTACATTATGCTCATCCAATACGCAGGAGCCGGAAAAGATCGACTCAATACGATCACCCAGGTTTCGTTGCGGCAAGGCGATGGGCTTTTCCTGCCAGTGAATCAAATCCCGGCTGGTGGCATGCCCCCAGGACATGTTGCCCCATTTTGTGCCAAAGGGATTGCACTGATAAAACAAATGATAAACACCGCTGACATAAACAAGCCCATTGGGATCGTTGATCCAATGCTGTTGGGCGAAGAAATGAAACTGAGGTCGGTAGTTCATTGAAGGCCTTGGGAAGGTTGTAGATCCAAAGCCTAGCAGAAACAAGACGGGCATGAAAAAAGGGCCTTACGGCCCCTATTGAGAACGTCAGTCGCTCACCCCTAGTTCGGTCGCAATGCGTTCGATCTCGGCACGATAAAAGGCCAGGGCTTCAGCACCATCCACACCCTTGGCATTGGCGGCTGCAATCCAATCGGTTTCAATAAATGCCAAGGAGTCACGCAGTTCGCTCAGCACGTTGTCGGGCACGTCATAAAAAACGGCACCGGCGTCTTCAAGCTTGCCCACGGCGTCTTCTTCCTGGGCCTGCCACATTTCAGCAAAACGCCGCACCAGGGGCTCACCCATCAACTCATCAAAAGCCGCGCGATCGGCTGCCGACATGCGCTGGTAAGCCGGCTCGGACATCACCACATACTGGCTCGAGTGCGCAAAGCCACCCGGTACAATGGAAATATGCGTCAGGTATTCCGACAAATTGAAGTTCCATACCGTTTCCAACTGTTGGAACATGCCGTTGATGACACCGCGCGATACCTGCTCATAGGAGTCGGTGACCGATGAAGAAATCGGCACCATGCCCAGGGAGGTGGTTACGCGCTCTACCAAGGGGCCAGGTACGCGAATACGCTTGCCTTTGACCGCATCCATGGAGGTAAAGAGATCACCCCTCATCGTCATCTGGTAAGGGCCGTTGGTCCACAAGCCAAGCAAGCGAACACCATCGTGTTCATTGGCGTCCATGAAATACTCCTGATAGGTATTCCAGTAAGCCAGAGAATTGACCACAGCGTGGTTATGCGTAAATGGCAGTTCACCCAGTTCGGTCAGGGTAAAGCGCCCGGGCGTGTAGCCGTGCACCGAGAAAGCAATGTCGGCTACGCCGTTTGCCACCAGATCAAAGTGCCCAGGCGGTGGCCCCAGAGCCGGCATCACCTCAATGCTGACCCGGCCGTCTGTGGCGGCTTGTAAATCCCGGGATAAAGGCTCAATCACCTCGGTGATGATCGGATGCGTTGCGGGCACCCAGTTGGAATAGCGCAGCACCACTTCTTGTGCCATTAACGGCAAGGCGGAGGTCATCAGACCCAGTGCTGCCGCGGCTCGGAGTAGAGTCGTTTTTTTCATCGTTGGTTACTCCTTTCTGGTTGTTGGTCTTGTTAGTCAGTCGGTCACGTTCAGTGCTCAGTCAAGCGAGAGGGCAAGTCAGTTACCCACCCGCCGCTTTACATCATCGAAGGCAGCCACAGCACAATGGCAGGAAAAACGATGATTAAAGTCAGTTTAATCAGGTCCGGTACCAGAAACAGCAGTACTCCAGAAAACAGCGTACGCAATGAGAGATGCGGCAATACCGATCGCATCACGTACACATTAAGCCCTATGGGCGGTGTAATCAGCGCCAGCTCAACCACCATCACAATCAGAATGCCAAACCAGACGGCATCAAACCCAAGGCCTAGAACAATGGGGAATAAAATGGGGATAGTAAGCAGGATCATCGACATACTTTCCAGCACCATGCCGAGCAAAATATATATCAACCCAATGATCAGCATGACCATCAACGGAGACAGGTCCAGCGAGGTGATCAAGCCGTTCAACATTCTCGGTAAACCGGCCACGTTCAGAAAATTGCCCAACACCATGGCACCGACGATCACAAAAAAGATCATCGCTGAGGTGACGGCGGTTTCGATCAGGGTATCGAGCAGGGTGCGCCAGGTCAGCGCACGACGCCCTATGGCAAACAACAGTGCACCCGCCGCACCAATGCCTGCGGCCTCGGTTGGGGTGAAGATGCCGCCGTAAATGCCGCCCATCACCAGAACAAAAAGTGCCAATACAGGCCAGACCCGCACCAAAGCTCGGCCACGATCCGCCCAGCCGGTGCGTTCTCCGGCAGGGCCCAGGTCCGGCCGAAACCGAACGATGACGCTGATGGTCAGCAAATAGAGGGCGATCGACAACAGACCCGGAATGATGCCGGCAATGAAGAGCTTTGAAATCGAAGTCTCGGTCAGGATGCCGTACACCAGCAACACAACCGAAGGCGGGATCAGGATGCCCAGGGTGCCACCGGCGGCAATGGCGCCCGACGACAACACGTCGCCGTAGCCGTAGCGGCGCATGGACGGGTAAGCGACCCTGGCCATGGACGCCGTCGTGGCCATGCTGGAACCGGAAATGGCCGCAAAACCGCCACAAGCAATGATGGTGGCTTTGGCCAGACCGCCACGCCGGTGTCCGAAACAGGCATAGGCCGCATCATAAAGGTCGGTAGAAATGCGCGAGCGGTTGATCAAATTCCCCATCAACAGGAACAGGGGCACAACGGAAAGACTGTAACTGTTGACGGTCGAAAAGGCCGTTTGGGCCATCATGAACGCCGCCGGCTGGACACCAATGATGCTGGCAAAACCGATGAAACCGACACCAAGCATGGCCACACCCACGGGCACCTTGGCCATAATCAGCGCCAGTAAAACAAGCAACCCAATCAGCGCCACCATAGGCTAACCCTGCTCCTGCGGGCCGTCGTCCTTGCGGACAATGGCAATGGCGGAGGCAATGGCAGCGATCACACACAAGATGGCTGCGTAATAAGCAAAAGGCGCGCGCGGAATACCGCCAAACAGGGATTGCGCATTCTGCCGCGCCAACTGATCGCCATAGCGCCACATCAGCATCGACAAGTAACCAAACAGCAGCACCGAAGCCACGCCCGCCAGCCAATGCAAGGCTGGCGCCACACGAGGCAACAAGTCCGCCACCAGAGACGCCTCAACATGCCGCCGCCACAGACTGACTAGCGGCAAGGCACCGAACACCATGACGCACATCAGAAACTCGGTGATTTCGTAAGCACCACGAATGGGCTGATTGAACAGATAGCGGCCAATGACATCGGCGACCATCAAGCCCATCATCACCAGCAAGGTCAACGCCGACAGTGGTGCCAACACGGCGATGATGAGTCGAGCCGTCGCATCGATGGCTTTCATGGCTTTGCGTCTGGCCCGGATTCTATGTCCGATTCGGCTTGCTCAGCCAGAACGGCATCATCGGGTCGCGTATTGAGGTTATATTTCATGATGCGTCCATGTCGGCTGGTTCGGTCGCCTTCCAGGCCAAAGACGAGTCCGTTCGGGCCCCGAGATTCCGCCAGAATAGCGTTGATCAGCGCCCTGTCTTCGTTGTCGAGCGAGAACTCGAATATCTGCAGAGTTTTGGGTAAGTGCCGAGCGTAACGAGCACCCACAATGGCAGCGCCTACCTGGGGCTGGTCGAGCACCCAGCGTGTCGCTACCGATGCCAATGACACCCGGTGTTTGTCCGCAATCAGTTGAAGTACCGACAACAGGCTCTGAAACAGCGACCAGGGGCCAAACTCATCTATGATCAGGCGGTATTTGACTAGGCTGCGATTCTCAAAAACATACCCCGGGTCCGGCTGGTCCAGCCAGTTCTCCGTCAGGAACCCGCCGGCCAGGGTGCCATAACACAACAGTTGCAGATTGTGCGCAGCAGCCCAGGGAGCCAGGGCCTTGGCTGGGCGGCGATCTAGCAGTGAGTACTGCACCTGAGTCGACACCAGGTCGGCTCCTGCCTGCATCAGCTGCTCGGTATCGGCCACATCCCAATTGGTGACACCCAGATGGCGTATCTTGCCTTTGGCCTTGAGCGCGGTTAAATGCTCCATGGCCCGGGCCGGGTCGCCAAGTGCCATATCCCACCAGTAGAATTGCACCAGATGCAGTTGCTCGAGGTTCAGGCGCTGCAGGGAGCGATCGACAATGGCTTCGACATCGTCAAAGGTGAGGCGGTCCAGCAAACCCAAATCCGGTACCAACTTGGTGTGCACCACTACCCGGTCCGCCACTTCCGAGCCGCGCCGGCGACGCAGATCGGCAATAAAATGCCCGATCATCTCTTCGACACCGGTGTAGATGTCGGCACAGTCAAAGGTAGTGATGCCGGCATCAACAAAGGCTTCCATATCAGCAATGGCCGACGCTCGATCGACGGCCCCATGGTCGCCGGCCAACTGCCAGCCACCTTTTATAACCCGAGATATGGGGTGATCCTGGCGCAGCAGGGTGGTCTCGACCGTCATGATTGCGACTCCTGCTTCTGCCAATAGGGTGTCTCGCGCGCCTCGGGCAAACCAGTGGTTTCAGCATGCCTGAACCAGCGTTTGCCGACCCGAGTAATGCGCAGTCGCCCGCCGCAATGAGGATCCGGGCAGGCCACTTCGGCGTCCGTACTCATCCAATCGGCCTCGGCTGTATCGCGTTGTTTGGCCGGCAACAGTGGCAGTATGGCCGACAAGGCATACATGGACAGGCGTGTTCCAGCCTCGAACACCAGATTTTCGCCTTCAACTCGAAAGCTCTCACCCTCGACGTGTCGGCAGACGGGTACACGACCGTCCAGAACGGTCTCTACTTGCAAGTCATAGAGCCAGAAATCGCCTGCCTTGTCCTCGGTCATATACCCTCCAGCCGCATCAAACGGTGATTCACTCAACTGTGATATTTGATATTATGTCATTTATATTTTATCGCCTCAGGGCTGTCAAGCATGTTAACCTTTGCCAATCCGGGAACCTGAACGGGGAAGTCCATGCTCCAACGAATCGATCAGACCAAGCTGCGTGAAAGCGTCTACAGTGCTCTGACAGCCGCCTTTACTCAGGGCACCTTTGCTCCAGGCGACATCCTGAGTTTGCGCACACTGGCCGACCAACTTGGCACCAGCATGACCCCTGTTCGCGAGGCCGTGCGTCGTCTCGTAGCCGAGGGCGCCTTGATCGACACGCCCAATCGAAAACTTCAGGTACCACTCTTTGACGAAGCGCGCCTGACGGACCTGATGCGCGCGCGCATTGCACTAGAACCCATGCTGGCAAAAATCGCAGCGGAACGAATGGACAAGGCAACGCTCAACAGGCTCGAATCCATTCTTGCCGAGCCGGCAAAGAGCGGTGATCAACCGGACCTTGGTCAGAATTATCGCTTTCACTTTGTGCTCTATAATCACAGCCAGTCTCCCGTTATCTTGCCCATTGTCGAGGGCCTCTGGCTACAGTATGGCCCCTACTTGAATCTGATGATCGACCGGGCCGGACCATCCATTGGGCGCGGCAATGACATACATGCAGACATTATTGACGCCTTGCGAAAGGGTGATGGTGATGAAACAGCCACGGCTGTTGAACGGGACATTCGACGCAGTTTTGGCCTCATTGCGGGAGAAATGTTCAAGGCTTGAGCAGCAAAGGAGTATGAACTTGACCCGATCGACCAAACAGTTCCAGTGACCGAACACTGCTTCTTGAATGAGTAGAACCAAAAGGCGGCTTTCGGGTTTGCCTTGGCCAGAACTGAGTGCCATTCTTCTTTAACTGCGTTCCAACCAAAAGAAAACAACAACTCAAGCGTTCAGTCTTGAGACGACACACCACAACAACAAACAGCTGCGGCCTGAACCACCGCGGGAGGATACGATGTCATTAAAAAATCTGGGCGTAGCCCTGCTGTCTACTCTGGCCATTACCGCCACTGCGCAAGAATACCCGAACCGGGACATCCTCGGTGTGGTCATGTGGGGGGCTGGAGGTGCGACCGATGTCGTCGCACGGGCCATTAACCCCCACGCCGAAGCGGAGCTTGGTCAGTCCATCGTTGTGCAGAACCGCCCCGGTGGTGCTGGCGCTATTTCAACCACCTTTGTGAACGCCACACCCGCCGATGGTTACACCCTGCTCTACGGTGCAGAAAACCCTCAGTTGCATCCGGTCATGGGCATCTCCAGCCTGGATTATTCCAATTTTTACCCGGTCGCCATTCTTGGCCTCGGCACTGGGGTTATAGTTGTACCTGCCGACTCTGAATACGAAACGATGCAGGATTTACTGGATGCCATTGCCGCCAACCCTGGTCGCTTGAATATGGGTTCAACCGGCCCCGGTGGTATTCCCGGCACCATCAGCGCAATGATCAGCAATGTCACCGAGTTCGACATCAACCCCATTCAATTTGGTGGTGAAGGCCCTGGCATTACCGCCATGCTCGGTGGTGAGGTCGACTTTATGCCAGCCGGTG
Source organism: Saccharospirillum sp. (assembly GCA_022565595.1). Classification (GTDB taxonomy): domain Bacteria; phylum Pseudomonadota; class Gammaproteobacteria; order Pseudomonadales; family Natronospirillaceae; genus Saccharospirillum. The sequence continues at coordinate 45,211 of JAIUML010000008.1, read as the reverse complement.
TATCAGCCGCTGCCGGTCAAATTGAAGCAGGCACCGTCCGCGCACTGGCGGTTGTCGATACCGAACCCATGGCCACCTTGCCTGGCGTTCCGGCCATTACCGACACACTACCAGACATGGCCAAATTCTTACCATGGGGGCCCTTCTATGGTGTTTTCATCAAGAACGACTCACCGGATGAAGTAAAAGCCAGGCTCACAGAAGCCTTCAAGAATGCGGCCGAGCAGCCCGAATTTCGCACCTTGATGGAAGCACGCGGCAACATCATGATGAACATTTCTGGCGACGAAGCACGCGAATTTCTCAACACCTGGCAAAGCGTTACGGCCTGGGCAATGTGGGATACAGGCGGTGCAGAAGTAGACCCGGAATCGCTCGGCATTCCTCGCCCCTGAGCAAGTCTGCTGAGTTAAAAAAGCGCAGCAAGGCTAGTCGTCTTGTTGCGCTGACCTCTTACACTGTAGTTGAGAATGGCAATGGACTCGGCACAACCCGTCAGACTCTCGGAAATTCCGCTGGGCATTGTTCTGGTTCTGTTCAGCCTGACCGCCCTGTATCACGCCTATGGTATTTCCGGTTTTCGCTCCATTTCCAGCCCGGGTGCCATGCCCATGTTCGCGGCTGCCATTATGCTTTGCGCCTCCCTGGTGATACTGATCAAGGGCATTATTAACGAGCGCTTTATTGGGTCTTCTGGGGCAAGCCTGACACCCTTTTATTCCTCGGCACTACCGGTGCGACTCATACTTCTTGTCGGGCTGATTGCGCTCTATCTGTTCTTTTTGCCGAGGCTTGGCTTTATGGTCAGTTCGGCGGTTTTCTTGTGGGTCTCTTTTGCTTTCCTGTGGCAATGCGGGCTTGTTCGCGCGACCTTCGTCACGGCCCTTTCCTTGACCATCATCTACCTGATTTTCAGAACACTTTTCAAAGTGGTTCTACCTCAGGGTAGCTGGCTTCCTGGGTGGTTTTAACAAGTGGATGTACTGAGTTACTTTATCATTTCCTGGGCAGACCCCTGGCTGCTGTTCTTGACCGCTGCCGGCACCCTGGCAGGTATTTACGTCGGAGCCATTCCCGGGCTTTCCGTTACCATGGCGGCCTCCATCCTGATTTCCTTTACCTTCAACTGGTCGACCAACGAAGCCCTGGCGTTGATTGTCGGCGTGTTCGTCGGTGGTGTTTATGGCGGTTCAAGAACCGCCATCCTGTTGAACATTCCGGGAGCGCCCGCCTCTGTCGCAACGGCACTGGACGGCTATCCCATGGCCAAGAAAGGCAAGGCCGGTGAAGCCATAGGGCTGACCACGACGATGTCGGTACTGGCCGGTCTGGTGGGTGTTCTGGTGTTGGCGTTCTTCGCGCCATTGGTGTCCGACTTTGCCATTAAATTCAATTCCCGAGACTATATGCTGCTCGGTCTGATCGGCATCATGCTGGTGGGCACACTGGCGGGGAAAAGCCTTGCCAAGGGTTTGTTTTCGGGGGCGCTTGGCGTACTTATTGGGCTTGTCGGCATGGACAGCATGACCGCCCAACCTCGTTTTACCTTCGACACCATGGCATTGCTCAGTGGCGTGCCCTACATCGTGGTGATGATCGGTTTTTTTGGCGTAGCGGAAGCCCTGTTTCAGGTTCGCACCCTGGACACTCCCGCCATTCGACAAAAAGTGGATCGCATCATCCCCAAATTGACAGACATCAAAAAACATTTCTGGTTGGCCATGCGGTCATCCGGCATTGGCGCCATCGTCGGTGCCTTGCCCGGTGCCGGTGGCGATACCGCCGCCCTGCTCGCTTATGATCACGCCAAACGTTCAACCAGAAACCCGAGTACCCCTTTCGGCGAAGGTGCCGAGGAAGGCCTGGTCGCACCCGAAGCCGCCAATGGCGCGGCCGTCGGCGGTGCCTTTATTCCCATGTTAACGCTCGGCATTCCTGGCGATGCGGTCACCGCTGTTATTATCGGCGCGCTCTATATTCATGGCTTGAATCCCGGCCCGATGTTGATGGTGAATACACCCCATTTATTCTGGTTTATCGTGGGCACCCTGGTACTGGCCAATCTGTTCCTGTTGATCTTTGGCCTGACCGGCATCAAGGTGTTCACGAAAATTGTGGAGTGCCCAAAAGCCGTATTGATTCCGCTGATCATCGTGCTCTCTGCCGTCGGTGCCTACGCCATTGAAAACAACCCGGTTCATGTGTATTGGGTACTGCTCTTTGGCGTGGCCGGGTACTTTCTGAAATTATACGGCTTTGCCATGGGGCCCATCATTCTTGGCGCCATCCTTGGCCCCATGATCGACGAAAACTACCGCCGTGCCATGTCCAGTGCCCGGGGCGACTGGGGTGACTTTATGCTCAACCTGGTCACCAACCCCATCTCCCTGGTGCTGACGCTGTTTCTGGTCAGCATGCTGCTCTCGCAAACACCCCTGAAAACCTGGTTGATGGCATTGTTTGCCAGAAAGTCCTGAACCAGGGCGCTTGCGGAATAGCGTATGAGCACGAACTGGTTTGTCGCCTGCCATCAATCGCCAAACCGACTTGCCTCCGCAATCGCCCGAAACACCGCCACCGATTCATGGTCGTTGTCATCAAAGTTCGGGTCCGCACTGGTCTTGACGATCACCACTTCGTGCTCCGGATGAACGTAGATGTACTGCCCCCAGACACCGATTGCGAGAAAGTCGCCCTGGGGTTCTTCCGGTAACCACCATTGATAGCCGTAACCAAAGGTCCAACTGCTGTCGGGGTTGTCTCCGGGCTGAAGATGAGCAGCCGTCGGGTTGAGCGATTGCTGAATCCAGTCCTGGGGGATGATCGGCTGCCCATTACGTTGTCCGCCCTGCAGATAGAGCCGGCCGAAACGGCCATAGTCACGCAAGGTTGCGTTCAAACAACAGAGCGCAAACTCGCGCCCGGTACGATCGGTACTCCAGGTTGCATCGGACTCCGCCCCCATTGGCCCCCACAAGCGCGAAGAGAGGTAATCCGAGACCTGCATTCCGGTGGCATGTTCAAGCACCAGGCCAAGCGCCATGGAGTCCGAGCTGACATAGTCGTTGTAAATACCGGGCGAGCGAACCGATACCAGTTCGGCGATGGTCTGCTCAACGGGTACACCCATGGCCATGGCGCGAATGAACAGCATATTGATGTCGGAAAAGGGGTTGTCGTAGTCCTCATCGAAGCCCATGCCGGAGGACATGGTCAAGGCATCCTCAATCGGCACCGCGCCATAATCGGTATCGCTCAGGCTCGGCACGTAAAGGCCAATGGGGTCACGAACGCTGCCAATGTGACCCTCTTCAATGGCTATACCGATCAAGGCAGAAAGCACCGATTTGGCCATCGACCAGGAGGTCAACAAGGATTGCTCGTCGGCACCCAGCCGATACGCTTCATGAATAATGACACCGGACTGAACCACCAATAGGCCCGTGGTTTCCGTTTGCTCCAGAAACTGCTTCATTTCCCGAGTTTCACCATTAAAACGATAAGTGCTTGGCAAAGAGAAAGAGCCCTCGTCAAACGCCCAGACTGAATCCGCCCGCGCAACCTCTCGGTAAGGGAAGACTCGATCCATCGCGCGAAAGTTCTCGACTCTGTAGCCCTCGGCAAACAGTGTGATACCTGCCCAATAGGGGCTCTGCCTTAGCCACAGGAAAGCCGCTACACCCACCAGAAAAAATGTGCCCAGTGTCCAACCCGAAATTCGCAACGCCGTTTTCAATACCTTCATTATTCGATCCTCCATTGCGCCATACCTTGCCGCAACAAAGACCGCCACGACACGAAAAATTCGCCAAGGTTCTGTAGACTTCGTGAAGAACTTGCCAGGATACATTCACGATGCGTGAACGAATCAAACACCTCTACATCAGTTTCGCCGGGCTTCTGGCCATCGGTCTGGTGCTGGCGCTGATCGGGCCTTTCGGTACCTATGAGCAGTTGGCAACGCCTGCAAGGCTTGGCTACTGGCTGCTCGTCGCAACGCTCAATGGCGTCCTGGTGGATCTGGTTATTCGCCAGGTCGATGCTCAGTTACCCGAACAAACGCCCATGCGGCGTATCGCCGCGCCCTTTCTGGGTGCCCTGTTCGCAGCGGTGCCAGCGACGGCCATAGTTGCGGTTGCCAATGGGTTCTTTGGACTGGGGTGGCCGGAGCGATTGTTGCTGCTTTATAGCCAGGTGCTGTTCCTGCTGGTGGTGATCTCTACCCTGGTCTACACCCTCCAGGACTTGCACGAGATGGCCCAGGCTCGCCAACCGCAGCAGAAAGACAGCCCGCCTGAACCGGCTCAACCGACGCCAAACCCCTGGACCCGCTTCAAGGAACGATTGCCAGACCCCATGGAAGGCGACCTGTTGTGCCTGGAAATGCACGACCACTACCTGGCGGTGCACACCACGGCCGGCAAACAACTCATCCTCTGCCGGATGGAGGATGCAGCAAGAGAGCTGGAGGACCTTGGGCAGCGCGTACACCGCTCCTGGTGGGTGGCAGCGTCTGCCGTTACCGGTACCGAAAAACAGGGGCAACGTCTGTTCTTGCGCCTTATTGACGGCAAGCAGGTACCGGTCGGACGAACCTATAAGGACGGCTTGAAACAGACTGGCTGGTTTCGGCAGTAGTCATATACCTTACGCGAAAATGACTCGACCAGCGGATGCCGAACCACGCCCCAAGCTGCTACCCTTCAGCTTTGGCCTGAGCAAGGTTCCAGAATGACCTATTCCATTGCAGTGATCGGCAGCGGCATGGCGGGCTTGGCTGCGGCTTATCGAGCGCGCCGTGCTGGCCACCAAGTGACCTTATTCGAAGCCCTCGACAACCATGGCATGGATGCCCATGCCCTGACCGTGGGAGGCGGGCTGGTCGATGTCCCCCTGCGTGTGATGAGCCCCGACTCCTGGCCCAGCGTGCTCCAACTCGCCAAGGAGGTGGGTGTGGGCACGTTCAAAGTCCGCACTCATACCTCCTGCAGCTGGACCAACCAACACACCTGGTTTCGCAACGGCGAAATACCGGTTCTGGGCTGGCCCTTTATTGGTTCCTGGCGTTACCTGAACATGCGTGCACTGCGCATGGGCAGAGGCATTTGGCAACTGGGGCGGCTGACCCAAACGCTAGACAAGCAGAACACCGATGCCACTCTGGGCGAGGTGTTGGAACAGCAGAACTTCGACCCCTTGTTCTGGCGCGGCCTGGTGCTGCCTATCCTCACCACCATCTGCACCTGCGAGGAAAAACACCTGCTCAACTGGCCGGCTGCGCAGTTGCTCTCTTTGTTGCACGGTATCCTCCACGGCTCCGAACTTTATCGCCTCACAGGCGGAACCTCGGCCCTGGTTAAGGGGCTGGCAAAAGGCCTGAAGCTGCATTCCGGCAGCCCGGTCGCCCAGGTTCAAGTTGGTGAAGAGGGGGTGAAGGTCTATAACGAGCGAGGCGAGGGCGGTGTGTTCGACCGGGTCATTGTCGCCACCCAGGCCAATCAGTTGAGCTTTCTGGACGATGCCCAGTTTGACGACGAACGGACAATGCTGACAAACATCCACTTCGATTCGGGCGAACTCTGGGTTCATCAGGATCAGCGCTTCATGCCAGCGAAACAAGAAGACTGGACCGCACTGAACTTTCAGATGGATAAAGCACTGGAAAAACCCATGTTTACCGTCTGGGTCAACCAGGTGGAGCCCACACTCAAGAACAGTGCCCCAGTCTTCCAGACCTGGAACCCCCTGTTCGAGCCGGACCCGAATACCCTATTAAACCGCGTACCACTGGAACGAGCCGTCGTCCACCCGGGCACAGCCCGCGTCCACGAAGCCCTTCGCCAATGGCACAGCCAACCGGACCGCAAAGTCTTCTTCTGCGGTTCCTGGGCCTACGAAGGCGTGCCATTGCTGGAATCCGCTGTGCGTTCGGCCAACTCTGTGGTGGATGCCATCAATCAGCCTTTGGCTGGAAACTCCGAGTAAACTTCGATCTATTCATGGGGATCGCTGGCGAAGAAATGCCGCCAATCCTTAGTCACAGTTCCACAGCCTCCCGAGTCACCTGATCCCGGATATAGCGGTTCAATTCATGCTCTGGTACCAGGTCTACTTTTCGTCCAAGCAGATCAGAGAGACCCGTAGTCAGGGGAATTCTCTGCCTGAACATGTCGTATCCGTTTGGCAATTCGACGAGGAAATCGATGTCGCTGTCGCTCTTTTCTTCGCATCGGGCGACAGACCCAAAGACTCGGATATGCCTGGCTCCGTATTGCTCAGCCAATTCATTAATCTCGTTCTTTTTTACTCGAAGTTCATCCAAGAGCATTGTCTTACCCCCATGTTCTAACAAGAGTATAGCAAGTCCCTACCAGGGCCACTAATGCAGGAAGCTGTAATCATCCATCCCACCACCTTGGTCGTACCTCCTGGCTACTTTATAGTGTCTTGCCCCTGAACCCACAAACCGGATGCCAAACCCCATGCCCCACGACACTCTGCGCGTTCGCGGCGCGCGCCAGAACAACCTGAAGAACCTGGATCTGGACATCCCGCTCGGGGAACTGGTGGTGGTGACCGGGGTGAGCGGTTCGGGCAAGTCGACGCTGGCGTTCGATACCATCTACGCCGAAGGCCAGCGCCGCTATGTGGAGACCTTTTCGACCTATGCCCGGCAGTTCCTGGATCGGATGGATAAACCGGCGGTGGACAGCATCGAAGGCATTCCACCGGCCATTGCCATTGAGCAAAGCAACACGGTGCGCACCTCCCGCTCCACCGTGGGCACAATGACCGAACTGAACGATTACCTGAAGCTGCTCTTTGCCCGCCTGGCGCATCTGTATTGCCAAAGTTGTGGCCGCGAAGTGGTCAGTGATACCCCGCAGAGTATTGTCAGCACCCTCTTCGACAGCTGGCCAGCCGACCAGAGGCTGATGGTGTGCATTCCGTTGCATGTGCCGCAGCGATTAAGCGATGACGAGGTATCGCAACTGCTGAATCAGCAGGGCTACGCCCGCATCCACCGACGCGAGGGCGACCGGGTGGAGGTGGTTCAGGATCGGCTCAAACTGAACGCGGCCAACCGCAGTCGATTGACCGAAGCGGTGGAAACGGCGCTGCATTACGGCAAGGGGCATGTGCTGGTTTACCCCCTGGATGATGCCCGCGAAACAGGCACAGCGGCGCGTTTTTCCGGCCACCATCATTGCGCCCATTGCGACATCGATTACCCCGAGCCCAGCCCCAGTCAGTTCTCATTCAACTCACCCATCGGTGCCTGCGAAAGTTGCCGGGGTTTTGGCCGCATTATCGGCGTCGACTACGGCCTGGTGATCCCGGATGAACGCAAGAGCCTGAAAGCCGGTGCTATCAAACCCATACAAACCCCCGCTTACGAAGAAGTTCAGCGCGACCTGATCCGCTATGCCAAAAAGCGCGGCATCCCCATCGACACGCCCTGGGCAGAGCTGAGCGATGAACACCGCGCCTGGGTCATCGACGGCGAAGGCGATTGGGACCAGGGCGTCTGGTACGGCATTCAGGAATTTTTCAACTGGCTGGAAAGTAAGGCCTACAAGATGCACATCCGCGTGCTGCTGTCCAAATATCGCGCCTACACCCCCTGCACCAGCTGCGGCGGTGCGCGCTTGAAACCCACGTCGCTCTGGTGGCGAGTGGGCTCGCTGAAGGCGGCGGTCCAGGCCCTGGGCGAACGCAGCCGTTTTGTGCCGGTGGGCACCCGACTGGCAGAGACTGCCTTTCAGCAACTGCCGGGCCTGAACATTGCCGATATGATGCAATTGCCGTTGTCGCGTTGCGCCGAGTTTTTCGAGCAACTGGCCAGCACCGATACCGACGAACCCACCCAATTGCTACTGACCGAGATTCGCGCACGCCTGGGCTATTTATGCGAAGTCGGGCTCGACTACCTGACGCTGGATCGCCAGTCGCGCACCCTCAGCGGCGGCGAAGTACAACGCATCAACCTGACCACCGCCCTGGGCACCTCCCTGGTCAACACCCTCTTTGTGCTGGACGAACCCAGCACCGGTCTGCACCCTCGTGATATTCAACGCCTGGTCAAGGTATTGCACCGGCTGCGCGATGCCGGCAATTCGCTGTTGGTGGTCGAGCACGACCCACAGGTGATACTGGCGGCCGATCGCATCCTCGATATTGGCCCGGGCCCAGGCAAGGCCGGCGGCGAAATCGAATTTTTCGGCACGCCGAAAGCGTTGTTCCGTCGCAAGAATAACCTGACGGCGCGTTACCTCAATGGCACAGAACAGGTCAGTGCGGCGCCAACTGAATACAACCACCAGCAAGATACTGCCATCGTCATCAAGGGTGCACGCGAGCATAACCTGAAAGGCATCGATGTACGCATCCCCCTTGGCCAACTGGTGTGTTTAACCGGCGTCAGCGGTTCCGGAAAATCCACCCTGATGCGACAAATACTCTACCCTGCCATTCTCAAACATCAGGGCGAACAGACCGAAGCACCCGGCGCGCACGACAGCATTGATGGCCTTGAGCTTATCGATCGAGTGGTCATGGTCGACCAGAGCCCGATCGGCAAAACCACCCGCTCAACTCCTGCCACCTACGTCGGTGCCTTCGACGCCATACGCAAACGCTTTGTCACCACGCCATTGGCAAAAGAGCGTGGCTACACACCCGGCACCTTCAGCTTCAACTCCGGCAATGGTCGCTGCCCCACCTGCCAGGGCAATGGCTTCGAGCATGTCGAAATGCAGTTCCTGAGCGATGTTTATTTGCGCTGCCCGGACTGTAACGGCAAACGCTTTCGCGACGAGATTCTGGAAGTCAAGGTCCTGCCCAGCGCCACTGAAACCGAAAACCCGCTGGCCCTCTCCATTGCCGACGTGTTGGCCATGACGGTGGCCGAAGCGCTGAACTTTTTCCACAAAGACCAGGACGTCCAGCGCAGCCTGCAACCCCTGGCCGATGTCGGCCTCGACTACGTGCAACTCGGCCAGGCCGTACCCACCCTCAGTGGCGGCGAAGCTCAGCGGCTCAAACTGGCGGGGCACCTGGCGAACACCAGCGCCAAAAGCAAAGCCAAATCAAAAAGCCAGGATCACATCCTCTTCCTGTTCGACGAACCCACCACCGGCCTGCACTTCGCCGACATCGCCACCCTGATGGGCGCCTTTCGACAGTTGCAGGCAGCAGGCCATTCCCTGCTGGTGATCGAGCACAACCTGGACGTGATGCGCGCTTCCGACTGGATCATCGACATCGGCCCGGAAGGCGGCGATGCCGGTGGCGAATTATTGGTAGCCGGCACACCAACTCAGATCATGGCCAGCAAAATCGGATACACCGCCGAGGCTCTGCGTGACTATGAACAATCGCTGACCCAGGATGGCCGGGCCGTGGCCGAAGCGGCGGCGGTTTACGCTGCGGCCAAGAGACCCAGGGTCGACAACAGCATCCGCGTGCACCATGCCCGTGAACACAACCTGAAAAACATCGACGTCACCTTACCGCGCGACAAGCTGACGGTGATCTCCGGCGTCAGCGGCAGTGGCAAAAGCACCCTCGCCTTTGACCTGATTTTTGGCGAAGGCCAGCGCCGCTACCTGGAATCACTCAATGCCTATGCGCGCCAGTTCGTGCAGCCCTCGGCACGCCCGGATGTGGATGCCATCTATGGCATTCCCCCGGCTGTGGCCATCGAACAACGCACCAGCCGGGGTGGGCGCAAAAGCACCCTAGCCACCCTGACCGAAATCTACCACTACCTGCGCCTGCTTTATGTGAAACTCGGCACTCAATACTGCCCGAGTTGCGAAGTCCCCATTGAGCCACAAACCCCGGCCGCCATCCTGGCGCGCATCCAGAAGGACTTTCGTGGGCAAGCCATCACGCTGCTCGCCCCAATAGTAGTAGCGCGTAAAGGCATCTACCGGGAACTGGCCGAATGGGCTGCCAGCCGCGGCTATACGCAACTGCGCGTCGATGGCACCTACCAGCCTACCGACAACTGGCCGCAACTGGATCGCTACAAGGAACACGACATCGAACTGCCCGTGCTGGAGGTCACTGTCTCGCCAAAGAACGAGCGCACGCTGTCCAATGGGCTCGACCAGGCACTGAGCCTGGGTAACGGCCTGGTGATCGTCGCCCCGAGCAAAACCGGCAAGGCCAGCAAGAAAAACGACCGACTTTTCTCCACCCAACGCGCCTGCCCCAGTTGCGGCACCGGCTTCGATGAACTCGACCCTCGCCTGTTTTCCTACAACTCCAAACACGGCTGGTGCAGCAGTTGCTTTGGTACCGGCAACCAGATCAAGGGCTTTGACGAAGAACAGACCGGCGAAGAGAGCACCTGGCAGTTCGAGGACGACGACAGCACCACCGAAAAAGCCTGTCCCAGTTGCCACGGGCAACGCCTGAACCCGACCGCTTTGGCCGTGCGTTTTCGTGACCGCTCCATCGCTGAACTGGCCGCACTGCCGGTAGACGACGCCGAATCCTGGTTCGGCAAACTCAAGCTCAATAGCAAGGAACAGGCCATCGCCCGCGACCTGCTCACCGAGATGCACAGCCGCCTGCGCTTTCTGCAAAAGGTCGGGCTCAACTACTTGAGCCTCGACCGCGCCGCGCCGACCTTGAGCGGCGGCGAAGCCCAACGCATTCGTCTGGCGGCACAGTTGGGTTCCAGCCTCCAGGGCGTCTGCTATGTGCTGGATGAACCCACCATCGGCCTGCACACCCGCGACAACCGAAAACTGATCGAAACCCTGCGCGAACTGCAACAGCAGGGCAACACCGTGGTCGTGGTCGAACACGATGAAGACACCATCCGCGAAGCCGATCATTTGATCGATATGGGGCCGCGTGCCGGCATCAACGGCGGTGAAGTCGTTGCCCACGGCAGTCTGAATCAAATCATGTCCAATAAGCGCTCCCTGACCGGGCAAATGCTCTCGCAGCCGCTGCGCCATCCCATGCCGGATTTGCGCAACACCGAGATGCGTCAACTGTGGGAGCCGGCCAGCCTGCACATAACGGGGGCGCACCAGAACAACCTGCGCCAGATCGACGTCAGCATTCCCCTGCGCCAACTGGTCGCCATCAGCGGCGTCAGCGGCAGCGGCAAAAGCACCCTGATGCGCGGCGTGCTCTACCCCAATTTGAAGCAGGTGCTTGGTGGCATTGGCAAAAAGCACAAGGCCAAAGCCTCCTGGCAGGGCGCCAGTGCGCTCAGCGGTTGGGAGAGCATCGACCGCATTCTCGAAGTCGACCAGACCCCCATTGGTAAAACCCCACGCTCCTGCCCTGCCACCTACATCGGCATCTGGGACAGTATTCGCAAACTCTTCGCCGGCACCGTCGACGCCCGACTGCGCGGCTACACCCCGGCCCGCTTCTCCTTCAACGCAGGCGACGGCCGCTGCGATGCCTGCGGCGGCCAGGGCGAACAGAAAATCGAAATGAACTTCCTGCCGGATGTGCGCATCCCCTGCGACGTCTGCCACGGCTGGCGCTTCAACGACGAAACCCTGAGCGTGACCTACAAGGGCAAGCACATCGGCGAAGTGCTGGCCATGAACATCGACGAAGCCGTCGACTTCTTCGCCCCCATCAGCAAGGTGCACCACGCCCTGCGCCTGCTGCAGGACGTCGGCCTCGGCTACCTCACCCTCGGCCAACAAAGCCCTACCTTGAGCGGCGGCGAAGCCCAACGCATCAAACTGGTTGCCGAACTCGCCAAGGCCAACATGACCCCGGAAGACAACAAGGGAAGGCGCAGCCAACACAACCTCTACGTCCTCGACGAACCCACCGTCGGCCTGCACATGGCCGATGTCGACAAACTTCTGCGCGTACTGCACCGCCTCGTCGACGCCGGCAATTCCGTCCTGGTGATCGAACACAACCTGGATGTGATTGCAGAAGCAGACTGGGTGATCGATATGGGGCCCGAGGGCGGTCAACATGGCGGCCGGGTGATTGCCCAGGGGACGCCAGCGACGCTGACCAAAAGAAAGACGTCTTATACAGGCCAGTATTTGAAGGAGGTGCTGGGGTAATAGTAGTAAGAACAAGCCTATTGCTGGTTAGAATGAACCTCACATCGGACAGTGGCATTGACAGGCCACTTTCGATTATTTTAATTGTTTCGTTTATTTCGAATAGGTTCAATGCTATGTTTACTCAACATCATTCAATCGCATCAGGAAACACCCATGACTGCACAGAAGATCGTTCGTTTGCCCACTCAAACCGAGGTTGAGCAGGCGAAGCAGTCGAGTCGAACACTGTCCAAGTACGCCAATGTCGACCGCGTCAGCCTGTCTTTACGTGGCAGCGACGGACAGGCGGATGAGTTGGTATTGCCAGGTCACGTTCTGCAAATACTGCTCGACGTATTGGCCGAGATGTCTCAGGGCAACGCTATCAGCCTTATTCCATACCACCAGGAACTCAGCACTCAGGAAGCCGCCAACTTGCTGAATGTCAGCCGACCATTTTTGGTTGGTTTACTGGAGAAGGGTGACATCCCCTTTCGGAAAGTTGGCTCTCATCGAAGAGTCAAGTTGCAGGATGTTATCACTTACAAAACTGACATTGATGCAAAGCGAACCCAGGTGCTGGATGAGCTCGGTAACCTGTCACAGCAAGAGGGCATGGGGTATTGACCAACGATGAGCAAATTTACCGTCGTCCTTGACGCCTGCGTACTATACCCGGCCCCACTGCGCGATGCGCTTATGCGCCTCGCATTGACAGACCTCTTCAAGGCGCGTTGGACCGATCATATCCACGATGAGTGGATAACCGCGTTACTGAGGGATCAGAAGCATAATCGTCCTGCACTTGAGCGAATCAAAACGCTAATGGATCAACACATCCGCGATGCGAAAGTTACCCACTATGAACCTTTGATTGATGCCTTGAACTTGCCGGACCCAAACGATCGTCATGTTCTGGCTGCAGCGATACGATGCGGAGCAGATGCGATCGTTACCCTGAATCTAAAAGACTTCCCTGAAGATATACTTCAACCTTACGGTATAGGAGCCATACATCCCGATGATTTTTTACTGTACCAGATCGATATGGCACCCACCCTCTGTTGCAAAGCCATCAGAGCACAGCGTACCGCACTAAAATCACCTCCGATCGACGTTCCCGAGTTCCTTTCCATCCTCCAAAGGCAACAGCTACCCCAAACCGTGTCACGACTGAGAGACTTCGCGGAATTCTTGTAGAGCTGCTGGTACCGTTCTGGCCTTAAGCCTTGCCAATAGGGTATTCTGACCCAAAGGCCCAAAACCGGGCCCAATACCCAAGCCAATGGATCAGGGGCCGTCGGTGACTCAGGAGCACACAACCACATCCGCCAATTTCGCCTTTCTTGCCGAACACGATGCGCTGTTCGTCGAGTTGGCCGGTGCCGCAGAGCGAGCTTTTGCCAGCGACCCCAACACCACCCTGATCAAACTCCGCCAATTCGGCGAAGCGCTGGCGCAGCACTTGGCGGCGCTCTCCGGCATTGAGTTTGACGACCAGACCAGCCAGGCCGAACTGCTGTACCGTTTGAACCGGGAACTGCGCCTCGAACCGCAAATCAAAGAGCTGTTCCACATACTGCGCATTGAGGGCAACAAGGCCACCCATCAGTTCCGTACCCAGCACCGTGAAGCGATGGACGGCCTAAAGGTCGCCCGCGCCCTGGCCATCTGGTTCCATAAAGCCTTTAGCCAGGCCAGCGACTCGTTCAAACCGGGTGCTTTTGTCGCACCGGCCGACCCAAGCGCTCAGTTACGGCAACTGCAACACAACATCGATAGCCTGCGCCACGACCTGCAAAAAGCCAATAAAGCCCTGGACAGCAGCCAGCAACTGAGCCAATTGATCGAGCAGGAAAAAACCGAGTACGAAGCCCTGGCACATGCCATGGATGAGGAATCCCGCCAGTTGGCCGAACAGGCACGCCAGCACGAACAAGCATTGGTACAGCAACAACAGGCATACGAACACAAAATTCAGGCACTGCAACAGCAATTGGCGGAACAGGGAGAAGCCACCCTCAACCAACAGCGCCAGCAGGTAGCCAGCAAGGCCAAAGCCGCCAGCGATACATTGGTACTGAACGAAGAACTCACTCGCATTCTCATCGATCAGCAATTAACGGAAGCCGGCTGGGAGGCCGACAGCGCGGAGATCACCTACCACAAAGGCGCACGGCCGGAGCAGGGCATCAACCGGGCCATTGCCGAGTGGCCCACCCGTTACCAGGGCAAAACAGGCCGGGCAGACTATGTGCTCTTTGCCGGGCTGACCCCCATGGCCGTGGTCGAAGCAAAAAAGGAAAACACCAACGTCGCCGGCAAGATCGACCAGGCCGAACGCTACAGCAAGGGCTTGAAGGTCGAACCGCCCCTGGTCGGCGCCTGGGCGTTGATGAACCGAACCATCGCCTGGCCTGCCGACGAGAGCGACCATTACCTGGTGCCCTTTGTCTATTCCTGCAACGGCCGCCCCTATGTGCCGCAATTGGCCGAGCAATCCGGCACCTGGTTCCGGGATGTGCGCGAACCCAGCAACCTGCGCCGCGCCTTGCCGCAGTTTCACACCCCGGCCGGCCTCCTGGATTTACTCTCCCGCGACAAGGCCCACGCCGAGCAACAACTGCAAACCGAACCCTACGGCTACCTGAAACTGCGCGACTATCAGCAAGCCGCCATTAGCGCCACCGAACACGCCCTGGCCCGGGGCGCTCGCACGGCACTTTTGGCCATGGCCACCGGCACCGGCAAAACCCGCACCATCATTGGCTTGATGTACCGCTTTCTGAAGGCCGAACGTTTTCAGCGCATCCTCTTTCTGGTCGACCGCACCGCCCTCGGCCAGCAAGCGCTGGATGCCTTTAACGAAGCGCCACTGGAACAGAACCACACCCTGAGCAAGATCTACAACGTGGCGGAGCTGGGCGACATGGCCGCCGAGGCAGAAACCCGCATTCAGGTGGCTACCGTTCAGGCCATGGTCAAGCGCCTCTTTATGAGCGACACCCCACCACCCATAGACCAGTTCGACTGCATCATCATCGACGAAGCTCACCGAGGCTACACCCTGGATCAGGAAATGACCGAAGGCGAGCTGGCCACGCGAGACACCAGCCAGTACCTCTCCAGCTACCGCCGAGTGCTCGACTACTTTGATGCCATAAAGATCGGCCTCACCGCTACCCCGGCCAAACACACCAGCGACATTTTCGGCAAACCGGTGTACACCTATTCCTACCGAGAGGCCGTCGCCGACGATTGGCTCATAGACCACGAACCACCCATCCGCTACGAGACACTGCTCAGCAAAAACGGCATTCGCTTCGAGAAAGGTAAGGCCGTACAGGTGATCAATACCGACACCGGCGAAGTGGATACCGCCGAGTTGGAAGACGAACTGAATTTCGATGTCGATGCCTTTAACAAGCGCGTGATTAACGAGAACTTCAACCGGGTCATCTGCGAGCAACTGGCCACGGAGCTCGACCCGAAAGGCGACGAAAAGACCTTAATCTTCTGCGCCACCGACTTGCATGCCGACATGGTCAAAAGCCAGTTAGACAAGGCCTTCAAAGCCCTCTACAACGGCAGCTACAACGAAGCCGCCGTGGCCAAAATCACCGGCCAAAGCGACAAGGTGGGGCAACTCATCCGCCGTTACAAAAACGAGCGTTACCCGAGCATTGCCATCACCGTCGACCTGCTCACCACCGGCATTGATGTACCACCCATCTGCCACCTGGTCTTTATGCGCCGGGTGCGCTCGCGCATTCTCTACGAGCAAATGATTGGCCGCGCCACCCGCCGTTGCGACGAGATCGGAAAAACGGTGTTCACCATCTACGACCCGGTGGACATCTACGCCGCCCTGCAAGACGTGAACACCATGAAGCCACTGGTGAAAGACCCCAACATCACCCTTGAGCAACTGGTGGAGGAACTCACCGACGACCACCACCTCGAAAAAGCCCTGAACAGCCCGGGCGAGCAAGCCGGTGAGACTCAAGCCGACGTCGTGCTCAGCCAGCTCAGTCAGAAACTGATGCGCGTGCTGCGCAAGGCCGAAAGCAAAGCAGAAGGCCACCCGGACCTGAAAAACAAACTGGACGAACTACACCAGAGCTGGGGCGTGGAACCCAAGCAACTGCACACACACCTGAAACAACTCGGCCCCCGCCAGGCCTCAGCATTCATCCAGCAACACAGCGGCCTGCTCAAGCAACTGGACGAAGTACAGCACCTGGTTGGGTCGACTTACCGGCCCGTTATTTCAGACCACCCCGACGAACTGACCCGGCGCGACCAAACTTATGGCATTAAAGAAAAGCCCGCTGACTACCTCGACAGCTTTAACCAATTCATCAAGGAGCAACTCAACCAGTCCGCCGCCCTGGCGGTGGTGGTCAACAAACCCCGCGACCTCACCCGCGAACAACTGCGCGAAATCAAACTGCTGCTCGACAACCACGGCTACACCGAAGCCAACCTGAAAAGCGCCGTGCGCAACCAGACCAACAAGGACATCGCCGCCAGCATCCTCGGTTACATCCGCCAGGCTGCTCTGGGCGAACCCCTGATACCCTTCGAAAACCGCGTCGCCGACGCCATGGACCGCATCTACACCCAGCACCAGTGGACACCTGCTCAGCGCAAATGGCTGGACCGCCTGGCCAAACAACTGGTGCATGAAGTCATCATCGACCGGGAATTCGTCAACCACCGCTTTGCCGACGACGGCGGCGCCAAACAACTGGATAAATTGCTGGGCGAGCAGCTCGATACCGTGCTGGAGGAGCTAAACGAGGCCATGTGGCCGCAGCAGAGTGCTTGACTGGGCCATGTTGATGGCATCGACATAGATTGAATCCATGTCGATTTTTAGTGGTTTTTTCGACATAGCTCGCACCTACAAAACGGTTTAGGCCTTTTTGTATACAGGTCAGTCACTATATGCATAGAAAAGTGCAATTTTCTTTGCATATCAGCCAAGACATGTATAGATTTCTTGTTTTTCTATACATAACGTCAGAAAGGACATTGCGTGCTGCCAACCCTGCCCCTTGAATCCCCCGAACGATGGGAAACCCGAGCCGTGCTGAAAAAAGCAGCGCAGGCGCACCGCTATCTGGCAGAGCTTAAAGGTGTGTCAGCCACCATTCCCAATGAGGAAATCCTGATCAACACCCTAACGTTGCAGGAGGCCCGACACAGCTCCGAAATTGAAAACATCATTACCACTCAGGACGATCTCTATCGCGCCGTGGTCGCCGACGACGCCAGCGTATCCCCCGAAACCAAAGAGGTTCAGGACTACGCCACGGCTTTACAAGCCGGGTTCCGCAGCGTCCGGCAAAGCCGACTGATTCGCTTACATGACATACTGCTCATTCAACAAACTCTGGAGAAAAACAACGCAGGCCTGCGCAAGCTACCCGGAACAACACTGCAAAACCAGAGCACAGGGGATGTTGTGTATGAGCCACCCCAGTCCGCTCAGGAAATAGAAGACCTGATGGAGAATCTGGTTGCCTACATCAATGACGACGAACGCTGTGATGCCGACCCTCTGGTGAAAATGGCCATCATCCACCATCAATTCGAGAGCATTCACCCCTTCTATGACGGCAACGGTCGAACCGGCCGCATCATCAACATGCTGTACCTGGTCGCCAAAGATCTGCTCGACCTGCCCGTGCTCTACCTGAGCCGCTACCTCATCCAGACCAAAGCAGGTTACTACCAGCAATTGCAGGCCGTGCGTGAAACCGGCAACTGGGAGCCCTGGCTCCTATACATGCTCGAGGGCGTCAGTCAGACCGCCCAACAAACCATTGACCTGATCGGCCAGATTCGTGTGTTGATGCAATTCACCAAACACCGGATGCGTGACGAGTGCCCGAAAATTTACCGGCAGGAATTGCTCAACAACCTGTTCAACCACCCCTACACCAAAATTGAATTTGTGATGGAAGACCTTGGCGTCAGCCGCATTACCGCGACCAAGTACCTCGATGAACTGGTCACAATAGGGCTGCTTAACAAAACCAAAATAGGCCGCAGCAACTTCTACATCAATGCACCGCTGATGGCGCTCTTTTTAGAACGCGCCTGATACAACCCGGAACTCAATATGACCAACAACGACATCGTACAAAAACTCTGGAACCTCTGCGACGTACTGCGTGACGACGGCATCAACTACTCGGACTACGTCACCGAACTGGTACTGCTGCTGTTCATCAAAATGGTGCATGAGAGCACCGAAGCCGGCACGTTGAAAAAGCACCCCCTGCCCGAAGGCTGCCGCTGGTCCGACCTGAACGGCAAATCCGGCATCAACCTGCTGAACGACTACAAGCGCATTCTGCTCAGCCTCTCCACCGGCCGCGATGCCGATGGTACCCTGGTGCACGACGACCCGCTGATCAGCGCCATTTACGCCGACGCCCAAACTCGCCTGCGCGAACCACGCCACCTGGAACAGATGATCAAATCCCTGGACCAGATCGACTGGTTCAGCGCCCAAAAAGACGGCCTGGGCGACCTTTACGAAGGCCTGCTCGAAAAGAACGCCAACGAGACCAAATCCGGCGCAGGGCAATACTTCACCCCCCGCGCCCTGATCAACACCATGGTGCGCTGCCTAAAACCCCAGCCCGGCGAGCGCATACAAGACCCGGCCGCTGGCACGGCGGGCTTTTTAATCGCCGCACACGAATACATCAAAAGCCAGACCGATGAACTCTATGAACTGAGCGACAGGGACAAAACCTTCCAGAGCACCCAGGCTTATGTGGGCATCGAACTGGTGCCCGGCACCCGCCGCCTGGCGCTGATGAACTGTTTATTGCACGGCATGGAAGGTGATGCAGAAGGCGTCGTCCACCTCGGCAACGCCCTGGGTCAGGCCGGCGCCAGCCTGGAGAAAGCCGACGTCATCCTCGCCAACCCACCCTTCGGCACCAGCAAAGGCGGCGACGCCAGCATCACCCGCGACGACCTCACCTACAAGACCAGCAACAAACAACTGGCCTTTTTGCAGCACATCTACCGCAACCTCAAACCCGGTGGCCGTGCCGCCGTCGTGCTGCCGGATAACGTGCTGTTCGAATCCGGAGTCGGCACCGACGTGCGCCGCGATTTAATGAACAAGTGTAACCTGCACACCATCCTCCGCCTGCCCACCGGCATCTTCTACGCCCAGGGCGTAAAAACCAACGTCCTCTTCTTCACCAAAGGCAGCGCCACCGACAAACACCAGGAAGAACACTGCACCGAAAACGTCTGGGTCTACGACCTGCGCACCAACATGCCCAGCTTCGGCAAACGTACACCTTTTACAGAACAGCACCTAAAACCCTTCGAAGACGTCTTTTCTCCCTCTCCCCTCGCGGGAGAGGGCCTGGGTGAGGGGAAGAAGGGTGAGGGGCACCCAACCAACCGCACCGAAGGCGAATACAGCTTCCACTCGGACAAAATAGAACTACCGGAAGCAACCAAAGCCACCGAAGAAAACCAGGGTGTCGACGAACGCATGATGCACAGCCGCTGGCGCTCCTTCACCCGCCAATGGATTGCCGAGCACAAAGGCGACTCGCTCGATATTTCCTGGCTGAAAGACAGCGACAGTTTGGATGCAGCCAACTTGCCGGAGCCGAGTGTGTTGGCCTGTGAGGCGATGGGAGAGTTGGTGCAGGCTTTGGGCGAGCTGGATGCTTTGATGCGGGAGCTTGGGGCTGAGGAACAGGCTGATGGAGCTAGGACGCTTTTGGGGGAAGTTTTAGGTGGAGAAGAATAATGCTAGATGCCCTTAAAAACTTGAAAGTAGAGATTTCACTACCTATAGGATGGGCTAATGCTGTAGTCGGCGATTACCTATATTTGAAGAATGGAAATGCATTTAAGAGTAGTTCCTACGTACAGCCGAATGATAAAACTTTTCCTGTAATACGAATCTCTGATTTAGATGGTCGCAAAGCTTCTGACAACAAAGCAGTTCATGTAAATGAAGGAGTCGACGGATTTGAACTAGCATACGGTGACTTACTAATTGCAATGTCTGGAGCAACAACAGGAAAAGTAGGTATTTATGAGGGAAAAACACCTGCCTATCAAAACCAACGAGTCGGAAACTTAAAGCTTCTGTCTCAAGAAAACAGTTGTGCTTCATATAGAAACTACCTTATTTTGGCTATTAGTGATGAAATATTGAAAATTGCATACGGTGGGGCTCAGCCAAATATTTCTGGCAGTTCTATCGAGAGTTTACCCATACTTCTCCCCCCCCTCGCCGAACAAAAAGTCATCGCCGACAAACTCGACACCCTACTGGCCCAGGTGGAAAACACCAAAGCCCGCCTCGAACGCATCCCGAAAATCCTCAAACGCTTCCGCCAGTCCGTCTTGGCTGCAGCGGTGAGTGGGCGGTTGACGGAGGAGTGGCGGAAAGAGTGTGGCTCATCAATCACCGATTGGGAGATACTTACTGTTGGTGACGTTGCAACTGTTGCGACAGGAAAAACCCCCAGCCGTAAGGAATCCAGATATTGGAAGGGTGGTGATATTCCTTGGCTAACCAGCGCTAGCACAGGCACAATTTATACTGATTCAGCCGAGCAATTTGTTACTCAACTTGCAGTTGAGGAATGCGCTCTTAAAATATTTCCACCAAGCACACTTCTTCTGGCGATGTACGGTGAAGGTAAAACCCGAGGCCAGGTTACAGAGTTAAGGCTGTCGGCGACATGCAATCAAGCCTGTGCTGCACTGACTGCAGACGAACAAAAAGTCTTATGTAGCTACCTCAAACTCAGGCTACTTGAGAATTACGAAGAGACTCGGAAAACTGCTGCTGGCGGGGCTCAGCCAAACCTAAATCTCAATAAAGTCAGAGCGATTGGTATTTCAGTACCAAGCAAAATAGAACAAACCGAAATAGTCCGCCAAGTAGACCAACTCTTCACCCACGCCGACTGCATAGAACAGCAGGTCAACAACGCTCTGGCCCGCGTCAACAACCTCACTCAGTCCATCCTGGCCAAAGCCTTCCGGGGCGAGCTCACCGAACAGTGGCGTAAGGATAACCCCGATTTAATCAGCGGAGAAAACAGTGCAGAAGCATTGCTGAAGAAAATCAAGGCAGAGCGTGCAGCTATGAAGACGGCCAAACGCACTCGTAAAAGCAAAGCCGATGTTTGAAGCCTTAAATAGCGGCCACAAGAGTCTGATCGCGTTAATCCAGAATTTATATTATTTTTTTAGAAAAGAAGAAACATGACTGAACCAAAGGAAGTATCAACAGTAATTGAGATCGAGTGTCAGGGCTGTTCTGAAGCAAACTCAATCGATGTGCAGCGTATTATACCATGTAAGAAATGCGCAAAACCCATCAACGGAAAGCGGTACAAGCTGGCGCCACTGGGTTTGATACCCTTTTTATTCGGTGTCGCGAGCTATGACATACTGGATCGAACGGTATTTTCGGAAGACCGATATCCGCTAGAAGTTGAATACTCCATGGTCGATGCCTGTATAAACAGCGACCAACGGCCATTATCTCGGCAGCGCTATGCAGAAAAGCAAAGCCTTTGCCTGTGTGCTGTAGGAAAGACCATAGAGGATTACTCTTACTCGAATTTTCGCAGGAATCAGCAGGAATTCCCGGAGCGGCTCAGAAGCAGCCTTACTGAGTGCACATAATGCGGGGGCACAGCCCCCGCTTGATCATTAGCGATCAGTTATTTCTTGGGTGGGTTGTTACCACGACCGCCACCAGAAGGGTTACCCGTCGTGCTCGGTCCATTGGGAGGTCGCTGTCCGCTAGCGGCCAGATTTCTGGCAGCGGCCGATTGAGCTTTCGCAGCGAACGAACCTTTTGGTACGATGCCACCGTTCTTCCTGGCTATTGAGCTCTGAATACGAGCAGCAGCGGCTGGTGTCATGGGTTGTTTGGATTTAGTCATGATCTTTCTCCATTAAGGTTTATGTGATGTCCCCGCCGGGACAAAACCAATATGACAAGGGGGTTGGGGACAAATGGGGACACAAAGCACCCTGGAGCTTCAAGCAATCATCAAAGACCTCTGCGCAAGAGCAGGATGGTCCCAAAAGATGTTGGCTAGATGGATTTACCTAGAAGAAAATGAAATTGATGACGAAGATGATATGCGTCGTTTTGAGGAAAGGTTCAAAAAAGAACTAACTCGTCCAAAGACTGATCCAAAACGATTGATCCAATATCTGGATACCATGAGGCAGATTCCGGTGATTGAGAAAGCCGATGTGGTAATACCCAAATATTACTCTACCAATAAACTCGACAAAGAACTGGAGAAAGCCCTTTCAGAAATATCCAAAGACATCAGCAGCAAATTCAAGTAACTTGAGTAGGCTGAAGCCTGAGCATGAAACAACCTACTCATGTATCGTAACTTGGGAAGGCCATTTGGACCGGCTGTGGCTCAACATCGGCCAGAGATTTAACAACCAGGCCCTTTGAGAGCGCAATCTTGCGCAGTGAGTCATCATGCGACCAGACTTCATCGACCATATCCGCCAAAGCGATACTGACAATTTGGCGGTCAAACTTGAGCTTGCTCGCACTCTGTTCGGGTGATAGTTGCGCAAGTTCCTGTCGGCTGGGCAACTGGGCACATTCAATAGCTGCCGCCGTGTCGAAGTCTACCAACTGGAAACAGGCGTTACTATTAATGGCGTCCAGGTATCCCTGGTATTTTTCAACCTCTACGCCAATTAGAAACTCAGCCAACACCGGTGTTGGTATCACCATTACCGCATTCTGGCTCTCAACCTGATTAACAAAGGCCGCCGCGCGATCACTTAAGCGATCCAACTCCGCTTTGGTCTCTGGGTCTGAAAGGCCAGTGACCGTAGGTGCCAGGATCTGGATCAGGATGTTGTTGTCCAGCAGCAGTCGCAAATCAGTTCCTTATATCCTTTGCCACCCTGTGTGGATCATCCATTTCAGACCACTTCAACCCGCCAATCGCCTGCAATTTCGCGACAACGGCTCCCGCTTTATTGGTTTCCAGCAAGTCAAAACTGTCTATCGTTAATTTGCGCAGGCTCCATTGCCCTTCCACCGTCCGAGCCCATTGACCATGACCGCTCACCCGCACCTGTTTGAACAGGTGGCCGGAGAGCTGCTCGGCAATCGCTGTGGTTGTTTCACAATAAAGGGTTTCGCCATTGGCGCCTTCCAGCCTTACCGGAATGGTCGCGTCTTTTCCGCCAATTTTATAAAGACGACCCTGAACAGAGCCGTTTTTGCGAACGAGAAGCGGTTTTTCGCCCTCCGCTTGCTTACGAAATGTCAAAACAGATGTTTGAGCATCATCCAGGATATCACCGTCGGTTTCATCTTCCTCCATGAGGCTCCGCAAAGCTCGATAGGCCGCTTGTGATTTTTTTGCCCCCTGGCCACTATGCACTAGCCTGACCTGAGCAATCACTCTTGGATAATA
Source organism: Saccharospirillum sp. (assembly GCA_022565595.1). Taxonomy (GTDB): domain Bacteria; phylum Pseudomonadota; class Gammaproteobacteria; order Pseudomonadales; family Natronospirillaceae; genus Saccharospirillum. Next base: position 21,681 of record JAIUML010000008.1, on the reverse strand, counting down.
AGGCTCTTCGATCGCCACGTTCAGCATGGCACTGCCTTCTGTTACTGAAGCGAAATGCACATGCTTCGACTCACCCAACAATTCCGCCAGATGCGGCAGGTACTGGCCCAACCGTTTTACGGTGAGACTATCGGGACTGGAATTGTGCAGTATCAAAGTGAGCTTTTTCATGGCTGAAAGTATAGAGGGCTTCAAGTGAGCTCGCCACCCGTACCTTTTCCGAAAATGGAGTCCCAAGCTTACAATTGTAAGCCCATACGACCAACGTAGAAATTATGGGAAGTTAGCGCCGAAACCTTTCACCCCAACCGCCCAAAAAACGTCATTCGCGCGTTTTCCGATAACGCCACCCCGGGCTGGCTGTTGTAGGCCAGCACCGCCAACATCCGCGTTATGGCCCCAATGGTGGGTGTGACTCTGTGCATGGCATTGCGGCCGCGAAACAGCACCAGGGTGCCGGGTTCCATGCTGAGTTGCTTGGGTGTGATTTTGCCCGCCAGCACCTGCTCGACGCCCTCGTAGTTCATGTCGCCCCGGTCGGCATCGCGCAGGTTTTCGACATACTCGAACACCCCGCCCGCGGCCGGCTTTTCAATCAACAAGGTGGTGGCGAAGGAGGAGTTGTCGAAGTGCCAGCCCAGTTCCTGCCCTTCGCTGGCGTAGTGCAGGTTGATGGAGGAGAGCGGGTCGGCATAAGGGTAGAGGGATTCCTCCAACAGGGTACCCAGAAAGTCGCGAAAGCCTTCAGCGTCGTACAACTGGCGTAGCGGAGAGTCTGGCCCGATCTGATCATCCGTTATGCAGCCCTTGGAGGAGTTGACTCGCCGGTTTCTTGGGTGGGTATCGGCGTAGGCCGGGTCGGGGTCACTCAAATAGACGTTGTGCTGGTTGGTGGTGTAGTAGGCCAGGTGCTTCTGAGCCAGGCCTTCCTGCCGGACCTGTTCTACGGCCTCTACCTTCATGAAACCTGGCAGCACCAGGGCGCCGTCTTGCATCAGGGTTTGGCGGCACTGCTGACGGAAGGCGTCGTCACCGAGTGGGTAGCGTGTCAGGTCAAGAATGTCGTTCAGTACGGCCATAGGGTGCTCTGATTGCTCAATGGGTGCGCGGTAGTGAGCAACAGAATAAATCAACGCGGCCGCGCAGTGAACGCCTAAAACCGATAACTCACCCCCAATACCCCATAGTGAAACCACGCAAAGGTATAAACTCCGCCACCGGCACCCCCGCCTTCCAGTGTTCTGTAACCGGCACGCAAAGCCCAAGCGTCGCTGGCGCTGTATTCTGCGATCCAGGCGGCATCAATGGCACGGCCCTGAGGGGCTACCGCTGCGTCGATGTCAAACTCCAGCGCCCATTCAGGGTTCAGCCGGTACAGGGCGTTGAAGTGCAACAGGGGTACGCCGCCCAGGTCGTCGCTGTTGGCGGTCGTTGAACCCTGCGTCAGTTGGATGTCGGCATCGCGCACCAGAGCGGTAAGCCCGACACCCAGGCGCCAGCGCTCGGATTCATGAAAGGTGTAACGGTACGTCAGCCGATAGGTGTTGAACTGGTAGTAGGCGGTGGTGGGCGTGTCGGCGGCAAAGGTTTCGCCGGCAAAGCGCGTGGCCTCGGGCAAGGTGCCCTCACCTTCGATGCTCACCGGTGCGTAGAGCGCACGCAGGGTGTGACGCTCGTTGAAGGTGGTTTCCAGGTTCAGCCGCAGATAGGGCACCGGGCCAGCGCCGGTCAGGGCCATCAGGTCAAAGCGGTCGCCGTTGCTGTTATTGGGGATCTGGGTGTCATTATAGCTGTACGCCAGCGGGCCGGTTTCGAGCGTGAGTTGCCAGGCAATTGCCTGGGCCGACATCAGTAGTGCAGGGACGAGAACCAATGCTTTGGCTGAAAATGTCATCTTGACCGTCCTGGTTGAATTGGAATGAACGCTACGCACGCTGCACAGCCTTGGCTTATCTCAGTCGCCCAAAACAAGCGAACCGGAATCCATCCGCCTGCTGTTCAGCCCTTAACGCTCTTCAATAGCTCTAGCGCCTTGATCCGCTCATCGGGGTCGTACACATCGTTGGTGAATATCAATTCGTTCACCTGCAGCTCATCCACCAAACTTTCCAGATAGGGTTTTACCTGATCGGGTGTGCCGACGGCGGCCAGTGAGAGGAATTCTTTCACTCCCGCCTCTTCCTGGGGTGTCCAGGCACCTTGCATGCTTTCTACCGGTGGCCTCAACCACACCGGGTGGCCGCGAAACAGTGCCAGGATGCGTTGCTGGCCTGAGGTGGCCAACAACCTGGCACGGGCTTCGGTTTCGGCGATCACCAGGGGCAAGCCCAACATCAGGTAGGGCTCTGATAGCGTGTCGGATGGCTGAAAGTGCGTTCGATAGAGGTGCGCCGCTTCGCGCACCAGGCGCGGGGCAAAGTGGCCCGCAAAGGCATAGGGCAGCCCGCGCTGCGCCGCCAGTTGGGCACTGAAAAGGCTGGAGCCGAGCAGCCAGATGGGCACATTGGTCCCCGCACCAGGTATGGCCTTGAGCCGTTGACCGGGTGCCGAGGGCGCAAGCAGTTGTTGCAGCAGACTGACTTCGGTCGGGAAGTCGTGTGCGGCGTCTTCATCCCGACGCAAGGCACGGGCGGTGATCGGGTCTGTGCCCGGCGCGCGGCCGAGGCCCAGATCGATGCGCCCAGGGTAGAGGCTTTCGAGGGTTCCGAACTGCTCCGCCACTATCAGAGGTGGGTGATTAGGTAGCATGACACCACCCGAACCGACGCGAATGCGCTGGGTACCGGAGGCGATGTGGCCCACCAGAACGGCCGTGGCCGAGCTGGCGACGCCTTCGGTATTGTGGTGTTCGGCCAACCAGAAGCGTTGATAGCCGAGTTCGTCTGCCGCCTGAGCGTAACGCAGGGATTCCTTGAAGGTAGCCGTGGCATCGCTGCCTTCACGAATGGACGCCAGCTCCAACAAGGAAAAGGGGGTATTGTTCAGCACAGTCTGTTTGTCTGCCGTTTGGATACCAGTGAGATATGCGGCCGGGATTGTCTATTACAACAACCGGTCAGAGGTCTTTCACCAGGCGCAAGGCATCATAAATGGCCGCATGGGTGTTGCGCGATTCCACGGCATCGCCAATGCGGAACAACTGAAAACGGCCCCCTTCATTGCGAACCACGCTTTGCGCTGTGCCGACAATCAAGTCATCGTAATTCACTTCCCCGCCATTGCTGGAATGAGGCTTCAGGTCAAAATAGATGTCGGCCATGGGCTGGATGCCATAGTTGACCACCACCTGGTCGATGCGCCGTTCATGGTCCAGATCCAGGTAGTCGCTGGTGATTCTGGCCAGCAGTTCATCGCCGCTGCGCTCCACCGACTTCAGCCGGTAGGTTGGTGTAAAGGTGACGTTGGGTCGCTGCAGGGCACGCATGTAGGGCACCAGGGTCATGGCCATGACTTCGGCCGAGAAGGTGCGGTCTGGCGTCATGATTTCGAGTTGGGCACCGGTCCTGGCGATTATTTCTGCTGCCTGTAGGGCGGGGTGGTCGCCGGCGTCGTCGAACAGCAGAACCCTTTGCCCGGGTTTGATGTGGCCGGAGAGTATGTCCCAACTGTTGACCACCAGGTCGCTGCCCACGGCAGGCTGGTCTTCGATGGGGTAACCGCCGGTGGCGACGATGACCACGTCCGGGTTTTGCTGGCGTACCTCGTCCGCCTCCGCCCAGCAGTTGTAGCGAAACTCGACGCCCAGTTTTTCACACTGCGCCAGGCGCCAATCGATGATGGCGATCATGTCGCGTCGGCGCTCGCTGTGGGCAGTGAGACGCACCTGGCCACCCGCTGCACTCAGGGCTTCCATGACCACGACGTCGTGCCCGCGCTCGGCCGCGACTCGTGCCGCTTCCAGCCCGCCTGGCCCAGCGCCAATCACCAGCACCTTGCGCTTCTGGTCCGCTCTGGGAATCTCGTGCGGCATGGTGGTTTCCCGGCCCGTGGCTGCGTTGTGTATGCAGTAGGCTGCGCCGCCCTGGTAGATGCGATCCAGGCAGTAGTTGGCACCGACGCAGGGGCGAATGTCTGCTTCGCGCCCTTCCATGATTTTTTTCACAATGTGCGGGTCGGCCATGTGCGCTCGAGTCATGCCGATCATGTCGACCTTGCCGGATTCGATGGCGTAGCGGGCGGTGCCGACGTCCTGAATTTTGGCGCCATGGAAGGTCGGGAAGTCGACCTGACGGCGGATCTCACCGGCAAAGTCCAGGTGAGGTGCACTGGGCATGCCCTGAACGGGAATAACGTCGGTCAACCCAGGGTCGGTATCGATATGGCCGCGCACCACATTCAGAAAATCGACCATGCCGCTGTCTTTCAGGCGTCGGGAGATGTCCAGACCTTCGTCGGCATTCAGGCCGCCGGGTAATTGTTCGTCTCCGGTGTAGCGCACGCCGACAATAAAATCGGGCCCGACTCGGGCGCGAATGGCGCTGAGCACCTCGAAGGTAAACCTGAGCCGGTTATCGAGGCTGCCGCCATAGGGGGCATCGAGAGTGTTGGTCAGGGGTGACCAGAACTGGTCCATCAGGTGGCCGTAGGCCTGAAGCTCAATGCCATCGAGCCCAGCCGCTTGCATGCGTTCGGCGGCGTCGGCGTAATCCCGAATCAGCCGGTCGATGTCCCAGTCTTCCACCTGTTTAGGGAAGGCTCGATGAGAGGCTTCGCGGTTGTGTGACGCAGAGACCGCCGGCAACCAGTCGCCTTTATCCCAGCGGGTGCGGCGGCCGAGGTGGGTGAGCTGGATCATGACGGCGGTGCCGTGTTCATGGCAGGCATCGGTCAGGTCGCGCAACCAGGGCACAACGTCATCCTTGTAGGCGAGGATGTTGTTGAACACCGGCGGGCTGTCTTTGGCGACGGTAGCAGAGCCGGCCGTCATGGTGAGGCCGATGCCCGCTTTGGCACGCTCAACATGGTAAGCGCGGTAGAGCGCCTTGGGCATGCCGTCTTCCGGGTAGGCGGGCTCATGGGAGGTCATCATCAGGCGGTTCCTGATGGTCAGATGCTTGAGTTGAAAGGGTTGCAGTAATGGGTCTTGAGCCATGACTAGCCTCTTGTTGTTTTCGTTCTCATCGGCGGCCCCGGCTGGAAGGGCCGCCTGAAGGTTCGGACTACGACTTTAGCGAACGCGGCAGCTCACCCGACTGCCACAGCCCTATACCAAACCCATCCGGGTCCAGAAAATCGGCACTCCATCCGCCGGGTGCTTCCGAGACTGGCGTCACTATAGTGACGCCCTTCATGGCCAACTCGGCGACAATATCGTCGATTCCGCCTTCATGGACTTCAAAGACAATGGCTGGCGTATCGCCTCGTTTGCCCTCCATCTGAAAGAAGATAAGGTCGAGGCCATTCTCGAGGCGACCCTGCAGCCAGAACGGTTCGGCGCCTTCCATTCGCGCCAGGCCAAGGTCGAAGGTTTTGTTATAGAAGGTTTCTGTGCGCAGAATATCGTTGACATAGTAGACGATGGCGGCACTTTTAGGTTTGAAGCTCATTGGGTGTTCCTCACAGGTTGATTCTTCTACTTATTGCCGCCGAGTTCCGTTTTGTGAGTGTCCGATGACAAAAAGATGACCATCCGGGTCGTGGCTGGCCAGGAACCCACTTCGATGAGCAAGTTTGGATAACAAGGCACCACGAATACGACCATAAGCTACTCCCGGAGTTAGCCCTGTCAGCTCAACAGGCATGACCACCTCTGCTTCTGTTACACGACATTTTAGCGCACGAATTCGTTGGCGAAGTGCTGTTTCCGTCAGATTAAGCAAGTAAGTGATCTCTTTGCGACTATGGCCAGATAAAGCCAAAGCTGCGACCGACTTGAGGGATGAAGGTAAGCTGTCCAATAACCGGGCAATTTCCCGGTGATCATCGGCCACAGAGTCTGACTCCTCCACTTGCCATTGGCTTTCGCGCCCCCGCCTGCGAACGGCGCCACGCAGCGCCATACGAGCCTTGTTGCGCACCGTTCCGACCAACCACTTTCTGGTGTCAATCGCATCGAAATCTGTCAGGCCTGCCAAAAAGGCCGCCAGGTAGGCCTCTTGAACTATGTCTTCTGCCTCGCCGGCATCATTCATGATTCGGCGTGCAACAGAGCAAAGCTGTACATACTGGCTGGGACGCATTGACTGACTCCAGTTAAACCCAAATGACCTACCCAAAGACACCTGAAACACCTTAATGCCCAAACACCGACCAACCGGTCTCCTGTACCAGCATTTCCAGTGCCCGAGTCCCCAACAGGCTGTTACCGATCTGGTCCAACCCCGGCGACCATACAGCTATTGATGCTTTACCGGGCGCAATAGCCAGTATGCCACCACCGACTCCGCTTTTGCCTGGCAAACCAACACGGTAAGCGAACTCACCCGAGCCGTCGTAATGACCACACATCATCATCATGGCATTGATCCGCCGTGCACGCTGAGCCGAGACTACACGTGAACCACTGGCCTGGTTCACCCCGTCCGACACCAAAAAGAGCCCAGCACGCGCCAGTTGCACGCAATTCATGGCCAGCGCGCATTGATGAAAGTAGGCGCCCAAGACTTTATCCACATCATGCTGCAGGCGGCCGAAGGCTTTCATGAAATGGGCAAGGGAGGCATTGCGGTGCTTGTATTTGAGTTCCGATTCCGCCACTTCATGGTCGAAGAACAGGCTGTCATCGCCCGCAAGATAGCGAACAAAGCTCAGCAACTCCGCCAGTACTTCCTTGGGCTCATGCCCCATCATGATGGCGTCCACCACCGCTATGGCTCCGGCATTGATGAACGGATTGCGCGGTTTACCGGACTCATGCTCCAACTGCACGATGGAATTGAACGGGTCACCCGAAGGCTCTCGCCCGACATACTGCCACAACCCATCGCCCTGTTTGCCCAACGCCAGAGTCAGCGCAAACACCTTGGAAATACTCTGAATGGAAAAAGGCATGGTGGCATCCCCAGCAGTAAACAACTGCCCGTCTGGCGTAGCCACAGCCATACCAAAATGCTTTGGATCAACATGCGCCAACTGAGGAATGTAGTCCGCAACGCGCCCGCGCTCGGTCGCTTGCGTCATAACATCGGTTATGTTGTTCAACAGGTTTTGCATGACAGCTTATCAGTCGCATCGTTATCTGAGGTACATGCATTGTAGCGCTCCCGGCCATCTCATACACGGATCAATCTACTGCAACAATAACAAGTCGCTGATCATCACCAGCGCCATGCCCCAAGAGTTTCTCGCTGCCGATTGGTAGCGGGTCGACCTGCAACGCCTCATAACTCAACGTGGGTTCAAATACCCGATCGTCAAACGCTGCTAAACCTTGCTGATCTTCCGCCACGGCTACACGAACCGCATCGTTGACGATATCGGACCAGGAGCGGCGCCTATGGGCAGTGGCCTCGTGCAAATGTGGATGCACTACAACGGCCTGGCGTCGCCGACATAAACCACCGTGGCCAAACTATATTATTTGATGAAAAATGATTGAGAGCGAAAACTTTGACAAACCCATGGAGCACGGCTACATCGTTCGGCATCGCTGGTTACTCGTTCTTCCACAGAGGGCACCTTCACTAGGCTCTATTAAAACTATTCAGAGTTGAGTTGCACCTCGAAGCTCATTCGAAGTGGCTGCTCAGTGTTTTCAAGTTGCGCTTCAATGACGATGTCAAAATGACGCTGATCACTGGTGTCAAGGATACCAATATAGGAAGAATGGTTGTTCGCATCGATCCGACGCATGTCGATGCTGGTGTCGCGACCGAGCATGTCTTCGTAATGTGCACTTATTGCGGCCAAAATGGGCTCAGACTGCTGTTCTGTCTCCGTTTCAAGGATCACCACGTTTAGCAGAAAAAGATTCGGGTCAGTTTCGACACCATATTGTTGCGCCATGGCATCGGGCAGACTTTCCGTTGGGCTCAGATAAGCCTGAATCGAAAAGTCATCAAACTCAGCGATATCTCCCAGAGGCTGGTCATCCACGTCGTGCTGATCGCCATTTACCTGGGTAGCGGTTGAAGCGCTGGCCTGTTCGGATCCGCCACAGCCTGCAAGCAGGCCGACGAAGGCCAAAGTCAGCAACGCCGTTAAGGCGACGCCTGAGGCTTTGTATCTTGGCATGGTGATCATGGTGTTCTTCTCCCTGGTATGTGGCGAATATGGCTGTCATTTTCAGGGATGACGATGGATTTGTCGGTGCGCTAGCCCACAGATATTTCGCTGTTCTGCTCAGTAAGTTAGGCTAAAGCTCCGGCCTGCTTACAGGTTTCAGGCTGAATGATATCGAGGTCTTTGGCGCCATTCGTAGCTCAATTGTATTCGGCAGTATTGCTATGGTGAGGCTGTTTAACTTTGGCGCGTGGGAAGCTTCTGGCCGAGTCCATGCTGGACTCGGAGGCCCTGAAGGCCACTCTAAGCCGAAAGTACTGACCGTCAGGAACAAGCGTGAGGCTTTGCGTACTATGGTATCGGAGACGATGATATCCGAGCGCAAGGCTTGCTCACTCGTCGGGTTATCCCGCGCAACGATGCGACATCAGTCCGTGTGTTCACCAGAAGACTGTGAACTGACAGAGCGCGTCCAGGCGATTGTCTTTGAGCGCCGCCGGTCGTGCGGTCCGAAAGCTCAAGCAGCGCAAGGGCATCATGATTGAACGCCAGCCGCTGACATTGCCGGATAGGCTCAATCACACCTGGTCAATGGACTTCGTGATGGATGCGCTGGCTCACGGCCGCCGTATCAAGTGCCTGACTATAGTTGATGACTTCACCAATGAATGTCTGGATATCCCGGTAGCTCACGAAATATCAGGTGACCAGGTCGTCAGAACACTCGACGGCATTGCTGCCTTCCGGAGTTATCCCAAGGCGGTATCGGCACGCTCCACGAAGCCCGGTTGCGTATTTGGGCATAGCCGTCAGGTCAGTTCCATGCTTCAGGTACAGGGCGCGACGGGCAATCAAGGCTGTTTGTGCTCGGGTGCAGAAAAAACGGAAGTGCCTTTGGCTCACGCGTTTGCCGGCGGCGTACGAACGCTACATCGACCCTGCCGATCGGTCGATGGTGTATTTCTCGGTCCATCAGGCCAGCATACCACCCCGCCCGGCGGACAGGGGAGACCTGAGGAACGCCATGCAAGCGGCGGCGGCCACGGCGCAGACGGTGGCTACGGATGAGGCCGGGCTGCGCGCCGTGTTCGGGCCAACGGAATGGAGCACGGCACGGATCAGCTATGGGTTGATCCGCAATCGGCTCAATGCCGCTCATTACGAGGAACTGCGCCGGCAGAGGGTGCGCGCGCTCGACGGGCTCGAAGGTCACCGACATTTGCACACCGTCAATGTCAGCTTCACGCGCGTCGCCGACCTCGGCCTACTGGCCGGCCGGCCTGCCCTCGCCGTGCTGCGGTTGCCGCACACAGCGGTGACCACTCTTGTGCCATTGGCATCGGTTCGAACGCTGAAGGATCTCGACATCGCCCATACCGCTGTTGGCGACATCACCCCACTCCGCCAACTGCCCGCGTTGGCGTCACTCGACTTGCGGGCCACTCAAGTGATCGATCTGGCTCCGCTGGTGGATATGGTTGCGTTGCGGCGGGTTGTCGTCCAACGACTTGAGATTAGTCGCTCCGCGATCGACCGCTTACGCGAGGCTCGGCCGGAAGTTGAGGTGATTGACTAGTAGAGAAAACTGAAGCGTGTTACGCCAGTTGCGCTCTACTTCGCCTTCCAACATTAACGGCTCGAATTACGGTGAAGAAAAAATAACCAGCGGGAGCGAACAGGAAGGCAGAGTTACACTAGCCAAAATCAGATGTTTTCCTGCCGCCCTTTCGGTATATTCAGGTGTCGATAAATAGATAGCAGGCCTGGAAGTGCACCCAGCCTTCCTTTCTCTACCAGCGATACTCTCCCGCCAATCGATCGCCACTGGTCAGGTCGATATTCAGAAAATCAAGGTGTGCGCTGGTTCTACCTTGATTGAACTGCCAGGTACCATTGAGGCTGATACTTTGTGTTTCTGAGGTTGCTTCGTAGTCAATGCGACCACTGCAATTGGCGTCCTCTGCAATGGTAAAGGTACGCTGTAAAGCGCTAAACTTTATGTTCTCCGCCCCATTGATCGAACGGCTATAGACCAAGGTCTCTTCTCCGTCTTCCGTCTGCATAATTATATCAACATTCCCCAGATCACCAATCGGGCCTTCAAGGCGGTACCGCTCTTCCCAGGGGCCACTTGAAGATGTGGCTTCTTCTATTCGGCGTATATAACGTTGACCATTCACTTCTGTATTCAAACGAAGGTAGACCGCATCAGGATCATCAACAACCCAGGGGCTTATGGTGCGTGTGGAGCAGCCGCTGGCGGCAAACTCTTCGGAAGTGCAAGCGTGCATCAGGCCCAGTGCAGATAAGGTGCCGGTTAATTGAGCTGCCAGTATAGTGGTGACTACGCCTTGAGCTGTCATCAGTTCTTTTAAGCCGTCAACGCCCGTACGGTCGATCGTGTCGACAACCTCCGTACCAAAATCCGCAACCACCTGATTAAGAGAGTCGATGCTGGTAATGGTGCTAGGACCGTGAATGGGTTGGGATGCTTTCAGGAAATCCTCGCTGCCTACTCGATGGTTTATGCAAAGATTATGGGTATTGTTAGGTTGGTCCTTGCCAGTTTGGACGGAATCATTGCTATCGCTGTTACAGGCACTGAGCATAAGACTGGCGATCAGAGTGGGCAATACTGGCTTGTACATGAGCTAATCCTTAGTCTACTTTCGTTATAAAACGAAGGATTATCTATGCTGGCTGATCTCAAGTATAGAATTTTATGTGCGTCCAATGGCACGATAAGGATTTCGGTGGGTACTGAAGATCCAGAGGGTCTACTCGCGGACTTTGAACAGGCGTTGAGTTAGTCCAGCAGCATGCCGAGCTCGGAGGAGAATTGCCATGGGAGCCCTGACCTTCAGCATCAATAATTGGAAATAGTTTAAAATTTTGCGCAAAGGAAAAGGCATGGAAATCAAAATCAGAAGGGCAGAGCCAACGGACGCTATAGCGATCAAGGAAATCTACGAATGCCCTAATGCATACAGTAACACCTTGCAGCTCCCTTATCCCTCGGTCGAGATGTGGGAGAAGCGGTTCGCAAATATCCCGGAAGACGTCTATGCCTATGTAGCGCTGCTGGATGGCGTAATCGTTGGCAATATTGGCTTTAAAGTATTCGTCAATCCAAGGCGGAGGCATGTAGCAACCTTTGGAATGGGCGTAAAAGATCTGGCTCAAGGGAAAGGTGTCGGCAAGGCCCTGCTTTCGACCGTCTGTGATCTGGCAGACAACTGGCTGAACCTGAAGCGCATTGAGTTGACCGTTTATACAGACAACGAGAGTGCCATCGCTTTATACAAGCAGTCTGGCTTTATAATCGAAGGCGAGTCGAAAGCCTATGCCTACAGGAATGGGGACTATGTGGATGCTTACCATATGGCTCGTATAGTAACGCCATCCTGACCCCAATCTGGTGAATGGTTAACACCCACCATGTGCGCTCGGTCACACATTTCTAAATTGGTGCTGCTAGTTAGTGTCCTGGCGTTTACTTGATCACTCAGGCTGTTTAGGATTCCGGCGGCTGTGCCTGACTGCATATGCTTACTTTTTGTACAAAAAGGATGAATTTTATGGATAAATCACCCGCCAGGGTTTCTGTGTTTCCCGCAAATACCCCATCCACTGAGCATGAAACCTCCGCCGGGCTCCTATCGGTACCAGTGAATGCGGTGCTGGAAGAGGCGATACAGGTAGTGATCCAGGGCGACCTGGTGCAGATTCCCTTCTCACATTGCCTGACTTCGCTTTCCGCCGTGCACGCCAACGATAAAGTACTCGTTCAGTTCAATGGGGCTGAATGGTTCGCACTCGGCCGCTGCATGCGCAAGGACGAGCGCCCACTGCCGCTCAGATACGACCTGCAACAGGGGTTGCGCATCGAGACACCCCAGGGCCGAATTCAAATAGACGCCGATGGCAAAGTCCGCGTCAGCGGTGGTTGCATTGTGATGCGCAGCGACACGGTCGATATCGAAGTGGAGGATCAGGCCAGGTTGACTGGCCCGGTAATCCGTCTCGGCTAGGAGCGCCCGATGACCTCAGTGCAATGGACTCGCCAGCACGACGAAATGGCTCAGAGTTTCCGACAGTATCAGCGGCTGCACGCCCGTGGCTGCCCTGCCACTCAGGTGGTGGCTGTGGAGCAAAACTGGCTGCGCCTGTTACCGGGGGTGCTCGGTGGCGCCGAACACCTTCCTGAAAGCCCATCGGCCGCAGATGAGATGTTTGCCGCACTTTGGGTCAGCCTGTGCCACCCGAGCCCGAGCGTTCAGCAACAGGGCCAGAATCACCTGAAGCAAGCCCTGGACGCCGCAGAGGATACCAACTCACCGGAGCTGTTCGCCGTTAGCACCGCATTGCACCTCGCCCTATGCAGCCCTCTGGCTATTGATTGGCAGGCCATTGCCGAGCTGTGCCAGCCTTATACCATTGCACACCCGGTACTCGCCAACCTCGCCTGGCCGGAAACAACCACTACCCCGATCGCCAACTGGTGGCCCGAAGGCCTGGAAGCCGCATTGCAGCAACTCTATACGCAGCATCAGGCCGATGCCTTATTGGCCCTGGCCGATGATCACCTGACTGAGTTTGCCATCCTCTCCCTCGGTCTGGTACTGCAACTCGGCCACGAAGCCGCCCTGCCCCGCCTGCAAAGCCTGGCAGACACCCATACAGAAACCGTATTGGCCGCCTACTGGATCAGCGGGCGGCGCGATGCCACCGGCCAGCTACTGGAAGCGTTGCGTATACCCCATAAAGCCAAAACGGCCGCCCGCTATTGGGCTCACTACTCCGGCCAAAGCCTGGAGTGGCTGCCATCGATGGGCATCGTCGGCAGCGACCAAAAACAGGGCGCGGAACAGCCCGATGCCGAGCCCGCCGACCAGTGGTGGCAACAAAACGCAGCCGACGGAGCGGTGTTCTGGCAAGGCAAACCACTGACAGAGGCATCGCTGCGCCAGGCACTTGGCCAGTACTGGGGCCGCCCTATGGCACCGCTTTGGGCGCTCTGGCAATTTCAGCAACGCAAACGCCTGCCCGACCCGCTGACGCAATGGCACAGTGATCGGCTGGCCACTCTGACCCAGGCCTTAGGTCAAGCACCGCAGGGGGCCGACAGTGCATCTGGATAATCACTCCAACTGGAGCGCCCAAACTCAGCCAGGCTGGTTGCGCAATGGCCAGTTGAGCCATATTGTCGTGGTAAAGGCCAGTGCACAGTTCGACCTGGGGGGCCGCATCACGGCATTGCCACAGGCAACCGACCTGGCCAGCGGCGATCAGTATCACGACGAATCCGAAGAGCGCAGCCTGGCCTGCGCCAACGAGATGGTGCCGTTCAAACAGGGCTTTGAATGGCTGTTAACGGGCCAGGTACAGGCTGCTGAAGGGCGCACGGCGCAGAACGTAACGGTGGCCTGGCAACGAGGCGGCCAATGCCTACAGCAAAAAACCCTGACCTTGTTTGGGCCACGCCTGTGGCAAAAGAGTTGGGCAGGCATTGTGCCGGGCGACCCCGAACCCCTGACCGACATCCCACTGCAATGGGAGCTGGCGTACGGCGGCCAGTTTGAAAGCACCGAAGAGGTTCTGGCCGAAAACCCGGTCGGGCAAGGCTGGTACGGCAAGCACAAAAAAGCCGCCATTGGCCAGCCCATGCCCCAGATTGAGCAAGAGCCGCTGCTGGTTCGAGCCGGCCAACAACGCACCCCGGGCGGTTTTGGCCCACTGGCACCCCACTGGGCACCTCGGCAAAAAGCCTTTACCCGCCTCGATGTCGAAGCGCTGTGCCAGGGCGCCAACCCCTACCAGGCACAAACACCGGCAGACCTCTACAATGCCGCCCCGCTGGACCAGCGCCTGGAGCACCCACCCGAAGCCGGCGACCGGCTCCAGCTAAAGGGCTTTTATCGCGATGAGCCCCTGCTGGAACTCGCCCTGCCAGCCCTGATGCCCCTCGTCTTTTGCAGGTTGGACACGACCCGCGCCACACGCATTGCCATGCAATGGGATACCCTGCTCATCGATACCACCGAACAGCGGCTGGACTGGGTGTTCCGGGGCGCCATACCCGTGGCGGAAGCCCAAGAACAAGCCACCCTGGTGGTGACCGACCCCAATGCCGAACCGGAGGCAGAGTCGAACCATGGCTGAAACCACGAACCCCCTGGTGGGTCGCTACCTGACTGATTACCAAATGGTTACCGCCGCAGGCAGTGGGCCTGAGCAGGTGTTCAGCGATATGCTTTTGCGCTACAGCCATGTGAAAAAACTCAATGGCATCGACTTAATGAAAGGTACCGAGGCCATTACCGCATCGGCCGCTCTGGTGGGTGCTAGCCGGGATTTTAAAAAAACCTACCGGTTGAGCGACCTGATTGTTGCCGCCTTGGAAGCTTCGCTTCCACTTCCGCACCTGGATGAAAGCTGCGCACTCTTCGTCACCACAGAGGCGCCCCTGAACACCCCCCTGGTGAGCCTGTTGCAGTTCGAACGTGCCGGCCAGGTCTGGCACTGCCACAGCGAACCGGCAACCTTTGCCGCCATGCAGCAGGCGCAACAACTGCCGGTGCTCACACGCTGGGTATGGCTGGCACTGGACAGCCACTGCACCATGGATTGGCTGTTTCGCCAGGAGACATTGTTCAGCGACCCCTTCCCGAACGGCCCCGTTCCCGGAGAGGCGCTGGTGGTTACCGAATGGCAGCAACACCCCAACGACCATGCCCCCCGCTTGACGGCCCTGGACATGGCCGAAGAGCCAGCCCATGGCCATCAGGTGCACCAGAAAACGGAAACCCGCGCTCGGCTACTGCGCCAGGTGGATGAACACCTGGCCGAGCAGTCACCCCCCTGGAATGGCATCATCACCAACGACGACATATCACCCGCCATGGCCGCCGAAGCCTACAAGACAGAAGTCGACCTCTGGCCGAACTACAACCCGGACCCACTCAAAGGCGAAGGCAGCCCCTTTATCAGCAGCTACCCGGTTCTGGGCGATATCGGCCTGGCCACCTTGCCGTTCAGCCTGGTGATGGCAGCGCAGCGTTTGCAACACCCCATCAAACAAAGCGATACCGCCTATGCAGTGGTATCCGCTGGCCGCACGCGGCATGTCGGACGAATGGATCGGTATCGTCCGCCACAACAACTGAATCAGGAAAAGGAGCAATAACCCCATGTCTGTATTGATCAATGGCCGCACCGCGGTGCATAAAGACTCAAGCGGCAAAGTATTAACGGTAGACGTGTGCCTGACCAAGGTTGGCAAATACACCGTGCCCATTCCCTACCTGAACATGGCACAAAGCCAGGATTCCGACAAAACTGCCGGCGGGGTGTTTGTAGATGGCAACCCGGCCTGCCACCAAAGCTCCACCTTCAGCAAAAGCCGGGGCGACGAACCGGGCAATAAAAAAGGCATTGTCTCGCGCAAGAAAGGCGACTATGCCTCCTTTATCATGGGCAGCCTCAACGTTCAGTTTGAAGGCACCCCCGCCGTGCGCGCCATGGAACTGATGGTTTCCAACGCCCGCAACACCCCGCCCTCACCCCTGTTACAAGCCATCGGCCTGCCGCCGCTGCCCAAACAGGCCGCCAGCGAAGAAGCTCTGGAACCCTTTGAAGGGCCCTATTTTGAACCCGTGATCCAGGAAGGCCGCAGCGACCTGCACACCCGAGAACTGGTCGCCAGCCTAGAAGATCCGCACTGCCAGCCAGAGCACGAAGCCTTTACCTGCAACGAACCCGGCGAAATTATTCTGAGCGGCCTGCATCGAGCGGTCACTTCCATGGCACTGGTAGCCAAGGAAGTTACGCCCCGGGAGCACAAACCCAACGACCGCATTCTGATACCACTCGGCAAAGCCCGCCACAGCCGAATCGGGGAAGACGCCGAACACGAAGACATCGCCCTGGTAACCCTGGCCTTGAAGCGCTATCTCTCACCTGACGCAGATGAAGAGAGCCTGGACAACCTGCGCGAAGGTTGGCTCTATGTCTACGTGGATGGCCACCTGTGGCGCGAGTTGGAAGTCACCGACAGTGGATACCGAGACGTAGACCTGCACACCTGGCACGGCACCGACGGACCAGACAACCAGGCCCGCCCCGCAACCGGCGCCGTGATGGACCACCTGACCGTACCGAACCGACTTGAAGACGCACCTGTCGAAGTACAAATTGCTTTTTCAGAAGTGCAATGGAGCTGGGAGCGCATCAGCGAATTCGGTGGCCTGAAAGAAGACGACCCACGGCTGTTCCACAAGGTGGAAGAAGACGAAACCCTCACCGACATTGCCCGTTACTACCCGGGCGCAACAGTAGAGCAACTGGCCGAACTGAACGACCTGGAAGACCCGGACCAGATCCAGGTTGACCAATTGCTGAAGATACGCGACTTGCTGACACCTCCGGAAGATGCCGACGAACGTCGCCAAAAGCGCATGGGTGAACCGGTTGATTTTGACGAAGCTGCAAAGAGCGACTATGAATGGGTGGTGTCGGACCCAATTGGCGTGGCGGACACCCTGGCCAATGCCTTGTGTGGTCTGCTCATTAATCAGCAGAACATCCTGTCTTCGCTCCAGGGAGAGCACTTGATCGACTCTGCGGAGAATAACCCCCCCAATGGGCCGCTCCTGCCCATGAAGGAGTGGTATTCCGAACTCAAAAAAGGTGTTGTGAGCCCCACCGTCCCACCCCTTCGCAAACCGGACGAGCACTGGCGCAACCACGCCAGGCACACCACCGAAATGGCCTCGCTCATTTACCCCAGCCTGTTTGATCAACCCCACCTGGAGACCTTGAGTGACGATGTACGCAAAAGCCTGGAGGACGCTGCTGATAAGATCAGCCAGACCGATGTAGAAACCTGGTTGCAGGTTGAAGAACGTAAAGCCATTCGTGATGCCATTCGCGCATCCCGAGACGCGTTGGTACAGGCCTTTCAGGAAGCTTCACCCACCACCAAGGGGCTCAGGCTGGCCTTTGAAGACTACGCCATTGCGCCCGTCAACCGGTATTGCCAACTCTGGGAGCGGTTCAACGAATTGGTCGATAAAATAGTCATTGACCCTTGCAACATGGACCAACAATACGACTTGCCCAGCAAGGTCAAGGAGGAGCGAGAGGCCGACGCCAACCCGCCTTCGCATGAGTTCCTGGCACGGTTGCTGAACCCCCAGGGCGACGAGAACATGCAGCACTGGCACGACATGCTGTTCCCTACCGACGCAGAGGTTGACCTCTGCTCGCCAGACGCCCCTGAACTGCCATCCCCCAGCGACGCCCCCATCCAGTCAGCCGCCTTTCGCATCGGAGACTTTGCTGCCAGCCTGAAAGAACAGGAGCGCCAGTTCAATCAGTCTCAAATGACCACGGCCACCATGGCCAACACCAGTCGGGGCCATACGGTGATAAACCGTGCTTTGGGTGTTTTCTATTCCTACATGGAGCAGGGACCGCCCGCCCAGGCCAAACTGATGGACATTGCCCCCATCCTGCGTTTGGTTAAAGGCTCCGGCCTGCCCGATTTCAGTCAACTGATGCTGGTGGAGGCCCAACAGGACCTCGCAGGGCTGCATGTACTGGGTGAATACCGGCTTGAAAGAGTGCAGGTTAACCAGGTTGAACGACTGGATCGCACCGAGCGCCGCAACTTAACCCAGGAAGCGCCTTCCCAATCCTCAACACAACTGCGTAACAAGCAGGGGCAGGTGGTCGGCCAATCATCGTTGAGCAGTGCCAACGACGCCGCCTGGCAAGAAGTGTTCAAAACCAACGCCCGCCTGAGCCCGAACGAGACCATGGTGCGTGCCCGCATGACGGTGTTGGCGGTGCCGGTAACATCACGATTGGAACAGGCGGCGCGCCGAGCTGCGCCGCTTTCCCAGGGAGTGGTGAATTCTGCGACCTTCAGAGCCATACCGAGTGGGGTGGCGATATTTGAGTTGATGAATTTTGGGACGGCCATGCGGGAAATAGGAGAGGGAGACTCAGGTTACGAGGAAAGACTAAGAGGGTTCGGTTCTGCAGTTATTGTTTCCGGTGCCATCGTCGACGCTATTGCGTTTTGGAAGGGTGTTGAATATATGGAGACAAGAATTCAACACCATCAGAACCGAGCACTACGGTCATTGGGTAGAACAGTAAAATTCGGGAAATATACATTTCGTCTATACCGTATTCTAGGTTTTGCTGGCAACGTGGCGGGGTCAGCTTTCAGTATGTACGATGGCTATAAGGCTATACAACGAAACAACCATGAAGCAGGCTATGCGCACGTTCTTGCTGGTGTTCTTGGCCTTACTGGCGCTGCACTATTCTTCTTAGGTGTACTAACAGGTGTTGCGATAGCACTCTTTATTGCGGCTATCACTGCTGCCCTGGTTGGTTCCTGGTTAACGCACTCACCGTTGGAAAGCTGGGCCGTTAATGGTCCCTTTTCCGATGAAGAAGCTCAACGCTACAGCCAATCTGAACTGGCCGACGCTGAAACAGCCTGGAATGTACTTCAAGGCCTATTTTTCAGTCCATCAATTACTATAAAGCGAGAGACGCCCCCACCTTGGGACACCAATGGCATTTGGGTAAGCACAAATGTACTGATTCCCGGATTTCAGGCTAAAAACAGTGTTGTAGAAGTGGTTATGGAAGCCGACCTTTTGAGAGTCGAGTCAAAGGGACGCTTACCTGAGATCCGACCGGAAAGATCTCTGGGTGTCCAGGAGCCCCATGAAGTACTGCCTATGAACTTCGAGAACCCAGGTGCTGTGTCACAACGTTTTGTCTACCGACTAGACATAGTGGAAAGCGACCAACAGGCTAACTCTTGGTTGCGAAGGACAGATACTCTCCGATTTGACTATCACTGGAGAGCCAAGGTGCGTCACCATATTACAGAATCACAAACGCTGCCTCCAGAATCTTTAGGTGGCCACGAACCTGGTTGGGCAACCCCCAGAGAATGGCCATTGCACACGATGAATATTGCATCAAGGAATAGACAGTGAGTAAACATCGACGCTCTCTACTGGAGCGCCTTCACGAAATTGAGCCGATCACTGACTACGCAGATTCCGCTTTTACCGGCAGCATGGAATCTAAAAGCGTACCGCCAAAGATAAAGAGGCTACCCAGTGCTTCCACTGTCATGCCCAACGGTACCCGCTGCCATGAGTATCTCGCAATCGATGGGGGTTCAGATCGGCTTGAATCACAGAACTCTGATTTTTCCCGACGACTCAAACATCGGGAAGGTCAATTAGCAGAGCGTCTGCTAGCGCGTGATAAAGTTGAACTGCCCCGCGCTTATGTCTTGTATAATTGGTTCGGCATGCTTTCCACTTGGGTGAAGTTTTTTAGGCTTGTTTTTATGGTTTTGTCCTGGATGTCTTTAGTGGCCTTTCTAATTACAAGCCCTATCTCATGGATAATTCAAGGACAAATAAATCTGGAAACAGAGTTTAAACTAATGCTCATGCTTTTAATCATTCCTGCAGTCTACTTGATTTTAAGAATCATCGATGACTTGGAACTGATCACTTGGCTAGACTTCGACCCGAAGCCTAATGTGATTTACCGTCGAGACTTGGGCACTGTACTACTTCGTAGATGGTTCAGAAAGACTCCAAATATTGTTCCTTTTAGCGAGATTCAAGGCATCAATCGTCAGGTACCCTACAGCAATAGTTTACCGGGGTATTTGTTCATGATTCGGCACAAGCACAGCAAAATCATTCATAATGGAATAGGGAAGTCTTCCGTGATGCTTGATGGGTTCTGGATGAACATAATCGAGTGGGAAATCCTTCAGCATTATATGGATGTCACACGCCCGTTACCAGACATCCCGCGTTTTGAACCCTATCGCCATTTGGACCCAGTAACCAAAGCATGGGATGAAGAGCACCAACGCCCGCGCTGGCTTTGGCGAGATATGGACACAGAGGAGTATGGAAAACTCGCCAGAGCCTCCGCTGAAGCCGCTAAGGCATATCCTTTTGAGCAGTACAGGGACCCGGATCCAGAAAAGGTCAAAGAATGGAAGCCCGCCGGGGATGGTAAGCATTGGTATCAGTTGGGTTAGTCATGGAATCGCATGCAGACAATATCACAGTCAAGGGAATAGGTGTGGCCCAGCATCGCCGCTCCCTGCTCGAACGCCTGCATGAGGTTGAGGCGATAAGCGATTATGCGGATACTGCCTTTACCGGCAACATGGAACCCAAGAGCGTTCCACCCAAAGTAAAGAGGCGACCCAGTGCCAGCACAATATTGCCCAATGGTACTCGCTGCCATGAATACCTCGCGATAGAAACGCACTCTGATAGACTTAACTGGTGGAATACCGAGTTTTCCCGTCAGCGCAAACCGCGAGAGGGTCGCCAATGGGAGCGTATGAGATCACGCGACAAAATAGAACTGCCTCGTGGGTATATCCTCTATAACTGGTTCAGCATGTTCTCCACTTGGTTCAAGCTATTCAGAGCAGTGGCGATGGTCTTTGCATGGGGGGGGCCTATTATTGGCGTATTTTTACTTTTGTTTATCTTGTTGACATCTGGGGTGGCTGTATTCCTTGAAGCCACAATTGAGTTTTTCCTGCCCTACGCTATAGCTCTCCCAATCGGTGCTTATCTGTTGTTTAGAATCATCGATGATTTGGAGCTAGCCACCTGGCTAGACCCCGATCCTAAGCCCGCAGTAATTTACCGCCGAGATTTGGGTCTGGTAGTGCTTCGTCGTTTTTTCAGAAACAAGTACAAGACTGTTCCTTTTGCCGAGACACAAGGCGTCAATCGAATGGTCGCCTACAATACGGTTTCATCCGGATATATGTTTGAGATTCAACACAAGCACAGCAAGATTAGTCAAAGTGCTAACCAACAAAGCTCTACAATGCTCGATGGCTACTGGTTTCATATTATTGAATGGGAAATCCTTCAGCATTATATGGACGTCACACGCCCGTTACCGGACATTCCACGCTTTGAACCTTTTCGCCATCTCGACCCTGTAACCAAAGCCTAGGATGAAGAGCACCAACGCCCGCGTTGGCTTTGGCGAGATATGGACCCAGAGGAGTATGCCAAACTCGGCCTCGCCTCTTTTGAAGCCGCTAAGGCATATCCTTTTGACCAGTACAGGGACCCGGATCCAGAAAAGATCAAAGAATGGAAGCCCGCCGGGGATGGTAAGCATTGGTATCAGTTGGGATAGACATGGAATCGCATGCAGACAATATCACAGCCAAGGGGATCGTTGTGACCCAGCATCGCCGTTCCTTGCTCGAACGTCTTCACGAGGTTGAGGCGATAAGCAATTATGCAGATACTGCCTTTACGGGCACTATTGTCAGCAACGGTGTTAAAAGTCCGTAAAGAGGGTGCGGTGCTTTTCTTGGACAAGTTATCATGCTGCAATGCCTAAACTCTGACGATACTCTATGGGACTTATTCCGCCAAGCGACATCTTGATGCGGGCTTCATTGTACCAGCGGATGTACTC
>JAIUML010000007.1 GCA_022565595.1 Saccharospirillum sp. | reverse complement strand
TTTAATTTTTTGTAAATCACTTGCGCGGGAGGCTGGGTATGCCTGTGTGGGGTAGGCCGCAGCCGGGTGGGCTGCGGTCTAGTCTACAGGGACGTATACACGACGACCCCTCAGAGGCATACCCAGTAGCCTTCGCGGACCAATGTCGATAAGCCAACAGGAGTGGAAAACTGACCCTCAACTAAAGCCGAACTTCCGGTATACTCCGCGGCTTTGAATCGCTTAGCCTGGAGTAAGCTCGACCATGCCCATGACCCATATGGTGGTGCATCAACTGACCCGCACCCGTGAAAAAACCGACCTGCATCTGAATGACGATGAATTGAGCATTGATGACGCCTGCAAAGGCCTGTTGATGGAGGTGAAGGGCAGTTTTTCGGGTCGGGCCAGCAAGCGTTATGGTGGGTTCTCGCAGGAGGCCGGGCACTTCAAGGCGCTGGTGAAGCAGTGGCTGAGTGAGTCTATTAGCTTCAAGACCCTGGGACAGCAGTTGCTGGAGCGGTTAGCTTTGCATCTGGAGCAGCAGGATCTGGAGAGCGAAGGTCACTGGTTGTTGGCGGAGGAAGAGGTCGAGAGCGGGCGATTGTTGTGGTTGTTTCAGTTGCGCCATAAAGAGGGCCTGGCGGTCACTCATAATCTTTTGTTGACCGGCAGTCGGATACTGGACTTTGGCCGCCTTGGGTTCGGGGTGTGCCTGGATCTGACCGCCTATGAGGCGGACGAGGGGCAGTATTTGACGGTTAGCTTTGGTTTTGGTGACAAGGCGCTGCAGGACGGTTTGATGGATTTCACCGATTTTGTGGCAACGGTGGATGCCAGCGCCGATACCGAGGCCTTTGTTCAGGTCGTGGATGCCTTTACTCAGCAACTGCCGCCTGAAAAAGGCCAGAACTACCGCAAGAAGGCGCTGGAGTTCTGTGTTGAGCAGGACAAACTGGGTGAGCCGGTGTCGGTGCGAACGCTGTCAGAAGAGTTGCAGGCCGATGCAGAGGCGTCGATTGTTGACTATATTGAGCAGAAAGCGCCAGAGGTGAAGTCGGAGTTTATCGCCGATCGTAAAAGTCTTAAAAAGTACATACGCTACTCCGGCAAGAGCAAGGATGTGTCGATTAGCTTCAGCAACGATACCCTGGGGCGCGATATCCAGTTCGATGCTGAAAACAATCGCTTGATCATCAATGAAATTCCCTCGGCCTTGTTGAAACAGCTCAAGGGTCAGAAGGAGTGAGCCCAGGACAGATGGTTGTTCGAGCTTTACCTCAGAATTTGCTACACTAGCCTGTTCAGTCGCCTTTGGATGACCCATCGTGAAGCCGCAGCCCGATAAAAAAGTGATTCGCCGAAACCTGAAGCAGCAGGTCGATGCGTTTCTGAGCGAGGGAGGCGAGATCAAGGAGGTTGATCAGGGTGTCAGTGGCTATGAAACCAACAAGCCCTGGACCATGGTATTTCAACCCGGCCCGACCGGTGAGCCGAAACAGGAGCGCACGCCAGTACCGGAGGTATTGGCGGCCATCGACGCCCGCAAGCACAAGTCTCCCGCCAAACCCAAGCGCCGCAAGCCCCAGAAAGTCTGGATATATGACGACTTTGGTGAGCCGGTGCGTTGGGTTTGGAAAGAAGAGTAGCCGCTTCACTCCCCATTCAATATCCAATGCGCCGCTCTATTGGCCAGCATCATGGTCGGTGCGTTGGTATTGCCACCGATCAGGGTGGGCATGACGCTGGCATCGACCACTCTCAGGCCGTCAAGGCCTTTTACTCGGAATCGTTGATCCACCACGGCATTGTCGTCAATCCCCATCCGGCAGGTGCCCACGGGGTGGTAGATGGTGTCTGCTCTGTTGCGGATGGATTCGATCAGTTCTTCATCGCTGGCTTCATCGCGGATAAAGAGGGGTTTGCCTCGGTAGGGGTTCATGGCCGATTGCATCATGATCTCACGGCTGAGTTTGACGCCCTTGAGCAGGCAGTCGAGGTCTCGTTCATCACTCAGGAAGGCCGGGTCTATGCGGGGTGCGTCCAGTGGGTTGCTACTGTTCAGTCCGACATGGCCGCGTGAATAGGGGCGTAGTTGGCAAGCGTGCACGCTCAGGCCCTGGCCGTAGTGGAGTTTGCGGTTGTGGTCGTCGGCCAAAGCGATCAGGAAGTGCAGTTGAACATCCGGTCTTTGCAGTGAGGGGTCGGTTTTTACAAAGCCCCCGGCTTCGGCAATGTTGGAGGTAAGGATACCCTTGCCGCGAAACAGGAAGTTGGGCACATCCATCGCCATTCGTGCCATGCCAAGGGCACCATAGCCTATCAGGTGAGGAGAGTGGCTGCGCCAGGAGGATATGTAGTCGAGATGATCCTGCAGATTGGCGCCGACTTCGGGCATTTCATGCAAGACGGCTATGCCGTGCTGTCTCAGCTCGTCCCTCGGACCAATGCCGGACAGCATCAATAATTGGGGTGACTGAAAAGCCCCGGCGCTGAGAATGACCTGCTGCCGGGCCTGTAACAGTTGTTGTGGCCCGTTACCGGTCATGGCCCAGACACCTTCTACGCGGCTGGTGCCGATTTCGAGTCGGGTACAGTGCGTTCTGGTCATCACCCTCAGGTTGGGGCGATTCATCACGGGGTGTAGATAGGCTGCAGCAGCACTGCAGCGCAGCCCTCGCTTTTGAGTAACCTGGTAGCGGCCTACACCTTCCTGGTGTTCGCCATTGAAATCATCGGTGAGTGGTATCCCCAGTTGACCTGCGGCTGCTGAAAAGGCGGTGACGACCGGGTTGTCGTAGCGCAGGTCACTGACGCTCAGTTCGCCATCCTGGCCGTGGTAGGCATCGCTCAAACGAGAGTTGGCCTCGGCTCGAGTAAACCAGGGCAGGGTTTGCTCCCAGCGAAAGTCGTCGAGACCCAGTTCGGCCCAATCGTTGTAGTCCTCCGCGTGGCCTCGGGTGTAGATCATGGCATTGATGGCGCTGCTGCCACCGAGCCCTTTACCCCTGGGTTGAAAGCCGCTGCGCCCGTTCAGGCCGGGCTGGGCGGTGGTCGAGAAGTTCCAGTTGTGGACGTGGCCTGGTACCGTCAGGGCCATGCCCAATGGCACCCGGATCAATGGGCTGCGTCCACCACCACCGGCCTCTATGAGCAATACCTGGTGGGTGGGGTCTGCCGACAGTCGGTTGGCCAGAACGCAGCCGGCCGATCCTCCGCCGACAATGATGGTGTCGAATGTTTGCTTCATCTGGGTCACAGTCTTGTTGTTTGGAAATCACACTAAGGCAGTGTTGGGACTTCGACAAGCGTTCAAAGAGATTTGGTGGGGGTTGTCAGCTTTAAATGAAGAGATGAGGCACTTCCTTGTGCCTTTGTTGACGATAACTCAGTGATGATCGTGTCCGTGATCATGCCCGTGGTTGTGTCCACCACTGCGGGCTTCAACATGAAACAGGACCGGCAGGTTTCCGGCCTGCTCAAACACCAGAACCGCCTCAAGATGCTCACCTTCACGCAGTTGTTGGGACAAACCCATGAACATGACGTGATGACCGCCCGGTTGTAAGTTGACGGTGGCTCCGGCAGGTATTTCCAGTCCTTCGGGCAGGTGCACCATACGCATCAATTCGCCTTCCTGGCGGGTTTCGTGTATCTCTACAGCACGTGCAAAATCGACCTCTACGGAAATCAGGCGGTCGCTGGTTTCACCATGGTTGGTAATGGTCATGAAGCCACCACCGACCTGAGTATTGGGTGGCGTTGGGCGGCTCCAGGGGTGGTCCACTTCAAGTTGATCGAGTCGATAGTCATGTGCCAGGGCAGTTATTGACACAAGCAGGGTAAAGACAAGAGAAAGTGTTTTTTTCATTGGTATATCCGTTATTTGCTTCAGCATTCAGTGACGGTACCAGCACCAGGCACAATCACAGTCATGGGCCCGCTTATGGCGGGAGATCAGGGTCAATAATCTGATCAAGCGACGGGAGGTGCCCTCGGACTGTAAGCAGAAAACGGTTGAACAGGCGAGTTGTCGAGTGCTATGTCGACATTCAGGATGCTGCGTCCATAAGTGGGTGCTGGCATCCGAGGGGAATTCGAGATAAAGAGGTTTTGAACACAGGGGCAATGTATGCCGTGGTCTTCAAGAGCGCCGGCATCGGGGTCGTCCACTTCGATCAGAATAACGCCAGCGCTGGTACAAAGACGCATCCACTGTTGCTCGCTGCCAGGGTGTTGAGCGTTGACCAAAGGAATGGCCACAAAGCATAGCCAGCTTAGCAAAAGCAAAGCGGTACCTTTGTTGGGCTTACGGATGGTCAAGGTGCTGGATCCTGGTAGGGCTGATCAAGCTGTGAAAGATCTGTGATATGGTCAGAAAAGTCAAGAATTGTAAGGCTTATATCCACGTCGGGTAAGATGTTACATTAGCTATTTCTAATTTTAATGAGGCTATGATGATCCCCAGAAAACATACCCACAGAGTTCAGGCACTCCTGATGTCCATTTTGATGGTAACGCTGATGACCTTTGTGATCACGGCGATCAATACAGGGTTCAGCGACGGCTTTGTCCTCCGGTGGGGTACAGCGATATTGGTGGCCTGGCCGATTGCCTTTGCCATTATTTTGATCACCGGTCGACGTGTTCAGCAGCTGGCAGTTGCGCTCTGTCAAAAGGATTGAAACTTTTTTAAATAAGTGGTTGACAGGGGGCAGGATCCGTATATCCTGAACCCAGCTTGAAAGTACGTCTGATATTTATGATCTCCATCTCGATGATCCTGCGTTTGTGTCTCATCCGGTTAGTCATAAGTAAATAGCACCACTTCTAGCAAAACCCGGCCTCAAGGCCACGATAATATTATTGAAAAAAAGGTATTACTTATGTCTACAGTTACTGGCACCGTCAAGTGGTTCAACGAATCCAAAGGCTTTGGCTTCATCGAGCAAGAGAACGGTCCTGACGTATTTGCTCACTTCAGCGCCATTCAAGGCACTGGATTCAAGACTCTGGCCGAAGGTCAGAAAGTTGAGTTCACCATTACTCAAGGCCAGAAAGGCCCACAAGCTGAGAACATCGTCGCTCTGTAATTCAGACAGACGAACAGCTACAGTAAGAAAAGCAGCGCTCAGTCGCTGCTTTTTTTTGTCTTGAAAAAACGATCGTCCAGGGAGTTGTTCAACTCCTCTTCTATATTTATTCAGTTTTGTTCAACAATCTGTCGAGATCTTTTCCTGTCTATCATCCGTATCTTCTACAACGTTCGTCAGGACTGCCAGATCTCTACCTTTTAGCTAGGCGACTTCTGACTTCCTTATCTGGCGTTCCCGGATTTCCTTGCGGCTCTCGTTCCTGGAGGTGCAGGGCCGCGGTGTCCCGCGTTTTAACCAATCCCACTAAGTGAGGTGTCTAATGGGTGTGGTACAAATTTTTTCCAACATGACGGTGCGCAATCGACTGATACTGGCTTTCGGTCTGGTATTGGTCGCCATGGTTGCGCTTACCGTCGTTGGTGTACGAAACGTTGAGCTGATCAATACAGGCCTGACAACCATTACTGACCAGAATTCAGTCAAACAGCGTTTTGCTATCAACTTTCGCGGCAGTGTGCACGACCGTGCCATCGCTCTGCGCGATGTGGTTCTGGCGCCAGACAATGACTCGGTCGATCAAGCGGTCCGTGATATACGGCAGTTGGAAGCGTTTTATCGCGAGAGCGCCCAGCCACTCAATGCCATTTTCCAGCAAGGGGAGGGCGTTTCTCGGCAAGAGCGTCAATTGCTCGCAGCCATTCAGGCGGTCGAAACCCGATCGATGCCCGTCATTAACGAAGTGATTTCGCTGCAGCGTGCAGGCCAGGCTGAACGAGCTCAGGCATTGCTGCTACAAACTGCATCGCCCGCCTTTGAAGATTGGCTGGCGGATATCAACGCCTTTATTGACTATCAGGAGGAGGCGAGTCAGATGGTTACGCAAGAGATCAGAAGCACCGCTGAGACTTTCTCCAGTTCCATGATGGTTTTGACCGGTATTGCTCTCTTGTTTGGCGTTGTATTGGCATGGCTGATCGAGAAGAGTATTCGTCGCTCTCTCGGTGGTGAACCTTATGAAGTCGCTCGTATTCTGTCGGCGGTTGCGGATGGTCAACTTAATCAGCAATTGCCCAAGGCAGAGCCTGGCAGCGTTTTGCATTCTGTGTCGGCCATGCAGCAACGGCTGCGCGAGGTTGTGCAGCACATAGTGGAAGCCTCGGACGACATGGGTGCAAAGACGGAAACGCTGGCCAGCGAATCCATCAATATGGCTACGCTCGCTCGTCAACAGGGGGGTGAAACCCAGGAGTCCTCCGATCGCCCGGAGATGATGCGCCAATCCGTACTGCGTACCGTCGAGTTGCTCGAAGATACAGAGCAAAATTCGAGCAAGACTGTCGATTACTCGCAATCAGGCCGTACCTTGATTTCCGATACCGCCAAAGAGATACAGAAAGTCTCCGACGTTGTTAATGCGGCGGTACAACAGGTTCGCCATCTTGAATCTCGCACAGCCGAAATCGGCAATATAGCGGGCGTGATCAGCGGTATATCTGAGCAAACCAATCTGTTGGCCTTGAATGCCGCCATTGAAGCCGCGCGGGCAGGTGAATCCGGCCGTGGCTTTGCCGTGGTAGCCGACGAGGTACGCACTCTGGCACAAAGAACAGGGGAGGCGACCAACAGAATCGAGTCCATGCTGGGCGAAGTCCGCTCTGAGACCCTGGCTTCAGTGACCGCTATGGAAGCCACTTTGCCGCAGATCGATCACAGCTTGTCGCTCAGCGGGCAGTCTACGGACGTACTGGAATCGATTGACCGCCAGGCAAACGACTCACTGACCAAGGTCCGAGGCGTGGCAGGGGCTATTGGTGAGCAATTGCGGGCGATTACCGAGTTGGTGTCGACGATGTCAGATGTATCCAGGATGTCGGAGCGAACCATCGGTGCCCTGCAGACTAACGAAGAGGCAGTAGCGTCCCTCAACTCAGTTGCGGCAGGGTTGAAGCAGGAAGTGAAGGTGTTCAAGGTACAGTAAGGAGTGCAGTTCCATCAAAAAAGGCGAGCCGATCCTCGCCTTTTTTGTATGCCACATTCCGGTTCAGACGTTAAAACGGAAATGCATGACATCGCCATCTTTCACGACGTATTCCTTGCCTTCAAGACGCCACTTCCCGGCTTCCTTGGCACCGGCTTCGCCGTTGTAGGTAATGAAGTCATCGTAGGCGACCGTTTCCGCTCGGATAAAGCCTTTTTCAAAGTCGGTATGGATGACCCCTGCTGCTTGCGGGGCTGTCGCACCGATTCTGACTGTCCAGGCGCGCACTTCTTTAACACCAGCGGTAAAATACGTCTGTAAACCCAGCAGGCTGTAGGCCGCTCGAATGACTCTGTTCAGTCCGGGCTCATCCATGCCCAGGTCAGCCAGAAACTCGGCTTTTTCATCGTCCTCGAGTTCTGCAATTTCTGCTTCCAGCTTATTGCAGATAGCCACTACCTCAGCGTTTTCTTCTGCGGCAATGGCTCTAACGCGATCCAGGTGTGGGTTGTTTTCGAAGCCATCTTCATCGACGTTGGCGATGTAGAGCGTTGGCTTGGTGGTCAGGAAGAAGAAGCCTCTCAAGTCCGCTTTTTCTTCTGGCGTCAGCTCAACGCTGCGAATCGGTTTGGCTTGATCCAGGGCGGGCTTGATTTTTTCGAGCAGGGCGACGAGTCTGATCGCCTCCTTGTCCTGGCCTTTGGCTTTCTTTTGCAATTTGAGTAATTGCTTGTCGACGGTGTCCAGGTCTGCCAGGGCGAGCTCTGTATTGATGACTTCTATATCTGAAATAGGGTCAATCTTGTTGGCAACATGGATGACATTGTCGTCTTCAAAGCAACGTACCACATGTGCGATGGCATCTGTCTCGCGGATGTTGGCCAGAAACTGGTTGCCGAGCCCTTCACCTTTGGACGCACCCGCAACAAGGCCAGCGATGTCCACAAACTCCATGGTGGTCGGAATGGTTTTTTCCGGCTTGACGATTGCAACCAGGGCATCCTGTCTCGGATCGGGTACGGGTACCACGCCGGTATTGGGCTCAATGGTGCAAAAAGGAAAATTTTCTGCATCAATGCCTGCTTTCGTCAGAGCATTGAAAAGCGTTGATTTGCCGACGTTGGGCAGGCCGACGATGCCGCATTTGATACCCATTCAGGTGACTCCGCAAAACTAAGTTAACTGCATTATTCCACACGGAATTGATGCAGATGATTCATGGCCTTTTGCCAGTGACCGGGGACAATCAAGGGTGTCTGGTCGAGCGTCGCATCGATGGCGCGCTCCATTCGGATGCGGTCGTCTGGCGATGGCTTGCTCAATACATAATTGACGACGGCACCCGCATCACCCGGGTGGCCGATGCCCAGTCGTAGACGGTAAAAATTCTTCTGGTTGCCCAGATTGGCGATAATGTTGCGCAGCCCATTGTGGCCGCCATGACCACCACCGAGCTTCAGTCGTGCAACTCCGGGGGGCAGGTCCAGTTCGTCATGGGCTACCAACATCTGGTCGAGCCCCAGCTTATAAAACTGAACAAAGCGACCAACACTGGTACCGCTCAGGTTCATGAAAGTCAGAGGCTTCATCAGCCAGACATCCTGGCCCGCTATATGAGTTTTACAGAGTTCAGCCTGGTATTTGCCATCCAGCTTCCAACCGGCACCACTTTGTCGGGCAAGGGCATCGACAAAATCAAAGCCAATGTTATGACGGGTGTGGTCATACTGGTTGCCGGGGTTACCAAGCCCGACGATTAACGTCAGTGGCGTATTCATTCAAAACCCATATAAAAAAGGGGCTGGAAGCCCCTTTGTTGTCTGTCTTGAAGCGTCCAATCTTACTCTTCGGTTGCTTCTTCTTCACCTTCGTCTGCGTCGTCCGAGACGCCGGCAGGTTTGGCGATCGAGACAACAGGTGCGTCGTGGTCGGCACCCTTGTTAAGTTCAACCAGGGTGATGCCTTTTGGCAATACCAGGTCGCTCAGGTGGAGAACCTGGCCGAGTTCGGCGTTGGCCATGTCAACTTCAATAAACTCTGGCAAGTCGCCCACTTTACAAGTGACGTCAACATCGGTGGCATTGTGCTGAATCTTGCCGCCTTGAAGTTTAACCGCTTTGCACTTGTCTTCGTTAATGAAGTGCAGTGGTACTCGCTTGTGAATGGTCGAGTTCTTGGTGACGCGCTCAAAGTCGACGTGCAAGGGGTTGCCCTTGGAAGGATGACGCTGAACATCCATAAGGATGGCCTGTTCTTCTTTGTCGCCGACCTGAATGGTCAGTACGTGCGAGTAAACCGCTTCATTTTGAAGTGCCTTGACGAGTTCACGAGCCTCAAGCGTCAGGCTGGTCGGTTTGCGGTTCTTGGCACCACCATAAATAATGGCGGGAACCTTACCCTCGCGGCGCAGGCGGCGGCTCGCACCCTTCCCCGCGCTCTCACGCACTTCGGCGTTGATCGTAAAAATATCGGACATGTTGTGTCTCCATAATAAGGCGAAGCCCACCGCGACCAGTGAGACGACGCCATTCAGTAGATTATCGAATTGTTTCGATAAGAAGTTAAAAATCGTGAATGCACAGCGAAAAGTTGCTAATTAGCGAAACATTGCACTGATGGATTCTTCGTTGCTGACGCGCCGGACGGACTCCGCAAGGATGCCCGCCATTGAAAGCTGGCGGATATTAGCACAGTTTTTAGCGGCTTCCGAGAGGGGAATGGTGTCTGTGACCACCAATTCGATATTGGTGTTGGTGATGCGTTCCACTGCTGGCCCACTTAATACCGGGTGAACGGCGTAAGCTACCACCTTTGTGGCGCCAAACTTCAACAAGGCTTCTGCGGCCTGGCAAAGTGTACCGGCGGTGTCGACCATGTCATCCACCAGGATACAGGTACGGTCCTTGATGTCACCGATCAGATTCATGATCTCGGCTTGATTGGCCGTGGGACGGCGTTTGTCGATGATGGCCAGGTCGGCTCCAAGTTGCTTGGCGATGGCCCGAGCCCGAACAACACCCCCGACATCTGGAGAGACAACCACCATGTTTTCGAATCCCTGGCGTTGAATGTCGTCCAGCAGGATTGGCGAGCCATAAATGTTGTCCACAGGTATGCTGAAGAAGCCCTGAATCTGGTCAGCGTGCAAGTCTACTGTGAGGATGCGGTCGATGCCGACGACCGTCAGCATATCGGCTACTACCTTGGCAGAGATGGGTACCCTGGAGCTTCTTGGGCGTCGATCCTGGCGAGCGTAGCCGAAATAAGGCACAACCGCCGTGATTCGGCCTGCTGAGGCCCGACGCAAGGAATCGGCCAGCAGGATCAGCTCCATCAGGTTGTCGTTGGTGGGCGCACAGGTGGACTGAATGATGAAAACATCGGCACCGCGAACATTCTCATTCAACTCAATGGCGGTCTCGCCGTCGCTGAATTTAGTAATGCTGGCATCACCCATGGGTATGCACAGCCGTTCAACGACTTGATTGGCGAGTTCGGGATTGGCATTCCCGGTAAAGACCATCATTTTTGACACTTCGGTTCACCCTTGTTGGTTTGCGCGGAAACTCAAGTCGGGTAAGTCGCAACCACCCGACGAACTATTCGGTGCTTGCGGTCAGGCCTGGTCGGCCAGGGCTCGGTGCAATGGCGATTGGTTAACGCCCTGAGCAACGAAGCCGGTATAACCGGGTTTCTGGGTCAGGATCTGCTGTAACATCTGAACGGCTGTCATGTCGCTTTGCGTCTGTGTATATAAAGAAGAACCACTACCACTGAGCTTGAATTGGCCAGTATTCGCCAGAGTCAGGAAGGCGTCATCCAGAGCGGGGTATAGGCGTCTTGCTAGTGGTTCAAAGTCGTTATGACCCAGGCCCGCCAACGCGGAGCGTATTGTGCTGACTGGGGTGTCACGTGTCAATTCGGGGTGGCGAAACAGCTCAGTGGTATTGATATGGATGTCCGGGGTTACGATGACATACCAGGCGGGTTCCAACTGCACCGGGGTCAATCTGTCGCCGATGCCTTCTGCCCAGGCGCTGTTGCCTTCCACGAACAAGGGCACGTCCGCTCCGATTCCGACCGCTATTTGCGCCAGTTCTGCTGAATTCAGCGATAGTTGCCAGAGGTGGTTCAGCGCCACCAGGGTTGTCGCTGCATCGGAACTGCCTCCGCCAAGGCCACCTCCAGCTGGCAGTCGTTTGTTGAGGTGGATGTCGTAACCCGGCCCGCTGTAGCCATACTGAATAAGTGCATTCGCTGCTTTAAGTACCAGGTTATCCGCACTGACCATTTCCGGCCTGTTGGATGTCAACCGGATGGCTTCATCCACTCGTCGGGTAAAGCTCAACTCGTCTCCATAATTGAGCAGTTGAAACAGAGTTTGAAGGTTGTGATAGCCATCGCTGCGGCGGCCGACAATGTGCAACATCAGATTCAGTTTGGCTGGAGCGGGTAGCGTCAGGGCAGGGGGCATAAGCTCGTTCGATCGATCAACAGAAGGCGCATCTTAACTCATTCGGAGGCATGGCTCCATGACAGACCGGCTGGCACTCTGCATTGGCATCAGAAATTGGGTGCTTAATCACTCAAGGAAACTGGAAAATGGGTGAGTTACCGCCTATTTTACACCCAGTGTTCCCATGAAGACTGGATGTCTTGTTGGCATGATTCCTGCGATGGAAGTATTGGGCATTCAATGATGGCCGAGTTCAGACGCTATCCTTGAACTGTTGTTCGACTATCAATCCACGACAATAAATACAAATTGGAGCATCGTATGAAGCATCTATTAAAAAGCATCGCCGCTGTCACAGCGGGCGTTTCCATTATGGCCGGTGCGGCCATGGCGGATCGTTCAGATTGGCCCAATTCCATGACTGTCGGTACCGCCAGTCAGGGTGGGGCTTACTTCGTTTATGGTAATGGCCTGGCGAATTTCCTCGGCGATGAACTGGGTATTCGAGCCAGTGGTGAAGTGACCGGCGGTCCGGTGCAGAACGTTACCCTGGTACAAACGGGCGATCATGACATCGGTCTGGTCACTATGGGCCCAATGTTCAGTGCGCTCCAGGGTGAGAGCCAGTTGGCTCCGGGGCTGCGCCATACCGACGTACGGGCACTTTTCCCCATGTACCAGACGCCTTTCCAGGTGGTTGCTTTGCAGCGCTCAGGCATCAGCACAGTTTCTGATCTTGGCGGGAAGCGAGTCAGTGTTGGTCCCGCTGGGGGAACGCCAGGAACCTATTGGCCACAATTCTTCAACACCCTGGGCGTTGATGCTCGCGTGTCCAATGCCGGTGCTGCTGACGCCGCTGGGCAGTTGCAGGATGGCCTGATTGACGCGTTCGCTTTCGCAGCCGGTGTTCCGACTGCTGCTTTCAGTCAGCTGGCCGCTGAAGCAAGTGTCAACATCTTCGGTTTCACTTCTGATGAACTGGAGACCCTGCTCGCGGCACACCCTGAAGTGGCTCATTACGTAATGGCTGGTGGTACCTATACCGGTTTTGATGATGACATCGACTCGGTAGCCATGTGGAACTTCGCCGTAGCCCACAAGGACATGCCCGAAAGTCTGGCCTACGAAATCACCAAGCTGGTGATGGAAAACCACGACCGCATGATGCAAATTCACGCAGCGGCAAGTGAGACCCTGCCTGAGCACATCGACAAGAACGGCTTCCTGCCATTCCACCCTGGCGCAGTGCGCTATTTCGAAGAAATTGGTATGACGATACCTGATGACCTGAAAGGTTAATACCAGGTTCGTTTTTTACCAGGTTAAAACGCCAGACCATCAGGTCTGGCGTTCTTTGTTTGCCTCGTATTAATCAATTTTTTAGGAGTGTCTGCCATGTCTGCGGCCACGGAGAAAGAGCCGGATACGCATAATATTGCCGCCGGCGTTGATGCTGAGCAGGTCACCAGTAATCAGCGAACCCTGCATGGTATGCTGGGTTTGGCGCTGAGCGTGCTTTGCGTGTTGTACACCGTCTTTCATGTAGGTTCCATGAACCTGTACCCCATTGAAACCTGGATCTATCGCATATCTCACGTCAGCGGCGGCCTTGCTCTGGGGTTTTTACTGTACTCTGCACGTATGCTGGCAGATGGTAATGAACAACCTTCAAACAGGTCGCTTTTGGCCTGGTTGATATTGTTGGCCGGTGCTGGTGGTATCCTCTATGGCTTCGTCAGTATGGTTACACTGTGGATTTCAACAGGTGGGCAAACAGGCTTCGGTGCACCAGCACCACCGGCATTTGTTACTGACACCTTCGGTATTCCCCTTGTGGTTGGCACCTGTCTAACTATTCTGAGTACATGGTTCTTTCCGGTCTTGACGCGTCGTCGAATTGATCCTGCTGACGTCTTGCTCGCCATTGCTGCAGTCGCTGTCGGCATGTATTTTATTTACTACGCCCCGATGTTGCGTCTGCGAGCGGGTACGGCGCTTGCTCATTCCGGAGACATGTATGCGGCCATTGTCGGTGTGATTTTGATCCTCGAGTTGACACGTCGTCTCGCCGGTCTGGCGCTTGTTATTATCGCTGCCATTTTTGTTGTTTACGCGTTCGTAGGGCCCTATTTGCCCGGCATTCTTGAGCATCGTGGCTATGAGATGAAGCGATTCTTCTCCTACATCTATACCGACAATGGCATTCTTGGACCGACCACGGCGATATCCTCGACGTACATCATTCTGTTCATTACCTTTGCTGCCTTTCTCCAGACCAGTCGGGTGGGTGAGTACTTCGTCAATTTTGCTTTTGCCGCTGCTGGCGGTACTCGCGGAGGTCCAGCCAAGGTCGCCATCTTTGGTTCAGGCTTGATGGGCATGATTAACGGCACCAGTGCCGGGAACGTCGTATCTACTGGTTCCTTGACCATCCCACTGATGAAACGGGTTGGTTACCGCCCGCAGACAGCCGCCGCAGTAGAAGCAGCAGCATCCTCTGGTGGTCAGATCCTGCCGCCAATTATGGGTGCTGGTGCCTTTATCATGGCCGAGATTACTGGTATACGTTATACCGAGATTGTGACTGCTGCGATCATACCTGCGTTGCTGTATTTCCTGTCGGTCTATTTCATGGTCGACAAGGAAGCCTTGAAGAAAAACATGAAGGGCATACCACGGAATGAGCTGCCAAAGTTTGCTGAATTGGCAAAGCGTTCTTTTCTGTTTATACCCATCTTCATTCTGCTGATTGCTCTCTTTATGGGCTATTCTGTAATTCGAGCCGGTACTCTGGCTATGGGTGCCGCTGCCGTTGTCAGTTGGCTAACGCCTTATCGAATGGGGCCTGTTGCCATTTATCGTGCTCTCGAAATTGCCGCTAAAATGTCGCTTCAATTGGTGGCAGTTTGTGCTGCTGCTGGCATCATTGTAGGGGTAATTGCACTAACCGGTGTCGGCACTCGATTCTCTTCCATGCTGTTGGCGTTGGCAGACCAGAACCAGTTGTTGGCACTGTTTTTTGCCATGTGCGTCTCCATTATTCTTGGTATGGGCATGCCGACTACTGCGGCGTACGCTGTCGCTGCATCGGTTATTGCTCCAGGCCTGGTTCGGATGGGCATCGATCCTTTGACAGCGCACTTCTTCGTCTTCTACTTCGCAGTCATGTCGGCAATAACGCCACCGGTCGCATTAGCGGCTTATGCCGGCTCGGCGATTGCGCAAAGTGATCCGATGAAAACCAGTGTCGAAAGCTTTAAAATAGGGCTGGCTGCCTTCGTTGTTCCTTTTATGTTCTTCTATTCTTCTGCCTTGCTGATGCAGGGAACCGTGCTGGAGATCATACACGTCGTACTGACCGCGGCATTGGGCATATTCTTGCTCGCTTCTGCGGTACAAGGCTGGTTCTTCGGGTTGATCAATTGGCCCTTGAGAATAGTGTTGTTGGCGGCCGCATTGGGCATGATCGGTGGTGGCTGGCTATCGGATATCATTGGCCTCTCAGCCGGGGGTCTCGTCTTTCTTATTCAAAAGCACTTGATCAACGCCAGAACAATGGCGCGTGGATTGGATTGACGTTGTAACCGGAAATACGCCCTTGTAGAGCAGGGGCGTCTTGCACTACTCAACAAGGGTGTACGGGATACAGTGAGGTAAGTTAATGCAGACCACCTGGAGTGTTGCTTGTGCTTGCTGATGCCTTGCTGGCTCGGTGGGGACAGGGCAGGGATGCTCAACTCTCTGCCGGCACAGATGTCGGGGAGAATTCGATCAGGAAAAGACGAAGTAAACCGGCATTTCGACGGATATTTGTCAGTGCCTTGTTAGTTACTCTGGCAATATCCTGGTGGTTGGGAGGTGTTCAAGGCTATCGTCATCTGGAGCGGGACAGCCTTGAGGAGTCTTTCCGTTATAGCCAATTGATCGGCAATGAACTGGATCGCTATCGGCCGATCCCGGAGCTGATGGCGGAACACCCTTTAATGGCTCAGGTATTGAGCAACCCTGACGATGACTTACTGATACTGCGTGCCAACGAAGAAATGAAGCGAATGGCGACCATCGTAGACAGTTCGGATGTTTATCTGATGGACAAAAGCGGGCTGACCATAGCCGCTAACAATTACCGCTTGCCGACCAGCTTTATCGGCGGCAACTTTGGTTTCAGGCCTTATTTTTACGAAGCCATGGCATCAGGTCAATCAGCGCTCTATTTCGCATTAGGAACAACGTCGCTCGAGCGTGGACTTTATTTCTCGCATCCGGTTCGAAACCCGGAGAACCTCAATGAGTCCATCGGCGTGATCGTGATGAAGATTCAGGTCACCGACATGGAGCGGCAATGGCGTCGACCTTTGTCGCACAACGAGGCTGAAATGGTTGTGCAGGATACTTACGGCATCAGTTTTCTCGCCAGCCGTGAGGAGTGGCTCTATCGATCCTTTGAGGAACTCAGTGAACAGCAATTGAATACGGTGATCGAAGAAAAACGCTATGCAAACCAACCCATCGTCCCTATTGATATCGAAACAAAAGGTCGGCCTTTTGGTGTGACAGCCAGGTCGGAAAGGGTGGCGATCCATAAAGAATCGGGAGCGGTCTCCTATCTCAGCGTGATGTCACCACTGCCCAAACTCGATTGGGATCTGCGAGTCTTGGTCAGCACCCGAACGGTAATCTGGACTCGCGTGCAAGCCATGGCCATCGGTCTGGCCATATACACGGGAATACTGTTGACCTGGCTTTATTTGCGTGAGCGTTATCGTAGAGAAGCCGAGCTGGCGCAGAGGGGTGAACAGCTGGAGCGCCGAGTCGCTGCCAGGACGATGGATCTTGAGGCTTCCAATCGACAATTGATCGGAGTCATCCGAGAGCGAGAACGCGCTCAGGAAGAATTGAAGGCTACGCAAACGGAGCTGATACAGGCTGCCAAACTTGCAGTTCTTGGCCAGATGTCTGCCGGTTTGAACCATGAAATGAATCAGCCCTTGACGGCGATTCAGGCCTACGCTGCCAACAGTCGACGGTTTTTGGTACGGGGTGATACCGAGACGGTCGATGCCAATTTGCACGAGATCAGTACCCTGTGCAACAAGATGGCGGAAATGACGCGCCAGTTCAAAATTTTTGCGCGCAAGCCGGACGGCCGGCCCAGCCAGGTCGATTTCAGGGTGACCATTGATGCTGCCTTGAAGATTATGCAGTCGCAAGAGCGTGCCAAGACCATAGAGTTCAACTGGCCTAGACCAGCACAGGCGGTGATGGTGCATGGTGATTTGATTCGAGTCGAGCAGGTACTGGTAAATCTGATTGCCAATGCAAGCCAGGCGGTGGAGTCTGTCGCCAACCCCCGTATTGATATTCTGCTCGAAGATCTGGGTGATCGAGTCTGTTGTCGGGTGCTCGATAACGGCCCCGGGCTTCCGGCCAATACGGATCAATTGTTCGAGCCCTTTTTTACAACCAAATCAATGAAGCAGGGTTTGGGCCTGGGGCTTTCCATTTCCAGGCAGATTGCAGATGCTCTGGACGGTCAGTTGACCGGCCAGAATCGCTCGGATTCCAGGGGGGCTGAATTCAAGTTGACCCTGAAAAAGCGGAATAAAACAACATGAAAGAAACGTCGGTTATTTTTATAGATGACGAGCCGGCCATCAGGCAAGTGATGCGACAGTCGTTGTCGCTGGACGATCTGTCGGCAGAGTGCTATGACAGTGGCATCACCGCTTTGCAGGCGATCAATGATGAGTTCCCCGGTGTGGTGTTGTGTGACTACAACATGCCTGCGATGAATGGCCTCGAGGTGCTGCAGCGGGTTCGACAAATTGATTCAAGCATACCCGTTATTATTCTTACGGGTCAGGGTGATATAAGCACGGCTGTGAACGCCATGCAGTTGGGCGCCTATGACTTTATTGAAAAGCCTTTTAACCAGGAAGAGCTGACGGAATTGCTCAAGCGCGCGCTGGAGAAGCGACATCTCGCACTCGAGAATCGATTCCTGAAGAGTCAACTGCGTCACCTGGCACAGCCTGGCCCCAGGTTACTCGGTGAATCAAAGAAAATGAAGCATCTGATGCATCTGGTCGACTCAGTAATCGATACGTCTGCTGATATCCTGCTTAACGGTGAAACCGGTTCCGGCAAGGATGCATTGGCCCGATACATCCATGAAGGCAGCCCGCGCCGACAGCATAATTTTGTTGCCATTAATTGCGGTGCGATGCCTGAGAACCTGATTGAAAGCGAGCTCTTTGGGCATGAGCCCGGTGCATTCACAGGGGCAGACAAGCGCCGCATCGGCAAGTTTGAGCATGCTGACAAAGGGACTCTTTTTCTTGACGAAGTAGAAAGCATGCCACTGGCGCTGCAAGTAAAATTGCTGCGGGTGCTGGAAGAGCGCAAGGTCGAACGTCTGGGTTCCAATAAGCCTATTCCGGTCGATGTCCGTATCATCGCGGCGACCAAGGTAGATCTGAAGGCTCTAAGTGATCAGGGAGAGTTTCGCAGTGATCTGTTTTACCGATTGAACGTGGTCGAGCTTGATATTCCTCCCTTGCGTGAGCGTCCAGAAGACATACACCTGCTGTTCCATCACTTTGTGTTGGTGGCGGCAGCCAGATATCAACGTGAATCGGTGCCTTTGAATCCTCAGCAAATGATGCAATTGACTCAGCACAGTTGGCCTGGCAATGTGCGAGAATTACGTAACCTTGCCGAGCGTTATGTGCTGATGGGAATGGCTGCACTATCCGATACTGGCAACGCCATGATGGGGTCCATAGCGTTCAAGCAGACTCTGGCTGAGGCTGTCGATGCGTTCGAAAGCGCTTATATTGAGCAGGCACTGAAGGATTGCCATGGCAGTATCAAGGACACCATGACACAGCTGGGATTACCTCGAAAAACGCTTTACGACAAAATGAAGAAGTACGCGATCGACAAGTCGGTTTATAAGCAGTAAATGCTGAGACGCACCAGCATCACTTGGTCGTATGGGTATAGGTGCCGTCCCAGTCTGCTGGTGGCGGTACTTGCTCCAGTTCAGTGATGCGGTTCAGATAGACCTGGTAGAGGCCAGGCCGTCGGCTGAGTTGAGCCAGTTCGGTAAAAGCCTGACGTGCCTGATGCCAATTTTGTTGCAGGTAGAATTCGTAGGCCAGGTGGTATTGATCCAGTTCCGCTTGCCAGATTGGGTCTGGTGAGTTGGCTCGATGCAGGGGTTCAAAAACCGCCACTGGTTCCTGTTTGCCTTTGACTCTTATTCGGTCTATTGGTCGGAATACCCAATCGGGGCAGAGCCTACGCGTATCTGGCCCCACCAGAATTTTTACGCTGTAGTATTTGGTGAGACCTTCCAGCCTGGAGGCGAGGTTGACGGCATCTCCCAGCACAGTGTAAGCACGACGGTACTCTGACCCCATGTCACCGACGTTCATGGAGCCTGAGTTCAGTCCTATGCCGACTTCAATTGGCGGGTAATCCAGGGTAGCCAACTCCGGGTTCAAGGTGTCCAGCGCAGCGATCATGTCGACGGCTGCTTCCAGTGCATGATGAGCGTGCTGTTCGTCTTCCAGCGGGGCGCCCCAGAAAGCCATTACCAGATCCCCGACGTACTTGTCGATGGTGCCCTGGTGGTCAAAAATCACCCTGGTAATGGGGGTGAAGTATCGGTTAAGCAGGTCTTTCAGTTCTGTCGCCGTCAAGGATTCTGACAGTGTCGTAAAGCTTCTGATGTCGGAGAACAGCACCGTCATCTCCCGGTTTTCACCCTCAAAACCATAGGCATCCGGGTTGGCGAGCATCTTCTCGATATGGGCTTTGGGCACGTATTGGCCGAACACCTGAGTAACGTGTTGTTTGCTGCGCCGTTCGCTCAGGAAACCTTCGAGCAGATGCAGCCCACCCAGTGCCATGGTCAAAAGAACGCTGCTCGCCAATGGCAGATCGGCCTGATGGGCAACCCAGAAATAAAGATTCACGCCAACCAACAGAAACAGCAGGCCAAGGGTGGCCATGCTCAGTCCCAGGGGGCCGAGTCGACTTGAAAGGAGTGAGTATGCCAGGCCGAGAAGAATCAATAGTGTGGCGGTAATGGCGTTAGCGACATCCGGAGTGTAGGGGAAGTGCCCAGTCAGGAACCCATTGAGCAGGTTGGCATGAATTTCCACACCTGGGAACTGCGTCCCGACCGGTGTTGTTTGCAAGTCTGCAAGTCCAACAGAAGAGGTTCCCACCAGTACCAAAGCGTTGTTGAATAGATCTGCATCGAAGGCATTGCCAAGAACATCGGTTGCCGAGACATAGGGGAACTGGCCTCGTTGACCTCTATAGGGAATCAATACCCTGCCTCGATCGTCGGTTCTGATGGTCTGATTTGCAAAGGCGAGAGTGTTCATGCCGATTAGGCCATTGCCGTACTCAACGAAACTCAATTCCACTTCGTCGATCAAGTAATACGCCATGCCGATGGCGAGCGCCAATGACGGATAAAGTGCCTGACCGTATTGGCTGACCAGAGGTGCACTGCGAATGACGCCATCACCATCCACTGAGGGTACGATCAAGCCGGATCCAACCGCTGTCTGATGTAACACCGGCAAGGCGCCAGTGTGGCCATAGGCCGTGACAGCCAGTAATCGATCTGCTTGCAAATCGCTTAATTTATAGACGGGCTCGGGTAGAGTGCCCACCGCGATGGTGGCGTCGTCGTGGAATAGAAAAGACAAGACAACATCGACCTGCTGGAAGCTTTCTGCCAGTTGCCGGTCATAGTCTGTCTCTGCTACCAGGGGCATCAATTCGTTGGCGAGGGTGGTCAGGCCTTGCTGTTGCGCTTGCTGTAACAATTCCGCTCGAGGGTTAAGCTGAGGTTCTGACAGGATGATATCAAAAGCAACCACCACTGCGCCGGCTTCAGCCAGTTGATTGGTCAGAAGGGCCAGCTTATCTCGAGACCAGGGCCAGCGGCCCTCGATGCCGAGGCTGCGTTCATCGATGTCGACGATAATGATTCGGTCTGAAGCAATCGGTGGTCTGGCAAGATCCATGGTGACGTTGTAGCGCCAGTCGTAGAGCAGATAGTCCAGTCGCTTCAGTAGAGAGTCATGGTCATGGCGTGCAAGCAGCAGATGATAGCCTGCCAGGGACAGGGTAATCATCAGGCTGAACAACAAAGCACCCTGTCTCAAACTGAATGCATGGCCGATAAGGCGTGATCGGATCATCTGGACGTTGCACCTGCCTTGCAACCCTTGGTCGGATTCATACTACACAGGGTTATAGGGCAGGTGAAGCAAGATGGTGGCAGCTGTGGTATAACAGCACTGATTGAGAGGAGATCGAGCCTATGACAGTGAAACAACGCAACGTGGCCCTGGTGGCCCACGACAACAAGAAGCAGGAACTGGTGGCCTGGGCACAACAAAACAAGGCGCTGATGGAACCATTGGGCATCTATGCAACGGGCACGACGGGTCGTTTGATTGAAGCCGGTTTGAACCGCGAGGTCATTAAATTGCTGAGTGGCCCCCTGGGAGGCGATCAGCAAATCGGATCCAAAATCGCCGAAGGCAAGATCCACCTGCTGATTTTCTTCTGGGATCCACTGGAACCTCAACCACATGACCCGGACATCAAGGCGTTACTGCGCATAGCGGCGCTTTATAATATTCCCGTTGCCTGTAACAAGGCCAGCGCCGATTACATGATCCATTCGCCTCTGTTGCACAGCGATTATCAGCCTTCTGAGCCCGATTTTTCCATTTATACCCAGCGCATAACACCGGCAGGTTGAATCCAGATTAACCGCTTCACGGCTGGTTGATGCAGTCGCCCAGGGAGCCTTGAATCATTGAAGCAAAAACACAAGCATTCCATACCTGAAGATATGCTCGCCCTGTTGGTGGGGTCTCTCTTTGTGGCATTGGGGTTACTTTTCTTCCGAGATCAGGGTTTCTTGACCGGTGGAACGGCCGGTCTTGCATTGGTTTTGACTCGAATAACGGACCTTGGTTTTGGTCTTGTTTTTTTTCTGATCAACCTGCCATTTTACTGGTTGGGTTGGCGTCAACTTGGCACCCGCTTTACCGTCAATACCTTTGTTTCCGTGTGTTCTGTTTCTTTGCTTTCGGAAGGCCTGCCCTGGGTGATTCAATTTGATGAGGTGAACCCGATATTTGCCGCGGTCATGGATGGTTTTTTAATCGGTATGGGAATCCTGATCATGTTTCGGCACGTGTCTAGCCTGGGGGGCGTTGGTATCCTGGCGTTGTATCTGCAAAAACGTATCGGCGTCAATGCCGGCAGGGTGCAAATGGGCGTCGACGTTTGTATAGTCATCATAGGATTCTTGTTGGTCAGTCTGCCGATTCTGGTGTTGTCTGTGGTGGGTGCTCTGGCTTTAAACCTGGTCATTGCTCTCAACCATAAACCGGGGCGTTATCAGATTACCTGAAAGGCACTTTAAAGCGGCAACTTAAAACAGTAGCGAACAACCAATTCGAGTATAGGCAAAATGGCAACCATCAGAGAAGTTTCCCGTCATGCGAATGTGTCTGTCGCCACCGTCAGTCGCGTCGTTAATGGCAACAAGTGGGTCGCTGAGTCCACACGTCAACGGGTGCTCGACGCCATGGCTGAATTGGGTTATCAACCGAACTCCTTTGCTCGCAGCCTGGCCACCAATAAATCGGAAATGATTGGCATGGTCGTGGGTGATCTGACGGGTCCCTTTTATGGACCGCTGATGCAATCGGCTGAACTGGTCATTCGTCAGGCTGGTAAGCATATGATTGTGACCGCAGGTCACTCCACCCTGGAAGAAGAGCGAGATGCGGTCGATTTTTTGCTCAAGCGTCGATGCGATGCCTTGATCCTGCACCTGGATCGAATGCCGGATGAAGAAATCATTGCTTTGTGTGATCGCGAATCTACCCCCATTATTCTGGAAAACCGCCTCGTGCCAGAACTCGAGAGTTGTTGCATTCGCATCGACAACGAAGCTGGCGGTTATTTGGCTACCAGACACCTGATTGATCTCGGTCACCGGAAAATTGCTCACATCGCCGGCCCACTCTACAAGGCGGATGCGAGAGACAGACTCGCAGGCTATCGGCGAGCACTGGAAGAGGCCGGTATTGCCTTTGATGAACGCTCCGTGGTCGAAGCCGACTTTCTCGAGCCCGGTGGTGCCCAGGCACTGGAGCGACTCTGGCGCAGAAAGGTCGACTTCAGCGCCCTGTTTTGTGCCAATGATCTCATGGCCATCGGTGCCATGAAACACTTCCGACAGAAGGGCAAAGCCGTCCCCGAACATTGCAGTATCATCGGCTACGACGATGTTTTAATGTCCAGCTACGTAGAGCCGGCCCTGACGACGGTCAGAGTACCGGTAGACGAATTCGGAATACAGGCCGCACGTTTGGCGTTGTCCATTTGCGATGGTACCAGGCAGGAAGTACAAACCTGCTTTTCGCCAGAGTTGATTGTGCGCCAGTCAACGACAAGCTTTGGTTGACTGGCGCAAAAGCATCAAGGCTCAGGG
Organism: Saccharospirillum sp.; assembly: GCA_022565595.1. Lineage (GTDB taxonomy): Bacteria > Pseudomonadota > Gammaproteobacteria > Pseudomonadales > Natronospirillaceae > Saccharospirillum. The sequence continues at coordinate 153,877 of JAIUML010000007.1, read as the reverse complement.
TAGCCTGACACCAGCAACGACATATAGCTCGCCCAGGCCGCCTGCCAGTTGATGGCAACCTCATTGGTTGCCCAGGATTCCCGGTCATCCACATAAACCCGCATCGGGGCCAATTGGGCCAGTGGTTGAGCCGCCATGTCGCCTTTTAGATCGCCCGAGTTGGGCCCTCCCGATAGCATTCCTGGCGCTGCATTCAAGGCGCCGGAAACCAGAGGGCGGAAGTGCGGGCTGCGAACCTGGTGCTGGCTCGGTCCGGTTGTCCAGATCTTGCCATGGGGGTTCAAACCAAAGAACCAGTGGCTCATGTCGAAGGCCGCTTCGTACCACTGTTGTTGTCCGGTCAGATGATGCAACCAGAGGAGCTGCACGCCGACAGTAGCAATGACGCCATTGCTGCCCCAGTCGAAACCATCTTCCAGCCCGGCATACATCAGGCCGAAAGGATGTGCCAACTGCTGTAGACGTTTTTGGGCGAACTTGGTACTCATGGCGTCCAGTAACTGCTCCCGACTTTCTGGCTGGACGTCGGGCAAGGATACCGCTGTAAAGAGTGCGAGAAAATTGACGTGTCGCCAATCCGGTACGGCATCTCCCATTCGTGGCTGGTGAGCCAGTTCCAGCAACGTCTGGAAAAGGTCTGCCTCTATCTCTGCAGAGTGAACCCAGTGACGGCTCAGTTCCAGCCAGAGGCGCTCGTCCTCATCGTTGTAGTCGGTGTAGGGACCGCCGTACTCATAGGCACCATAACGGTCCTCTATCATGATCATTTCCGGTGTCTGGCTAATGAAATCGTAGGCTCGATCGGCGACCTGTAGGTAGTGGTCTGCAATGAGTGCGTCTTCGGCCCTCGGGCTACGGCTGAACGCCTCAGCAGCCATATACATGACAGCACCCACTGAAGCAGTAGCCGTTGTGCTGATTGGCATGACGTACTTTATGCGGCTGTCATCACCCGGTGCATCGGTCAAGGGAGGCCATTGTTGACTGGCAACCTTATGATGCACGGAGCCATTTTCGGCTTGCATACTTGCCAGAAAATCCAGCTCTGTTTTTAATAGGCTCAATAGGGCGGGTCGATCTGGTTCGTTCTCTTGGCCGACCTCTGGTACGTCCATCAAGGCTTCAGGCATGATCAGCCAGCTCAACATCGGAAGCGCTACGCTCCAGGCGCCATTGACGCTGTAGCGACCATAGTCTCCGGCATCGAACCAGCCGCCGTAGACATCCATGGTGCCATCGCCTTCAAACAGCAGCGCTTCTCTGTCCTGCAACTGGGTACCAGGATAGGTTGCCATGTCGAACCATGCAAAGGCTTGCCAGGCTTGATCACTATGCTGCTGGTAGGCTGTCTGCAACTGATCCAGCTTCAACACCGCTGTAGTGTGGCGTGTTCTGGCAACTGTTTCAGGAATGATCCAGCTATAGAAACCGTCGGCGTGGGTGTCGAAGGGCAGTGTTTGTAGCGCTCGGCCGGAACCGGGAAAGGGCTTTTCAGTGCGTTCAATGGGGTACTCCCAGCGCTGCCCCTGCGTCGATCTCAGGGTCACCGGCAACGAATCGACCAGCAGATCTTCTTGCCATTCCACCACAGCCCAACGGCGAAACTGCTTGTCGTATCCCAGGCGATTGACATGCAAGAGGTAGGACCTTGGTCTGAGATCCTCTTCAGGCCAGACTTCGATGACAAAGTCACTCAGCGTTGCATCGAATTGTTCTGTGCCGGCAGTCATGAAGGAGATAAATTGCACATCCTGGAGTGACTTATCCAGGACAAAGCGATAGATCCCCGATTCCACCGGGACAAAGCCCTTGCCGTCTCCACCTATGTCCTTCTCAAAGCTGGGGTTCCCTGCTTCATCCAGTGCAGCATCCAGTTCTCGGCCGTTGAGTTGAAACTGCAATAGTTTTTCATCCCATAGGGGCTGATGGCCTTCGGCAACTTCAATGCGTACGGTCAGTTGTTTTCTGCCGTAAGGCAGGTTCAAGGCGGTATCCACTCGGAACAGCTCGGCATCATCAAAGGGCCCAAGCTCGGGGTTTGGGTCGAGGATGCGAAAGCCTCCTCTGTCTGTGTTGAGCTGCCCGATTAAACGATCCTTGCTCCATGAGGTAGTTGGCTGAGCGTTGAAGGACAGGGTATGACGGTCAGGTTCGGCCCAACCAATAACAGATGCCATCAACAGTGCTGGCAATGCAAGAAATGAGCGGTGAACAGGTGACTTCATGATCAATCTCTTGTTTTTTTGTTGTGAGTTTATATGTAACCGGTTACCTGATATTTTCAGTATAACCTCTTGATTTTTAATGACCAGGACTGACCTGGTTGCTGATATTAAGCGCTGATACCCGGAATTAGTCAGATCGATCAGGCTTGACAGCTTATTCCAAACGCCCTAATTTACTGTAACCGGTTACAGTTAGCCTGTCCACATCGTCCTACAACAACCAAAGCGATGTTTGCGGCGAACTCACCATGTAACGGACCAAGAAGAAGCGTTTCTGACGCTGAACAATAAAAAACTGGAGGTAATATCATGTCCATGAAAAATCGCCTTGGCGTATCCCTGCTGTCCCTTGGCTTGGTGGGTTCGGCCGTAGCCGCCGATATCCGCTTCGATGGCTTTCCTGATTACGACAGTCAACTGAACGCCATTCTCGGCGGTTTCAGCGCCCATGAAGTCGGCATGTTGATGAACGAGCACGGCGGGCACCATGATCGCCTGAAAACCAATTTGGCTACCGGTAGTGGCGCAGGTGATGTTGTGCTGATTGACCGGGGTATGGTTGGCTCTTTTATCGGTGAAGGCGGTTTTGTCGATCTGACTGACTGGTATGCGCCCATCGCTGATCAGTACGCTGATTACGCTGTCGCTCAAGGGCAAGCTGCCGATGGTCGTCAGTACGCAGTACCTGTAGACCTGGGGCCTGGTGTCATGTATTTCCGTCGCGACTATATGGAAGATCGTGGCTACGATCTGGATACCGTCATGGACTCCTGGGACAGCTACCTTGAATATGGTCGCCAATTGAAAGAAGAGGGCGTCCTGTTGATTGGTGACGCGGCTGCTGTCGCGACAGCTTATTGGAACTTCAATGTAGAACCTGGCAATGGCCTGTATTTTGATGCCGAAGGTAATTCTCTGGTAACCGGTCCTCGCTTCAAGCGTGCCTTTGAACTGGCCAGGCAAGTAAGAGACGAGGGTATGGATGCTAATATCGGTGAGTGGACCGAAGAGTGGTATGCCGGTTTTCGTGAAGGCCGCTTCGCTACCCAGATGTCCGGCGCCTGGTTACTGGGTCATCTGCAAAACTGGATGGCGCCAGACACAGCCGGTAACTGGGGTGTGAGTCATCTGCCAGATAACACTTACGGCACCTGGGGTGGTTCATTCCTTGCTATTCCCAAACAGTCTTCCAACCATGAAGCCGCCTGGGGTCTGATCGAGTATATGATCAGTGAATCGATTCAGTTGGCGGGCTTTGCCAACATTGCCGCCTTTCCTGCCCACACTGCAACCTACGACAACGCCATGTTCGAGGAATCTATCGACTTCCTGAGAGGGCAGCAGGCGCGTCTGCTTTTCGCTGAAATCGCCGAGAATGTTCATCCTGTTAACCCACACCGCGGTGACCAGATCGCTGAATCACTGATTGGTACAGCATTGGAGCAGGTATTGAACGACGGCATGGACATCGATCGAGCCCTGGCCAATGCCGAACAGCAAATTCGTCGACGGGTTCGTTGATCCTTGCTGCAGTAAAAGAAGACTGACGAAAGGATGAACTGTTGGTGCAAGGATGCACGATCTGCTTGTCAGTTTTTCTACCCTGGTGATCCACTGAATTTATTGTCTGGCTGGAAACCTTCATGAGTGCGCAAACAGACATCCGCCCAGCCACGCTGAGCAGCGGATTAACGCCCGATCGGGGCGAGCGAATGAAACAACTGTGGCATAAAAGCACACCTTACTGGTTCATGTCGCCTTATATCATTATTTTTGGAACCTTCGGGATCTTCCCGGTGTTCTTCATGATCTACTTATCCTTTCATCAATGGAACCCGGTCGCCGGGCTTCAATCGATGCGTTATGTCGGGCTGGAAAACTACGTTTTGAGTCTGACGGACCCAATGCTTTGGCAAACCATGTGGAATACCTTTTTGATGGCACTCTATTCGGGTATTCCTCAGCACCTGGTGGCATTGCCAATGGCGTACTTGTTACTGCTGTTGGGCAAGCGGGCCCGACACTGGTTGACTACTGCGTATTTTTTGCCCTATGTGACATCAACCATTGCCGTTTCCATGATTTTCTTTGTGATGTATTCCAAGGAAAGCGGCATCATTAACCTGTCTCTGGCCTGGCTGGCAAATGGCTCGATGACACAATGGCTCTTTGGTTGGTTGAATAATCTATTGCCTCTTGGCTGGGTGCAGGAAAACAGCCTGATTCGGTATTCCGTCTCTTTTGTGGTGTTCTGGAAGTACGTTGGTTTCAACATCGTCATTTATACCGCAGGTCTTGCAACCATCTCGGATGAACTGTTTGAAGCGGCAACCATAGACGGCGCCAATGCGTGGCAGCGTTTTTATCATGTGGCCTTGCCGTTGCTTAGACCATTTATCTTTTTCGCCGTCACGCTCACCATTATTGGCAACATGAATCTCTTTGATGAGCCTTATGTTTTGACGCGAGGTTTGTCTCAGGCCTCTACCAATGGCATGACCATTTCCAACTATTTGTATCGCATCGCCTGGGAATGGCTTGATATGGGCAGTGCCGCGGCTATTTCATGGATCCTTTTTGTGGTGATCGGTGTCTTTACCGGCCTGTATTTCTGGTTCTTTGGTCGTCGTGGGCTGGGAGGACATTGATATGAATTTTCCGAGTGATATGAGAGTCGGGCGGGGAACGCTCAGGTTGATATCCAAAGCCTTGCTCTGGTCGGCTCTGTTGGCCGGTGTTGCCATTACCATCTTTCCATTCCTGTGGTCCCTGTTGTTGGCTACTCATGATCGTTCGACCATGTTCGGCAGTGGTTTGCAGTTGGGTATAGGGACTGAGTTGTTGAACAACTACGATCGGCTGCTCAGTATCATGAATTTCTGGGTCGGGATGTTCAACAGCTTTTCGGTAGCCGTTCTGGGTACTGTTACCTCCCTGCTGTTTTGCAGTATGTGCGGTTATGCGCTAGCCGTTTATAAATTCCGGGGTCAGAATGTGCTTTTTGGCATGATGATCTGCTCGATGATGCTGCCACCCATTCTGACATTGATACCTTATTACATGGTCATCAACGCTTTGGGCTTGACCAACACCCACCTGGCGGTTTGGCTGCCTTTCAGTATTAATCCCTTCGGTATTTTCCTGATTCGCCAATACGTTGTTGCTTCTGTACCCAAGGAATTGCTGGAAGCGGCCAAGTTGGATGGCGCCAGCGCATTCAGAACCTACTGGAGCGTGGTGTTGCCCCTGCTGAAGCCCGGGTTGGCGACGCTCGCCATCGTTCAGTTCGTGTTCTTGTGGAACAACTTCCTACAGCCTCTGGTGGTGTTGACCAGTACCGAGAAAATGGTGATAACCCAGATGCTGCGCAGTGTGCAAGGTGTACCCAATACGCCCTGGGGAGCCTTGATGCTGGGTACCTTCATTTCAATTCTACCGTTGGTGTTGATCTATCTTGCCGCAAGCAAACAAATGATCAACGGTTTAACCAGCGGAGCGGTTAAAAGTTAGGAGTTTTAAATGAGTAACAGTATTCCAAAAGGATCGACGTTGTTAAGGCGAAACGATTTTCTGTTTGGTGTGGCAACTGCGTCTTTTCAGATTGAGGGTGCAACGGACCTTGGTGGTCGCGTTCCCAGCATCTGGGATACCTTTTGTGCAACGCCGGGCAAGGTGCTTGGTGGCGACACGGGTATGCCGGCCTGCGATCATTTCCACCGTTGGCAACAGGACCTTGACCTGATCAAGTCTCTGGGATTTGATGCCTATCGATTCTCCATCGCATGGCCGAGAATTGCTTCGGAATCCGGAGGCTGGAATCAGCAAGGACTCGACTTTTACGAACGACTGGTTGACGGTTTGCTGGAGCGTGACATTGTCCCGATGGCGACTCTTTACCACTGGGACTTGCCGCAATTTCTGGAAGATCGAGGAGGTTGGATAAACAGAGATACCAGCTACAGGTTTACCGATTATGCCGATCAGGTCACTCGTCGCCTGGGTGATCGAGTGCGCTATTATGCGACACTGAATGAGCCCTGGTGCTCTGCCTTTCTTGGCTATCGATTGGGGATACATGCGCCCGGGCTGAAGGATCATCAATTGGGGTTCCAGGCTGCTCATCACTTGTTGTTGGCGCATGGTCTGGCGTTACCGATCATGCGGGAACACGCTCCCGGTGCACAGCATGGCATAGTGCTGAATTTTACGCCGGCCTATCCGGCAACCGAATCCGCTGCTGATGTTGATGCAGCCAGCTACAGCGATGAAGAGAATAGCCACTTCTTCCTGCAGCCACTGCTGACTGGTCAGTATCCAGCCGCTGTTCAGGAGCGTCACCCCGAGTGGATGCCGCGCTGTTATCCGGGCGACATGGAGATAATCGCCCAGCATCTCGACTTCCTGGGTGTCAATTTTTATACCAGAGCTGTGGTTGAGCCAGGCATAACAGAGGATTATCAATCGATAAAACAGGCCGATGTGGCTAGAACAGACATCGGATGGGAGATCTACCCCCAGGCGTTGACTGATCTTCTGGTTGGCTTCAAGGAGCGCTACAAAAGGTTGCCTCCGATTTACATCACTGAAAACGGAGCTGCGGACAATTCGCCAGTTGTCGATGGTGAGGTGTCGGATCGTTTGCGTCTGAACTACTACCAGCAACACTTGCAGGCTGTCGACAACGCCATTGCTGCCGGCGTCGATATCAGGGGCTACTGTGCCTGGAGTCTGATGGATAATTTTGAATGGGCAGAAGGCTACAGTCAGCGTTTTGGCCTTGTCCATGTCGACTATGAAACACAGGTTCGCACCCCCAAGATGAGCGCCAATTGGTTTCGGGATATGTTGTATACAAGGTCCTGATCGGCAACCCTTGTGCAGTCAGGAAGTTGGCACTATGCTGTCAGTTGAACGTCCAGGGTGGTTCCAACTCGTGCATTCAGCTGTCAAAAAACTGTTAGTGTTTTTACTGCCTCTTTACTGGGCCACGTTTGGCGTGGCTCAGGTGCAGCAAACAAGCCAGACCTGTGATCGGCTGACGGCAACGGGCAATCCGGAGTACCCCCCATACCTGTGGCAGTCTCCGGATGATCCCAGGCGATTGATCGGCGCCAATGCTCTGATTTTTGAAGAAATCAGCAAACGTTTGGATGTGCCCATTGACCTGATATTTGTTGGCCCCTGGTCACGCTCTCAGGAGGAAGTTCGAGCCGGGCGAGTAGACTTGATGGCAGGTGCCTTTCTGACGCTGCCTCGACTGGAATATATGGACTATATCTACCCTGCTTTTTTGACCACCCGCAGTGTAGTGTGGACGCGCCAGCAAACGGATCTGGGTTACTCTGAGCGATCAGACCTGATACCACATCGGGGTTCGACGGTGATCAATAACAGCTTCGGTCAGGTGTTTGATCAGTATATGGTGCAGAATCTCCGCATTGAACCTGTAGCCAGCCTGGAGCAGGCCTTTCGGATGTTGGCGCAAAGTCGCGTCGACTACGTTCTGTACGAAGACTTTCCCGGCCAGGCTTACACCACTCGCCTCGGTCTTGATCAACAATTGCATAGCCTTGAACCACCGGTCAGTCAGGAGGCGCTTTTTCTTGGGGTGTCACATCGATCGGAATGCAATACCGGCTATTTACGCGGCCGTATTACTCAGATCATGACTGAACTGGATCGAGAGGGTTTTAATGAACAGGCTCTGAAGCAAGGCCTGGCATTGTGGCAAGAACAAAACCCGCAAGATCCATAATCGATCTGAGCATTACTCAACCCTTAGCCTATGGTCTAGTGGCATCCAGATACCCAATTGTTCAGACTGCAGATCAACCGAACAATAACAAGGGTAGCGGAGCTGGTTATGTCAGACACTTCCACGGTGGATAAAGGCGCTCGTTCTTTTTACCAGCGGGCATACGAAGATGCAGATGCTCATCCAGAAGCCTTCTGGATGGAGCAATCCCGGCGTATTCAATGGCATAAAGCCCCCCAAAAGGCACTCAGCTCCAATACGCATGGTGGTCACGACTGGTATGCCGACGCTGAGCTGAACACTGCCTGGTTGGCGTTGGATGCTCAGGTCGCAGCGGGTCGGGGTGACCAGGCGGCCTTGATTTATGACTCTCCGGTTACGCAAAGCCAGCAAACCATCACTTTCTCACAGTTGACCCAGCGCGTGTCGAAACTGGCCGGGGCTTTGGCGAGTCTCGGTGTTCAGCGCGGCGACCGAGTGGTGATTTACATGCCAATGGTGCCGGAAGCGGTAATAGGGATGTTGGCCTGTGCCCGCCTTGGTGCCATCCATTCCGTTGTATTTGGTGGCTTTGCGGCGCATGAGCTGGCTGTGCGTATAGATGATGCCAAGCCCAGAGTCGTGCTTTCGGCCTCCTGCGGAATCGAGGTTGATAAGGTCATTCGCTACAAACCTTTGCTCGATAACGCCCTGTCTGCGGCCAGCCACCAACCAGATGCTTGCTTGATATTGCAACGGCCTCAGGCCAAAGCGGAGCTCCAGGAAGGCCGCGATCATGACTGGATGACCCTTGAACTGCAGTCGGCTCCGGTAGATGCCGTTCCCGTCAAGGCAACTGATCCACTCTATATTCTTTACACCTCAGGAACCACCGGAAAGCCCAAGGGGGTTGTTCGAGACAACGGTGGTCATGCGGTTGCCATGCACTACAGCATGGAGGTGGTCTATGGCATGAGGCCGGGTGAGGTGTTCTGGGCTGCTTCTGACGTTGGCTGGGTTGTCGGTCATTCCTACATTGTTTATGGTCCGCTGATCTATGGCTGTACCTCGGTTCTCTACGAGGGTAAGCCAGTGAAAACTCCAGATGCGGGTGCCTTCTGGCGAGTCATCAGTGAACACAAGGTCACGGCGCTCTTTACTGCGCCGACGGCCTTCCGCGCGGTCAAGAAAGAAGACCCGAACGGTGAACAGATGGCCAGGTATGACCTGAGCTGCTTGAAACGTCTGTTCCTGGCCGGTGAGCGCCTCGACCCGCCAACTTACCACTGGTTAAAAGAGCGAACCGGTTTGCCGGTACTGGACCACTGGTGGCAAACGGAAACCGGTTGGGCCATTGCTTGTAACCCTGTAGGTCTCGAGGTGATGGAGGAAAAGCCCGGTTCTGCAACGGTGCCAACGCCGGGCTTTCATGTCAGCGTGCTTGATCCGGATGGGCAGCCCTGTGCACCCACACAACAAGGCGCTGTATGCATCCGGCAACCCTTGCCGCCGGGCTGTTTGCAGACCATCTGGCAAGATGATCAACGTTTCCTGACCTCCTATCTTTCGGCCTATCCCGGCTACTATCTGACGGGCGATGGTGGCTATTTCGATGAGGAGGGTTTCCTCTTTGTCATGGGGCGTATTGACGACGTCATCAATGTCGCTGGCCACCGCTTATCGACGGGCGAAATGGAGGAGATCGTGGCGTCTCATCCTGCTGTGGCAGAATGCGCTGTTTTCGCAATCGATGATGAACTCAAGGGCCAGGTGCCGCTGGGCCTGGTCGTATTGAAAGACGGTTGCGAGCAAACAGAACAGGCCGTTTGCGAAGAGCTGGTCGCTCTGGTTCGAGCACAGATTGGAGCGGTGGCCTGTTTCAAACAGGCGCAGGTCGTTCCTCGATTGCCTAAAACGCGCTCGGGCAAGATTCTGCGTCGAACCTTGCGGCAACTGGCCAATGGCGAAGACTACGCTGTGCCATCGACCATAGACGACCCGGCCGTTCTGGATGAACTGGCTGAGCGATTGAATCAGCCTCCTGGATAATCCCAGTTCAGTCTCTTGCCGAGTTGGCTGGATTGCTCAGCTAGCTCGAGGCCGTATATCAACGCGCAAGCGTCGTGCAGGCTGACCGGTGGCGGGCTTCCCGTATTAATCGCTTGTGCCAGACCATGGTAATAGTGTCGGTAGTGGCCCGGTTCGGGCGCATCATCGGTGCTGACGACCGCACCCTCGCCAGACAACTGGTGCCGACTGGCTTGTTGGCTGGTTCCGGCATCGGGATAGCCTGAATGCCAGGGCATCTGATCGGCGCGCAGCGCTTCCTCTTGCGGGTCCAGCCCCCAGCATTGCCAACTGCCTTCAGTAAAGCGTGCGTTGAAGCGTCGCATGGGGCCTGCCTCAAAAGGCGTAGAGCCGAGCACTACTTTTGTGCCCGCATAGTCGAGTTCAACTTCAAACCAATCGGTGGTCTGGCCGCCTTCTCTGAGCGTTTGCAAACTGGCCTGTAGCGCAATGGGTGGGCCCAGCAGAGCCAGGGCTTGATCCATCAAATGAGGGCCCAGATCCCAGAAAATGCCGGTGCCTTCACCAGGCTGTTCTCTCCAGCGCTGTTGAGGGGTAGGGCGGAATCGGTCGAATCTGGAGTCCAGATGCTTCAGTTGACCCAGCGAGCCACCAGAAACCAGCTTTTCAAGCTGCAGAAAGTCGCCGTCGAAACGACGATTCTGATAGACACTGAGCACCTTGCCCCTGGTTTTCGCCAGCAATGACAGGGACTCCATGTCGGCCAGGCGGGTAACTGCCGGCTTTTCCAGTACTACATCTTTACCGGCGTTCAATGCTGCCTGTGCCAGACTGAAATGCAGGTGGTTGGGCGCCGTAATAATGATCAGATCTATGTCGTCAGCGGCGAACAAGGCTTCGCTCGTCGACTCTATGCGGGCGTCCGGGTAGCGATCAAGGACGCTCTGGCCATCCCGTGTCATAACGGCCTGGAGTTTGAATGCCTCCAGTAGTGTTACAAAGGGGGCGTGAAAAACGCGCCCCGATAAGCCATAACCGATTAATCCACAACGAATGGGGTGTGCTGGCATGTCATCGTCTCTTCAGGATTTGCCTCATTAAAGCGGATAGGAAGCAGCAGCAGCAAGTGACAAACTGTAACCTCGGATGGGGTGGCGGAGTGGAATCTTGAGGTGTCAAAGAAACATCAAAACCGGACTTGAGTATATTTGACACCTGATGGCCGTCGTTTTATTGACGGTTGATCTGCAGCATTTTCGACAGTAACGTGACGCAGTCTACAATATTAAAAAGTCGTCTCGGCACAGCGCTCAAAAGGTGATCCAGTCCCCCGCAAATAGAGCAATTAGTGGTATCGTTTCGATCATTCACTGTTACTTAATCAGGTTGCGATAGAGACTCATGAACACAGCCAAAGTGACCCGCCTTAGCGATCACCGGTCGACCGTTCAGCCACCGGTTGACAATACCCGGTTGCAGGCCCTATCTCGACGTTTTCTGGATCAACTGCCGGGCTTGCTGGATAGCTTCTTCTCAAAAGCGGATGACTTCCTGTTCGAGTGGGCAGAAAAAACCAACGATGGCCTCGAATCAGCGGCCTATTTCGAACACCTCCGGGCTTTGCGCCTTGAAAAAGACGCCGTTCGCCGTTCTGTCCTGAGCACCATGAAGCAGCGAGTAGAGCAGCAACTGAACGGAAGGTTTGAAGACGCCGGCTCGGGCGAAGCAGAGCTGGGCACAGAGCTCTCCCTGATGGGTGACGAGACGCTGGAACGCAGCCTCGCCATAGACAGTTTCAGCAACAGGGTGATTGAACAGTCATCAGACGATTGGCTGGCATTTCGCGAACGTTTGGGTGTGCTCATCGGCAAGAAAGAGCTGCGCGATGAAAACACACCCTTTAACGCCCGAGCACTCGGCTCTGCCATGTTTGACGGGTTGAGCAGCATCGAGTGTCCTCTTAAAACTGTTTTGATGCTGTTCCGGTTGTTCGACAAACAGGCGGGTCCTAAGCTGGTTCAGTACTATCAAGCCAGCAACCGTTGGCTGGTAGAGGAAGGTATTCTGCCAAACCTGAAATTGATTCACGGCCGTGGCGACTCTTCAGACAATGGTCAGTCGCACACCCTTGAGCAGTTAAGCCAATTGCTTGCGCAACGCAATGCTGAGCCATCCGGCAGTGGTCCAGCCATGGGCGGATTCTCTGGCCACTCTGGCGGTGCCCGGGGAATGATGTCTGGTGGTTACGCTGGTGGCTATGGCGGCAGCGCTGGTTCTGGTGGCTCTGGCATTCAACTGGACGCTTCGACACTGGATGTCCTGTTGGGCAGTTTGAGCCAGATTCAAATGCAGGCAGCGCCAGCGACTCGTGATGTGGCTGAACTCAAGCGTTGGACGCACGCTCAAGCCAGTGCCATTACATCACAGGCCGCAGGTTTTGAAGATTCCGGCACCATTTCTCTGGTGGCCATGCTGTTCGAGTACATACTCGACGATGAAAAGCTCTCTTCTCATATGAAGCAACTGATGGCCAGAATGCAGATTCCGATCATCAAGGTCGCCTTGCTCGACAAACATTTTTTTACCGATACCCATCACAGTGCACGTTTGCTGCTCAATCGCATGGCCAGGGCAGCTTCTGGCTGGGAGCCCGATGCAGAAATAGATGACGATGCCTTGCTGGAAGGTATGGAAGGCATTGTTGTTCGGCTGAATCAGGAGTTCGAAACAGACCTGACGCTTTTTGATGAGGCTCTGGCCGAGTTCAATACGCTCTATGAGCAATACAAGAATGAACAGGATGCCCACCTTGAGCCGCTGAAAGCTGAAGAAGACTCAAAGTACGAAGAACACCAGAAACAGGATCGCGCACGGCTGTTCATGGATGCCTTGTTGGCCGACGAAACGCCACCTATGGTGGTTCGGACCTTGCTCGAGAAGCATTGGTATCGAGTAATGAAAGCCATTTTTCGCCAACATGGTGAAGGCAAATCCTGGAAGAACAGTGCTCGAATCGCCAGAGAACTGCTCTGGAGTGTTCAGGCCAATGTTCAGGTTTCGCAGGCTGAGCGCTTCCGGAAAGTGGCACCGGCCATGTTGAATGGTTTACGAGATGGCCTCAAGGCCATTGGCGTTAGCGAAGCAGACAGAAGCTCCTGGATCGAAGCGATTCAGGATTTGCACCAGATAGAGCGGCAACCTCTGAATGAAGACGTCTGGGAAGCTCAGGCCAAGCTGGATGCCTTTGAAGAAAAGTCTGCCAAGGCAGACACCATTATTGAAGCACCCGCACCACTTCCGGTTGATGAGCCTGTGGTGCAACACAAGCCAGCAGATTTGACGTATTACATGGACAGAGTCGACGAGCTCGAGGAAGGAGTCTGGTTTGAAATTGAAGTCAAAGAAGGCCGTATGGAGCGTGGTTGTCTATCACACGTTGTTGGTGCGCGTTCCAAATTTGTGTTTACCAATTACAAAGGGGATCGTATTGCCGAGCGCTCAGCCATTGGCCTGGCCATGGCGCTGCGTAACGACAGCATTCGTCCGCTCGACGACGCACCGCTCTTTGATCGAGTGATCGACAGCATTGTACAGGACATAAAACCCCAGCCATCCCATCATTAAAATCCTCTGGCGCCGATGGTTTTCGGCGCCAGACTGCCTCTCTCACCACTGCCTCTAATCCATTGATTTTAGAGGATAAAATACTATTTCCCGGTTCAAGGGGTTGACTTATTTTTGCCTGCCCCAACCCCATTAGTTAGAGCTGTAAATGCTTTATTAGGGCTGATTTTGTCAACAATCCTGACGAAAGTGGACCCGAGTAAGGAGCCCCCATATGGTGGGGGCTGGCGTAAATGTAAGAAAACGCTAATTGAAGGCCTGAAGGCGAATACAGGGAGGATTTTATGGCGAACAGCCTGATTATGGACGCCAGGTTATAAATGTTTGTCGAAACTATGTACAGATAAATGACGGGAGTGAGATTACAGTATCCATGTACCCAACTGAAAATGACGCATCTGACGGTAACCAGGGTACTAACCATCAGAATGATGATTCCAAGGTGAAACCAATGGAGAAGAACGAACCCGCAAAGAAATCTTTTTTAGCCTTTTTGGGCGCAGTGAGCAAGCACAAGTCTCGTCGTCGTGGAAACCGACTGTCACTTGATCGCCTTGCCCGTCCTGAAGTTCGGGAAGAACTGGCTATGAAAGGGGTTGCGGTACTGAGCGACAACTGACAAGTCCGGCAAGTCGCTCGGCATCAAGTAGTCTGTTGCGCCCGGTTTAATGACCGGGTGTCACAAGTCTTTGGGTTGATCAAGAATCCGATGTCTTTTTGCGCCTCAAAAAATCTCTGATCTGGATGTTGTGTTGTTCCGGTCGTAACATGATTGGACAAGAACAAGAGTCCGGAGGTTGCAATGCTGAATAAACCCGTAGAGCAATGGTTGAGCGAGTACGGCGAAAGCCATCAGAATCCTGTTAATAAACAGATCCATTGGGTCTGTGTTCCGGTCATTCTTTGGTCGGTTCTGGCGTTGCTTTGGCCTCTGGGCTATTCCACCTTGCCCTGGCTGAATGCTGCCACAATCTTGATCGCCATCAGCATCCTTTTCTACGCACGACTGTCCTGGACTCTGACTCTTGGTATGGGGGTGATTGCTGCGCTCAGTGTTGCCTTGATTCTCTTCTATCAATCACTCGCGCTGAGCTTGCCCCTGTGGGCTTTTGCCATGATCGTTTTTGTTCTTGCCTGGATAGGGCAGTTTGTGGGGCATAAAATTGAAGGCAAGAAACCCAGCTTTTTTGAAGATATACAGTTTCTGTTGATCGGGCCTGCCTGGTTGATGAGCTTTGTTTATCGCAAATTCGGTATACCACTGTCGCGTTGACTGCAACTTAAGGGTGGCTGGCAATCTGTATCGGGAGTCGTTAGGATTCGCGGCTAGCGTGATTACTTCAAGCAGGAGATTCGGTTGAAGCATCAACTGACCGCACACGGACTGACCTTTTTAAAGCCCAGCCACCCCTCAGTAAAAGCCATTCGCAAGGCACATGGTGATGCCAACCTGCACGGGACCAAGGTCTGGGATTCGAGTTTTGTGTTGATGGATTTTCTGTTGATTGAGCCGATTCCTGAAGGGCGAGTGGTTTTTGATATTGGCTGCGGCTGGGGACCAACCACCTTGTTTTTGGCAAAGTCGTTTCAATCCCGGGTTTTGTCTATAGACGCAGATGCGTCGGTTGAGCCCTATCTGCAGCTTCACTGTGAACTCAATGGCATTTCTCCCCTGTTCTGGCAGCGGCGCCTGAACCAGTTGAAAGCAGCGGACTTGTCCATGGCAGATACCCTGCTTGGTGGTGATATCTGTTTCTGGGACAGCTTAAGAGACGACTGGAAAAAACTGATCAAGCGTGCTCAAAAAGCGGGCGTACGTCAGGTGTTGATTGCAGACCCGGGCCGCCAACCCTTTCACGACCTGACCGAGTGGGCAAAGTCGAAGTATCAGGCAGAGCTCTGGGAGCATTCCATCACTTCGCCGATCAAGGCGAGCAAGTACATCCTCGAAATTTCCTTGAACCCTGAGTAAAGCTGGGCTTCTGCCGCCAGGGATGGCTAAACTTTTGCTCGATGCGGGCGATATAACAGGCGTATCTGTTTTAATTAGGCGGTAAGCCATACCATGACGAATGTGCACCGGGTAAAGTCCAGCCTTGTCCAGAAAGGGACCGTTTTGGCTGGCCTGTTGATCCTGTCATTGACTCTCGAGGCTCAGGAAGTAGGCCTGGATGTCGGCCTGGCAACCAGTACCCTATCGGAAGGCGGGGGCTATGCCGTGCACGGACAGATTCTCTATGACAACAACCTTGGCTATGACATCGGCTACCGCTATCAGGATCGGCTGCAATACAGCCTCGATGGCAACACTTTGTCGCATGGCTTCAGTCAGTATGAGTTGGGCGTTTTCTGGCAGGAGGGGCGCGAGGCAGCGCGCTTCCAGGTCCATGCTGGGGTTATCCTGGCCGGAAACGATATTGAAACCACCGCCGGTGATAGGGTCATCAATGCTTTTACGCCAGGCTACCGTCTTGATGCGGATCTTAGCCTGCCTTTTGTTGACCGTTTGAGAGTATTCACCAGTTTGGGTTATCAGGGCTACTATGGTGGTGACCTGCCAAATCACTGGCGCTGGCGCTATGGCCTGCGCATGACTTTTGGTGGGCAAAGAGCCAGTGAGCTTGAACGGGTCAGGCTGGCAAGAATTCAGGCCGAACAGAGAGCAGAACGCGAGGCACAAACCTCTGGCGATGCGGCGGTACCAGCCACTTTGCCGCAACAATTTTCACAGTCACTGCCACCCATTGTCACTCATTCCGAATTGTGCAAATGCTTCCCGGCAGGGCCCTATACCATACAACTGGGTGAATTCCGTACCATGGAGCAAGCGGTACGGGCACTCGAATTTCGAGGGCTGCGTCAGTTTTTTACTTCCGTGCCCTATGAGCGCTCACCGCAAGTGGTTTTCCTGGCTCAGCCACAAGTAGAGGGGCCAGTTGCCTTCTTCCTGGGGGAGTTTGACAGCCTGGCGGATACTGAAAGTTGGCGAAGGGAGCTTCGACGTCACGGCCTGGAAGGTCGTGTTCGGCGGGTAGTGGGCAACGAAGGGCGCATTTCCAATCGTGTACGCAGTGTTGATGATCCATTGGCACCAGAAGCAGGTTATACAGAAGAGCAGATTGCGCGGATGAACCGTATTACCGAGACGGATCAAGAGCCAGCGGGAAGTCGAGCGCCTGTCGTAACGGGTGAGAGTAGTCCCATTGAGACCAGTATAAGCAGGCTCCCACTCGAGCTCGAATCAGACCCGACTGATGCTGCTCCCGGTAGTGCTCTGATGATCGGCCCTCTGTCTGAGTCTGCCATGCAATTGTGGTTGGGTGATCCGGAGTTCAAGCGGCAGTGGATCCTTCCCGAGACAGAAGCACCCAGCTCAAGAGTGCGCCTGATCTGGGATGCCAGTGCAGAGCAGGGGTGGTACCTGATGGATCAATTCAGGTCTGAATTGGCTCTGGATCAAGCCCGAAGCTGGCTGGATAGCCGTGGCCTGAGCGCGACGGAACAGTCTCAAGCCAGAGTACCCAGCGGCGATATCTATCAATATCGGCTGGGCTACAGGCCAGACTCCCCCTGGTTCAACGTCACTACAGAACCCCGGGTAGAATCAGTCTGGCAGTGGCTGCTGTCGCCGGAGATGTTATGGTTTCAGGCATTCCAGGCCATCAATGACCGTCCTGCTGAAGTCATCTTGAACGGCTCTACTGAAGCACCTCGATATCAAATAATAGCCACAGGCTTCGGTCGTCAAAGCGAGGCCGACGCAGCCTGGCGGCACCTGGTCAGTGTCGGCTTGCAGCCGGGCCGGGTGCAATAACGATCACCGTTCAGGCACAATGTTGCGCAGATTTTTCTGGAGTCTGTTTGAGTGATCATTGAACTCTCTATGGGGTTGGTGCTTGCCCTTTTCCTGGTGGCCATTCTCGCTGGCTGGGTTGATACCTTGGCGGGTGGGGGAGGCTTGTTGGCCCTGCCAGCACTGCTGTTAGCGGGCGTGCCGCCGGTCAATGCCCTGGCCACCAACAAGAGCCAGGGTGTTATAGGCACACTCACTTCAACCCTGACTCTCTTTCTGAAAGGACATCTGCGCGGCCGGGATTTGATTCCTATGGCATTGATGGCGGGGTTGGGCTCGGCTTTGGGAACCCTTCTGGTGCAGCGGGTCAGTACCGATTGGCTGGCCTGGTTTATCCCTCTGGTGTTGATTCTTGTCGCTTTGTATTTCTGGATGACACCCAATCTGGGTGAGGTTGCCAGCAAAGGGCGTATGGGTGAAAAGCTGTGGGGTGCTACCATGGCGCCTTTGATCGGCTTTTACGATGGCGTCTTCGGGCCAGGCACTGGTTCGTTTTACGCTGCATCCGGGGTGGCGTTTCGAGGTCAGACATTGCTTGATGCCACCATTCGAGCCAAGTTGTTCAATTTCACCACCAATGTAGTTTCTCTGGCACTCTTTGCTGCTGGCGGTCAGGTGGTCTGGGCGATCGGAGTTTTCATGATGGTTGGGCAGGTGATTGGTGCCTTTATCGGTAGCCACTCCATACTCAGAGGTGGCTCACGGCTGATACGACCTGTTGTCATTATCATGTGTGTACTGATGTCGCTCAGTCAGGTATTGCAGCAGATGGGCTGGTGGTTCTGAAACTGTTCATAATATAAAACACTTTTATCCCTTACCATTTGTTCCCTAAAGAAATATTCAGCGGATTTCTTAGGGAACGAATGATTACGCCCCCAAAAATAAATGTGCTGAAAAAGCCATTTTTTCGAGCGCTCCTTTCGATAAAAAATCATCTTTCTGAAGAAAGCGATATGGTTCAATGATTTAACCTGATGGTTCATCATTGCAGTGTGCTAATAGTATCCAAGCTATTGAAATATAAGGTAAAAAAAGATCAATCTTTATAGAGATAGTGATTTTATTGGTGATGCTTTTTGATCACCGTTTGTTAAAAAATCTGAAAAACATGAAAAATATCTTGCAAGCATGAGTCATTCGATTCTAGGGTATGTCGTAACTGGAATTAAGGCCCTGATGCCAGGTTGATATTCAGCCATACCCGAACATTCAGCATCAGGCGCAATGAGACGCATTTTGTAAAATATATTGAAATTACGGGTAATCTGAAATGACCAAGGTGACACAGGATTGGCAGGCGCTGGTCAATGAGTCTGTTGAGTTCCGTAGAGAGTTGCATCGGCACCCCGAATTGAGTTGGGCCGAGCAAGCGACAGCACAAAGAATTCGCCAACGGTTGGATGCCCTGGGCATCAGATGGCGTGAATGTGCCCAGACGGGTACCCTGGCAACTCTGGCAGCCGATAAGCCCGGCAAGCATATTGCTCTCAGAGCCGATATCGATGCGCTGCCTATTCACGAAGAGAGTGGCGTGCACTGGCAAAGTGATTTCGCTGGCTGCATGCACGCCTGCGGTCACGACGGCCATACTGCGAGCCTTTACGCCACGACCTTATGGCTTAAACAGCACGAAGCCGAACTGCCTGGCCCTGTCACCCTGGTGTTTCAACCAGCGGAAGAAGGGGGCCATGGCGCCAAACGCATGATAGAAGCTGGCGCCCTGAATGGCGTAGATGCCATATTCGGTTGGCATAACTGGCCAGCGATACCCTACGGCCAGGCGGTTTGTCCGGATGGTACCGTCATGGCAGGCAATGGCACCTTCAAAATTGAGCTGCGCGGTCGTGGTGGGCATGCCAGCCAGCCAGAACAATGTCGCGACCCCTTGTTGGCTGGTTCGGCCATAGTCGTTGCCCTGCAGCAGGTCGTTGCCAGGCGGTTTGCCCCGCAGCAGGCGGTGGTATTGAGTGTGACTTCCTTCGATGCACGCAGTGGTGTAACTGTCATCCCGGAGACGGCTGTCCTGGAAGGCAGCTTTCGTTTGGCGGACCCTGCGACCCGTGAGCCACTCAAGCAGTGGGTGACCGACATTGCCGAGTCAACAGCCAAAGCTTATGGCGTAGAATGCCACGTCACCCTTTACCCTCGTTACAACGCTACAATGAATCACCCGGCAGAAGCCGAGCGCTATCGTCATGCATTGCAGGCGGAGTTTGGTGATGGTTGGCTATCCACTCAGACGCCCTTGCCAATCATGGCATCGGAAGACTTTAGCTACTATCTTGCAGAGGTACCGGGAGCCTTTGCTCTGATCGGGTCCGATGATGGCGGTGTGAACCATCATCACCCTTGTCATAGTCCGAAGTACGATTTCAATGATGCGTTGATACCTCATATAGCACGCATTTATTCGCGTCTGGTCGGAGCCCCCGTGCCGGGTACCGACGGGCAACAGCAAAGCGTTATTCACAACAAATAGACACCGGACTGCTCGCTTTACTAAGGGGCATCGAAGGCTTTCAACTCAAGCTCGACGACAGGAGGGGCTGACATGGCGGACATGAACGTTTTTGAAAAATGGGAATCGGATATTCGCGGCTATTGCCGACTTTACCCGACTGTATTTACCTCGGCATCCAATGCACGCCAGGTAGACGAAGCGGGGAAATCTTACGTCGATTTTTTTGCCGGTGCCGGTGTATTGAATTTCGGTCACAACAACGAGCGCATGAAAAAAGCGCTGATCGAGTTTATTCAGAACGACGGTGTCGCACACAGCCTGGATATGTACACCACGCCGAAACGGAGTTTTCTGGAAAAGTTTGCCAAAACGATTCTGGAACCTCGCAACATGAACTACAAAATGCAGTTCATGGGGCCGACCGGTACGAATGCTGTCGAAACGGCACTCAAGCTGGCACGCAAGGTGACTGGAAGAAAATCCGTGGTCGCCTACAGTCATGGCTTTCATGGCATGACACTCGGCGCACTGGCCTGTACCGCCAACAGCTACTTCCGCAATGCGGCAGGGGTACCCCTTGAGCATGTAGTGCGCCAGCCATTTGGCTGCGAAACCCGTTGCAAAGGCTGCAACATGAGCTGTGGTGTTGATTCAGTTGACGCCTTGCGTGCGCTCTATGAAGACTCCTCCAGTGGTATGGAGCCCCCGGCTGCCTTTATGGTCGAGGCCATACAGGCAGAGGGTGGCGTACATGTCGCCAGCAAGGAGTGGTTGCAGGCGGTACAAAAGTTGGCCCACGACCTGGGTGCCTTGTTTATCATCGATGACATCCAGGCTGGGTGTGGCCGCACCGGCAACTACTTCAGCTTCGACGGCATGGGGCTCGACCCCGACATCGTTACCCTCGCCAAAGGCATCGGTGGTTTTGGTACGCCACTGGCGATGAACCTGGTCAGGCCGGAGCACGACAAGCACTGGTCACCAGGTGAGCACACAGGGACCTTCCGTGGACAAGGCTTCTCCTTCGTCGCCGGCGTCGAGGCACTGACCTATTTCGAAAACGACGACCTGATGACCGATGTCAAACGCAAAGGTGCGCAAATGAAAGAGCACCTCGAAGGCATTTGCGATCAGCACAGCAAGCACGCTTTCCAGGTGCGCGGTAAAGGTATGATGCAGGCCATCGACTTTGGTGATGGCGCTCTGGCCAAGAAAATTGCGACCACCTGCTTTGAAAACGGCCTGTTGATTGGTGCTTGCGGCACCGGCGGCAAGGTGTTGAAGCTGATCCCACCCTTGACCATCCCGGATGCCGATCTGGTCGAAGGTCTGGAAACCTTGAGCAAGGCGGTAGCGTCTGCGCTGGAAGGCTGAACCGAACCCGGTTCAAAGGTGTAACAATGATGACCCGCTGGCCAGTCCTTGACTGGCCAGCTTTTTTTAATGGAGAAACTGAATCATGTTGATCGCAACCGATCCCAGTACCGGAAAGGTATTACGAGAAGTCGAGCCTGCCAGCCCTGCTCAAGTGGAAGCCATATTGGCGCAGGCCGAAACGGCCTATCGTCAATGGCGCAATACCACCTTTGCTGAGCGAGCAGCCGTACTCAAGTCCGTTGCTGCCCTGATGCGTGAGGAAGTCGAGACTCTGGCTCGCCCCATGATTGAAGAAATGGGCAAGCCGATCAAGGAAGCTCGTGGCGAAGTTTTAAAAGCCGCCTGGTGTGCTGAGCATTATGCCGAACAGGCCGAAGCCTATCTGAAGATAGAAAGCATAGCCTCAGACGCCACTCACTCCTATGTGAAATATGAACCCCTGGGCGTCATCCTGGGCATTCTTCCCTGGAATGCCCCCTTCTGGCTGGCGTTCCGCTACTGTGCGCCTACTCTGATGGCGGGCAACACCTGTGTCATGAAGCACGACCCTCATGTCCCTGGCTGTGCAGTGGCCATCGCTGAGTTGTTTGAAAAAGCCGGCGCACCTGAAGGTATTTTCCAGAACCTGCCGCTGGAAACGCCTGCAGTCGAAGCTGTGATTCGGGATGAGCGCATCGAGGCAGTCTCCTTCACCGGCTCCGAAAAGGGCGGTGCTGCAGTGGCGTCCATTGCCGCTTCGGAAATCAAACATTCTGTCCTGGAACTGGGCGGATCGGACGCCTGCATCGTGTTGGCGGATGCCAACCTGGAAGAAGCTGCCGACATCATTACCCTGTCGCGTATCATCAACGCTGGGCAGAGCTGCATTGCAGCTAAACGCATTATTGTTGAAGCACCTGTCTATGATCGCATGATCGAGCTGTTGCAGGAGCGCCTGTCGAAATTGAAAGTGGGTGATCCGCGTGAAGAAAGCACAGACGTCGGTCCTATTGCTCGCAAAGACCTGCGCGACCAATTGCATGCCCAGGTCAGCAAGACCGTCGCCGCCGGTGCGCGTTGCCTGCTTGGCGGTGAGTTGCCTCAAGGAGATGGTTTTTTCTACCCCGTGACACTGTTGGTCGATGTCGAGGAAGACATGACTGGTGCCTGTGAAGAGACCTTTGGCCCGGTCATGGTGCTGATGAGAGCGGAAGACGAAGACCATGCCGTCGCTATTGCCAACAACAGTCGTTATGGCCTGGCGGGCAGCGTCTGGACCAACGCCAAACGCGGTGAAGCCATTGCCCAGAAAATGGAAACTGGCCAGGTCGCTGTAAATGGCATCGTCAAGACCGACCCCCGCCTGCCCAGTGGTGGCATCAAACGCTCCGGCTTTGGGCGCGAGCTGGGGCCTCATGGCATCCACGAGTTCGTCAACGCCAAGCAGATCTGGATCGGCCCGAAGCAGGATGCCTGACACTGACATCCTGGCCTGTCCACTGGACCAGAGCCCACTCAAGCGAGTGGGCAACACCTGGGTGTGTGCCGAGAACCACAGTTTCGACCGCGCACGCCAGGGTTACATCAACCTCTTGCCGGTGCAATTCAAACGCTCAAAGGACCCTGGCGACTCCAAAGCCATGGTTCAGGCGCGTCGGACCTTCCTGCACAGAGGGCACTATCAACCCATATCGGATGCTTTGAGTGCCGCCATAACAGAATTACCTTTCGGCGATAGGAGCACGGACAGCAACCCGATCTCCATACTGGATGCCGGCTGTGGTGAAGGCTATTACCTGAACCGGCTGAAGGAATCCATTGGTTCGGAGGCGGGCTGGAACTTGCTCGGTCTGGACATTTCCAAATGGGCTGTATTGGCTGCCGCAAAATCCGACCCGAACCTGTTGTGGCTGGTAGGTACCAATGCCCATTTGCCGATCCAGGCTCATCGTTTGGATGCGCTCTTGTGCCTTTTCGGTTTTCCGGTTTACACCGAGTTCGAGCGAGCACTCAAGCCAGGGGGGTATTTGATACAACTGGACCCGGGCCCGGAACATCTGATCGAATTGCGACAGGCATTGTATGAACGGCTGGAACCATTCAAGACCGGAAATGAGCCTGCAATGGCGTGCATTTCTCGGCAATCAATTCGTTATCAGACAACTCTGGCCAGCGCAGCTGCCATTGCTGACCTGATACAGATGACACCACATGCCTTTCGAGCCCCACCGGATGCCATAGAAAGACTGACCAGTAAAGATATCCTGGAGTTGACTGTGGATGTACAGATGGTGGTCTATCAAACACCTCATTGATTCAAGTAATCATCAACGAGACGTTGCAGTGCAGCGGAAAGTGGTTCTTCTCGAAATCATGATTGACTATTGGACGTTTCAGCGTCGTCAATAATTCGATAGTAGTCGCCTTTTTCTTCCAAATAGATATGGCTTTCGGTGTATAAGCCTGTTGGTGAGTCCAGAGTGCCTGTACCAATGGAGGTGTATTCGCTGTTGTGAAGTCGATAGAAAAGACTGGAGCCACAGAACCGACAGAAGGCTCTCTGAGCTATGTCGGATGAGGCGTACCAGGTCAGGCCGTCATCACGAGTCAGGTTCAGGTGGCTGGTCAGAGTCTGAGTGGCCGACCAGTAGTGGCCGCTGAGACGACGGCAAGTCTCACAGTGACAGGCAATAGAAGGACGCAATGGCCCCGTTATTGTGAAAGCGACCGCTCCACAATGACAATGTCCAGTAATCATTTTTATTGTTTTCCATTCTGGTAGACGGAGACTGGATCAGCCTTCATTATAGCTGCATGAAACCTTTATAGGGGAACCCCTTTTGGCGCTGGACATCTGGTTAATCTACCTCGTTGCGGTCATTGGTTTATCCTTGACGCCAGGTCCCAACAGCTTATTGGCGCTCACTCATGGCGCTCTCTATGGACATCGGCGATCTCTGTACACCATCAGTGGCGGCACGCTCGGTTTCATTATTGCTATCGCGCTGTCCATGTTTGGTATTGGCATGCTGTTGCAAGCCTCAGCCCATGCCCTGACTTTATTGAAATGGGTAGGGGCGGGGTATCTGGTCTGGCTGGGCATTCAAGTCTGGCGTTCACCGCCACCACAGATTGAATGGGTACCAGAACAGAAACCAGTATCGGCCGCCATGCTGTTCCGTCAAGGGTTACTGGCCGCCGTTTCGAATCCGAAAGTACTGCTGTTCTTTGGTGCTTTTCTACCACAGTTTCTAGACCCCAATGCCCCGCTGTTACAGCAGTTCGTCATCATGGCGTTGACCTTCGCTGTCGGCGAGTTTTTTGTCGAGTACGGTTTAGCGCGATTGGCCTTTACCATTCGGCCCTGGCTGGCACGAGTCGGTAAAACTTTTAACCGGGTTTGTGGGGGACTGTTTGCGGCTATTGGTGCCGCCTTGCCCTTTACCGGACCTTGAGGGGAAGGGGAGGTGGCTATAGGGCATAGCCACCCGATCCTCAGAACCTTATAGACAAGCCTCAAATAACGCTCGAGTATTCTCTCTTGTCATCTCTATCGGATTGCCACCACAGGATGGATCTTCCAGTGCCATACCGGTCAACTCATCCAGGCGGTCTGCTTCGACACCCAGCTCAGACAAGGATTGAGGAATGCCAAATTCGGAGCGCAACTCCAGAATCCTGGTCTTGAAACCGTCAAAACCTCCCTCTATACCCAGGTAGGCCGCTGCACGTTCAATTCGATCCTCGATCGCGGAGCGGTTGAAATCGAGCACCATGGGCATGACGGTGGCATTGGTGGTGCCGTGGTGAGCGTTGTATACCGCACCAACAGGGTGACTCAAGGCGTGCATCGCACCCAACCCCTTCTGAAAGGCAACCGCCCCCATGGCCGCCGCACTCATCATGTGAGCACGGGCTTCAAGGTCATCCGGTTTGTGGTAAGCACGCTGCAGGTTCTCGAAGACCAGACGCATGCCCTCAAGGGCAATGCCCTGACTCATCGGGTGGTAGTGCGGCGAACAGTAAGCCTCCAGACAGTGCGCCAGTGCATCCATACCGGTACCCGCAGTAATGGCCGGTGGCATACCAACGGTCAATTCCGGGTCGCAAAGCGTAATAGCTGGCAAGAGTTTCGGGTGAAAGATGATTTTTTTACGATGCGTGACTGAGTTGGTCAACACCCCAGCGCGGCCCACTTCAGAGCCGGTGCCAGCCGTCGTAGGTACCGCTACAATGGGTGCGATGGTGTCCGGATTGGCCCGTGTCCACCAATCGCCGACGTCTTCCAGATCCCAGACCGAGACAGGCTGATCGACCATCAACGCCACCATCTTGCTCAAGTCCTGGGCTGAACCTCCACCAAAGGCGACCACCCCATCGTGTCCACCATCCCGGTAGACTTTTAATCCTGCCTCCAGGTTCTGCTCCGTCGGGTTGGGGTCAACCTCGCCAAAGAGCGCTCGGCCGAGGCCGGCGTTATCCAGGACATCCAGGGCTGTCTGTGTGATCGGCAGCTTGGCCAGCGCCTTGTCGGTCAGCAACAACGGGCGTTTCATGCCGGCAGCTTTGCAATGTTCTGCCAATTCCTGAATGCGGCCGCAGCCGAATTTGATGTTGGTCGGGTAAGACCAGTTGGTGTTCGGCACACTCATTCGGTTGCCTCCTTCAAGTGGTAGGATTTGGCGCGGGTCACCGCCATATAACCAAGCGACGACAAGGCAGCGCCACGGCCGGTATCTTTACAACCTGTCCAGCACAGGGCAGGGTCAAGATAATCACAGCGATTCATGAATACAGTGCCGGTCTGGAGTTGTGTGCCGATTTCTGAGGCTTTTAATGAATCGGCTGTCCAGATGGACGCCGTCAAACCATAGGGCGAATCGTTCATCAATTCGATGGCTTCTTCATCGGATTTAACCGGCATAATGCCAACCACCGGGCCAAAGCTTTCTTCGCGCATTACTCTCATGTTGTGATTCACATTCACCAGAATCTGAGGGGCTAGATAAGCGCCGCCATCATCGGCCGGGAAAAGTGCTGGATCAATAAGTGCCTTGGCACCACTATTGACAGCGTCGGCTATTTGCTCACGAACGACTTTCGCAAAGCGAGCATTGGCCATGGGACCCAGGGTCGTCTTGTCGTCAAAAGGGTTTCCGAGCGTCAGTTCTTTCGTCCAGGCAACGGCCTTTTCAACAAAGGCATCGTACAAACTTTCATGTACGTAAATGCGCTCTATACCACAACAGCATTGGCCCGCATTGAACAGGGCGCCATCCATCAAGCCAGGAACGGCCGCGTCAAGGTCGGCATCGGCCCGAACATAACCAGGATCCTTACCGCCAAGTTCCAGGCCAGTCGCCGTAAAGGTACCGGCAGCTGCCCGCTCAATGGCCGCACCCCCGTTTACTGAGCCGGTAAAGTTGACGAAGCCAAAGTGCCGTTCCTTGATCAACGCTTCGGTAGTGGCGTGATCCAGAAAAACATTCTGAAACACCGCCTCAGGCACACCACCGGCATGAAAGGCCTCGGCAAGGCGTTCACCCACCAGCAACGTCTGACTGGCATGTTTGAGCAGCACAGAATTGCCCGCAATCAATGACGGCACCAGGGTATTAATGGCTGTCATGAAAGGGTAATTCCAGGGTGCAATAATAAACACCACGCCAACGGGTTCACGAGCAATGTATCGCTTGAAGTGTGGGCTCTGTTCAACAATGGTCGGTGCCAGGGCTTCCTCGGCAATTTTCGCCATATAGTCGGCACGCTCAATCACCCCACCCATCTCACCACCATAGCGAGTGGGCCGGCCCATCTGCCAGGCCAGTTCCTCCACAATGTCAGGGTTCATGGCTTTCAGTTTTTCTATTCCAGCCATAACCTTTTCAACCCGCTCCCAAAGCGGAAGAGCCGCCCAACCTTTCTGCGCAGCTTTGGCGTTCAACGCCGCCTGATTGGCCGCATCAAAACTCATGGCTGGCCTTTCGGCATAGACACTGCCATCAACCGGCGAAATGCATTGAATCATTTTGGACATGGGAATCAGTACCTCCGTGTTCGGGTCCAGTTAAAGTCACCCGAACGATTGTTTTCAAACTACTGGATAGAATATAAAACTCAAGTTTAGGGATCGTTTGGCGTCAATGGCCCGCAGCGGCTGCCGGTGATGCCTCTGCAGGGTCGGCGTAAATCCTCCCTGGAGCCTAGACCGCAGCATCCCTGCTTCGGACTCCCCTGCTGAGGCACCACCGGCATCCGCTGCTCTAATTGTGCCAACACCGAAACTTGAGCTACAAAATACTAGCGCTGGATACCGGGGTAGCTCATCCAGGGTGGTCTGCAGCATGGATGCTGCAGTCCAGGCCCCATGGATGGGTTCACGCCGACCCTGGAGGGGCTACCCCGGTAGCCTGCGCGGGTTGTGTCTAATTAGTCAAAGCAACTGTTGTGTGTTTAGTGATTAAGTGTCATTTACCATGGCACTTAATCAAGCTCGCTCCAACCCGCGATGCAACTCATAGTCTGTTACTACGCGATCGGCCTCTTCGATTTCCCAGCGCGCTGCACGCACATAGTGCTCGACAACATTATCACCTAAAGCAGCTCTCATGGCTTCGGATGATTCGGTTAAATCCGCCGCTTCACGCAGCGTCTTTGGAATCTCCCGAATGCCATCGAGCTGGTACATATCGCCTCTTAACTCGGGCTCAAGTTCCAATTTGTTTTCTATACCATCCAGACCTGCCGCCAGCAAAGCCGCCTGAGCCAGGTAAGGGTTCAGGTCGGCACCGCCGATGCGGCATTCAATGCGAACAGCTTTGGTGTTATCACCACAAATGCGATAGCCAGCGGTGCGGTTATCGCACGACCAAACCGCCTTGGTCGGTGCAAACATGCCCACGCAAAACCGTTTGTAACTGTTCACATAGGGTGCCAGAAACAACGTCGTCTCGCGAGCATAAGCGAGTTGGCCAGCAAGGTAGTGTTTCATCAAATCCGACATACCGCGTTCGTCCTTTTCATCACGAAACGCAGGCTTGCCATCCATGGTCCACAAGGACTGATGCACATGAGAAGAAGAACCCCCCTTGGCCGTATCGTACTTGGCCATAAAGGTTACCGATTTACCCATGGCGTGAGCGATTTCCTTGGTGGCATTCTTCACGATGACATGATTATCCGCCGTACTCATTGCGTCCAGATAGCGCACATTGATTTCCGCCTGGCCAGCATCCGCCTCACCCTTGGTGTTTTCCACCGGAATGCCAGCACCATAAAGCCCATTGCGCAAGGCGCGCATCAGCGGCTCCTCCTTGGTCGTCTGGAAGATGTGGTAATC
Organism: Saccharospirillum sp.; assembly: GCA_022565595.1. Classification (GTDB taxonomy): domain Bacteria; phylum Pseudomonadota; class Gammaproteobacteria; order Pseudomonadales; family Natronospirillaceae; genus Saccharospirillum. The sequence goes on along the minus strand of JAIUML010000007.1, from coordinate 125,254 downwards.
CTCATTGTAAGCCGAGATCGGTGCCAGATTGCTGGTGCCCTTGTCGCGAATGGCCTCATAGCTGTTCTCGAACACATAGAACTCCAGCTCCGTCGCCATCATCGGTTCAAAGCCCATGGCACGAGCACGCGCAACCTGCTTTTTCAGAATGGCACGCGGCGATTGTGGCACCTCTTCATGGGTGTCGTGATCCAGTAGATCACACAACACCAGAGCCGTGCCTTCCAGCCAGGGCACTCGACGCAGCGTATCCAGGTCCGGCTTCATGATGTAATCACCGTAGCCCTTTTCCCAACTGGCTGTTTCATAGCCGGGAACGGTGAACATTTCCATATCTACGGTCAGCAGATAATTACAGCAATGGGTTTCGTGCCACCCCTCGCTGATAAAGTGCGCCGCATGAAAGCGTTTGCCGACCAACCGCCCTTGCATGTCAACGGCAGCGACAATGACGGTATCGATTTCGCCTGTTTCTACGGCTTTTGACAAGGTTTCCAGGGTCAGGTTTCCGGGCATTTCAGCTTCTCTTTTCGTTGGTTTTGGTTGTTAAGTGGCAATTAGCTGGGAAAGCGAGCGACGGATGCCATGGACGCCTCTGAGGGGGAGTCCGCAGCCTGGACTAAAACGCCAGGAGCGTTTTAGCATGAGCGGAGCGAGCCCGAAGGGTGAATCCCATGGATGGGATTCATACCCTGCGGCCTAGGCCCCAGGGACGGGTTAACGCCGACCCCTCAGAGGCGTCCATGGTAGCCTTCGCGGGCCACAATTTCGTGCTTTACCCAGCTTTCTTGGGTCTTTAGCTATAACGGTAAGGACGCCCAGCTCTATCCATGGCTGCATTGTAGTCCTTGAATATTTGCACCACTCTTGCGGCGGTGTCGGATTCCTCAGCGATGTCGTCCCAGAAATCTCGAGCAGCGTTTTCGACACGGGCCCATTCGGCATCCGGAATGGACGTCAGTTCGAGCTTGGTACCCTCGGTACGCAGTCGAGCTTCGCCTGCCCAATACCAGTGTTGACGATAGTAATGGGATTGCTCGAAACAGGCTGCCATCAGCGTTTGCAAGTGGGGAGGCACCTCATTCCAGCGTTCCATATTGGCAAAGAAATGGCCAATCCAGGCGCCTGAAATGTTGTTGGTCAGGAAATGCGAGCAAATGTCTGCCCAGCCTACTTCGTACGCCTCAGTAATACCACACCAGGCCACGCCGTCTATTTCGCGGGTCTGCAACGCGATCTCCACATCTTCCCAGGGAACCGTCACCGGTACAACACCAAACTGATTCAGGAAGCGACCGGCCGTCGGGAAAGTAAATACCCGCTTGCCGCGCAGCTGCTCCAGACTGGTAATGGGTGACGTGGTGATGAAATGGCAGGGATCCCAGGCACCGGCGGAGATGTGTTTTACACCAACAGCGGCATACTGCTCAGCCCATATTTCATTAAGCCCCCAATCGTTGAACAACGCCGGTACATCGAGTGAGTAACGGCTGGCGAAGGGGAAATAGCCACCAAAAACCGTTACATCCGTTGGCGACATCATCGAATCGTCGTCCGACTGCACGGCATCGATGGTGCCACGTTGCATGGCCTGGAACAGTTCTTCAGTGGGGACCAACTGATCGGCGTAATAGAGGTCGATCTGCATCTCCTCACCGGCGATGGCATTAAACATATCCACCGCTGGCTTGACCACCTGAGCGCCGAGCGCAGAGCCCGCGTAGGTCTGCAGTCGCCAGCGGATGGTCGACTGCGCCAGAGTTTTTGGTGCCGTCATTGCGGCGGCGCCAACCAGAGCACTTGAGGCTAAAAACTTGCGTCTAGATGTCATGGTATTTCCCTCCTTCCAGTTGAGGTAGAGGCTGCACCAATGCAGCCCCAGTCAAGGGTTGTAAAGTTTATCGGGTAGCCAGAGCGCGATTTGCGGAAATGCCATCACGATGGCGAGCCCAATGATCATTACACCCACAAAAGGAACAATTGAACGGTAGATGTCGTTCAGCGTTACTTCATTCGGGGCCATGGCGCGCATCAAGAACAGGTTGTAACCAAAAGGAGGCGTCATGTAAGCGATCTGACAGGTTATGGTGTATAGAACGCCATACCAGATCAGATCAAATTCCAGCATACGAACAATGGGTACATAGAGTGGTGCGACGATGACCAGCATGGCGGTGTCGTCCAGGAAGGTGCCCATCAGGATAAAACTCAGTTGCATCAGAATAAGGATTTCCCAGCGACCTAGCCCCAGGTTGTCCATGAACAGACCTCGAACAAAATCGACTGCGCGCAATCCATCAAAGACGGCGCCGAAGGCCAGAGCCGCCAGGATGATCCACAAAAACATGCAACTGATGGCCAGGGTTTTGCGCGTGCAGGTTTCAAAAATGGTCCAGGTCATGCGGCCTTTAAACAGCGACACCGCTGTTGCCGCCAGGGCACCGATAACGGAGCTTTCTACCAAACGGGTATAGCCTGTAACAAAGGGCACCATCATCACCAGAAAAATCCCCACGGGCATCAAGCCAGCCAGCAGCAGCTTGTACTTTTCCCCCTTGGTGATTTTCAGTCGTTCGTCTTCGGCAATGGGCGGGCCGAGCGAGGGGTTGAACTTGCAACGCAACCAGATGTAAATAATGAACAGGGTGGCGAGTAACAGGCCTGGCAGCACACCGGCGAGCCAGAGTTTGCCAACCGGTTGGCGTGCGATCATGGCGTAAAGCACCATCACCACCGAGGGCGGAACGAGAATGCCCAGGCTGGCACCGGCTTGAATAACACCGGTAACCATGCGTTTATCGTATGAACGTCGCAGCAATTCAGGTAGCGCAATGGTGGCACCAATGGCCATGCCTGCAACCGAGAGGCCATTCATGGCGGAGATCAACACCATCAACAGTATGGTGCCAATTGCCAGCCCGCCCGGAACCGGCCCGAACCAGACATGAAACATGCGGTAAAGATCGTCCGCCAGGCGCGATTCGGACATCACATAGCCCATAAAAATAAACATGGGCAGGGTCAGTAAAGGGTACCAGTTCATCAACTTGATGGTTTGTGAAAAGGCCAGGTCGTAGCCGCCACGATCACCCCAGAGAAATACTGCCGAAACCACTGCAACAAAACCTATGACACCGAACATTCTCTGGCCAGTTAGCATCATGGCCAGCATGGAGCCGAACATCAAAGCGGCGATCATTTCATAGGACATCAGATCTCAACCCTTCTCAATTTGGCAATGTCACGGATAAAGAAAGCAGTGCACTGCAGGATCATCAGCACAATGCCTATGCACATGATGATCTTGATTGGTGCCATATAGGGTCGCCATAGGCCGCGCCGACGTTCACCGTACTCCAGCGCGTATTGAGTACTTTCTATACCGCCCCAAAGCAGCACACCCAGGTAGACCAGCAGCATCAAAATGGTGACGGCATCCACGGCTGCTTTGGTGCGATCGGACCAGCGGCTGTAAAGTAAATCCATGCGCACAGCAGAGCCCATCTGCAATGCATAGGCGCCACCGAGCATGAAGTATCCGAGCAACAGAAACTGCGCCACTTCATCGGTCCAGATTTGCGGTTGCCAGCCAGCGCGAGCAATGGCGCCCCAAAGCAGCACCCCCATCAAGGCAAATAACGAGAACATGGCCAGCCGACCGACGCCGTAATTCAAGCGCTCTACCCAGCGTACATAGGTAATCAGGAAGCGAGGCATGACGGAACCCCCGGGGATTGAAAGGCAGTGGTTAGAATCTCGGTCAGTTGCCTGGTTACCTTTGCCTCTGTCTGTGAGTTGGTCAGCAGATCGTTGCGAATCTCTAGCATGGCGTGTGCCAGGTTGTAAGGAGTGGCATGCAGCTTCAGAGTATGGGTGACGCCATCCCTGGCGGAGTAGGGTTCGTTCAGTCGAGTATCCAGGTTTGAACGACTGGCGGCGGTTACGATAGCTTTGGCCAGGGTGTCGTCTGTATCGTGAATCACCCCGAACTCGACGTCGCGTTGTTTGCCGTTGTATACCGGTGTAAAAGAATGAATGGTTAGCAGGAGTGGTCTTTTGCCTTGCGCCAGGATTCTACAGATTTCTTCGTGGACACTGGTGTGAAAAGGCAGGTACAGCGACCGGGTTCTTTCCAGGCGTTGAGTCAAGCCGAGCGATTTGTTGCCCGGTATGGCATAGGCTTCCGATTGATCAGGCATGGCATCCTGCTGATCAGGTGAGCGATTCAGATCGTAAATCAGCCTAGATAGTGGTGCATGAATCAGCACGGTTCCGCCTGTTATCGGTGCGAGATTGGCCGCCAGTTTTTTGGCCAGCCTTAAGGCACCGAGATCCCAGGCGATGTGGCTGGTGGTGGTTTCAGTATCAAGCCCGAGTGTACCCCAGGGCGTTACAAAGCGGTTGGAGGCGTGTTCACAGACCAGCACAAGGCCACAGGGTTGATGCTCCACAGGTGCTTTCAGCCGCTGACCTTCCTGGCCCCAGAAGCTGACGATGCCTCGCCACAGCGACTTAGTTGACTGTTCTCGGCAGTTTATTGGTTCTTTGTTATTCGCCGTTCGCATCGACAAAACCATATCAGCACCATTCATGGCGCTGACCCTTTGGGTTCGCTTCGCTCAAGCCAGAACGCTCACGGCGTTCTGGTCCCTGTTTTTTGAGGTCGGATTCAGTCTCTGATGCACCCGATAAAATGTCAATATTTTTTCAGTATATATTTTTCTGTTACAAAAAGAACAAAGTGACTAAACTGCGAGCAGCAATAACCACTGAGGTCGTATGAGCCAAAAACAACACACGATCGAAATGCAGTTACGTGAAGCCTTACCAGAGTTGACAAGAGCCGAGCGTCAACTGGCGGGCCACATGCTCAGTAACTTTCCTGTGACGGTTCTGGGCACCGTCGCTTCGGTCGCACGCGCTGCCGGGGTATCCAACCCGACCGTGGTGCGCCTGGTGCAAAAACTGGGCTATAGCGGCTACCCGGAGTTCCAGAGTGGCCTGCACGATGAGTTGAGTGAAAAGCTGGCTTCACCCATTGCCAAGCACGACAAATGGGCTGGCTCCTTTCCCAGTGAGCATATTCTGCACAGCTTTGCGGACAAACTGGTTGAAAACCTGAACAGCACCCTGGGCCAGATCGACCAGGCGAGTTTTGACGAGACAACACGGTTGTTGTCGGATTCCGAACATCGTATCTACACCCTGGGTGGACGTTTAACGCATTCGGTCGCGGACTACTTTGCTACGGCGCTAAAGGTCATGCGTGGGGAAGTGGTGGTCTTGTCCTCGATGCCCAATACCTGGCCTCCGGCCTTGCTGGACATGCGTGAAGGGGATGTACTGGTGGCCTTTGATGTTCGCCGCTACGAGCCAGCGGTGGTGCAACTGGTCGAGCTGGCGAGTGAGCAGGGTGTGGATATTGTGCTGATTACCGACCGCTGGGTCTCCCCGGCGGCGGCCCATGCCCGCTTTACCATGCCCTGTTACATCGAGGCCCCTTCTGCCTGGGATTCGATCACCCCACTGGTGGCTCTGGTCGAAGCCTTGCTGGCCGGAGTGCAGGAACGGCGCTGGGATGAAACCCGCGAGCGCTTAGGTCGTATGGAGGCGCTTTATGAACGGACCCGCTTGTTCAAGCGGCCGAGATCTTGAGCAACCGGGCCGTTCTCGGTCACGATCAGATCGCAAGGGATGTCGTGAGCCTGTGGCCGGATCGATGGTAATTCCGCTGATTGATAGCCCACCCCCAGAACCTTCGGGCGTGGTGCGAGTGTTGCCAGAGTCCGGTCATAAAAGCCACCACCATTGCCCAGCCGGTAGCCTTTTTTATCCCACCCCACCAGTGGCATCAGCACAACGTCCGGGATAGCTTCAGGCTGCTCTTCGCCTGGCACAGGAATATTCCAAATGCCCGCCTTCAGTTTTATGCTCGGTGTCCAACAACGAAAGATCAATGGCTGATCTGGCTCAACGACTACAGGCAGTAGCACCTCGAATCCCAGGTCATGTAATTCATGCAGGCAGTCAACAAGATCGGGTTCCCCACGAATCGGCCAATAGGCCGCCAGGCGGCATGCTTTGATTTCTTGCCTGGCCAGTGCCAACAGGTGTTGACCGATCTGACGGGAAAAGGTTTTCCGCTGATTGGCACTCAATGCCTTGCGTGCAGACCAAAGGCGTTGGCGCTGTTGCGTGCGCCAAAGCGAATCATCAACCTTGCCCTCATTCAGGTTGTCTTCCAACTCGTGAGCGAAGCAGGGTGGAGAGGCGCTGTCGATTGGATGGCTACTCATGGGTACCAGATATTCTGCAATGGAGAGCCTCAGTGTAGCATCAAGGCAGGCATGGTATTGTCAGCAAGCGACACCCACGACTCTCTCGGCATCAACCGAGTTCCATAGCGGATTCGGCTTTGCCCACCAGTTGACAGACTTCGCTGTGACAGCTCCCGCAGACAGTACTGCAGCCAAGGGTTGCCTGAACCTGGGCTACCGAACTGCCAGGTTGCCGTTGCAGAAAGGCTTCGATGTCGGTATCGCGCACGCCAGTGCAAGTGCAGATCAACTGGCCGTTGCTGGGCTGGCCACTTTCCGAGCCTCGAATCCAGTCGTCCAGCCGTGGTCTGGCTTCCTGCAGATTGTTTTCCAGCCAGAGGGCATCCGGTCGGGCCAATGGTTGGCTGGACAGCGCCAGCCACAGCGGCTCCTCTGCTTTGGGTTGGATACGGTAATACCAATGACCTTCGGTATCGGCCAGAGTGAGGTCTGCCGCTTCGGGCCAATCCTCGGTGAGTTGGGCAACAGAGTGCTCAGGGAAATAGAGCTGCCAGAGGCTCAGTTGATTCAGTTTTGTTCTGAACCAGATGGCCCCTTCCAGCAGGGTGGGTGGCACCTGGTCGGCGATTAACAGCCCATAGGTCTTTACGGCGATGGGGTTAACCCGAACAGAAGCGTGCTTGGATTCCGGCTGGCCGGAAATGGGGTCGGTGATGACCGGAATGCAGCGACCAACACCACCGTCCGAGGCGTGATGCCGATTCCAGTGCATGGCGGCAAAGCATTGACCTGGCTGTTGGCGGTCGGTCACATCGGCCAGGGCCGCAAAGAAGCCTTGATCATTGTGGATGCGACACAATTGACCCGCTTCAATGGACAATCGTCGAGCGTCGTCCGGGTGCAGGCTGATGCAAAATTCCTGTCGGTGTTCCGTCAGGCCTGGAACCAGGCCGGTGCGGGTCATGCTGTGCCATTGATCGCGCAAGCGGCCGGTATTCAACCTCAGGGATTGGCCGGTTTCATCAGGCAAGGCCGGTTGCACGGCCACAAAACGTGCCCTACCACTGGGGGTGGCAAAGCGATGATCAGTGAACAACCTGGCGCTGCCCTGGCCATCACGAATGGGCCATTGCAGAGGCTTGAGTTCGTCGTACTGGCGAGCGCTGAGTTGATCCAGGCCAGCCAGGTTGAACTGGCGCCAGGAGTCGGCTTCGAAGGTGCTGAGCCCGGCGTGTTCCCTGAACACATCCGATGAATTTTGATAGGTGAAGGCATCACCAAAGCCCATTCGTTTGGCGACTTCGGCCATCGCCCACCAGTCGGGCTGGGCTTCACCGGGGGGCAACAGAAAACTGCGTTGGCGCGAAAGGGTGCGCTCCGAGTTGGTCATGGTGCCGTCTTTTTCGCCCCAGGCCAGAGCCGGGAGCCGGATATCGGCAAAGGCCAGGGTGTCGTTGTCGGTCACCACATCCGAAACAATTACCGTCTCGACTTTTTCCAGTGCCTCACGAACCTTTTTGGCATCGGGCAGGCTGGCAAGCGGATTGGTCGCCATGATCCACAGCACTTTGATCTTGCCCTGGGCCGCTGCCTCGAACAGCTCTACTGCCTTAAGGCCAGGCGCGGTCGCCATCGTCTGAGCCTTCCAGAAACGGCCCACCCGCTCGACATGGTTCGGCGAAAAATCCATATGGCTGGCCAACTGGTTGGCAAGGCCGCCGACTTCCCGGCCTCCCATGGCATTGGGCTGACCGGTAATGGAAAAGGGCGTGGCACCGGCTTTGCCGATGCGACCGGTAGCCAGGTGGAGATTGATGATGGCCTGGCTCTTGTCGACGCCGGAGCGACTCTGGTTGATGCCCATCGACCAGGCGGTGACGGTGCGTGGGGTAGCGCTGAACCAGCAATAGAATTGCCGCAGGTCCGCTTCATCCAGACCGCAGGCCTGAGCCAATTCGGCTATTGGCTGCCCGGACTGGGCTTGAGCCGACGCCAGACTGTCGGTAAAGCCCTCGGTGTGGGCTTCTATAAAGTTCTGATCCAGGTGCCCATGGTCGGCCAGCCAGCACAGCAGGCCGTTCAGCAAGAGCCCATCGCTGCCCGGGTTAAGCGCCAGGTGCAGGTCTGCTACTTCGGTGGTCTCGGTCACTCTAGGGTCAATGACAACCAGCTTCTTGTTGGGGTCTGCCTGGCGTGCGGCCTGCAGGCGTTGGAACAGTACCGGGTGTGCCCAGGCCAGGTTGGAGCCTATGAGTACCACCAGATCGGCCAGTTCCAGGTCTTCGTAACAGCCGGGAACGGCGTCTTCACCGAAGGCTCGGGTATAGGCCGCCACAGCCGACGACATGCACAGGCGGGAATTGGTGTCGACGTTGGCCGTACCCAGAAAGCCTTTGGCCAGCTTGTTGGCGACGTAATAGTCCTCGGTCAGCATCTGCCCCGAGAGATAAAAGGCGACGCTGTCCGAGCCATGTTGAGTGATGGCGGAATCGAGCGCAGAACTGATGCGATCCAGTGCCGTAGACCAGGCGACCGTTTCGCCCTTTACTTTCGGGCGCAGCAATCGTTGCTTCAGAGGCAGGGTGTCACCCAGATGTGTTCCCTTGACGCACAACCGACCCTGGTTGGCGGTGTGATGGTCGTCACCGCTGACACGAATGGATCGGTTGCCGTATTCCGGAATGCTGACACCGCAACCGACACCGCAGTAAGGGCAGGTAGTCTTTAATGCTGTCATGGTTGCCTCAAGGTTGATGGATTAGAACCTGCCCTTCCTCCAGGCGCGCCGGCCAGGTCATCAACGAGACGGCGTCATCTTCCAGGCACTGACCGGTTTCCAGACAAAAGTGTTGCTTGTACAGGGGGCTGGCGACCACCCGCTTGCCCTGAACGTCACCCACTATGCCGCGGGCGATGACATTGGCCGAACTGAAAGGGTCGGTGTTACCCAGAGCGAATACTTCACCCGTCTTTGGCCAATAGAAGAGGGCGATCTGGGTTTTTCCGAGACGAACGGCAACGCCTGATTCGGGAACCAGATCATCCAGTTGGCAGACATCTGTCCAGGTGTCTTTTTTCAGTTGTGCGGTCATCGGTGGTCTCCTCAGGCAGTGGCAATCAGGTTGTGTTTTTCTTCGTTTGTTGCCGGGCGAATCTGATCGCGCTCCTGCACAAAAACGATGTTGTCATCGGCGTCCGGGCTGTTGACAAAGGTGCGGAAGCGCTTGAGTTTCTGTTCGTCTTCCAGGGTGGTTTTCCATTCGCAGGCGTAGCTCTCGAGCTGATGTTCCATCTGTTGTTCCAGTTCCGAGGCCAGGCCCAGGCTGTCGTCCAGTATTACGGCCTTGAGGTAGTCGAGGCCACCTTCCAGGTTTTCCATCCAGCGTGCGGTACGTTGTAAGCGGTCTGCGGTGCGGATGTAAAACATCAACAGGCGGTCGATGGTCTGAATCAGCGTAACGTCGTCCAGGTCGGTGGCAAACAAATCCGCATGGCGTGGTTTCATGCCGCCGTTGCCGCATACAAAGAGGTTCCAGCCTTTTTCGGTGGCGATAACGCCAATGTCCTTGCTTTGCGCTTCGGCACATTCGCGAGTACAGCCTGACACCGCAAACTTGAGTTTGTGCGGCGCTCGCAGCCCCTTGTAGCGGTTCTCCAACAGTATTGCCATGCCGACGGAATCCTGAACACCATAGCGACACCAGGTGCTGCCGACGCAGGATTTGACCGTACGCACCGACTTGCCATAGGCCTGGCCGGTTTCAAAGCCGGCATCCACCAGGCGTTTCCAGATGGGAGGCAGTTGGTGCAACTGGGCACCGAACAGATCGATGCGTTGACCGCCGGTGATCTTGGTGTAGAGGTTGTAATCCTTGGCGATCTGACCGATAACCAGGAGTTTTTCGGCGGTGATTTCACCACCGGCGATGCGGGGCACCACCGAGTAGGTGCCGTCTTTTTGCATGTTGGCCAGAAAGGTGTCGTTGGTATCCTGCAACTTGACGTGCTGTGCATCGAGCACGCCTTCATTCCAGCAAATGGCGAGAATGGAAGCCACCGCAGGTTTGCAGATATCGCAGCCATTGCCCTGACCGAACTGCTCGATCAAGGCATCGAATGTCTTGATCTGGTTCACCTGTACCAGGTGATAGAGTTCCTGGCGTGTGTATTGGAAGTGTTCGCACAGGGAGTGGTCTACCTCAAAGCCACGGGCTTCCAGAGTGGTGTCGACCACGTTCTTGAGCATGGCTGCGCAGCCACCACAGCCACTGCTGGCATCGGTGCTGGATTTAACCTCGGCCAGTGAGCAGCACCCCTGTTCGATGGCGCTAACGATGCCGCCCTTGGTTACGTTCAGGCAGGAGCAGATGGTGGCGGTATCGGGCAGGGCGTCTACGCCCAATTGCGGGGCCGCATTGCCTGTGGGCAGGATCAGGCTATCGGGCTCTTCCGGCAGGGCGATGTCATTCAGATAGTATTGCAGCAGGGTATCGTAGCTGCTGTTGTCGCCCACCAGAATAGCGCCGAGCAAATGCTTACCATCGGCACTGGTCACCAGTTTCTTGTACTGGCCTTTGGCTTCGTTAATGTAGCGAAAGCTGAGGGCACCTGCCGTGCTGGCATGGGCATCCCCAATGGAGCCGACATCCACCCCCAGTAGCTTCAATTTGGTGCTCATGTCGGCACCGAGGAAGGTGGGTTCCGACTGACCACAGAGGTGGCTTGCCGCTGTTTCTGCCATGCGGTAGCCCGGGGCCACCAGGCCAAAGATTGTTTCCTGCCAGAGCGCGACTTCGCCAATGGCATAGATGTCTGGGTCGGATGTCTGGCAATGGTTGTTGATTCGGATACCGCCGCGTTCACCGAGTTCCAGACCACTTTGCCTGCCCAGAGCGTCCTGAGGACGAATACCAGCGGAGAATACCAGGACATCGGTCGTCAGGGGCTCGCCTTCGGCAAAGTGCAATGTCAGTCGGTCATCTCCACTGGTTTCTATGCGGCTGGTGGCTGTATTCACATGGACTTGTACACCCAGGTCAGAAATTTTCTGGCGTAATATGGCGCCGGCCTCGTCGTCCAGTTGCACGGGCATTAAACGAGGAGCGAACTCGATGACGTGAGTTTCCAGTCCCAGGGAGCGCAACGCATTGGCGGCTTCCAGGCCCAGCAAGCCACCGCCGATTACCACGCCCGTTCTGCCAGCGCTGGCGGCTGAGGCGATGGCGTCCAGGTCGTCCAGGGTCCGGTACACAAAGCAACGCTTGTTGTCATGGCCAGGTATAGGCGGCACAAAGGGGTAGGAGCCGGTAGCCAATATCAGCTTGTCGTAGTGCAGCCTTTCGCCATTGCTGAGCACCACCTGATGTTCTTCTCGGTTGATCTCTGTTACCCGAGTACCGAGCAGGGTGGTCAGGCGTGCATCTTCAAAACCCGCTTTGCCCAGAGCCAGGTCCTGATGCGTTTTACCCTGAAAATACTCCGATAAATGAACCCGGTCGTAGGCGGCATAGCCTTCCTCACCGACAACAGTAACCCGCCAGGAAGCGGACTCCGATTCAGTCAGAAAGTTTTCAACGCAGTGATGGCCAACCATGCCGTTGCCGATGATTACCAGGTGTTTTGCAGTCGTCATAATCGCTCCTCAGGCAGCCTTGGCATCGCCCAGTAACAGCAGGCGTGCATCACGCACTGTCTGCCGGGAATGTATAAGGGTTTTAAAGAGTTCCAGGTGGGCTGTGGTGCCGACCATTTCGGCTCCGATCAGACGGTCGTTCAGCAGGTGCAGTCGACGGCACTGACGCGTCTGTGGGCTGTTCAAGGTCAATTGGCGCGCGTTGGGATGATCAATACAACCGAGAGAAATCACATCCAGACCGGAGATTTTCAGCCGAGTCAATTCATCGGATATCGCATAGAAAGTGGCGTCACCGCACAGGTTTGCTGCGACAACACGGGCCTGCTGCCAGGCCGGGTTAACCATGCCAAAGGTCTGACCCGCAAATTCGGCACACTCGCCAATGGCAAAGCAGTTGGCCGCACTGGTACGCAACTGGTGATCGACCACCACCCCGCGCTCAACGGTAAGCCCGGCATCGCGAGCCAGATCGGTGTTGGGCAGAATACCCGCTGCCAGTATCAGGGCATCGGCACGCAGCACTTCGCCGTTGCCGAGGGAGATGGAGGTCAAGGTCGGGTCGGAATCAAGACCATTCAATTCGGTGTTCAACGCCAACCGAATACCGGCATCGGCCAAGGCCTGATGCAGTGGCTGAGCGCAGGTCTCGCTCAATTGGCGATTGAGCAAATGGCTGTTGCGATGCACCAGTGTCACCTCCAGGCCACGCTTGCGCAGCCCCCAGGCAGCCTCAATACCCAGCAAACCACCCCCGATCACCACAGCAGACTGATCAGCGCTGCATTGTTTTAACCAGTATCCATCCGCCTTGCTGCGAAACGCCCTTATGGAAGCTTGGGGCTTGTAGCCCTGGCCAGGGAGGCGGGGCAGAGCGCCGGTGGCCAGTACGCATTGATCAAAGGCCAACAAACGACCACTGGCCGTACGCGCCTCGCCCGCAGGATCGAGGTGCACAATGGCATCGGCACTGACCAACTCGATACCCTGGCGGGCGTACCAATCAGAGGTGACCAGATCAAGACCACCGTCTTCGATCTCATCCGCCAACCAGGGTGTGAGTTGAATACGGTTATAGCCCGGCCCGGGCTCGTCTCCGACAACAGTAATCCGGCCGGCATAACCCCGGACAACCAGTTGCTTGAGCAACTCGGTGGCGGCCATGCCATTGCCGATGACCAGGAGTCTGTTTTGGGCGTTCAACGATGCCATCTGACGCTTGTCTCCACTTTCCTGCAGGCAAAAAAAAGACGCCCTTGGGTTTCCCCAAGAGCGCCAATGCTCGATACGCAAATCACAGTGTAAGGCCATCGCGTTCCAGCCCGGAGGTCTGTTGGCGATGACTGAGTTCTATAAAGCGAAGGCTGTGCCAACTTTTGGAAATGGCTCTATCTTGAGGGTTTCAGCCTTCCTGGGCGGATTAAGAGGTTTGAGTGTGCACCATGGGTGGGCAGGAAGTCGGGTGTGTGAACTACTTGAGAGCAGTGCTTGGTGTAATCTTTGTGGCTACGGTCCGTGACGGCTACCGGTGGTGCCAAAAACAACGAGAAGCCTAATCATCCTCTCGCTTCAGTTCCAGTAACAGCCCGGCCTCGGTGGTGACCTCCATCGGACGGCAACAGACTTCGCAGTCTTCGATGTAAGTCTGACGCTCTTCAAAGGGGTCGATGATCAAGTGAATGCTGGAGCCACAGTAAGGGCAGGTGGGGTGGGCAAGTTCTGTGAAAAGGTGGTCTTCGCTCATGAGTTGGTCTCCGGTTCGTCGAAATCGAACAGGGGGACTTGAACATCGTCCGGAATCTCATCTACCTGGTTGCGGCGCAACGCCAACTGGTGGCGGTATTCACGAATCTGGCAGGCGCGGATGATCTGGCGTTTGACCGGATCTTCGAGTTGATGCCAGTATTGGCGCTCTTCGCGCGAACGATAACAACCCTGACAGTAGCCGCGGGGCCCTGAAATGCAGACCCCTCTACAGGGGCTGGGTATTTCGAAAAACTCCAGTTGTTCCATCGCGGATTCGCCGCCTTCGGTTTACTCTGTCGCTGCAACAGGTCGAGTAAGCTTGAGGTATATCGCCAGCCCAATCAAGAGGGCAACGGCAGAAAACCTCATGAAGTCGGCATGGGTCAACTGGTCGGCATCACCCAGCAGAGATTTGAACTTCAGCAGCAGAGCTTCGACTGAAACAGCCATCAAAATCGCTGATATGAAGCGATTGATGGTCCGCTCGGTCTGTGTAACCACACCAGATGATGCAGGTATCTTTGGGGTTAACTGTATGTGCTGTAATTAGATTACTTTACTACACGAAGAATGGGGGCTATTACCGACCATGTTGTCGAAGCAGTTGTGAAAAAACATCGGCATCCACTGTTGTCTTGATACCGATGTTTTCTTGCTCTTCAAGCGACCTCGGCTTTTTTCTGTTGCTCGTTGGCTTTTTTCGGGTTGATCGGTTCAACCTTGCGTTGCTTTTCGTACAGGAAGGTCAGCACTTGAGAGCGCAAGTGGTTGTAATCGGTGTCATCGGCCAGGGCGATACGATTGCGCGGTCGAGACAGGTTGACATCCAGCACTTCGCCTATGGTAGCCGCAGGGCCGTTGGTCATCATGACGATGCGATCAGAGAGTAGCACGGCTTCGTCAACATCATGAGTGATCATGATGACGGTGTTGCCCAACTGTGCCTGAATCTCCATCAGCGAATCCTGAAGGTGCGCACGGGTCAAGGCATCCAGGGCGCCAAAAGGTTCGTCCATCAATAATACCTTGGGTTGCATGGCCAGAGCGCGAGCGATGCCTACGCGTTGCTTCATGCCACCAGAAATTTCGTCTGGCCGTTTGTCCAGGGCGTGGGTCATGTGAACCAGATCGAGGTTGTACTCAATCCATTCGCGCATTTCACGACGCGATTTCTGGCCACGAAAGACCTGTTTAACGGCAAGTTCTACATTCTGGTAGGTGGTCAACCAGGGCAGCAAGCTGTGGTTCTGAAACACCACAGCCCGTTCCGGGCCGGGTTCGTTGACTTCACGCCCATCCAATAATATGCCGCCTTCGGTGGCCTGATGCAGGCCGGCGACGATGTTCAAGACAGTACTCTTGCCACAGCCGGAGTGACCAATCAGGGAAACAAATTCCCCCTGATCGATTTTCAAGTTGACCTTGTTGAGGGCACGAAAGGGCCCACTCGGAGTCGGGAAGTCGATACTGACCTGCGAAAGTTCCAGGTGTGTGTTACTCATGATGTTGTCTCCTGAATTAATTCGGTGCCTTTATCTGATAGCCAGTGTCGGTTTTGTAAAAAAACTCACCGCATCACCGCCGTTTTATCCCAATTCACCCAACCTTGCAGCGCCAGCATGGCTCGGTCGAGCAGGTAGCCGATGAAACCTATGACCAGGACGGCGACACAGATACGGCCGAGTGAGTCGGAAGAGCCGTTCTGGAATTCGTCCCAGACGAACTTGCCCAGGCCCGGGTTCTGGGCCAGCATTTCGGCCGCGATCAGCACCATCCAGGCAATGCCAAGGGACAGACGCAGGCCGGTGAACATCATCGGAATGGCCGAAGGGATGATGATGCGTCGGACATGAGTAAACCAGTTCAGGCGCAAAACCTGGCTGACGTTGAGCAGGTCTTTGCTGACACTGTTAACCCCTACGGTGGTGTTGATCAAGGTTGGCCAAAGCGAGCATAGGGTCACTGTAATCATCGACACCAGGAAGGAGCGCGAGAACATCGGATCGTCCGAGACATAGACAGCGCTGACAACGAGCGTGACCAGCGGCAGCCAGGCAAGGGGTGAAACTGGCTTGAATACCTGGATGATCGGATTGACCGCTCGGTAAACGTTCTGGTTCAGCCCTATGATGATGCCTGCCGGTATGGCGATTACCGTTGCGAGCCCGAAGCCTGCCATTACTGTCCAGAGGCTGGTTCGTATCTGGCTGAAGAAGGTCGGGCGGCCATTGAAATCGCGCCACCGAACCTCGGCGTTCGGGTCGGCAGCCAGTCTTTGGGCGTTTCGCTCTTGCTGGCGCTGGTAGAATTCTGCTTCGCGCGCTTTCTCCTGGCGATGTTCATCCACCAGATTCGTCCATTGGGAGTAGACTTCAGCCGGGCCCGGAAAGGTACCCAGTGAGGTATTGATCTGTTGCGCCCCCAGGTGCCAGAAGCCGAGGAACAGTGCCAGGCCAAGGGCAGGGAAGGTCAGTTTCAGTGCCAGGTCGCGCCAGACGGTGACTGTCCAGCGCGCGGGGTTGATGCGGTTGAGGGTGGCCAGGGCTGCACTCATTGTCTTTACTATCTTTAGCGGATTTTTTTCCTGATCAGAGGGCCTGGTCGCCTGGACCAGGCCCTCTGTCTTGATCAGGGTGTTTCAGAGCCTTTCAGGCCGATGCTGAACTGCTCCAGGTACTCATTGGGCGCTGTGGCATCAAAAACGTGGCCATCAATAAAGGTGGTGTGGTCATTGGGTCGAATGCCGCTCTCCTGAGTGAAGTTCGGGAAGTCTTCTGGTTGCATCAAGCCTTCGGCGATCAGAGCCTCTGCTGCCTGCTGGTAGATGTCGGGGCGAAAGACTTTTTGCGCCGTTTCCATATACCAGTCGTCTGGTTTGTACTCGGGAATCTGACCCCAGCGACGCATTTGCGTCAGGTACCAGATGGCGTCCGAGTAGTAGGGGTAGGTGGCGTGATAGCGGAAGAAGACGTTGAAATCCGGTGCTGGTCGCACATCGCCTTTCTCGAATTCAAAAATACCCGTCATGGAATTGGCGATCACGTCGTAGTCGGCACCCACATAGTAGGAGTTCGAGATGATGCGCGCCGCTTCTTCACGGTTGGCGTTGTTGTCGGCATCGAGCCAATGGCCGGCACGGATCAGGGCTTTCACTATGCGAATGTGGGTATTCGGATACTGCTCAGCCCAATCGTTGCTGACACCAAAAACTTTTTCGGCCACGTTATTTCGAATATCGTAATCGGTCACCACGGGTACACCGATATCGCGGAATACAGCCTGCTGATTCCAGGGCTCACCGACGCAATAGCCGTTGATGGTGCCAGCTTCCAGCGTGGCTGGCATCTGTGGCGGAGGGGTTACCGAGATCAGGACATCTGCATCCCGTTGACCACTGGTATCGCCACGTTGTGGGGCATAGTAACCAGGGTGTATACCTGCCGCAGCCAGCCAATAACGCAGTTCGAAATTGTGAGTGGAGACCGGGAATACCATGCCAAAATTGAACGACTCGCCACGATCATTGTAGGACTCAATAACCGGCAGCAAGTGCTCAGCACCGATAGGGTGTACTGGCTTGCCATTGTCCATGGGCAGGCTGGCTTTCATGCCTTCCCAGACATCGGGGGAAACGGTACAGGCATTCCCATTCAAGTCCATGGTGAAAGCGGTGATGATGTGAGCCTCGGTACCAAAGCCGATGGTTTCGCCCAGGGGTTGACCTGCCAACATGTGCGCACCGTCCAATTGGCCATCAATGACGCGATCGATCAAGACTTTCCAGTTGGCCTGAGCTTCGAGTTGAACAAAGAGCCCCTCGTCTTCGAAGTAGCCGCGCTCATAGGCGATGGCTAAAGGCGCCATGTCAGTCAGTTTGATAAAACCGAAAGTGAGGTCTTCCTTTTCGGGCCAGCCAATGTCCGCAGCCGCGGTCAGTGTTAGAGCACTACCAGCAACGACGCCTGTTAATGTCCTGGTCAATACGTTTCGGCTGTAAGCTTGTTTGAAGCCTGTCATAGAGTCTCTCCGGTTTTCGCTGTTCCATAAAAAAAGCGCCGATACTGATCACTCAGTAAGGGCGCCTTTGCCAGGGGATCTCGAATTTTGGGTGCCAGACATTTTGAATGGCGATTACACAGAAAGAACTGCTAGTATCGTGCCAATCTTGCAATTAATAATCTAACTCGCTGATTTATAGCGAAAATCAGGCAGTGGCGGCAGTATGGCACTGCATAGTCTGAATGGGCTCCATGCACTATGAACGTTCGTTGATTACGGAAAGTGCACCAGAATAGGCTGATTTAGTGGGTGATCCGCTACAGAATCTGTGTGATTATTGAACGACAGTCAAGTTGTAAGGCTAACCCTAATGGGGTACTCGCCGCCATCGGCAATGCTGGGTTATCATTATTAACGAAATGTTCAAACGGAGTTCGTTCAATGGCACGACCCAAGAAAAAACCCTCTTTGCCAGAAATGGAGGCGCAGGCAGGGAAGGCGGCAGCCATGCTCAAGGCCTTGAGCCATGAATGTCGACTGTTAATACTCTGTAACCTGGTCGATGGCGAGAAAACCGTTAGTCAATTGAATGAACGCATTGATCTTAGCCAGTCAGCCCTGTCTCAACATCTGGCTCGTTTGCGTAAAGACGGTCTGGTGACAGGCCGTAAAGAGGCCCAGGCGGTTTACTACTGTATTGCCAGCGATGATGCCCGCAAGGTGGTTTCTCTGATGTACGATCTTTACTGCAGCTAGGTGGTGTTGGCTTTGTCAGCGATCTAATGAGGCGAGGCTACAAGTAATGGATCTCATTGCCAAACCTCACTGCATCACGTTTTTGACATTCAACCGGGTGAATGTTGAGATAGTATTTGACTTTGTTGTCAAAGTGTATAGGTTACATTTTAGTCAGGAGAGGTCTAAAGGGAAGCCTGTTTAACCACAGTTCATCCGTTCGCAACCTATAGGTTTAGAATGTCCGAAGCGCAGCCCAAAGAAACCAATATCAGTCGGCTCCACATACCGGAATACAGTGAGGATGCGTACCCACCCATGCCTCCTCGCATTCGTCTGGCGGCTCATTGCTGGGAGCGCACCTGGTGCGTAACCCTCAGTCAGGCCCCACAGCAGGCTCATCTTCTTTCCACCTTCATCAAACGATTCTGCAGCGACACCGTAACGGTACGAGCAGGCCTGCGCACTCGCCGCCGCCTCAGTTTTGCCATTACGACTCAAAACCTTGATGACCAGTCAGAGTTCGAGCTGGCCATGATGATCATGGCGCACATTGAACGAGATTTCGGTGTCATCGAAAGGGTAGAAGATCGTCCTGCGACTGTCTGGCCCTATAGAGAGTTCGCTCGAAGCTGAGCCTCCCCGGTTCAGCGTCTAAGCAACCATCAATTTTTGCCACAATGCGGCCCCCCAAAGAGTGCCGGCCAGCAATAGACTCAACAACACTGCTGCTGATCCCATATCCTTTGCTCGTCCAGACAGCTCATGATTCTGAGTGCTGACTCGGTCGACCAGAGCCTCTATCGCGCTGTTCAACAGTTCCACAATCAACACCAATATCAGGCTGGCAACCAGCAAGCTGCCTTGCCAGAGGCTATCTGACAGCCAGAAAGCCAGTGGCAGACTAACCAGAAACAGGGCCAGCTCTTGCCGAAAAGCGGCCTCATGAGTCAGGGCGCTGACCAACCCCTGTTTGCTGTAACGACTGGCGTTGATGATTCTCCTGAATCCTGTCGCCTTGGGTTTATTGCTGGCAGTCATTGCTTGGTGTCCTGAATGTGTCGAGCCATCTGTCGGTTGGTGGCGGCTGTGGCCCTGGCCTTTATCGGGTCTTCTGGCCAGGGGTGCTTGTTATAGCGGCCGCGCATCTCTGTACGCACCTGAGGATAGATGTTGGACCAGAAGTGTGACAAGTCTGTTACCTGTGCCAGTACTCGGCCGTTTGGTGCCAACAACTGCAGTGTCAAGGGCTTTTGGCCGCCGACCAGGGTGGGTGATTGCGACAATCCGAAGGCTTCCTGAAGTTTAAGCTCAGCGCTGATGTTGAAGTGTTCCGGGTCGTAAGCTAGTTCACATCGCCGGCCTGAGGGGGCAAGCCAATGGGTTGGGCAGAGTTGATCCAGTTGTTGGCTGGTGGTGTATCCCAACCAGGCTTGAAAAATAGCCAGCAGGGGGAGCGAACGAAGGGTGTTCAAGCCCTGCAGATAGGGCTCAGCCATCTCAGCGAGTTGCCCTGATCCGGGTACTTCAGGCCAGTCGGACTGAAAGTGGCGTGCAATAGCCAGTCGATTCAGCCAGCCTGTGGCAGTTGAATAACCCGGCCAATCATTCACTGGTGTCGCTTTCAGCCACGCCAGCCATGCCTCACGGCGTTGCTCGGCTTTGACGCCTACTGCTTGCTCACTCAGTTTGAAGGGCCCGAGCCAGCTTTCTTGCAGGTATCGATCGCGGTGACCGTCGGTCATTTCGAAGCGAAGGGCCGTGCGGGCTTTCACGGTGGCCTCTACTTCAGCTTCCGCCAGTGGCAGAAGCCATTGCCCCAGCACCGTTTTGCCCTTGCCCTGCCCTTTCAGTAGCAAAGCCCACCTGGTCCCCGATGGCGTCTGTCGAACCTCTACCTGAGTACCGTTCGCCAGATTCAACACCCCCGAGCGATGTTGAAACACCAATCGATTTGGCCAGGCCTTGATCAAGAGGGTGGCTTTCAAGGGGTTTGCGGTATCGTTCAGCTCGATACCCAGGT
Organism: Saccharospirillum sp.; assembly: GCA_022565595.1. Taxonomy (GTDB): domain Bacteria; phylum Pseudomonadota; class Gammaproteobacteria; order Pseudomonadales; family Natronospirillaceae; genus Saccharospirillum. The sequence continues at coordinate 104,841 of JAIUML010000007.1, read as the reverse complement.
TGCGAGCCAGCTGTTTGGCTTCCTGGCGCAGGGGTTGCGGTGCTGATTTTAGTGACAACCCAGGTTGAGTCAGCAAGTGTTCCGCCCATGCTTCATCGAGGCTGAGTGCTGTTGCAAGCCAGATGGCATCCGAGCCCTGCTGGTGCTGACTTGCGAGCGCAACGAGGTGGGCCAGGACTGTCTCCTGGCCCAAAGCAAGGATGCGCTTGCCATGCTCAGTAAGATGACCCTCTGGTGTCAACGCCTGCCAATCAATCAGTTGCTGCCTGGCCGACTGCCAGCGGCCGGGGTTGGGTGGTGTCAGCCAGAAGGCGTCGGCACAGGGAATGCCCCAATCGGCCAGCGCCAGAACCATAGAAGTCAGGTCAGATTGAGTGATGGCCGGCGGTTGATCTGGGGCCAGCGCATTCTGTTGATCCTCCGACCAGAGCCGATAACACTGCCCTGGCCCCAATCGAGCTGCACGTCCGGCGCGCTGCACAGCACTGGATTTGCTGATACGGCGGGTGCGTAATTCAACCAGACCGGTTACAGGATGGGTTACCGGGTAGCGCTCAAGGCCAAGGTCTACTACTACCCGAACGCCCGGCAAGGTCACACTGCTCTCGGCCAGATTGGTGCTGAGAATTATGGCATCGTCACTCTGTTCGAGTTGACGGTGCAGATCATTCTGGGGCATCTGGCTGTGCAGCTTGAAGCAGGGCGTGCCATCATCGATCAGTTCAGCGGCCTGCTCTATTTCGCGCAATCCGGGCAGAAATACCAGTATATGCCCCTTGTGAGCCGCCTTTGCTTCGACCAGGGTCGTTTTGAGGTGGGGCTGCCAGCGGTTAGCGTCGCTGGGCCGATAGTGCACTGTAAGCTCGTGGCGGATACCATCGGAGATGACTTGGGGTAAACCGAGGGAAGTCTGCAAGGCATCCAGCGTCAGGGTGGCCGACATGACCAGCAGTTTGAGATCGGGCCGGAACATGGCCCGACAACTCTGCAATAACGTCAGACTCAGGTCCTGATCGAGCTGCCGTTCATGAAACTCATCCAGAATGACCGTGCCGATACCGGTCAGTTCCGGGTCATTTTGCAACCAGCGTAAAAAGGAGCCATAGGTGGTAATGGTCAGGCGGGTGTTGGCGCTGACGCGCGTATCCCGTCGCAGTCGATAACCAATGGTTTGACCAAGGGGTTCCTGCCACTGATCGGCCATATACTGAGCCGCCAGTTGCACCGGTAGCCTCCGTGGTAATACCAGTACAATGCCCTGGGAGCTGGCATTGAGTAGCCAGAGTGGCAGGCGGGTGGTCTTTCCCGAACCCGGTGGGGACTGCACCAGGCAACCCTGGGCTTGCCAATGGTGCAGAACCTCGTCTTTGAGTGCATCGACTGGCCGTTCAGGCCAAGGGGTTGCCATAGGGGAGGTATCGGTTATCAGTGTGAGCCTTGATCCAGTGGGTCAGTTCGGCATCCGGGAAGGCGCCACGGTGTTTGAGTTCCTTGCAGATCCAGATAACGGGGTTCTTGTCGTCACCCTGCCAGCCAGGCCAATGCTGTTCTGCCTGGGTGAAAAAGCGAACCAGAGCCTGCAACTGCTCGTTACTGTAGTGGCTCCAGGTATCCTGCCAGGCATTTTGTGGCTGTTTCATCCAGGCTTGCAAGGCGTCGACGCCAGCCACAGGCTCTGCAGGAAAGCTTTGCTCAAGTCCCAGTTTCAATGCTGCGCCAAGGCTGAGTTCATCTGGCAACTCAGGTTTGCTGGCGTCTGGTGTCCAGGTGCCCAGTGTCATCGGTGTTCCTCGTGGTTAATCGGTGGCTTCTACCTTCAACAGGATGGGGGAGGAGGCTCAGGTTTCAAGCCTTTGCCACTCACGCGCCCAGGGTTCCAGAAAACCTCGGGTGACTGCTTCGCCATGATCGAACTCGGCACAGAGAATCTGTAACTTGGTGATGACCGCTTCCAACGGCATACCACCACAGGGTGTGGCGTCGATTTCAGTCAACAGGGCACTGGTCGCGTACTGTCCCAGTTGCACAGAGCCATAGAGGCACTGGCTGCGCACGAAAATCGGCCTCTGTTGGTCGGCTGCTCTATGCAGTATGCGTCGAAAGGCGGAATCGGCCATGACATTGCCACTGCCGTAGACATTCAATACCAATGCTCGGTAATTGCGTTCGATCATGCTCATCAACCCGTCCATCGGCATGCCGGGAAACAGCATTTGTACACCGATGGCGGAGGGGCGCCAGGCTTTGTCCAGTGCATAGGCCCGCGTTGGAGTTGGGTTGGACCACAATGCTTCAGGCCAATTGGGTGTCGCAAAGGCGTGGTCGGCAGCCGTGTCGATCTTGGTGACTCTGCTGGCGGGTAACTGTTCCCCGCTGAAGGCGACGACGACTTCGGGACGACCCGCCTCGAGCGCATCAAGTGCGGTCATCAGGTTGTTCAGGCCGTCATTGTCTGCCGCTGACAATGGCCGCATGGAACCTGTAATCACAACAGGCATCGTGCAGTCCGACAGCAAAAAACTGAGGGCGGCCGCGCTGTAGGCCAGAGTGTCCGTGCCATGAACGACCAATACACCCTCGGCATCGCAGTGCCGAATAAGGCTGGCCAACTCATACCAGTGACTGGGATAGATATCTGATGAATCGATCAATGGCTGCCACTCATGCCATTGAAGGTCATGTTCGCGCCAGAGCGCCAGATTGGGGTGTTCAGCCAGAGTCTGTTGCAGCAACCCGGGCTGAGGGGTCAGGCCCTGTGGGCCTTCAGCCATACCAATGGTGCCGCCTGTATTGATGATCAGATATTTTGCCATCTACCCGCCTGTGCAAGAGGTTCACTCGAAGGGCGGTATAAAAGCATTCTTGCAGACGCTATGCAATTGCCAATGCCGAGTCATAGTAAACACTTGTAGAGGGTCATACAGTGGCAATGGTCCGCGTCGGCTACCGGTGGTCCCTCTGCAGGGTCGGCGTGGATCCGTCCTTGGAGCCTAGACCGCAGCATCCATGCTGCGGACTCCCCTGCTGAGGTACCACCGGCATCCGACGCTTGAGTGTGTGCCAACTTCGAACCTTGAGTTTCAAGCTCTTCGTGTAGCAGACAGCGCAATGGAGACGGATTCCGCAAATCGCAGGGCGTGCGGTTTGTCGATCTCGACTTCGGCGAAACGGACTTCCTTGTGCTCCATGATCAGGGCCAGTACCTCATGGGTCATGCGCTCTAGCAGCAGGAACTGGTTGTCTTCAACGAAGTTGATGATCTGCTTGCAGATGCTGCGGTAGTTCAGGGTGTCCTCGATTTCAGTGGAGTGAATGGCGTCACTGGCGTCGAAGCGGATGGTAATGTTCAGCAGAACATCCTGCTTGTTCTTGATCTCTTCTTCCTTGATGCCCACATGGGTGCGCAGACGCAAATCCTTGATGCGAATACAGGCTTCGGTGTTTTCCTGGATCATGTACGGTTTCCTATCAAATTCAAAAATTCAGCGCGGCTGGTAGGGGAGTTGCGCAGGTTGCCCAGCATGACCGAGGTCGTGGTGACCGAGTTCTGTTTCTCGACACCACGCATCATCATGCACAGGTGCTGTGCCCGCATGACCACGCCTACACCCTGCGCTCCGGTCACTTCTTCTACGGCCAGAGCGACCTGTCGGGTCAATTGTTCCTGAATTTGCAGGCGTCGAGCAAACATGTCGGTGATGCGGGCAAATTTGCTCAGGCCCAGAACCTTGCCGTTGGGGATGTAAGCAATATGTGCATGGCCGAAAAAGGGCAGCATATGGTGCTCACAGAGGGAGTAGAACTCGATGTTCTGCACAATGACCATTTCATCGGTGTCGGCCTCAAAAACCGCACCGTTGACCAGGTCTCCCAGATTCATCTGGTAGCCTTCAGTCAAGAACGCAAAGGCGTTGGCGGCTCGTTCCGGTGTTTTCAGCAGGCCGTCGCGTTGCGGGTCTTCACCGATGCCGCTGATGATGTCGCGGAACTGTTGACTGAAATTGGCAGGCATAATGTCGTTACTCCTGGAGCGAATCAATCATCGCTATTACATCGTCGTGGTGAGATTTGGTTTTCACTTTGTCCATGATAGCGGCCAACTGGCCTTGCTCATCAATAACAAAGGTAATGCGATGAATGCCCTCGTACTCCTTGCCCATGAACTTTTTCAACGCCCAGACCCCGTACTTGTCGGCAATGGCATGGTCTTCATCGCTGAGCAGGTCAAAGTTCAGACCTTCCTTGTCAATGAACTTCTGCAGGCGCTTGGGGGCATCCGGGCTGATGCCCAGAACCACGGTATTGCGTTTGTCGAGTTCCGCCTTGCTGTCACGCAGTCCACAGGCCTGGGTGGTGCAGCCTGGCGTCATGGCTTTGGGGTAGAAGTACAGGATGACCTTCTTGCCACGGAAGTCGGAGAGAGAGACCTGCTTTTCAAGCTGGTTCAACGTGGTGAAGTCTGGGGCTGGAGCGCCTGGTTTGGGGAGATTCAGTGAAGTCATGTAGTTTTCCTTTATTGAGAGGGATCAGTTTAAGCGATCAATGCTTCTCTGATACCCAGAATTTAGGGCTCGCAAGATTCGAGCCCCGGTAGCCGGTGCGGGCCACGGCTATCAAGCGTACCCTGGGCCTCGAGTTATCTACCAAACCCCAATATACGTCAGAACTGTCAGAATGGTGCATTTTAGGGTATCCTCTGAGCCCCGGCGACGCCACCCTCAACGTCTTGATTTCTCTATGTTTTTTGAACACGAACGGCACCAGTTTTTCAGGCCCCTGACCGGCAAGTACCGGGAACAACTCGTTGAATGCCTGAAGGAACTCTATCAGCGCTTTTACACCAGCTCCAGTGCTGACTACGGCCAGGCCCTGTCCCGTGACGACCTGGTCGACACCTTTCAGGGCGCTCTCGCCCGTGCACCCGAGCTCAGTGTCGACGACCAGGGCAGCGAGGGGCGGTTCCGCACTCGCCGTGATCAGGCCGTCTGGGCCTTGAATACCCTGGTCGAGCATGGCTGGCTGGAAAAGCAGGTGGACGAAGCGACTTTGCTCAGCAGCTACCACTTCAGTCGCCCAGGCCGGCACTTTACCGAGCCCTTTGTGGGCTCGGATCTGGCCAATGTTCGCACCCGACACCGAAATACTCGCACTGTGCGCAATGCGCTCAGGTCCTTTCTGGAGCGTGGTGAGGTTTACGATCTGCTCGACGCCTGGGAAAGCTCGGAACGCATCATCAGTGACTTTACCGACGTAATTGCCGAGCTCGATGAGCGCAAACGGGCGCTCGTGCAGGAAATGGAAAGCTCAATGCTGGTGCAAAAAGCCAGTGAAGACTTCTTCGACTTTATGGAAAAGCGCTTTCAACCCGATCTGGCCATTCGTCTCAGTGCCGACAATGTGGAAAAGTATCGAGACGACATCGCCGAAACCATAGTCAAGATTCGTCGCCAGGACAAAGCCTTCAAAACGAAGGCCGAGAAACGGCTGCGAGAGCTCCTGCCGGAGCAGGTTCGACCGGGCCAGAGCGTGCTCTGGGACCTGTTAGACCATATCGAAAACCGCTTTCGAGCGGCCAGCGACATCATGCTACCAGCGTTGCGACGGGCGCTACAGGGCTTTACCAAAAGAGCAGACATCATTATTCGCCAGATCAGCTACCTGGCCAGCCAGCAACATAACGATGTCGTCAAAGTCTGTCAGCAACTGGTTCAACAGGATGCAGAAAGGGTAGACGCACTGCTCGACAAGGCGGGCCAATTGATGGCGGTGCCCCGGGTTGGTTTTATTGATCCTGGAGGCGTGCGCATTCACGCTGAGCGCAGCCGGCGCGCTTTCTCGATGGACGTCACCGAAGACAATCACGACGACTTCGACACCGACGCTCGCACCGAGCTGTATGTCCAGCAGATGCTCGATCAGGCGTTTTTGATCAATGACAACAGGGTGCGTGATTATCTGGTTCGACAGTTGAGCCGAGGTGAAGCCGTTTACACATCGGAGCTGCCCGTACAATCAGCCCATGATTTACTCGCTCTTGCGCATGCCATTGAAGTGGGGGCTGCACAGTCGGTCAGTAACGAGCATCGGTTTCTCGTGGCCTGGGAAAACGATAACGGCGCATCCGAATTTTTTACACAGCGCGACAATTTCAGTATCCGACTGATTCCGGCCAACTCAGCGGCCGAAGAGGAGCTTTGACCATGTTTGCAGATCTCGAACAGCTTCTTGAGAAAGAAGGGTTCAGTCGCAGCGATTACAGCGAGTTGCTGATTCGACTGCTGGATTATGGCGTCATCTGCCGTGACGAAAGCCAGATCGAGCAGCAGCTTTACGATCGATTCATGCGCCTCGAAAGCCCGGTGAAAGATTACCTGGAAATGATCGGCATTCAGGTGCAACACGATCGGCGCTTTCACTTTGTCCGCCTCTTCCCACCCGGAGCCGAAGTACCCGGCCTGGACGGCAGTAATGAAGGACCCTTTAACGGAGGGTTTCGCGTGCGGCTGAATCAGCAGGAAGTGGCTTTGGTGTTGGTATTAAGAAGCCTTTACGACCGAGCCTTGCGTGAGGGCAAGGTCGATGACCATGGCTGTGTGCTGGCATCGCTGGAAAACATCAGCATCGCCTTGCGCAACCTGCTCAAGCGCTCCTTGCCCGAAGGGGTAACCGAGCGCAAACAACTGTTTCGTCGTCTGCGTCAGTTGCGTCTGATTCAACTGAACCAGGAGGAAGCGCTGGAAAGCGGTGACTTCTGGGTTCGTATTCGGCCCATGATCATGAGCTATGTTTCGGACGACGTGTTGTCGGCATTGATCGTCACGGCCCCTGCGGAAAGCCCGGCTACAACCGAAGCGGAAGCGCCCGCAGAGGATGTTCGTCCTCGGGTGACTGTGCTGGATGATACTGCCTCGGTATTTGCAAAGGATTAAACATGTTTCTGAAAAAATTCGTCTTTGTGAACTGGGGCAATATTCCTGTGCTGGAATGTGACTTTGGCCCCATCAATCTGCTCAGCGGCGGAAACGGCTCCGGTAAAACCACGGCAGCCGATGCCATACAAACCATCATGACCGCCGCTCACGATACGCTGTTTCATTTCAACCCCGGGCAGGATGAAGCCAGCCAGCGCGGACGTGGCAAACAGGTGCGCACCCTGGCCTCTTATGTACTGGGTTGCGATGATGGCTCCTACGCCCGTCCGGATGGCACCGTTGGTTATCTGGCCGCGGTGTTTCATCCTACCCAGGGTGAGCCGGCCGAACCCTTTACTGCCGTTATCGGTATCAGCGCTTATCTGGACAAGGCGGGCAGTCAGCCGATTGCCCGACTCGCAGACGTCCTCTATATGATTGCCCCCGGTGAGCAACTGGGTCAGGCCGATTTTGTACAGGAAGCCGAAGTTGGTCGTCAGGTGGTCACCCTGGAAAAAATCGCTAAACGTTTGAAGGCGCGCGGTTTAACGGTCGAAAAGTACGACACCAAAAAACAGTATCTCAGGCGCTTTTACGCAGCCATCAGGGGCCGTTCCGACGCCATTAGCGAACGCGAAGCCATGAATGCGGCCCGAGCTTTTTCTCGCTTTATGGCCTACAAACCGGTCAAGGGCATCAATGCCTTTGTTGCTCAGGAAATTCTGGAACAGAAAGACCTCGGCGAAGCCATTCGCACGGTTTCCGACTTGATGAAAACCATCAGCGGTATGGAGGCGGAAGCCAATCGGCTGAAGCAAACCATTGACCGGCTGGTCAAGGGGCGGGGCCAGGCGGATGCCTACATCCACCAATGGCTCGAATACAATCTTGCCGACTACATCGCGGCCAAGTCACGCTTTATCAAAGATCAAAAGCGTTATCTGAACGCCAAACAGGAACAGCAATCACTGCTGACTGAACGCGATGGCGTGCAAACCGAACTGGATGTTACCGAACAACGAAGAGAGCAGGTTCACCAGCAACTGGTGTCGATCGAAGCGCAACGTCGTGGTGTTAGCGCGCTTCAAGACAAGGACCAGTTCGAGAAGCAAATAGAAGACGCCAAACGCCAACTGATTTCCCAGGCTCAGCCACTGTTGCAGGAAGATGAGCGCTTGCGGCTTTCGCTCGAAGCCAGCAACCACATTCAACAATGCCTGCTCAAGACCAGTTTGACGACAGAAATTCCCGACCTGGCATCAGCCGAGTTGAGCAAGTTGTCCAGAGCCGTCGTTCAACAGCAAGGCAGCCCGATTGATTTTCGTAATCTGCTTAATCAGGACTGGGTTGACAGCGCAACCCTTGAACACCAACTGGATGAAGTATTGGCTCAGCAGAGCTTGTTGAACCGTTGGCGAGAGCTCTGGTTTGGTGAGTCAAGTGTCCGGTCAGGCATCAGCTTGCGTGACCAGCTGCAACGATTGCAGGATCGACGTGAACAGAAACTGGCGCAGGTGCGTCAAACTCTGTCGCGCAAACAGCAGGACATCGACAGCCTCGAAGGTCAGCAACTGAATTACCCCATCCATGTCCGTTTGGCTCTCGAAGCCATTCGACGCGATGTGCCAGCCGCCGACCCCAGAGTGCTCTGCGATCATGTCGATGTATCCGATCCGGCCTGGCAGGCTTCCATTGAAGGCTATCTGGGTGGAACACGCTTTGCCATTCTGGTAGAGCCCGAGTTTGAAGCCGATGCCATACGCGCTGTGCGTGCATTGCCTCGCGAAAATCGGGCGCGTGTAGTACAGGGCAGTAAGGCTCGCCAGGACGCCGAGCGCATCAAATTGCCGAGCCGTTCAATCGTTCACCTGATGCAATTTGACCATGCCATAGCCCGCGACTACCTCACCGCCAGTTACGGTCTGGTAGAGCAGTGTGATGACGAGCAGGCACTGAAAAAGACCCGCAGAGGGGTCACACCCAATGGACTCGGCAGCGGCGCCTATGCCATGTACCGCTGCGACTTGCCGGTAGCGGAACTGGTGTTCGGTCAGGGTGCTCGTGAGCGAGCAGTACAGGCGAAAAAAGAAGAACTGCTGGCTCAAGCCGCTCAGGCCAACGAACTTCAGGCTCAGGTTGATGAAGTGCGCGCCCTGTATCTTTCCGTTAATCGATTGGCGCATCTGCGTCATGGCGATCTGGTGCGCGCCATGCTGGAGACGCAGCGGGGTCTGGCTCAGGCAGAGCAGGGCCTTGCAGCATTGGATTTGGGTGAAGGCCAGCCACTCGAGCAGGAATACCAGTCCGTTTTCGAGCAATTGCAAAGCCAGGAAAAGCGCATTCGAGAGCTGACGGAACGCAAAGGCATTCTTGGTGAGCGCCTGGAAACACTGGCCAAACAATGCCAGTTGCTCAGCGATCAACAGGAAGAGACGGCCTTGCACAGCGAACAGAAAGAGCAGGCGCTGCGCGAAATCACCAACGTCTGGCCCGACTTTGATGCGGATCAGCAACTGGAGCGAGCCGACCAGGAAGCGGAAACTACCGACCCTGAGCGTCAGGCCAATTTGCGACAATCTCTAGCGGCCGATCTGAATACCCGTGCACATGAGCTGGAAATGCTGCTCAAGGATCACAATCAGGACTGCCAGCCTCAGGATGCCATTGTCCTGGATTTGAACTACAGTCAACTGCACAGCAGTGGCTTTTTCCAGGGCATCGTTGGACTGCGCAAACAGGTAGACCAGATTCATAACCGGTTGAAGAACAACATACTGGTCGACAAGGTGGACAATCTGGCCAACCTGAAAGACAGTTTTAACAATGCCTTTGTCACCAACCTTTGCCACGCCATTTATCAATCCATTAACGATGGCAAGCGTGTGCTCGAAAACCTGAACAAGGAGTTGGAGCAGCACCGCTTCGGTGCCGATCAGGAGCGCTACTGGTTCGATTGGGACTGGGTACCTGAATACCGGGAATACTGGCACTTCTTTGACGAAGTGATCAAGAGCCCCTCATTGGGCGAAGGGCAAACGCTTTTCGATACCCCCTTGAGCCAGCGCTCAGCCGCCATTCGCGACCAGTTGATGGCCATGTTGCTGGATGAAGATGAACAAAAGGCGTTGCGTGAACTGGAGCGCGTCTCGGACTACCGGAACTACCGGAACTACGAGATATACAAACAACCCGAAGGCAAACAGCCCATCGCCTTGAGCCAATACGGTACAGGCTCGGGCGGGCAATTGGAGACACCAGCTTACATCATTCGCTCGGCGGCCATTACCTCGGCGTTCCGCTTCAGCGAAGGTGACAGCCATTTGCGCATGGTGCTGGTGGACGAGGCCTTCTCGAAAATGGATGAAACGCGCTCGAAGGAAGTCATCCGATACCTGACTGAAGCACTGGGATTACAACTATTGTTCATTATGCCGACCAGTAAATCAGGCCCTTTTATGGACATGATTTCCAATCAGTTCGTATTCTCCAAGGTGCCGCTGGCGAACGGACAACGCATTGGCCAACTGGCAACAAGGGTGCTGGTCGACCGGCAGCAGTGCAACCAGGAACGGATAAAAACGCTCTGGGCCAATCACCGCAAGGTCATAAGGCAGCAGGCTGAACTGGATTTTCTGGCGGACGTGGAAGGTTAACAACAGATGTAATGGCGTTGGTACCTATTGAGCTGTACCACTGGTAGCCGACGCGAGCCAAAATTACGCAGGGCTAATTCGACGCGAGGACTTATTATCATGGCAGTCTATGAAATCAAACACCCTCTGATTCAGCACAAGCTGGGTTTGATGCGTGAAGCCGGAATCAGTACCAAGCACTTTCGTGAATTGGCGGGCGAGGTCGGCAACCTCCTCACCTATGAAGCGTCAAGAGACATAGCGACGGAAAAGGTCGAGATTGACGGTTGGACCGGCAGCAAGCTGATCACCGAACGTATTAAAGGCAAGAAGATTACCGTTGTGCCCATATTGCGCGCTGGTCTCGGCATGCTGGATGGCGTCATGCAGTTGATACCTAATGCCAAAGTCAGCGTGGTTGGCCTATACCGGGATGAAGAGACGCTCGAGCCTGTGCCCTATTTTGACAAAGTCATCGAAGATATCGGCGACAGAACAGCCCTGATCATTGATCCCATGTTGGCAACGGGTGGTACCTTGATTGCGACCATTGAGTTGCTTAAAGAGAAAGGCTGCCAACATATCAAGGGGCTTTTTCTGGTTGCAGCACCAGAAGGCATAGCCGCCGTTACCGAAAAACACTCCGACGTGGATTTGTATGTGGCGGCCGTGGATGAGCGTCTGAACGATCAGGGTTACATCATTCCCGGTCTCGGCGATGCGGGTGACAAGATATTTGGAACTCGATAACGACGAAATAATATCCGGGTTAAAAAGCCCTGGATCAAGGCGTTTCAACCGATGCGCTATAGTCGGCTGCGAAGGGATGACAATCGCAGTGCCCAACTGCATGACTTTTGCGAATCAGGAAAAACAACGATTTTTCCTGATCATCTCTGTGGAGCGACCGTTTGTTGTTTCAGGTTGAAGACTAATAAGCGTAAAAAATGCTGCATTTCCCGGGATAGGGTCTACAGTAGTAGAAATGAAACCACCTGAGACAGGGCCTCTGTATCCTGCCTCTAATGGTATAATGGAAACGCCAAAGTGTGGGTTATCGAACAGACATTATGATTAAAAAGCGAATCCTGATTGTTGATGATAATCTCGAAGAAGCGCGCATGCTTCGCGATTATCTGGCCAGCAACCAGTATGATGTCGAACTGGAACTGGAATCTACCCAGGCCTTGAACCGTATCAAGGAACTGCAGCCGGACCTCGTCCTGTTGGAACTGGAACTCAAGGGTGAGAATGGGCTGACCATCTGCAAACTGTGCCGGAAAGACTACCGGGGCGGTGTCATTCTAATGAGTAACCGTACTGATGAGCTGGATCAGGTGTTGGGCCTCGATATGGGGGCTGACGATTACCTGTTAAAAAGCAGCGCTCCTCGGCTTATTCTGGCGCGTTGCCAGGCCCTGTTACGTCGAGTGGATCGCTGGAGTCTGCCAAAAGAGCCCATTAATAGAGACGATCGGCTGGTCTTCGGTGAACTGGTCATCGACAACACCATGCGCGAAGCCTGGCTGGGTAAGAACCCGATCGATTTGACCAGTGCAGAGTTCGATTTGCTCTGGCTGTTATCCAGTCATGCCGGGCAGATCCTGACCAGAGAAGAGATCTTCAGCCGGCTCCGGGGTATTGAATACGACGGTCAGGATCGTTCCGTGGATGTGCGAGTTTCCAGGATTCGCCCTAAGGTCGGGGATGACCCGGACCACCCTCGGCGGATCAAGACAGTGCGCAGCAAAGGCTACCTCTTCGTTGGTGACCTGAAGCACTGACTCAGGGCCTTTCCCTTCAAATTCTGGTCGCCTTGAATACTCGAAAACCAGAGTGATGAGCAATCTCTTCGACCTTGCTGAATGATTTGCCCAGCAGGGGTTGGTAATCGAGAAAGTCATTGGCTACCCACCAAAGTACAGCGCCTCTTTTCAACCACTGTTCAGCCTGAGCAAAAAACTGCTCAGTGGCTGCATAGTGCGTCTTGATGCCCGTATGGAAGGGTGGGTTGGTGATCAATGCATCGAATCGTTGTCTGGGCACCTGGCTCATACCGTCTGACCAGATAACACTGCATCGACTTTCAAAGCCAGCTTGCTCAATATTGTGCTGCGTGGATTGAACTGCCAGAAGGTCGATATCGCTGGTTACAACCTTGCATTCCTTGTGCCTGCTCAGCAGTGACAGAGTGATGGCACCAGCACCGCAGCCCAATTCAAACAGGGAGCCTTTCAGGGCTGGCAGGTGCTGCAACAGCAACCGAGTGCCTACATCCAGCTTCTCCTGACTGAACACGCCCGGTAAAGCGCCGATGCTATGCTCTTCAACCTGGTAATAGTGCCAGACTTCCTGCCGAGGCATGGGGCCAATAAAGCGGCATTGGAAAAGCGCACAATGCCTGGCGCTATCGACCTTCTCACACGCCAAAAAAGGTGCAGTACGCCTGGGCAAACTTTTTATGCCGCCGTTGTTCTCACCCAGCACCCAGACCGGGCAATCGATCGACATCTCTTCGATTCGCTGTAGCCACCATTCGAGTCGACGTTTTGCCTTTGGGTAGAACAGGACGATCAGTCGAATTTCTTCTGATGGTTTCTGATCCAGGCTCAAGGCAGGAATGGGAGATTCGGCGTCAACGCCCTGGTCAAGACAGACTACCTGGTCTCCAGACTTCATCAGTTCATGGATTTCAGGTGGGTCCAACCAAAGGACGGGTCCAGAGTTCAGCTCTGAAGCGTGACGCTCCAGAAGTTGCCAACAAGGGTGCATTAATCAGGCCATGGTGGTTACAAGAGGCTGCTAGTGTAACCAAAGGGAGTGATGTGAACCAGTTGAGATGCTTGTATCGCTGAGAGAGGACTATTAAAAAAAGGCCACCCTGGGGAGGGCAGCCCTGCAAGTTGGAGCCCCTGGCTCCAGGAGAGTCGTCACCATACCGCCGTTGCTGCTATAACGGTCATTGGAATATAGCAGCCCTAAGTAAAAGGGTGAGTTTATCCTTGAATCAATATTGTATAACGTCTTGTGTTTATATGCCGAAAGGCTAGAGACCGCTGGGACAATCATGTCGTCATTCCGAACTAAAGAAGTGAGGGTTGTATCGATTCTGAGTCAAAACGCTTTGATGGGTGCCCGGACTGGTAAGCTGCATGTGGACGAAATGAAAGTTGACGCGCTACAGATCATTATAATTCGGGAGCTTCTTGGCCGGTTGACTTCAGTGATCCAGAAAATCCCAATTGACCCTGGACCGCAGTAGTATTGAGCAGAGTATTGTCGGTATTTCTATTCAAAGGAGTGGGACCTATCGAGTCCACTATGAAGTCAATCCAATGCAGATGCATTAAGCGGATCATTACGGCACCAAGTTAAATAACATCAACTGGAATTATTTAAAGCTAATTGGATGCGTAATGCGAATTGCATTAAAGTGTTAGTCAGTTCTTTGTTTTTTTAAAAATATGGGATGATTTTAAAATTAATACCACTTTTTATATTAAAAAATGCGGTTAATGTTTGCATCTTTAATCGCAACTGACTAAATTACATGCGACAGGGTATTCTGTATCCGGACAAATACATTATGAGCAGGTCAGCCTGTCATTGTGGTGTATTCGAGTACACAATGATTTGCTATCAGGAGGTCGGAGCTTCTATTTGATCTGAGCTTCGATAATCCATTGCGGCTTGGTCAACTTTGTCCACAGCGATACAGTTTGACTGAATTTGGTAATGAAACTAGGAGAAAGTTATGGCAGCAGCCAAGAAGAAAACCGCCGCTAAACGTGGCCCCAAGCCTGGAACTAAACGCGCAGTCAAGAAAACTGCCACCAGGAATACGACAGCACGCAAGGCTCCAGCCAAAAAAGCAGCGACCAAGCGCAAAGCCAAAGCAGCGCCTGTACTGACGATCGATGCCGCGGTTAATCCGGGTGTGGTTGCCGCCGCTAAAAAGCTCGACAAGGCAGAAACGGACGTCGTCAAGGCTCAAGCCAAGCTGGATGCTGCTTCAGCCAAGAAAACTGCTGCGAAGGCGAAAGCGGCCACTGTCAAATCAGCAGCTTCCAAACGCCAACTCGACACGGCGAATGCGCGTGAAAAAGAAGCTCGCGATGCCGCCAATGTTGCAAAACAAGCAGTAAAGGTTGCCAAATTCGATCTTAAAAAGGCAGAGATTCTGGCCCAGGAAGACGAAGCCAAAGCCAAGGTAAATCTGAATGTTGCCGAGTTTGAATTGCAATTGGCTGCCAAGCAAGAGGACGACCTGGCGAAAGAAATTGCCAAATTTGAAAGCAAGTGGCGTGCAGCCCGCAAGCGCAAAGATGCCAAGGCCCTGAAAGCCTTCCGTGCCAAAGAGGCATTAAAAGCCAAAGCGGCAGCCAAAAAGATCAAGGCCAAGGTAAAAGCGCTTGAGAAGAAAGGCGCTGCGAAGAAGAAGCCAGGGCCCAAGAAGGGACGTCGTGGACCAGGTCGCCCGCCCAAGAAAGCGGTTAGCTGAGATCAGCAATCAGCCACTGCGATAGTAAAAAAGCCACTCCTCTGAGTGGCTTTTTTTATGCCCAGGGATGGGCGGTATCCTGAAAATGCAGGAGCAATTTCCAGGGATTGGATGTTAAAATTGAGGCAATTTCCTGTATGAGACCTTTATGCCTCGGATATTAGCGATCGATACAACGGGTGATATTTGCTCCTTGGCTTTGACTGGCCCTGATATGGAGCTGGATTTTCATCAATCATTGCCACGTCAGCATTCCAAATTGATTCTGCCAGAAATTCAAAAACTCTTTGATCAAGCGGGTTGGCGTCCACGAGATCTCGATTTTGTCGTCTATGGTCGAGGACCAGGCTCTTTCACTGGTATTCGTATAGCCGCTGGTGTGGCTCAGGGCATCGCTCTTGGCATTGATTGCGGTGTCGTGCCGATAAGCACGCTCGAAACTCTGGCTTTTGAGGTTGGCGTTGATGAAAGCGTCAGCAGAGACTTGTGGGTTACGCTGGATGCACGCATGCAGGAGTTGTACCTGGGTGTTTATACCGTTGATGAAGATGGCTTGCCTGAAATTGAAGGCACTGAGCGTCTCCTCAAGCCGGAGTCTCTATCAGAGCCGCCTGAAGCGGTGCAACTAGCTGGTAACGGGTGGTTGACGAACTATGGCTTCAGCGCCGCCTGGCAGAGTTGTATTGCCCGTAGCGGTGTCAGCGGCAATTTGCCCAGGGCGCTCTATGCTGCAAGGCTGGCGGTTCTCCAGGTAGAGCGGGATGACGAAATCCTTTTGCCGCCAGAAATGGCGTTACCAACCTATCTGCGAGACAACGTGACCTGGGACAAGCCAGCCAAACCATGAGTTCGAACCCCTTTATAGGCAAGGTGCCGCGATTCAATCTGACTGATACCGTATGGGTGGCTTTGTCTGCTGGTATTCAAGAGGAGATATTGCGTTGGACCTACCCCCTGAATGCCTGCCCGATTGGTCTCTACATCACTAGCCACGAAGAGGCCCTTGCCATTGCCGATGGAGCCGCGCCCAAACAGAAACCGGTCGCCGTGGATTTTTTTTCGTCGGCTGCAGTGCATCGTCAACGTTATGGCGGCGGGCGCTCCCAGGCGATTGCAAAGGCCATTGGTTTGCCCAAGCGGGCTGATATTAGCGTGCTGGACGCCACCGCCGGGCTCGGCCGTGATGCCTGGGTATTGGCCTCACTGGGTGCCCGCGTGTGGATGCTGGAAAGGCACCCCATAGTGCGCCTCTTGCTTCTCGATGGCTTGAATAGAGCATTTAAGGCCGGCCTTGAACCAGAGACTATGCGGCTACTGGAGGGGAATCTGATTGAGGGCATACAAGGCGTGAATCAACCCGATGTTGTGTATCTGGATCCGATGTTCCCCGAGCGACGTTCCAGTGCTGCGGTTAAAAAAGAAATGACAGTTTTTCACGATCTGGTTGGGCCTGATGCCGATGCTGATGCATTGTTGGAGCCTGCCCTCGCTTTGGCCAGGTATAGGGTTGTGGTCAAGCGACCCCGACATGCTCCTGATCTGGGTGGCCAAAAGCCCGGTCTGGTGTTGAGCGGCAAAAGCAGTCGGTTCGATATATACCCCATTAAATCCCTTTAGTTTTCCTGTCGTTGATCTCCCAGTCCGGTGACCTGGATGATGTGGTAGAGCACACCAGAGGGTACAACGGTATCTGACACTCTTACTATGTTGGGAATGCGTTCATCGTACTCGATGCAGTGGTTGGTATTGACAGTAATAGCACCTCGGCTTTTCAGTGTCTGAATGAAGTTTTTAAAGAGCGCACGATCAAAAAACTCGGGGGCATTCAGGCCATTCAGCAGTGACAATCGTTGGGCCATTTGTTGCGACTGGTTTTCGAGTTCTGTTGCTGTAGCTCGGCCAGACCCCAGTCGGGTCAGTACTGAAAGTGTGATCAGGTAGCGCTCCAGGGTGGGCAGCATGATGGCGGCCAATAGCTCCAATTGCAGCCGTCTGGCGCTACCCTTGGCGGCAGCGACCCAGATATTGCCCTGTAGCGAAATCAGTTGCTCAGACTCCAGAATGTTGAGCCACTGCTCTGCCTGTTGTTCAGCTTCGTCTATGGTCAAATTGAGGAACAGCTCACTCTTCAAATAAGGGTAGATCAATCTGACTCTTTCCTGCAGTGTCGCCTGATCTATGCCGCGTCCCTGGCCGAGCAAGGCAGCGATCAAGGCGGGCAGGGCATAGAGGTGTTGAATGTTGTTCCGATACCAGGACATCAGTACCGCGTGTTGACTGTCGAGGCCATAGATGTCGCCGAGCTTTTGCGGGATATGATGCAGCACGCCCATGCGCAGAGCGTAGTCGATCCAGTCATCTGCATTGCCATCTGGCAGGGTCGCATGATGATCATAGGGGCATTGTGAGCGAAGTCGGTGCAGCAAGGTTAATTGTGCCTTGAGCAGGCTGCCTTCAATGGCCTGGTGTTGAGTTGCCAGCAGCGTCAAGGCAACGAGATTGATCGGGTTCAGGGCAGCCGCTGCATTGATGCGAGTGACGATCTGGTGCGCCAGGTCATCGACAGCCGGTACCAGCCAGGTTGGGCGCTCGTCGGCGCTGTAAGGCAGCTCTCGCCATTGCGGTTCGTATTGATCAAGCAGTGTTGCTATGGGTAAGGGCTCACCAAAGTTCAGGTAAACCCGACCATAGTTCTTCAGTCTTCTGACTGTTTTAACCAGATCAAAGAGGTTTTCTTTTTTCTTTTCCTTTCCCTGTAGCTCCGAAAGGTATGAGCGTCCCTCGAAGACTTTTTCATAGCCGATATAGACCGGTATAAAGACGATAGGGCGCGTTGCGTCACGCAGGTGGCTGCGCAGTGTCATGGCCAGGGTGCCAGTTGCCGGCGTGCGCATACGGCCTGTTCTTGAGCGGCCGCCTTCAATAAAATATTCCACCGGGTAGCCACGAGAGAAGACGGTGTGCATGTATTCGTTGAAAATGGCGGTGTAGAGTTTGTCACCACCGAAGCGCCGCCGAATGAAAAAAGCACCACCGCGCCGTAATATGCCACCCACTATGGGCATGTTCAGGTTATCGCCCGCAGCGATGTGAGGGACATTCAAGCCCTCATGGTAAAGGGAGTAACTGAGCAATAGATAATCGATATGACTTCGGTGGCAGGGTACGTAAACAATTTCGTGGTCACCTGCGAGCTTCTTCACACGATCGATGCCAGAGATTACCACTCCGTTGTAGATTTTGTTCCATAGTCGCGTGAGCAGCACGTCCAGTGCTCGTATGACGTTGTAGGAAACATCCGCCGCGATTTCATTGGCATGTTTCTCTGCCAGTTTTAACGCTTTTTCTGGTGAGACTCCCTTGCTGCGAATATGGTGATCGATCGCCTTGCGAACCGGCTCGGAATGTAATAGTTGACCGATCAGTATACGCCGATGTGAGAGGTCTGGGCCTATGACTGCTGTGCGGGCTCGCTGAAAGTGGACCCGTAGAACTCTGGCAACCTTACGAGCGGCCATGCTGGGGTTGGGTTCATTTTCAATCAACTGTCTGAGCGAAATGGGTTCATTGAACTCGAAGTAGGTATTGCGCCCATTGAATACGATGGTCAGCAGCTTCTTGAAACGGCCAACCAGACGCCAGTTCGAGCTCAACAGGGCTTTCAGCAGGCTTTGTGGTTGGGTTCGGCTGGCGGCTCGGCCCCAATACAACGCAACCGGTACCAGTAGAATGTCTTCTTCTGGTCGACTCTGCAGGTATTCCAGCAAGGTCTGGATCATGGGGGTAATGGTGGTTTTTCGTCTTTGCAAGACTGACGGCCGCGGGTGAATGCTGAGTACTGGACGCTTTTTCTCCAGCCCAGGGAGTATCAGTCTTGGGTTCAGCCCGGGTAACCCCAGACTGCGACATTGTTGGTCGAGTACCATGGCATCAGCAGTCGACTGCTGTTCCAGAACGTAGACAAGGGGATGATTCTCACTGATGGCCTTCAAATCAAGAGACTTCGGAGGCTGTTCGACTCTAACCCACCAGAACAGGATGCGTTGAAATAGTCGGAACATGGCGTCAAACAAGGGTGTCATGGAACTACCTGCTTTTAATGGAGCGTCTTGTCGCTTTTCTGTCTGTCGATTTCCAGTAGACTCTACCGAGTGACCTCAGTAGTGAGGTGGGGGTTGGTTCGGGATTTCGGGTAAGGCCTCTTTGAGTGCTTCCTGGTCCTGGGCCATTGCTTTCAATAGACGTTCCAGCCTGTCAATTTGCTTTTGTTGACCCACAATGACCTGATTCAGCTGCTCGAGACTGTCGTCCATGTGGGTGATGCGTATTTCCAGTTCAGTAATGGTATCAGTTGAGCTCATATTAGGGTCTCGGGGCTGGTTTTTGGAGCATTTTTTGGCATTATGTCCGATTGCTGCGCGCTACTGTGAGCCTGACAAGCCTTGTTGTTGGGCATAACCCATGGTTCATATGCTGGTTAGCATAGCGTATTCATTACTGAGTTAAAGACAATTACAACATCCGAGTAGGTATTATGACGTTAAAATCTTTTTTCATTCGTGTAGGTGTTTCATTATTGGTTGCCATTCCGGGGCCGGTCGTCGTCGCTGCTGCAATCAACATATCATCAATTCCGGGCCAGATGACGGTCAGCGAATTGACCAGTACTCAGGGCGGCGGTATCGCCTGGGGAGCCTATGTATTTGTCGCTTTGGCGGTGATGATATTGGCGACTCTGGCACAGTACATTGCACAGCCCATTCTTGCTGAAGTCGATGTGGATGATCGTGAAGAGGGCATCGTCAAGTGGTTCAATGTCAGCAAGGGTTTTGGCTTTATCACCCGCGACAGTGGTGAGGATGTATTCGTGCATTTTCGCTCCATTCGAGGGCGCGGTCATCGCTCACTACAGGAAGGTCAACGGGTTCGTTTTGGCGTTGTCGAGAGTACCAAGGGTTTGCAGGCGGAAGACGTTACTGTGGTTCGGCTGCGTTAAAGTCGGTACAGGTTCGGCCGCTGAAGGGTATCTGGGCGGCCGCACCCCTGTTCAAGAAGACGTTTGCCATTGAATGGCATTTTCCGAACCGTCTGGAGCAACGCTTATCCAGGCATCCGGGTCGTCTTTTTCCTGCCAGGCACCAGCGGCAATACGAACTTCTTTTTGAAAATAGGCCGAGGCCGCCCTGGCGCAGGATCGATCATCTGGCCAGGGGGATTGATTGCTGTCGATCCAGAGGCTCGTAAAAGATCCGATGACTTTTTCCAGAACCATGACCGTAAAGCTTTCTCCCTTGTAGGTCCCTTTATAGCAACTGGCGTTCTTCATCATGCCAGGTTGCCGAGGCATCGGCTCGAGCAGATCCAGCTCGCTGGAGAGCCATTCGACCAATGCAGGCCCTTTTACACCGGTAATATAGATTTCTACATCAGAAGCTTCTGTCATTTCGGGATTCCAAAACCATTGATCTGTCTATGAACCAGCCACTGCTTCGCGGCTCATGCGAAGCCGGTGCCTGTTTGCACCGACCGCGGTTGCACGTATCATACCTGTTCTCTCACTTTCGGCAAAAAAGGTTCTTTATGACGTCCCCGACTCTGGCTCTGGCTGAACAACTGATTGCACGTCCCTCGGTGACCCCGGATGACCAGGGCTGTCAGCAACTGATGGCTGAACGTCTTGGCGAGCTTGGCTTTACCAATCAGCCGCTCCGGTTTGAGGACGTAGACAACCTCTGGTCAGTCCATGGTGACTCGGGGCCTTTGCTGGTCTTTGCAGGCCATACCGATGTTGTTCCAACCGGGGACGACTCTCACTGGACCTTTCCTCCCTTTGAGCCAACCGTTCACGAAGGCTTCCTCTTTGGCAGGGGCGCAGCAGACATGAAAGGCAGCCTTGCTGCCATGGTGGTTGCCGCTGAGCGCTTCATTCGTGATGTACCGGAGCACCAGGGTCGTCTGGCATTTCTGATTACTTCGGACGAAGAGGGCGATGCCTATCATGGTACCGAGAAGGTCGTTCAATGGTTAACGGACAAAGGAGAGCAGATTCAGTGGGCCGTTGTTGGTGAGCCTTCCAGTACCGATGAAGTGGGTGACGTCATCAAGAATGGTCGTCGTGGATCCATGCTCGGCTATCTGACCATCAAGGGCGTTCAGGGGCATGTTGCCTATCCGCATCTGGCAAAAAACCCGGTGCATCTGGTGGCGCCAGCCATAGCGGCACTGAGTACTGAGGTCTGGGATGAAGGCAACGACTTTTTTCCAGCCACCAGCTTCCAGATATCCAATATCCAGTCCGGGACCGGTGCAACCAATGTGATACCAGGAACGGCGAACATCAAGTGCAGTTTCCGCTTCAGTACGGAAGTGACGGTTGAGCAGTTACAGGCTCGAACGCGCGCCATTCTGGATGCGCATGACCTCGACTACGACCTGGAGTTTGAAGTGAAAGGTCAGCCTTTCCTGACCGAAAGAGGGGCTCTGGTTCAGGCCGCAACTCAAGCAGTGAAAGACGTTAGAGGCTTTGAAACGGTCCTGTCGACGGCCGGTGGTACTTCCGACGGGCGCTTTATTGCGCCAACCGGTGCTCAGGTTGTGGAGTTGGGCCCAATCAATGCGACCATCCACAAAGTGAACGAATGCGTACGAGTGGATGACCTCGAAAAACTGACCGACATGTACTACAACATTATGGTAAATCTGCTGGCGCCTCAGCGTTGAGGCCCGGTTGGCAGAGTGAGGCATTAGATGTTATCAAAGATACTGGAATGGTTCGACGCAGCGACACCTGAGCAGGAGCCCGAGTTGAGTGCCGACGAGGCCGCCACCGCTTTAATGGTGGAAGTCATGATGTCGGATTACCAGCCAGACGAAGCCGAGGAAGCCTTGATTTTAAAGCGTCTGGTTGAGCGCACTGGCGAACCCCTGGCCGATGTGCGTGCACTGCTGGAATCTGCCCGCTTACATCACGATGAAAGTCATGACCTATTTGAATTCACACGGGTGATCAATCAGCATTGGGGTGAGCAGGAAAAATATGAGTTGATGGTTGATTTGTGGCGCACGGCATTTGCGGACGGAGTCATCGACAAACACGAAGATCACATGATTCGCCGAATTAACGGCTTATTGCATTTACACCACAGTCATTTCATTAAAGCCAAACATCAGGCGCAAGAGGCTTGAATGAAGTCGCTTTTACCGGCGTTGTTGCTGTTGTTTTTTTCATACCCGGTACAAGCATTCGATACAGGCCCCTGGTTGGGGCTCTATACCTATCACATTAGTCGCGACAGACCAGTAAATGAACGCAACCAGCTACTGGGCTGGCAGTACAATCGCTGGTTGGTTGCCCGCTTTACCAACTCCTTTGATGAGACGTCATACAGCCTTGGTTATCGCTGGAAGGAGTGGCCAGTGCCATTGAGCGAGCGAAGCCGGCTCAATTTTGGACTCAGCCCTGGTGTTGCCTATGGTTATGGTGACCGGCTGACTGCCGGTTTTGCCGGCTTTACGCCAGGGCTGATTCCGTCGGCCAGTCTCGAATGGCGTTATTCGCCGCAATGGTCGGTCAGTAAGGACTTTCTCTATATCTGGACAAAAAATGGCGGTGTGGTGCTTGGTGGACTGTCGATTAAATGGCACAGCCACCCCTGAAACTCATTGCGAAGTCGGGTTCCGGGCGTCGGTTTTCTGACAAGGGTCCGGAAGTTGGCCATGAACTGATGTGTACTTGAAATTTCATGACCTACGCCGCGGTCAACATTGCATCCTGTTGAATATAGACGTTACAATATATCATATTGGTTCGAATATTGAGCCGAATCGAGCTGATCTCTGCATATGGCCGACGCTTCGTGCTGTTTTGCCGCCTTCAAGACGTTCATATGTTGGTTTCGTGGTGCTGTTCTCGCCCGAGAGTATTTTTGGTCGTTGAGGTTGCTCCAGGTGCAGTCTGTTTACAGCTGGCAGAAGTAACCTGGAACAATAGCGTTTTTCAGGGGAATCTTTGCAGTTAGAGTATTGGGTTCAAGCGTGAAACGTTCGATAATGGTGCGAACGGAAACCCTTTTACAAGGGTAAAACAGGGTGTGGCAAGACGAGAATGAGTCACAACACTCATATCACTTGCGTCAGCCTGAAAGTAGTATTTCCTGGAGTAGGTGAGTGAATCGTAGGCAATTTCTGTATCAGGCTCTATCCGTGTCCTCCGTCGCGCTTGGGGCGGGCTATGCCACTCTGGATATGGTGCGGCGCGCCACACCTCAGTGGACGGAGACGCAAGCAGAGAAAGCCCGCAAGGCGGCTGCTCAAGCCTTGCGTGGCTCCCCAGAGGCTGACGAAGGGCTGGTCTATGGACGGGTTGATCCCCGTGAGTTGCAGAAACCCGAAGAACCCAGACCCAAACTCGATACCAGAGAGGCCGACGCAGCCGTGCGTGAAGCCTCGCCCAGGCTGCCTGCTGAACCTGAAGTCGAAGCCGAACCGGCAATTTCGCCAGAAGTTACTCCAGAAACAGACGCTCCTGCCATAGCAGAAAGCGATCTTTCTGTTGCAGAAGCAACGCCCGGAAAGCCTGTCGAGGTAGAGGCACCTGAAAGCGCAACAGCCAGAGAAATGCCAAGGGTAGAAGTCATCAGCGAGCCACCCCTGGCCGGAGTGCAAGAAAGCGACGCCGTAGTTGATGTTCCCGAACACCTGGCCGAGGCGGAGGATGACGAAGAGAAGATGCGTCAACGCATCGAGCATTTTGACTATGACT
This sequence comes from Saccharospirillum sp., assembly GCA_022565595.1. Lineage (GTDB taxonomy): Bacteria > Pseudomonadota > Gammaproteobacteria > Pseudomonadales > Natronospirillaceae > Saccharospirillum. The sequence continues at coordinate 81,036 of JAIUML010000007.1, read as the reverse complement.
TCTCTGACGATATTTTTATTTCTGAAACCGAATACACCACTTTGGTCTCGATACTGGAGCGTTTGAACCGGGTAGAGGCCTATGTGGGGCATGGTAACTTTAACGTGCTCTCGTTCGAAGAAATGCTCCGTTATGGCCGTTTCCAGGCCAGAATAGGCGCCTTCACACCCGTTGAGCTCGAGTATATGGAAAAACTCTTTTACGACGACGTGCGCCGGTTGGGGTTTTTTGGTGAGCGTGTGATCGACGATCTGCAACATCGAATCGCCGCAAAAGACATCAGCAAGATTCCTTACTCTGGTCACTTCCTGTTCAGAGGCTTTGCGGAAGACTTTTACAACAAGGTCACCGGCGAAGTAGGCGATACCCTCATACTAACCAGTGGCGTACGGGGCATTGTCAAGCAATACCATCTGTTTATGGCTCGTGTTGTCCGTGCCGAGGGTAACCTTTCCAGGGCATCCCGCTCGCTAGCGCCTCCCGGGCATTCATACCATGCTCTGGGCGATTTCGACGTTGGCGTGGTTGGCGGGGGTCTGAGTAATTTCACCGCAGAATTTGCTGAAACCGACGAATACAAGAAATTACTGGACCTTGGCTTCGTCGATATTCGTTACACCGAAGACAATCGCTTCGGTGTCCGCTTCGAACCCTGGCATATCCGAGTCGTTTAGCCTTTCCGTGCTTGTTTTACGGCATCGGCAATTAAAAAGGACAACTCCAAAGCCTGGTCAGCATTGAGGCGAGGGTCGCAATGGCTGTGGTACCGTTCAGCCAGATCGTGTTCGGTGATTTCAAAAGCGCCACCAATGCACTCTGTGACGTTACGGCCGGTCATCTCGAAATGCACACCCCCCGCATGAGTTCCCTCCGCCGCATGAATCTGAAAGAACTGCGTAACTTCCGACAGTATTGAATCGACTGCGCGCGTCTTGTAGCCGTTGCCGGTTTTAATGGTGTTACCGTGCATCGGGTCTGAACTCCAGACGACAGATCGGCCTTCCTGTTGTACGCGACGAAGCAGGGCCGGAAAATGACCTGCGATTTTGTCGGCGCCCATTCTCACGATCAGGTTCAAACGCCCTGGCTCGTTGTTCGGGTTCAGGATATCGATCAGGCGAATCAATTCTTCAGCATCCGTTGTTGGCCCTGCTTTCAGGCCGATAGGGTTGTGAATGCCACGGCAAAATTCAATATGAGCGCTATCGAGTTGGCGGGTGCGATCGCCGATCCACAGCATGTGCGCCGAGCAGTCATACCAATCACCGGTCAAGCTGTCCTGACGAGTCAAAGCCTGCTCGTAGGGCAGTAATAGTGCTTCGTGGGAAGTATAGAACTGAGTTTCGCGAATCTGCGGCGTGTTCTCGGGCGATATTCCGCAGGCGCTCATGAAGGCGAGTGTTTCGTCGATCAGGTCCGCCAGATGTTGGTAGCGCTCACCCTGGGGGCTTTTTTCAACAAAGCTCTGATTCCACTGATGCACCTTATGCAGATCGGCCAGGCCGCCCTGAGCAAAGGCACGCAGCAGATTCAGCGTGGACGTCGACTGATGATAGGCTTTCAGCATCCGTTCCGGGTCAGGAGTACGAGACTCTTCACTGAACTCAATGCCGTTAATAATATCGCCACGGTAGGAAGGCAAACTAATGCCATCACGCGTCTCGTTGTCGTCCGAACGGGGCTTGGCAAATTGGCCAGCCATCCGACCAATTTTCACAACGGGGCTTTGTCCACCAAAGGTAAGCACAACCGCCATTTGCAATAGAACCATAAAGGTGTCGCGAATCTGGTTGGTATTGAACTCCTTGAAGCTTTCAGCACAATCGCCGCCCTGCAACAAAAAAGCATTACCAGAGGCCACTTTGGCCAATTGATGTTTCAGTTCCCTGACTTCCCCGGCAAATACCAGAGGCGGCTGCTTGCTTAATTCAGCTTCCACAGACTGAAGGGCATCTGCTTCCGGATAGGTGGGCATCTGGCGCAGTGTTTTGGTGCGCCACGAATCGGGTGTCCATGCGTTCATAAATAAATGCTACCTGAGCGATCGGTGAATACAGAGTGTATTGGCTTGAATTTCGGATGTGTTGCAATTAGAGCGGCGGATGCCGGTGGTGCCTCAGCAGGGGAGTCAGCAGCATGGCCACCTTTTTTGCTCCTGTAAAGGCGGCACTAGGCCATCCATGGCCGTCGGATGCTGCGGTCTAGGCTCCATGGATGGATTAAGTGGGCGGCATTCCGCCCGACCCTGCAGAGGCACCGCCGGTAGCCGGCGCGGGCCATAGCCCCTGACTACTCCGAAACTTGCGCGTCAAACTCACTAGTGACTTCAAATTATGCCGGAAAAACCATGATGATGCAGTAAATGCACCGCATAGATTTTATCTATTGTTGTTGCTGCAATGTTGTTGAGCTTTTCACTTGGGTCAGTAGATATTGAAGAGGGTGTTTCAGCTCGACATTCTGTAGGCGTTTTACCTGGCTGCGGCAGGAGTAACCAGTGGCTACCATGGCTGCTGCCGGGGTCCGGTCGATGACTTCACGCCAGGAGAGGTCGTAGATGACCTCGGATGTGGCTCTGTTGTGTGTTTCGTGGCCGTAGGTGCCAGCCATGCCACAGCAACCCACCGATTCCTGTGTCAGCGTTTGGCCGAGAGCGGTGAAGATGGCGGTCCAGTCTTTCATGCTGGCGCTGGCATTGGTTTTTTCGGTGCAATGGGCCAGCAAGCGTACTTCGCCTGGCTGATAGTCCGGTCTCAGGGCTCTGAGTTGTTCCAGTCGGCTACCCAGAAATTCCTGGAGCAACAGGACGTCGGGCATTTTTTGCGGCAGTATTTTCTGATATTCCGAGCGATAGACCAGAGTCATTGACGGGTCTATACCAACCAGCGGAATGCCACTGGCGGCCAGTGCGGTCAGGTCTTGCTGACGGCGTTTGGCTACCCACTGAAAGGTGCCCAGGAAGCCATGGACATGCAAGGGCTTTCCGTTGGCGCGGTAGGGCATGACCCAGACTCGAAAGCCCAGTTGTTGCAGGCAACTCAGGATGTCGCCAACGGTTTGAGTATCAAAGAAGCTGGTAAAGGCATCCTGCACGATGATGACTGAGCGTTCGCGTTCGGCCGGTGTCAGACCACCGAGCATATTGGCGTCGGCCCAATGAATGTTCCTTTGCTTCATCAGGCTGTGCAGGTTCAGTGGATGAATGTGTGGGCTGTCGACCATGCCGGCATAACGTTCGAGCAGGCCAGAAATTCTGCTGGACCGCATCATGCCGTTGTATACCCATTTGAGCGGCCGCTTGGCCAGCCAGGGTATGACGAACTCCAGGGTGCCAATAAAGTAGTCTTTCAATGGGCGTAAATAGCGGCCGTAATAGAGGTGCAGAAATTTGGCTCTGAAATCGGGTACGTCCACCTTGATGGGGCATTGACCAGTGCAGGATTTACAGGCCAGACAGGCGCTCATGGAGTCATGAACTTCATGGCTGAAGTCGTATTGACCACGCTTTGCCTGCCAGCTGTTCCAGGCTCTGATGGGCCAATGCAGCAGCGGAAAAACCTGGCGTTCCTGCTGCGCCAGGGCGGGTGTATCCAGCCCCTTGTCGGCAAGCAACCGCACCCATTCGCGAATCAGACTGGCGCGGCCCTTGGGAGAATGCTTGCGTTCACGAGTGCCTTTCCAGGATGGGCACATGGCATCATTGGGGTCATAATTGAAGCAGGCACCATTGCCGTTGCAATAGACCGCAGACGACTGATCCGTCCATGTCGCCAGTGGGATGGTTCGATCGTAATCGCCACGCAGGGTCACGGCATCAATGGCCAGTAGTGGCTGTTCCGCCCTGGCTGTCGCGATCTTGCCGGGGTTCAATCGGTTATGTGGATCGAAGGCGGCCTTGATGGCCTGGAGCTCCGGGTAGAGATCGCCAAAAAACTTCGGTGCAAACTCGGAACGCACACCCTTGCCGTGTTCACCCCACAGCAAGCCGCCATAGTGTTTGACCAGTTCAACCACTTCGTCGGTCACGCGCCGTACGGTTTTAATCTGTTCAGGGTCTTTCATGTCGAGAGCTGGTCTTACATGGAGTACGCCGCAGTCGACATGGCCGAACATGCCATAGGTTAAGCCTTCCCGGTCGAGGACCCCTCTGAAAGCCATAATGAAATCCGCCAGGTTTTCGGGGGGCACGGCCGTGTCTTCGACAAAGGGCACTGGGCGGGCTTCGCCTTGTGCGTTACCGAGTAGGCCAACAGCCCGCTTGCGCATGCCCCAGACCTTATTGACAGCCACAGTGCCCCAGGCAATTGAATAACCATTGCATTGACCGGGTTGGCCTTGCAAGGCGTCCAGCCTGTCGGTCAGGCGTTTAACGCCCGCTCTGAGTTCAGCGTCACTGTCGGCGGTGTATTCGACCAGGTTGACGCCAGCGACTTTTTCATTCTCACCGGCCGGGAAGTACTCGGCAACGCTGTTCCAGACAATGTCGCCTTTGGCCAAAGACAGCACCCGGCTATCGACGGTTTCTATGGAAGTCGGGTTGGCTTGCATCAATGTCTGGGCATCGCGCAGTGATGCTTCAAAGGAATCGTAGCGCACATTGACCAGGGCCGAGGTTTTCGGGATTGGCAGGACATTCAATCGTGCTTCAACAATAAAACCGAGGGTACCTTCGGAACCGCAGAGAATATTGTTCAGGTTAAAGCGGCCTTCGTCGTCACGAATGTGGGCAAGGTCGTAACCCGTCAGGCAGCGGTTCAAGGTTGGAAAACGAGCCTTGATGTCGTCCTGTCGACGTGCATAAACATCGTCGACCACCCGATGCACATCGCCAACCATGCCAGGCTGTTGTTTGCGCTCCACCAGCTCGGCTTCCGTCAGCGACTCGGTGTGCAGGAGTTCGCCATTGAGCAATACTGTGCTCAGCGACAGGACATGATCGCGGGTTTTGCCATACAGCACGGAACCCTGGCCACTGGCATCGGTATTGATCATACCTCCGATAGTGGCGCGGTTGCTGGTGGAAAGCTCCGGCGCAAAAAAGTAGCCATGAGCCTTGAGCGCTGCGTTGAGTTGATCCTTGACCACACCGGCTTCTACTCGAGCCCAACCATCTTTGGCGTTGATCTCCAGAATGCGGTTCATATGGCGAGACAAATCAACCACCAGACCGTCGGTCAATGATTGACCGTTGGTGCCGGTGCCGCCACCGCGCGGGCTGAGAACGATGTCCTGCCATTCGTTCTGGCTGGCCAGCCGAGTCAGACGTTGCACATCGTCCTTGTTTCTGGGGTAGATGACCGCCTGAGGCAATACCTGATAAATGGAGTTGTCGGTCGCCAGCACCGTTCGGTTGGCGTAGTCGGGGTTCAGCTCCCCGGTGAAGCCAGCTGCTTTCAGGGCATCTAGAAAAGCCAGATAGTGACTCTGGACTGGGCTAACCTCAGCAAGACGTGGGATCATGGGCTCAGCGTGTCTGATTCAAGGAGGGTGTATTCTAACGAAAGTGCCAGGGAATTCGAGGGTGAATGTCGCTTGAAAACAAAACGCACCGTTGTGCGGAAGGCTGATTCAGGGCCGGGGTTGGTCGAAGTTCAACCAACCTCGGTTATGCGGCCAGGCCAGAGTTCCGTTCTTTTTCGATCCCGGGTCGTTTCAGGCGGACCGCTTCTGGTGCCAGGAGCGCAATTTCAGCAGAGCTGCCAACACTTCAGTTCGGGTAATTTCACCGACGACGCGTTTTTCGTCTATAACAGGGTACTTTTTCGGCTTGTTACCGGTCATTTTTTCGGCAAGATCGATGATGCTGTCGTCTGCAGAGACGGTCAGAACATCTGTTCTCATCAGATCGGTGACCTGTACTGAATTTTGCCGGTAGTAGCTGTCGGACAGCAGGTGTTTGATGCAGTCCTGCTCTGATATGTAGCCAACCAGGTTGTGGTATTCATCAACCACAGGGCTGCCGAAGAGGCGATTTTTCAGCAGAATCTGGACGGCTTCAGTAACCGAGGCTTTAGCGGGGACAAGGGCTTTGGCCGGCGTCATACAATCGCCAACGGTAAGCGGTTCCTGTTTCATGGATAGACGACCTCCTTCTGGGACGACAGTTAACCCAGCAGAACGGCGCTGTTCTGATGGGTTAATGGTTAGCGTAGACTGCAGAGGCCGGGCTGTAAAACCGCTTTGGTTAAACTTTACTTACCGAGCTTGCCTTTCAGCAGGGCGAGTACTTCGGTAACGGCGACTTCGGATTTTTCCTCCTGGCCGCGCTGTCGGTACTCCAGTTGACCCTCGGCCAGGCCCCGATCGCTGACGACAATGCGGTGCGGAATGCCAATCAATTCCATGTCGGCAAACTTCACACCCGGGCTGGTTTTCTTGTCTCGGTCGTCCAGCAATACCTCTATACCAGCGTCTCTCAATTGCTCGTAAAGCGATTCAGCGACTTCCATGACTTCCGGTGCCTTGTGAGCGTTCAGCGGAACGATGCCTACCTGGAAAGGCGCCAGAGCGGCTGGCCAGATAATGCCATTCTCATCGTGGTTCTGCTCAATGGCAGCGGCCACAATCCGGCTGACACCAATGCCATAACAGCCCATGACCATGGTCTGTGCTTTGCCATTCTGGTCCAGCACGGTGGCGTTCAAGGCCTTGGCGTATTTATTGCCCAGTTGAAAAACATGACCGACTTCTATGCCTTTTTTGATCAACAGCTTGCCCTTACCGCAAGGGCTGGGGTCGCCTTCGACGACGTTGCGAATGTCTGCCACCCTGGGCAGAGCGACATCGCGCTCCCAGTTGATGCCAAACCAGTGTTTGTCGTCCTCGTTGGCACCGGCGCCAAAATCCGACATCACACTGACTGCGCGATCGATAACCATAGGGATGGGCAACTTGACCGGGCCCAGTGAACCCGGGCCTGCACCGATAGCAGCCCGTATTTTCTCTTCACTGGCCATGGTCAGTGGCGCTTTCACTTCGGGCAGTTTTTCAGCCTTGATTTCATTCAGCGTATGGTCGCCGCGCACCAGTAGCGCTACCAGACCACCCTCGATGTCATCTTCTGCTTCGACAATCAGCGTCTTGATGGTTTTCTCGATCGGCAGTTGGAACTTCTCAACCAGTTGTTCGATGGTTTTTGTCTCCGGTGTATCGACCAGTTTTAGCAGCTCCCCTGGTTCGGCGCGCGCAATGGCAGGTGCAAGGGCTTCGGCCATTTCAATATTGGCGGCGAAGTCGCTGCTGTCGGAGAAAGCGATGTAGTCCTCGCCGGAGTCGGCCAGTACCTGGAATTCGTGCGACGCGGCGCCACCCATGGCGCCCGAGTCTGCCAGAACCGGGCGGTAGTCGAGCCCGAGACGATCGAATATACGGCAATAGGTGCGGTACATATTGTCGTATTCATCCTGTAGTGACTCGGCGTCAACATGAAAGGAGTAGGCATCTTTCATGATGAATTCGCGCGCGCGCATCACCCCAAAGCGCGGACGAAACTCGTCACGGAACTTGGTTTGAATCTGGTAGAAATTGACCGGCAACTGTTTGTAACTGGTCAACTCGTTACGTGCGATGTCGGTGACCACTTCTTCGTGAGTCGGACCAAAAACAAAATCGCGCTGATGCCGATCCTGCATGTGCATCATCAGCGGGCCCATATCGTCAAAGCGGCCGCTTTCCTGCCACAACTCGGCGGGCTGGACGCAAGGCATATTGATTTCCTGGGCGCCTGAACGGTCCATCTCTTCACGAACAATGGTTTCCACCTTTCTCAAAACGCGCAAACCCGTCGGTAGCCAGCTGTACAGGCCGGAAGCCAGCTTGCGGATCATGCCGGCGCGCAGCATCAGCTTGTGGCTGACAACCACGGCGTCGGTTGGGGTTTCCTTGACGGTAGCAATGAGGTACTTACTGGCGCGCATAGCGGGTCCTGTTGGTTGGGAAAAGGCAAAGGGGCCTTATTGTAGGGGGATTTCGATTGAAGGTGTAGTGGCTTACCACTCCCCACTGTTCTCCATCGACGCCCATGGCTCCTGGGCAGGCAGGGCAGGGCCCTTTTGCAACAGCTCGATCGAAATGTTGTCCGGGCTGCGCACAAAGGCCATATGGCCATCGCGCGGAGGGCGATTGATGACGACGCCATTGTCCTGGAGGTGTTGGCAGAGCGCGTAGATGTCGTCAACCTGATAAGCCAGATGGCCAAAATTGCGACCGCCACTGTAGTTTTCAGGGTCCCAGTTGTAGGTCAATTCGACCATGGGTGCCCCATGCTCTCGCGCTCTGTCTTCATCGCCGGGTGCCGCCAGAAAGACCAGGGTAAAACGGCCTTTTTCACTCTCCTTGCGGTTGACTTCGACCAGACCCAGCAGGTCACAATAAAAATGCAAAGAGGCGTCGAGGTCCGCTACTCGGACCATGGTGTGTAGGTATTTCATTGGTGCTCTCCAGTGATTTCAATAGGGTTTGGAACTCAATTCTCGAGTCAGGTAAGCGTTGAGCGGCGGATGCCGGAGGTGCCTCTGCAGGGGAGTCCGCAGCATGGCCGCTTTTTTGCTCCTGCAAAAGCGGCACTAGGCCATCCATGGCCGTCGGATGCTGCGGTCTAGGCTCCATGGATGGATCCACGCCGACCCTGCAGAGGCACCTCCGGTAGCCGCCGCGGGCCTCCGCTCAGAAACCAGACCTTGGGTTTGAGCTTTTTGGTTTAAATATTGATCTTTGGATATAAGTCTACCCTAAACCTCTGTCTTCCTGAACGGCAAGGCCTCGGTCATCTGTTGGTGGTATTGGGTGACCATTTCGGCCTCCTCGTGGCAATAGCGCCGTATGGCTTGCTGGAAGTCGGGCTGGGCGAGCCAGTGGAAGGAGTGGGTGAAGGTGGGTTCGAAGCCACGGGCGACCTTGTGTTCGCCCTGGGTGCCGGGGTCGAAACGTTTCAGGCCGTTGCGGATGCAGTAGTCGATGCCCTGGTAGTAACAGGTTTCGAAATGGAGGTTGTCGAAGGTCTCGACACTGCCCCAGTAGCGGCCGTAGAGGGTGGTGTTATCGCGCAGACAGAGTGCTCCTGCGACGGCTTCGCTTCCCTGGTAGGCCATGAACAGGACCAGACTTTCGGGCTGTTGCGCCAATAATTGTTCAAAAAACATCAGGTTCAGGTAGCCCTTGCGACCGCGCTTGAGGTAGGTGGCGTGGTAAAAAACGTAGAATTGGCGGAGCAGTTCTGAGGTAATCGACTGGTTTTCAAAACAACGCAGTTCTAGCCCCTGGTCGGCAACGGATTGTCGCTCCTTGCGCACATTCTTCCGTTTCCGCGAAGCAAATCTATCCATGAAGTCGGAGAAATCTCTATAGCCCGGGTTGTACCAGTGAAACTGTACATCGGTTCGCTCCACCCAGTTCAAAGGCCGCCATTGGCGAGCGGTGAGAGCGTCCGGAAACAACAGATGGCAACCGCTCAGCTTCAGTCGGACTACTTCGTCCTGGAGTGCCTGAGCCAGGTAGCCCGCCTGGTTGTCTGTCGCATTGCCGAGAAAACGAGGGCCTGTTGACGGGGTGTAGGGGATAGCGCACAGCAGTTTCGGGTAGTACTGCAAGCCGTGCTGTTCGTAAGCGTTGGCCCATGCCCAGTCGAATACGTACTCGCCCCAGGAATGCCCCTTGATGTAGCAGGGCACTTGAATGCGTTGATCAGCATCGCGCCAGTAGAGGTGGTGAGGTTGCCAGCCTGAGTCCGCTGTGCACACGCCCGTCTGTTCCAGGCTGCGCAAAAAGGTATCGCGGCAGAAAGGGTTGCCGGCAACCGCTTGGGCTGTGATACGTTCGGGCCAATGGGACTGCCATTCGATCATGATTATTTAACATCCAGAGAGCAGGTCAGGGTTATACGATGGAGATGAGGATAGGGTACAATCATATGTGAAAGGAGAGTAACCATGTTTGAGCTAGATTATCGATTGAAGAACGATTGTGTAGACATCGGCTGCCTGATGCTGAGTCGGATACTGTTGATGAAAGACGCCAATTACCCCTGGTTGATCCTGGTGCCGCAGCGAGAGGGCATCAGTGAAGTCTTTCAACTGGATGAAGACGACCAGGAACAATTGATCTGGGAGAGCAGCTTTGTCGCCGAACGCTTAATGAAAACCTATGATGGCGATAAAATGAACATTGCTGCACTCGGCAATGTGGTGCCGCAACTGCACATTCACCATGTATTGCGCAAGAAGACCGACGCCGCCTGGCCAAACCCGGTGTGGGGTGCAGTGCCGCCCAAAGCCTATACCCGACAAGCATTGGCGGCTCGGCTCGATCAACTGCAACGCGCCTTTGAAACCTCCTTGTTCAAGCCTTCGGACCCCAGAAAAGCGCTCGAGAACCACTGACCCAGAACGATGTTGTCATCAAAAGTTAATGGAACTGTCAGCTAACTGACATCCCTGCCTGAATAATGAAGCCTGAAGGGTCGAACACTCGACACAGGCAATTCAGGCAGAGGAGACAGGCGATGAAATGGCTGGCACCCATCCAGGAATTTGATGTTCAGATATTCAACTGGTGCATGGCACGGCGTCGGCGTGAACAACTTACAGCACTGAGCCGAGCGGTGTCCCGCTCAGCCGATGGTTGGCTTTACTTGATCTTCTTTGTTGCCTTCGCTTTGACCGGCGGGCAAACGGGTGTCGCCTTTGCAAAGCTCGCTTTTATGGCGTTTTTTGTAGAGCGTGCTCTCTATCTGATCATGAAGAACACCTGCCGGCGCAATCGGCCTCAGGATGCGCTTGAAGCCTTTACCAGCTTTATTGTGCCATCAGACAAGTTCAGCTTTCCTTCCGGTCATACCTCGGCTGCCTTCCTGTTCATGGTGCTGGTATCCAGTCAGTTTCCTGCCTTGTTTCCCTTTCTTCTGATCTGGTCCTGCGGAGTGGCTCTGTCCAGGATCTTTCTTGGTGTTCATTTTCCGACCGATACACTGGTGGGGGCCTCTCTGGGCAGTCTGGTTGCTTTCTGGGCACTGGGAGGGTTGGCGCTTTGAGAATACTCTACGGAGTGCAGGGGACAGGTAACGGCCATATAACCCGAGCAAGGGTCATGGCCGAAGCGTTGCGCCAAACCGGAGCTGAAGTGGACTGGGTGTTTTCAGGGCGACCAGCCGACAAACTCTTTGATATGAATGGCTTTGGTGATTTTCGTGTTTTGAAAGGGTTGACCTTTACTGTTCGCAAAGGCCGTATTGATGCATTCAGTACCCTCAAGCAAGCGTCACTGTTGCAGTTGTGGCGCGATATTCGGCAACTGGACCTCGAGTCTTACGATTTGATTCTTTCCGATTATGAGCCCGTAGTGGCTTGGGCGGCACGTCGAGTGGGTAGGGAATGCATCGGCATTGGCCATCAGTATGCCTTCGCTCATGATGTTCACAAGGCGGGCCACAACCCTGTGTCGGAAGCGTTGATGCGCTGGTTTGCGCCGGTGTCGCTTGGTCTGGGAGTGCATTGGCATCATTACGACGCCACTATTTTACCTCCCATTATTGAGCCGGTTGAGGTGCTCTCGAGCGGTGAGCCGCAGACAATACTGGTTTACCTTCCCTTCGAAGACGCTCAGGCTGTGATGACCCTGCTTCAATCCATCAAGGACTGGCGATTTATCGTACACAGTGACCAGGTAGCACAGGGGCACCACGCCAATGTCGAGGTCAAGGGGTTCAGCCGCGATGGTTTCAAGGCCTCTTTGGCTCGATCCAGCCGCGTCATCTGCAATGCCGGCTTCGAACTGGCCTCGGAAGCCCTCGCATTGGGCAAAGGGTTGTTGGTCAAGCCCGTTCTGGGTCAAATGGAGCAGGTTTCCAATGCTCTGGCGTTGACCGAGTTGGGGCTGGGCGCAAGCATGATGGATCTCGATCGTGCCAAAGTCGAAGCCTTCCTGCATGCTTCGACGCCAGTGCAAGTGACCTATCCGAATGTGGCGCAAAACCTGGCCTACTGGCTGACTTCCGGTCGTGAGGAGCCCATCGAGCGCCTGGTGCAGCGCCTCTGGAGCTCGGTGGACTATCAACACTCACCCTCTACTGTTCCTACAAGCAATTACCATACCCTCTCCATTTGACGGTCGGCCTCTTTTACAGAAGCGTCCGTCTGTGTTGACATATCAAGGGCTGCTTTTCGCAGCACTCGCCCTGTTGTTTTGTTTGGTCTGAGGGTAGAAATAGCCCATCAACAAATACAACGACATAGGGTGATCAACATGGCCAAGAGCAGCAAGTACGTTGCGCACCAGCCTGATAAAGAGGGTTTTGTGTGCTGGTCTGATGACGAGAACGCGATCTGGCAAACACTGATCGAACGTCAATTACCGGCTCTGCAGGGTAAAGCCTGCGACAATTACATCGAGGGACTGGCGCATCTCGATTTGCCCAGGGAACGCATTCCGCAACTGGCGGAAGTCGACAAGGTGTTGTTGCAAAGCACCGGGTGGCAAACTGCCGCTGTGCCTGCCTTGATTGACTTCTCGGAATTCTTCCGTTTGTTGGCCAACCGCCAATTCCCGGTGGCCACCTTCATTCGCAGCCGCGAAGAGCTGGACTATTTGCAGGAGCCGGACATCTTTCACGAGATTTTTGGCCATTGCCCTATGCTGACTCACCAGGCCTTTGCTGATTTTACTCAGCTTTATGGTGAACTCGGCTTGAACGCCTCAAAAGAAGACAGAGTCTATCTGGCGCGCCTTTACTGGTTTACCGTTGAGTTTGGTTTGCTCCAGAAGGGTTCAGAAAGAGGCATTTACGGTGGCGGTATTTTGTCTTCCCCTGGCGAGACGGACTATGCCTTCAACAGCGATATCCCCGAGCGTCAGCCTTTTGATTTGGTGAGTGTGCTGCGCACGCCTTACCGAATCGACATCATGCAGCCCATTTACTATTGCCTGGACAGCGTTGACCAACTCTTTGACATTGCCAAGCTGGACATCATGGGCGCTGTACAGGAAGCCAAAAAACTGGGCCTGTTTCCGCCAAAATTTGAACAGAAAAAAGCCGCGAACGGCTGAGGAGCGACACCACCATGACATTGGCAACAGAAGGCTGTGAAGCCTGCCGAGCCGGCGCACCCCAGGTCAGTGACGATGAACTGGCCCAGTTGATCCGGGAAATACCGGACTGGACGCCCATCAGCGAAGGCAGCGTGATGCAGCTCGAGCGCGTTTTTACCTTCAAGACCTTCCGTCAGGCACTGGCCTTTACCAACAAGGTCGGTGAACTGGCAGAGTCAGAAGGCCATCACCCGGAAATAAAAACCGAGTGGGGCAAGACAACGGTTCGCTGGTGGACGCACAAGATCGGCGGGTTACATCGCAACGACTTTATCTGCGCGGCCAAAACAGATCGTCTGTTTGAGGGCTGATCGAAACAAGCTGTAAAGAACAGTTGACAAGCTGCCCATTCTGCGGCAGCTTACCTCTCCGGCAAGGTATCCGTACAGAGAGACGGCAACGGAGAGAAGAATGCGCTTAAAAATACTCTGTGAAGAGAGACTCGGTATTTGCGCCGAGGTATTGGACATACTGGTCAACCACAAGATTGACCTCAGAGGCATAGAGATAGACCCCAATGGGCAGATATTCCTGAACTTCCCCACCGTCGAATTCGATGAGTTCCAGCATTTGATGCCGGAAATTCGTTTGATACCGGGTATTCACGATGTCTCCCTTATCCCTTACATGCCCATTGAGCGCGAACAGCAGGAATTGCATACCTTGCTGAAAACCTTGCCCGAGCCGGTCGTTTCCATCGACAGCAAAGGTTATGTGGTCATCGCCAATGAAGCAGCACTCGATATCCTGCAGTTGCCGGAAGACGAGGTGAAAAACAAACTGCTAAAAAACTGGGTAAAGGGATTCAATTTCAATAAATGGCTCAGTGACGACCACCCAAGGACTCAGTCATCTCATATGCAGTTGAAAGGCCGCACCTTTCTTGCCGACGTCTACCCGATACAGGTGCCGGACGAAAGTGAAAACGGCGTTGAAGACCTCTTCGCTGGCGCTGTTATTACGTTCAAGTCGCCTGAGCGACTTGGCCGCCAGATGACCGCTTACCATCAGCAAACCGGCGAATTCGACATGCTGATTGCCGAGAGCCAGGCCATGAAGAAAGTCATTCGCCAGGCCAAACGCATGTCAGGCCTCGACGCTCCATTGTTGATTACCGGCGAAACCGGCACAGGCAAAGAGTTGCTGGCAAAATCCTGCCACCAACACAGTCTGCGCAAGGACAAACCCTTCCTGGTTCTGAACTGCGCTGCCTTGCCCGATAACGTCGCCGAAAGCGAACTTTTCGGTTACGCGGCAGGCGCTTTCGAAGGCGCCACCCAGGCCAAGAAAGGCATACTGGAGCTGGCCGAAGGTGGCACAGTTTTCCTTGACGAAATTGGCGATATGTCGAAAATACTGCAATCGAAGTTTCTACGCTTGCTGCAGGACGGAACCTATCGAAGAGTAGGTGACGAGAAAGAGTACAAGTCCGATGTACGCATCATCTGCTCTACCCAAAAAGATTTGCTCAATCTCTGCCAGGACGGCACCTTCAGAGAGGACCTCTTCTACCGCTTGAATGTTCTCACCCTACACATTCCCCCCTTGCGGGAACGCAAATCCGATGTGCTACCGATGGCGGAACGTTTTATCGCCCGTTTCGCCGAGCCACAGCGACGTCGCATTCGCCTCTCCAAAGCCTGTCAGAACGCCCTACAGCAATACCCCTGGCCGGGCAACGTCCGGCAAATGGAAAACTCCCTGTTACGAGCGGTCTCCCTGGCCGAAGGCGACGAACTCGAACCAGAGCACCTGCAATTGCCAAGCTTCAGCAGTGGCTGGGGCTATGTCGACGAAAACTTCGAAGGCACCCTGGAAGAAGCCATGAAACGCTTCGAGTCAGAGCTGCTTCGTCGGCTCTATCCGGCTTACCCAAGCAGCCGCCAACTCGGCAAAAAACTCGGCGTCTCCCACACAGCGGTGGCCAACAAGCTTCGTGAATACAACATTGGCAAGCACTCAAGGTAAACGGCGTTCCTTGGTCCGCATATAGCGGTCTATGGCCCGCGTCGGCTACCGGTGGTGCCTCTGCAGGGTCGGGCGGGGTGCCTGGATCAGTTACCATCAGCAGATGACTCATTTGACTAGCAAGGGGTGTGGTCAGCTCCTGGAAGGGCGTCTGTCCACATGGCCGTTTTTTGCTCCTGCAAAAACGGCACTTCTGCCATCCATGGCGGTCGGATGTGGACAGTCGAGCCTACAGGGACCAAAACGCCGGGAGCGTTTTGGCATGAGCGTAGCGAGCCCGAAGGGGCAGCCCCATGGATGGGGCTGATATCTATTTACGGCGTCCCTTCTAGGGCCTTACCGGCACCCCTCACGGGTATATGCTATAAAACAAAGCCAAGCTACAGGCTGTCATCTTTTCGATACCAATAAGCCGAATTATCATTGATTTATGGTTGTAACCTGTTGATTAATATGAAGAAAAAGCCAAGTGTAAACTTGTCCCGAGGGGTTTACGAAAACGGGGTCTGCGCGACATAAAGAGCTTTAGGGTGGGCTCTGGCGCAGCGCAGTGATTCGGTTCAAAGTGTTATCCATTGGATAGAAGAGCGACCAGCCTGAATGGGGTGGCGCCGTTATAACAATCGACAGTGGAGACAGCATTATGACCGATCTGCAAATGCAGGGCGTAGAGAACCCGCTTGCTACCGATGGCTTCGAGTTTGTTGAATACACCGCACCCGATGCCAAAGGCATTGAAGACCTTAAAGAACTGTTCAAAGGGCTGGGCTTTGCTGAAGTTGCCAAACACCGGAACAAGGCTGTTTGGTTGTATCGGCAGGGTGACATCAACTTCGTCGTCAACGCCGAACCCAACTCACATGCCGAACAGTTTGCGCACCAGCATGGCGCCAGCGTTAATGGCATGGCGTGGCGCGTCGGTAATGCCGCCAAAGCCATGGAACACGCCATGGCCAATGGCGCCAAGCCCTTTCAGGGCAAAATCGGCCCCATGGAACTGAACATTCCTGGCGTCTTTGGCATTGGTGAAAGCACGCTCTACTTTGTCGACCGCTATGGCAACAGCTCAATCTATGACATCGACTTCGAATTCTACGACGGCTGGCAAGAAGCCGTGAAGGAAGCCAGCGTCGGCCTCGAATACGTCGACCACCTGACCCACAACGTCCAGCGTGGCAACATGGGCGTATGGGCCAGCTTCTATGAAAAAATTGGTAACTTCCGCGAAATTCGCTACTTCGATATCGAAGGCAAACTGACCGGCCTGGTCAGCAAGGCCATGACCTCGCCCTGCGGTAAAATCCGCATTCCCATCAACGAATCCAGTGACGACAAATCGCAGATCGAAGAATACCTGCGCGAGTACAAGGGCGAGGGCATTCAGCACATTGCCATGTCGACTTCGAACATCTACGAGACCGTGCGCACCATGCGTGAACGCGGCATGTCGTTCATGCCAACACCCGATACCTATTACGAGAAAATCAAGGATCGAGTGCCGGGGCACAGCGAAGATGTAGAGGCCCTCAAGGACCTGCGCATCCTGATTGACGGCGCCCCCGAAGACTCGGGTATCTTGCTGCAAATTTTCACCAAGACGGTCATTGGCCCGGTCTTTTTTGAAATCATTCAACGCAAAGGCAATGAAGGTTTTGGCGAAGGCAACTTCAAGGCCCTGTTTGAATCAATCGAAGAAGACCAGATTCGCCGTGGTGTGATCAGTGGAGATTGATGACTCGAGGTTTGCTGTTTGAATGAGTTGGGCTACAGCAATCTGATTAGACTTCAACAGGGCACATGGCAGGACAAATGAACTACTCTGCTATATCCATCACTTAATTGCTCAAGTTTTGGAATTGGTGCAATTCAAGCGACGGATGCCGGGTAGGCTTATTCGGGGGTGTCGGCAGCCTGGCAGCTTTTTGCTCCTGCAAAAGCTGCACTTCCGCCATCCATGGCGGTCGGATGCTGCCGTCAAGCCCCCATGGATGGGTACACGGCGACCCCGAATAAGCCTACCCGGTAGCCGTCGCGGGCCATTGCTGCATAACTTTTACCGACCTTGAGTAAATATAAGGAGAAATTCCATGAAACTGGCGACTTTGAACAACGGCAGCCGCGATGGACAACTGGTTGTGGTCAGCCGTGACCTCAGCCGCTGTCTACCGGTGCCGGACATTGCCGATACCCTCCAGGACGCACTGGACCGCTGGGAACAGGTCAAGACGGACCTGGAAGGAGTCTATCGTGGTTTGAACGATGGCTTGCATGCAGAGGCTCTGCCCTTTGATCAGACGCAGGCGCACTCGCCTTTGCCGCGTGCCTACCACTGGGCTGATGGCAGTGCCTACGTTAACCATGTTGAACTGGTGCGCAAGGCTCGTGGAGCCGAAATGCCCGAGAGTTTTTGGTCCGACCCTTTGATGTATCAGGGCGGTTCGGATACCTTCCTGGCACCTCATGCCCCCATTGTGATGGGCAGCGAAGACTGGGGCATCGATTTCGAAAGCGAGATAGCGGTCATCACCGATGATGTACCCATGGGGGTATCGGCCGAGCAAGCCGGGTCGCACATTCAGTTACTGATGCTCGTCAACGATGTGTCGTTGCGGAATCTGATACCCGCAGAATTGGCCAAGGGTTTTGGTTTCTATCAAAGCAAACCTTCCAGTGCTTTTTCTCCCGTTGCCATCACACCCGATGAATTGGGAAGTGCCTGGCAGGGCAACAAGGTGCACCTGCCATTACGCACCTGGTTGAACGGCGACCTCTTTGGTGAGCCAGAGGCCGGTGTGGACATGACGTTCGACTTTGCACAACTTGTCGCACACGCCGCCAAAACCCGGCATCTGATTGCTGGTACCGTTATTGGCTCCGGCACCGTTTCCAACTATGATCGTTCCAGAGGGTCCAGCTGCCTGGCCGAAAAACGCATGCTGGAAACCATCGAAGCAGGTCAACCCAGCACTGCGTTTTTGCGCTTTGGTGACCGTGTCCGAATTGAGATGACCGATGCAGAGGGTCAGAGCCTGTTTGGCGCCATAGACCAGCAGGTGCAACCATACGATGGAACCGAATGAAACTTTATGATTACTGGCGGTCTTCGGCCGCCTATCGGGTGCGCATTGCGCTCAACCTGAAGCAGCTCAACGTCGAAAAACTTGAGGTCGACCTGCGCGGTGGCGTTCAACGCGGCGACGACTACCGCTCTGTCAATGCGGCTGGCCTGGTGCCTTCTTTGGACCTCGAGCCGGGCGTATTGCGCCAGTCCATGGCGATCATCGAGTATCTCGATGAAACCTGGCCGGAGCCACCTTTGCTTCCCACAGCGCCATTGGCGCGTGCACAGGTGCGAGCACTGGCGATGGACATTGCCTGTGACATGCATCCGCTGAACAACCTGCGTGTGCTGAATCGACTCAAGTCGCAGTTCAGTGCCGATGAGCAGGCGGTGAACGACTGGTACCACCACTGGTTGAAACAGGGCTTTGATGCGCTCGAACTGGAGGCGGGCCAATGCAACAGCGGTGACTGGTTTGTGGCGAATCAATTGAGCCTGGTCGATGTTGTGCTGATACCACAAATCTACAATGCATTGCGCTTCAATTTTGATATGGCGCCTTACCCTCGGTTGATGCATATCTACGATGCGGCCAATCACCTCGACGCTTTCTGGAGCGCTGCGCCGGAGCAGTGTGCTCCCTGAGATGCCGACTGAATGTGAGAAGATGATCGCCGGTGAGCACTTTGATCCCGGGGATCAGGAATTGGTGCGCTTGCGGCGTGAAGCTCAGCGTCTCTGTCAGCGCTACAACCAGACAGAACCCCATGAGCGCATTACGCGCCAGAAACTGTTGCGCGAGCTGTTGGGGGCTGGAGCAAAAACGGCACAGATCGAAGCGCCGTTTTACTGCGACTATGGTGCCAATATTCGACTCGGGAAAAACTGTTTCTTCAACGTGAATTGCGTCATCCTGGATGCCTGCCCGGTGACGCTTGGCGACCACTGTCTGTTGGGCCCGGGTGTTCAGCTCTATAGCGCAACCCATCCACTGGAGGCTGAGTTGCGTCGCCATCAGCAATTAGGCAAGCCTATCACCCTCGGTAACGATGTATGGCTCGGTGGCGGTGTGATTGTTTGCCCGGGTGTCACCATTGGTGACAGAGCGGTCATAGGGGCGGGGAGTGTAGTTACTCAGGACATTCCTGCCGATGTTGTTGCTGCAGGCAACCCCTGTCGCGTCTTGCGAGCAGCGGGCACCTGAGTTCCTTAAATCTCCAGCGTCAACAACCAGCCCAGCCAACCCAAAGCCGCAACCAGGCTGAGCACAAACCAGACCCGGTTGACAGGTTCACGCCCGTCGCCAGCGTCAGCCGCTGGTTTTCGACCATGGATCATGGCGCTAACCAGTGGTTCTCTGAAACGGAGCTTGTGATAGATCACCGCCAGAATGTGGGTAATGATAAGCAGTAGAACCAGTGGCGGCAGTCTGGGGTGAAGCCAGGCAGCGGCATTTTGAGCCCAGTCCGGCGAGTCAAAGAAGAAGGGCCCGAACCAGAAGACATCGTCGGTGTAGAATAGGCCGCTGGCAATCTGCAGCGACAATACCAACAACAGCACCAGAACCATCACAGCTCCGGCCGGGTTGTGGCCAAGAAAGGGCAGGGCACGACCGGTGATCAGGGCATTCAACTGACCAAAGAACCCCGTTATGGACAGGTTAAAGCCCGTCAGCTTGGCATAGCGGGTACCCACAAACAACCAGATAAGTCTGAACAGGATCAACGCGGACAGGCCATAGCCCGCATAAAAGTGCAGTTGCATCCATCCCAGGTTGACGCTGATAAATAGCACAACAACGGCCAGCACCATGCCCCAGTGGATTACCCTGACTGGCCAGTCCCAGACGTCGACGCTGTCGTGTGTTCGAGACCCCATCACGCTTCTCTATTAGCCGCAGCTGCGGTCCTTGAATTGACGATGGCCATTACGGCGGGCATCCCCAATGGCGCGCAGGGCTTGAGCGGCGTCGGCCTGATTGTCGTTGGCCAATGCCAGGTCCAGCTCGTCGATCATCTCATTGAGCTCGTCGATGGCAGCGCGGAAGTTGGCAATGTCCTGGTCAGCGCCTCCGTTTCTCAACGAGAAAGGCGTTTCCTGGTGTGCATTGCGTGCGGCTTGTTGCAGGGTAGGTAGAGCTTCTCTGGCGGAATCCAGATCATTGCCGCGAATGGCGCGTGCCAGGCCTTGCATGGTATCGGCCATGGTCTCCATTTCGGCAAAGAGTGCGGTATCTTCACATTGCTGAGCGTGAGCGCCTGAGGCCAGGGCAACACTGAGCAGAGTTGCGGTCAAAAGTTGTTTAACGTTCATCTTGTCCCTCCGAAGTCCGGGTTCAAATAAAGTGATGGATAGCCATGCCATTAAAAATTGGACACAGAAAAGAGTACGAAAGACAGAAGGAGCGAGTTGGGTAATTTTTGTAAAGATTTTGCCAGCAGTCGCTAAAAAAGCGACTGCTGGCTGCCAGCTGTTTAACACTCAGCCATCGTAGCGCTGGAACACCAGGGTGGCATTGGTGCCACCAAAGCCGAAGCTGTTGGACATGACGCGATTCAACTGGGCGTTGTCTTGACGTGCGGTAACGACATTGGCATCACCGGCTTCAGGGTCGAGCGTATCCACATTCTTGCTGGCGGCAATGAAGTTGTTCTGCATCATCAACAGGCTGTAAATAGCCTCCTGAACACCGGCCGCTCCCAGGCTGTGACCGGAAAGAGACTTGGTGGAGGCCACTGGTGGCATCTCATCGCCAAAGACTTCGCGCACAGCACGCAATTCGGTGACATCGCCAGCGGGCGTTGAAGTGCCGTGTGCGTTAATGTAATCAATACCACCCGATACCGTCGCCATTGCCTGCTGCATGCAGCGCACCGCGCCTTCTCCGCTGGGCGCGACCATGTTATAGCCGTCGCTGGTAGCACCGTAACCCACGACTTCGGCGTAAATCCTGGCGCCTCTAGCCTTGGCGTGTTCGAGTTCTTCCAGCACCAGCATGCCGCCGCCACCGGCGATAACAAAGCCATCTCGATCAGCGTCGTAAGCGCGGCTGGCGCGTTCGGGTTCGTCATTGTATTTGGTCGAGAGCGCACCCATGGCATCGAACAGGCAGCTCATGGTCCAATGCTCGGCTTCGCCACCACCGGCGAAGACAATATCCTGCTTGCCGAGTTGAATCAGCTCCATACCATTACCAATGCAGTGCGCGCTGGTAGAACAGGCGGAGGTGATGGAATAGTTGACCCCCTTGATCTGAAAGGGGGTTGCCAGACAGGCGGAGACTGTGGAGCCCATGGTCTGGGTAACGCGATAGGGGCCAACCCGTTTCAGGCCTTTTTCACGCAAGATATCGGCAGCTTCGGTCTGGCTGCCGGAATCAGCGCCGCCAGAGCCGGCGACCAGTCCGGTACGGACGTTGGACACCTGGTCTTCTGTCAAACCCGCATCAGCGATGGCCTGCGCCATGGAAATATAAGCATAACCGGCAGCATGACCCATAAAACGGATGGATTTGCGATCAATGTAATCCGCCAGATCGATTTCGGGCGTCCCACTGACGTGGCTGCGCATGCCGATATCGGCATAGATCTGGTTAAAGCGGATGCCTGAGCGGCCTTCTTTGAGGCTTTCTGTGACGGCCTCGGCATCATTGCCCAGGCATGACACTATGCCCAAACCTGTTACGACGACACGTTTCATATCAACCTCCCATTTGTTCCGGCTTGAACAAGCCGACCTTGAGGTCTTTGGCGAAATAGATGGCCTGGCCATCGCGCTCGACAACACCGTCGGCAATGCCCATGACCAGTCTGGATTCCATCACCCTTTTGATGTTCAAACGGTAGGTGACTTTTTTGGCATCTGGCATGATTTGACCCTTGAAGGTCAGCTCGCCGACGCCCAAAGCGCGACCCTTGCCCGCGTTGCCGCGCCAGCCAAGGTAGAAGCCAACCAGTTGCCACATGGCATCCAGGCCAAGGCAGCCAGGCATGACCGGGTCACCCGGGAAATGGCACTGAAAGAACCAGAGGTCCGGGTTGATGTCCAGCTCGGCAATGATTTCGCCCTTGCCATACTCGCCACCTTCGCTGCTGATCCACTCAATGCGGTCCATCATCAGCATATTGTCCACTGGCAGCTGAGCGTTGCCCGGGCCGAACATCCGGCCATAGCCACACTCGATCAGAGCTGCTTTGTCGAAAGAAGAAGGACGGTCTGTCATAAAGGTCTAGTTCCATCAGTCGTTGTTAATGGGCGAACCATAGCGGAAACCGGAGCCCTATTCCATGCTCTGGCGGAAAAAGTGCGTCAAGCCAGGGGTGAGAGTCTCAACTCTCCGGATATTCTGGCGACCCCGACCAACATGGCTATTGCCCGGTGACGCTGCCATCAGAACCTGACTGCTCCATCAGGAAGATGCCGCTCAGGCTGTGGGCGTTGTCGTCCGTGCTGACGCCAAAGCCTCCGGTAACATGGAACTGGCTGCCGTCATGGACGATCAGCCCATCGACATTGCCGGACAGGAACTGGGCATCCGCACCGTCAATATACACCATGCTCTCACCATCCCCTTCAACCAGACTGAAAAACTGAGAACCCACCAGACTGCCGCTAAAATAGAGGTACCAATTATCAGAGGCCGCAGCATCTCTGAGGTTTTGTGTCGTTATGTCCAGATATCCGCTTCCATCGCCACTATCCAGGTCAATGTTCAACCCACCATAGATGAAATTAATACCGTCGCTTTCATACAGAGGTCGACTGGTCACCAGACAGGGATCATTGGTGCAATTCAGAGAGAAATCGAGGCTGCCGCTCAGCGGCAGGTCACTGGCAGGCGTTGCCTCTACAAAAAAGAAGCTGGATTCCACCATACGGCTGACATCGGTGCTGTCTGGATCACTGTACAGTTTTGCCTGATCTTCCGGGCTGGCATCCCAGCGGCCCCAGTAAATCACTTCGTCGCCAAGGTTGAAGGTAGCAAGTTCGACAGGAGAGACAGACTCCGGCCCCTTGAAGACGTAGTCCGGCACCTTGTATCCGTCGTTCAGTTCTGTGAGCAGTTCGCTTTCAAAATTGGCAAACACTGGGCCATTGTCGCCCGACGCCAGATAGACAAAATGGACGGGGTTACCGTTTTCGTCCGTCAGCACCACAAAGCCGGTTCTGGGTGTGTCACTGAACTCGTCGACTTGCGCCTGGCTCAATCGATAGTCACCACTTTCCGGCCCCGAGATTATGGGCTCGGCCATTACCAATGCTGTTTCGGGAGATTCCTCAAGCAGTGCCAGCAAATAGGATGGCACCTCATCACGCTCGGCACCGAGCGGCTGCTGTGGCGGCAGGTTGGGGTCACTTGCCTGGAATAAGCGGTTCAGCGGCAGGCTGTCAGCGTCACTGTCGGTGAGCCACGTCGCTTCTTCATCCTCTTCCGAGGGTGGTGCAAACCGACTGGTGCGAGGTCGCATCAGTTCTGGCGGTGGCTGTAACAACCCCTCTGGCCTTCTCTGGTGCATGACACGGGCGAACAGATAGGCTTCCTGCTGGCCCAGATTCAATTGACCAGAAGCATTGCTCACTCTGATATTGCCTTCATAAACGCCTATAAGCAGAGCATCGATGGTTTGCAGCAATTCGAAATGAGTACCGCGAATACCAATGCTGGCGTTAGGGGTGCGCACCTGGTAGGTGTCCCGGTCGGTGCGACCGATACTGCCGGTGATGGTGCGGAAGCCACCAGCGAGCAAGTCCATCAGCACCCTTTCTTCACGGTCGCTGCCTGCAGACTGATAGGCGCTGATGACCAGCCGAGAGTCTTCCTGAAGTGCCAGAATGGCGTTATCGTTGAAACGGATTTGCAGGCTGCCGTCGGTACCGGTGACCAGGGTGTCTCCCTCGAAGACATCGGAGCGACGACGCAACTCACGCGCCGTGTTGTTGGCATCGAGCGCATAGACGTCACCGGAGGCAATGATGATTTTGCCGACAGATGATAGTGCCTGGGTGCTTATCAATATCAGGCTCATCGCGAAAAGACAGACACGTATCATGACGAGATTCTCCCTAAAATAGCACCGTCAGTGACTGGCTGAACACCCACTGCTCACGGCTGTAGGCGTTAATGTTACTGTTGAGCCATTCGTATTTTAGGCTGGTTCGGCTTGATAGCCAGCGCTGAACTGGCCAATTGATGGCGGTTTCGGCACTGAGAAACTGATCTTCACGGCGTTTACGCTCTTGTGAGCCTTCGCTGACCACAAACAAGAGGTCGTCGCCTCTATAGGTGCGCCAGTCATACTGAAAGCGGAAGGTGGTATTGATCCGGTTGGGCCATTGCCAGGCTAATTGGTATTGTGTGCCAACGCCATCCCACTCCAGATGGCCGTTGTCGTTGCCCTCAATGCTCTGCTGAGCGTAAACCAGACGGCCTTCATGTTGACGGCTGTTTTCTTCCAGCGTCAGCACAGTGCCCAGGCGCGTGCCGAAGGTGTCAGAGCGGTTGCCGCCCTGAGCCCAACCCCATTGAGCTTGAGCAGCCGGGCCTGCCCACAGGCGCTGCCAGACAGAGGCTTGCCATTGCCCATTGAGCCCCAGTGACAGCTGCCATGGATCCCCATCGATCCAGCTATAACTGCTGTTCAGTGCGGCCTGATAACGTGTTCTATCACTGCGGTGCAGGTGCTGGACCCTGGCGGCAAGATCGTTCTGATTGAAGTCATCGGCTTCCGGGTATATCAGGCTTTGTGCCTGAAGGCTGTATACCCAGGCATTGGTCAGGCTGGTGGGTTGTACCCATTGCCCGCCCAGCCGAACACGACCAAAGTAGCTCTCCTGGGCTCTGGAGGCATCACTGATGCGGTTCAGCCCAAGCAGGTTGGGCGCCAGTTCCCCACTCAATGTAGACCCATTATTGATGTTGGTGTTCCAGCCAAAGTCCAGGCCTGCATAGAGCTGGAATTGGGTGCGGGTCGAGTGTTCGGCTGCGTCAATGCGCGCCAGGAACTGCTCTATATTGGCGCGCACGTTCTGCGGTGGGTCCTCAGACAGTACCCGATCAAACTCGACACGACTGCGGTGGAGGTTGTTGTTGATAAAATAGGCACGCGCCAGTTCCAGGCGAGCGCGTTGTTGCTGAGGGTAAAAGGCAAGAACCCGTTCAAGCGTAAAGATGGCCTCCTGAGTCCGGCCTGTTTCGATCAATAACAAGGCATAGTAGTAGTCGAACCTGGGAGTTCCTTCGAATTCATCCAACAAGGGTTCCGCCAGAGTCCCGGCTTCTGTCCAGTTCTGCGATTGCACGGCTTGAACAAAGGTATTGAGAGTGTCCGGGGCCTGAGCCAGGACTTGACGAAGTGGAGAGGCTAACAGGAGGCACAGAAGTGCGGGAAGCAGGACACCTTTCCGTACCCACCACTGACATGGCTCGCTAAAAGGTAAAATCATCAAGGAGTGTCCTGCGCTCAGATCAGGGCGTTAATCCTTTATTGTAGTCCGAATGTTTGGCGTTGTCCGTAGCAGAGTCAGTGCCTGCTAGTGGGGCAATGGTAAAACGGTGTTTTCAGTGTGACAGCCTTGCCCTAAAGCGCTATGGTTACAGCTGTTGCAACTGGTCGGGACGGGAAGTGTGGATCTGAACGCTTCATTGAACAAACGGTTTCTGGTCGTTGACGACTTCGCCAACGTACGCAAATCCATTCGCAGTATGCTCACCTCTCTGGGCGTCGCTCATGTTGCCGAGGCGGCAAACGGTGTCGAGGCTACTCGTCAGGTCAGAGGCGGGCGCTTTGATGTAGTGCTGTGCGACTACAATCTGGGCAAAGGCAAGGATGGCTCGCAGCTATTGGAGGAATGGCGCGTCAGAGGCTGGTTGTCTCATGAAACCATCTTTGTGATGATCACCGCTGAAACCTCGCGAGATCTGGTGATGGGCGCCATTGAGTTCCAGCCCGATGACTACCTGGCCAAACCCTTTGCCATGGATACCCTGAAACAACGCCTGGACCGCTGGCTTGACCGCCAGACGTCGCTGTTCGAAATAAACGAGGCGCTGGACAAGGACAACTGGGCCGAGGTAGCCAAGGCAGCACGTCGAGTCATGGAGGAAAAACCGCGATACAGAGCCTGGGCGCAGCGCAAGTTCGTCTCCGCCATGATACAGCAGGGTCAGTTAACCGAGGCTGAGCATTTTCTGCAAGGGCTGCTTGAAAAGCGAGAACAACCCTGGGCACAGATGGAGCTGTGCCGCATTCAGATTCAGCGAGGCGATTACAAGACCGCAGAGCGTGCATTGAAGACACTGGTCCTGACTCAGCCCAACCTGCTGGATGCCTATGATTTACTGGCGCAGGCACAGCGCCAGTTGAAGCAGCCGAAGCAGGCTCAGGATACCCTGGCTCAGGCGTTGGCTCGATCGCCGCGTCATATTCCCAGACAACGGGCCTTTGCTGAATTGGCGATGGATAACGGCGACTACTACGCCGCCACCAGGGCCTACAAGGAAATTGTCAATCTGTCTGAAGGGACCATGCACGAATCGCCGGATGCCTACAAGAACGTCCTAAGAACCACTCGGCACCATTTGGCTTCATTGGACGACGAGGCACTTGCCAGGCGATTGCACCGCGATGCTCAGTCCTATTTAAAACGTCTGCAGCAGGCGTTCTCCGGAGACATTGATGCCGACCTTTTTGCTCAGGCTTATCAGGCCTATCTGGAAGACCCTAGAGACACCACTGGCCGTGCTCAGAAGGCACTGAAAAAACTGGCTGAGGAAGCCGCAGGTAAACTGGAAGAACTGTCGCCAGAAAGTGCCACAGAAATAGCAGAAATTCTTTACGAAAAGAAACTGAGTGCCGTTGCGGACGAATTTGTCGATCAACTCAAGTTGCATCATAAGGATAACCCGGCTCTAACCGAACGCTTGAACAACTTGCAAATGGAACCGGTGTCTTTCGAGGCTCGTCGTCAAGCGCACGAACTGAATACCCAGGGCATCGCGTGTTACAAGGAAAAGCAATTCAAGCAAGCCAGTGAACTGTTCAAGGAGGCGCAGCGTTTCTCTCCCAGGCACCCCGGGATTGTCCTTAATCTGGTTCAGTCAACGCTATTGCTGGCGGGTTCAGGAGATCATACCCTCGAGCGGCTCGACTTCTGTCTGGATATGGTTAATCGACTCGCCTACCTTCCTGAAGATCATTATCAGTACGAGCGTTACCAGACACTGCGCAAGAAAATCGTCGATCTACACACCAGGATGTCTCATGAAAAACAGTCTTGATATCAGCACCTTGATGGCGGCGACCGTCCACGATGTTAAAAATTCCTTGAGCGTAATAGACGATCAAATACAGGGTGTTATCGATGAAATAGCTGTGGACTCACCCGAAGCTGCTCAGAAACTGAGCAGAATTCGCCTCGAAGCAGGGCGCATCAATAATGGCCTGGTACACATGCTTGGTCTCTACCGGCTTAATAGCGAAACCTTCATGCCCAACTTTGAAGAGGTGTTGGTTGAAGATGTCATTCGGGATGCTACTTCGCGCTATACCGACACCCTCTCAGCTCTGGGCGTAAAACTCAGCATGGAGCAGGAGGATCCGGACCTGATCTGGTTTATGGACCCGGTTCTGGTCGAAGGCATTCTGGCCAATGTGCTGACCAATAGCATTCGTTATACCACCGACCACCTGATTTTCAGGGTAGAGGAACGCGATGGCGGGCTTTCCATCCGAATAACCGATAACGGCGCGGGCTATCCCGAGAAAATGATGAACTTCATGGGGGAGGGTGGTGATCAAGGCGATATCAATTTCCAGAATGGCAGTACTGGCCTGGGGTTGTTTTTTTGTTACCAGACCGCTCGACTGCACAAGAACGGGGATCGCGAAGGCTTTATTCAATTGACCAACGATCCCGAAACCGGTGGGGCTGTTTTTGAGCTCTGGTTGCCCTGATACAGGGCACTGGATTCTTAAGGGCAGTTCTGCTCGGCAGTAATAAGTTGACCTTTAGGTCAAATTTGATATCGTCTGAGCGTTAAAGCTTTAAAGACCCCATCATGAACCATCCAAAAAAAACCGAGATTCAACCGAAACACTCGACCTTGATCCTGGCGCAGACACTCGATTTCCCGGAACCGGATACCATAAGGCATCGCCCTCGCGCTGCATTGATCATTAGTCAGGGCCGGATAGTCTGGCACGGAGACCGTTCCGACCTGGCCTGGTCGAAAGACGCCTTTGCTGAGTGTCATGACTACGGCGACGCCTGGCTGCTGCCAGGCTTTATTGATTGCCATGTGCATGCGGCTCAGTTGCCCGTGATGGCCAGTTGGGGCACGCAGTTGCTGGATTGGCTCAACCAATACACCTTCCCAGCGGAACGCCGGTTTGAACAGGAGAGCATGGCCGATCAGGAGAACGCTCGATTCCTGGACCAGTTGCTGGCCCACGGCACAACCACAGCCATGGTCTTCAGCACCGTGCATGAGCAGGCAACGCATTCGCTCTTCGCCGCTGCCGAACAACGCAATATGGCGGTAGTGGCGGGCAAGGTATTGATGGACCGGCATTGCCCGGAATACCTTCAGGATACAGCCCAGAGTGGCTACGATGCCAGCGCCCGCTTGATTGATCAGTGGCATGGGCGTTCTCGCTTGCAATACGCCGTGACACCCCGTTTCGCACCAACCTCCAGCGAAGCGCAACTGGAGCAGGCCAGTGCCCTGATGAGCCGTGCAAAAGGGCTCTATGTTCAGACCCATATCGCTGAAAATCCGGATGAGATCGCCTGGGTCAAGGCATTGTTTCCCTGGGCGAAAGACTACGCCGATGTGTATCATCGCTATGGTCTCTTGCACGAGCGTTCGATCCTGGCCCATGGCATTCACCTGCAGCCAGCCGAATGGCAACGGCTCGCAAGTCAGCAGGCACGGCTGGCAGTTTGTCCGACATCCAATACCTTTCTCGGCAGTGGGCTCTTTGATTTTCAGACAGCTGCCACCACAGGCGTAAGCCTGGCTTATGCCAGTGATGTTGGCGGCGGTACATCGCTCTCGATGCTGGTGACTGCAGCTGAGGCCTATAAAGTGGCGCAACTCGGTGGCCATCGACTGACCGCCAATCAGTTGGCCTATGGCATTACGCAGGGTAACGCTAGAGCCTTGTCGCTTGAGGCCGAAATTGGCACCCTGGAGGTCGGGAAAATGGCCGATCTGGTGATATACTCGCCCGCTGCGAAGCCCTTGCTGCTGCATCGTTTCGATTGTGCCGAGACGATTGAAGAACAGTTGTTTGCCATGTTAATACTTGGTGACGAGCGGTGTATAGAAGCCACCTGGGTGGCTGGAGATCGCCGCTTCGCAGTGAACGGTGGCTCTCAAAAAGCTGCCGGTTCGCACTATTGAGCTTAGAGGCAGTGCTTTTCAAGCGTTGCAAAGCCAGCGCAAGCCCCCTAATCTAGAGGGCTTGTTCTGTTTCACTCCTCTCATTGACGGGAAGCGGTTATGGTCGATCAGGCCCAAAAACGTTTAAAAGAAGCCTTTCAAACCAAAGAAAAAGCCGGTCGAATTCGCCAGCAGAATGAAGCCATCATTCTTGAAGCCGCCGAAACAGAATTTGCTCATCACGGCTTCCGTGGCGCTTCACTTAATGCCATTGCTGAACGAGCTGGCCTACCCAAGTCCAATATCCTCTACTATTTCCACAACAAGGTTGGGCTCTATGGTGCCGTGTTGTCGGACATTCTCGATATGTGGAATCAGTCGTTCAATAATGTGACTGCGAAAGACGATCCGGCTGAAGCCATCAGTAGCTACATACGGGCCAAAATTCGATACTCCAGAAGCCATCCTCTGGCATCACGTATTTTTGCTATCGAAATTATTCAGGGCGCGCCACATCTGAAAGCCTTTCTGGCGGAGGAGCTCAGCGAATGGGTCGGCGGCCGAGCTGCTGTGATCCAGGCCTGGATCGACGCCGGAAAAATCGATGCTATTGATCCTGTGCATTTCATGTTCATGGTGTGGGGGGCAACTCAACACTACGCCGATTTTGCTACTCAGGTGCATTGGGCCCTGGGCAAGGAGCAGCTCGAAGATACGGATTTCAAGGCCGCGGAAGAGACCCTCTGTCACATTATTCTGAAAGGCATAGGTCTGGCACCGGCTTGAGAAGCTGTGGCAGCAGTGACTCAGTTTCAGAGGTATTTGCTGTGAGACGGCAAAGACTCAAGTGTGTCGACCCGGTTCATGATGGGCCAGTAATTCATCCAGAGTCAGTTGATAGGACTCGACAAATGTGGTCATGAAATAGTCAACTTCGGGTCGTTCTAGCTTGCGTATCTTGCGTTCGATTTCCAGCTTGGCCTTGCTGAACTCCTGGTTGCCTGCCGAGAGTTCCGACTGGCACTTCAGAAAAGCACTGATCAGGTCGGCTGACTTGATCAGCCCTTTTGTCTCTTCATCCAACTCCTGCTGAATCAGATAGGGCCTGAAATCCTCCTGCATGCTCTCTGGCAGGTGCGACAGCAAGTCTTGTTCGGCTTCCTTTTCGATCGCCTTGTAGGCGTCTCTTATGGTCTCGGAGTGATACTTGATGGGTGTCGGCAAATCTCCGGTAATGATTTCGCTGCAGTCATGATAGAGCGCAGCCGTTGCCACCCGTTCAGGATTGCATCGACCACCAAAAAGACGTTTTTGAATGACGGCCAGCGCATGAGCGATGGTCGCCACCTGCCAACTGTGTTCCATAACATTTTCTTCAATGACATTGCGCATCAAGCCCCAGCGTTTGATCCAGCGAAGGCGTGACAGATAGGCGAAGAAACGATGTACTGTCATAGTGGCTTACGCAAGAGCGTCTCCTGAAGAGGTATTGTCAGATAAGTGCAATTCGCACTGGATACCACTACAGTTTATGGTATCAGTAGAAAGGGGTCGACGACCAATCCAATACCTGAAAAGGCCTCTTGGGCATTGTTCAGGATCCTTGAAAAGGAGACTTGATGACGCATTTGCAGACACCTCAGGCGTTATCCCCGGGGGATAGAGTCGCAGCAGTGAGTTTGTCCTGGGGAGGGCCAGGCACCTACCCGGAGCAATTCAAGCGGGGTTGCGAGCAACTGGAGCGGACCTTTGGCATTCAGGTTGATGCCATGCCCAATGCGCTAAAATCTGCTGACTGGTTATGGCGTAATCCAGAGGCCAGAGCAGATGACTTGATGCAAGCCTTCGAGGACAATCGCTATCGTGCCATCATCTCGACGATCGGCGGAGACGACTCTATCCGCATCCTGCCCTGGCTCAAGTTGGATGTGATCCAGGCAAACCCGAAAGTATTTCTCGGTTACTCCGATAGCACCATTACTCATATGGCTTGCCTCAAGGCAGGCGTTCGTAGCTACTATGGGCCGACCATAATGGCGGGTTTTGGTGAGCCAGGAGGTCTATTCCCCTTTATGGTCGACACCGTCAGAAAAACCCTGTTCGAGCCAACAGCAAACTGGGCTTTGCCGGCCAACAAGGGCCTCTGGTCGACGGAGGCTCTCCCCTGGTCCGGCCTTGAAGCCAACCAGCAGCGCCCGAGGGAATCACCACTGTCATGGCGTTGGTTGCAAGGGCAAGGGGAGGTCAATGGCCGGCTGATTGGCGGCTGTTTGGACGTGCTCGACATGCTCAGAGGAACGGACTTCTGGCCAGCGGATGATCTCTGGCAAGGGGCCGTTCTTTTTCTGGAGACTTCGGAACAGGCGCCACCCCCTTCCACCTTGCAATATTTCCTGCGAACCCTTGCTGCTATGGGGTTGTTGCAAAAAATCAATGGCCTCCTCTTTGGGCGGCCAGGGGGTTGCCGCCCTGAGTCCTTTCTTGCCTACGATGACGTTATACTCAAGGTGATTCGGGATGAAGCCGGGCTGGATATCCCCATTATTACCCATCTGGATTTCGGCCATACAGACCCGATGTGGGTGTTGCCTCAGGGCGGCTTGATCGAAATCGACTGTGAGCAGCAGCGATTGGTCCTCGCTGAGCCGGCCACTCGACCACGTCAGTGAGTTATCCTGTCGTAAAGGTGGTGTTTGTCGGGCACCTTGGGGTAGAGTAGCGAACTTTTCCAGGTACTGGCAGTCGGACAATGACCACTGAATTTGATGATATTCGCCCCTACAATGATGCCGAAGTTGCGGAGGTATTGCGCACTGTCGTCGCTGATCCCGAGTTGCATCAGGCATTGGGTGCCTGGTTGTCGCCAGGCTTGAATCGTCATGCTCCCTGGCTGCTGCATGCGTTGATCAAGGTGGCCCTCAAGTGGCACTTTCGCGGCGTTCGCACCGTTGAAGATTTTCAGCCTCGCCTGCGAGTGGTGTTAAAGCGGATCATGGACAAGAGCATCGGCCAATTGACCGTGTCGGGCCTCGACAAGCTGGACCCCGATCAGGCCTATCTCTTCGTTTCCAATCATCGCGACATTGTCATGGACCCAGCGTTGGTCAACTGGACTCTCTACCATGCCGGTTTTCAGACCGTGCGCATTGCCATCGGCGATAATCTGTTGAGCAAGCCCTTTGTTTCTGACCTGATGCGACTCAACAAGAGTTTTATTGTAAAACGGTCATCCAAAGGCATGCGTGAAAAGCTAAAGGCGGCGGTACAATTGTCACGCTATATCCATTATTGCATCAATGCGGACAAAGCCAATGTCTGGATTGCTCAGCGTGAGGGGCGAGCGAAGAACGGCTATGACAAGACCAATTCAGCCGTGATCGGCATGTTCAGTTTAAGCAAGCCCAAAGAGCAGCTATACGCTGATTATATTCGCGAGTTGAATATCGTGCCGGTCACTCTGAGTTACGAAAGCGACCCACTGGATCTTCACAAGGCCAGAGAACTCTATGCTCAGGTCCATAAGGGCGGCTACAAGAAGCGGGCCCACGAAGACATGCTGTCCATTGCGCGTGGCATGACCGGCTGGAAAGGACGAGTGCATTTGACCTATGGCGAAGTGTTGGCTGGCGATTACGGCCGTGATGCTGATGTCGCTAAAGCCATCGATGAGCAGGTGCATGCCCATTGTCAGGTCTTTGGTACCAATCAATGGGCCTATGATGCCTTGTCGAGCGGAGACATTGAATTGCCGACTCTTGACACCGAGACTGAAAAGCTCAAACAGAAAGTCAAACAATCAAGAGAGGAAATGCGGCCCTTCCTGTTGCGTCAGTATGCAAACGCAGTGCGCATGAAAGCGGGCGAGGCGCCGCTTGAGGAAGAGTAGTGTTTTAATCCGGAAGTAGAATACTACCGAGTTAATGCGGCACACAGACGTGCCTCCGGCGAACAAATATTTCAGCACGAAAAACTTGTTATAAACTAGAGTTCTGCTACCCAGTTTCGTATTACCAGTCGACCACTGCTTTGCTCTCGTGCGAAGTCGATGCGTTGTGGCAATGCATCGCCGCCTTCACCAAAGTAGGTGGTGTAATTGACTTCCCAGCCAGCCTGCTGAATCGCCATTACCAGTCCGGTGTCATCATCCACCGCTAGACTGGCATCGCTGTAAGGGGCCGGTCGGGCTCTTACCCAGTATTGAAGGTAGTCCAGGGGTAGCTCGAGATCACTGACCTGATTACCCAGTTCCGTCAGGCTGCTGGCCTGCCAGACCTCGGTGCCTCGAGTCAGGGTGACCAGGCCCGGTTGACCTTCTATGTTAACGGCACCCTGGCCCAGGGGGCCGCTAAGATGGATATCGAATGCCGCCGCCTTCTGCTGCCAGTCCACCGAGAAACTGCTCGCTTCCGTCGCACTGCGTATAGCCATTCGGCCATTGAACGACCAATGTTCGGTCAGTTCGGATGCCTGCGGTTGAATGCCTTGTCTGGCACAGCCTGCCAGAGCAAGCACCACCAGAATCAGCGCGAGCAGACGCATCAAAGTTCAACCTCCATGCGTTCTATAAAGTCGATTGCTGTTGGGCTTTCCGGGTCCAGCTCCAGCGCATGCCGTAACCACTGTCTGGCTTCTTCTCTTTGCTCCATGACCCACAAGACTTCTGCCAGATGTGCGGCTACTTCATCGTTATCATAGGCTTCCGCAGCACGGCGCAGCCAATGTTCAGCGGTTTCGAGATTGCCCAGGCGATATTCTACCCAGCCCTTGGAGTCCATGATGGCTGGATCATCAGGTCGCATGGCCAGGGCGCGATCGATGTAATCGGCTGCCTGCTCGAGGTTTTCATTCCTGTCCGCCCAGGTGTAGCCTAGTGCATTCAGCGCCATGGCATGATCCGGGTCTGCTTCCAGGATTCGGGTCAGGTTGTCTTCGAGTACGTCGATGCGGTCGAGTTGTACCGCTAGCAAGGCCTGGTCATAAAGCAAGGTTTCTTCATTGGGATAAGACGCCAGACCCTGGTTGAAAGCCTGGAAAGCTTGCTCTGGCTGGCCAACACGGCGCAGCGCATCCGCTTCAATGCGCCACAAAACTGGGCCGTTGTTGGGGAAGTCGCCTCGGGCTTCATTCAATTGTTCCTGCAGATCGCTCAAGCGGTCATCTCGCCAGAGATTGCTCAACTCTGCCAGAGCCGAGATCAGGTAAGGTGGCCTTTGAACCTGTAACAGGAAGTCGGCCGCCATCTCATCGCGCGCATTGATCTGGTTGATTCGGCCCAGGAAATAATTGGCTTCGTCGGCAAACTCCGATTCGGTCAAACGGGCGAAAAGTGCCTCGGCTGTGTCGTAGTCTTCATTATCAAAGGATTCCCGGGCGAAGGTGCGGGCGATCAGTGGTTCATTCGGGAAACGGTTGAACAGATTGGCGAGAATCTCGGACCTGTTCTGATCCTCATCCGCATAGGCGAAACTGGCGTAGGCGGTAGCGATCTGGCTGTTGTCCGGGAAGCGCTCTGCGAGGGCTTCAATGACCTCTCGGGCTTCGTCAATTTCGCCCTGCTGAACGAGTATACGGTATTCCAACAAGCCTCGTCCGGGATGATCTTCAATGGATCTGGCCTTGCGGATCGCACGCAGCGAGGCATCCCATTCGCCCTGTTCTGCCAGGATTTGACCTCGGGCGTAGGGCAGGGCGCTGATGTCCGGGTAGTCGGCAGCGACCGACTCGAGCAAAGTCAGCAGAATCGCCCAGTCAGCGTCGCTATAGCCCTCTGTACCGATCAGCGCATTTTCAACCTCAGCAAGGGGGTCTCTTTCCAGCCAGTTTCTGAGTGCCGGATCCGCACGATTGAAGTCTCTGACCGCCAGCGCCGCTATGGTGACGCCTTGCCAGGCCGCTGCACTGTCCGGGTCCATCTCTGCCCAATGCTCGGCGTGTTCCAGCATTCTCTGGTATTGGCCGATGGTCTGGTTCAGGACCGTTGCTCTTTGAGCGATCTCGACATCGTCCGTCATGCGATCAAGTCGGCTGTACAGCTCGGCAGCTGTTGCGAAATCTCGGCGGTTGGTCGCGATTTCGGCGAGCAGCAGTTGGTAGAAGGTTTGTCCGGTCAAGGGCGTGTATTGAATCGCCAGCGGTTCGATGGACTCTGGTTGCGAACCCTGTTCGGATTGGGGAGCTTCCTGCGCAGGTGTCGTTGAACAACCGGCGAGACTGAAACTCAGCAAAAGGGTGGCCAGTAAAGACTGTCTTGGGCGTTTTGATAGCGTCATTGGCAAAGGAATCTACTCTTGTAATCAGACTTGATATTAGCTGATACGCACGCACAGGTCGAAGCGCTCAAAATTTGCCTTGATGCATGCCCGGTAAAACGGAGTGGTCCGGTCACTAAAGAGTAACAGCATAGGCAGGAAAACGGATTCTCCTTCCTTTCGATAGCGCGTAAATGGATGTAAAGATGAACCAGGCAGAAAGACTGCATCTTACCGATAGAGTCGCCTAAAGCCGGGAAAATCGGTAGACTACGCGCCTTCTGAAGTAAACTTGAGTAGGCACTGCCCTTCATGTCCTTGCTGGCCATTGGCATCAATCATAACACGGCCCCGGTGCACATCCGTGAGAAGGTCAGCTTTGCCCCGGATACCATGCCCGAATCGCTGTCGGCGGTGCTGGCATTGCCGGGCATAGACGAGACAGTCATCCTTTCCACCTGCAATCGCAGTGAAATCTACTTGTCTGTCGAACACGCCCAACTGAGCAGCGAAGCGGTCATGCAATGGTTGGCGGATTACCATCACCTTGATCTCTCCAGCCTGCGTGATGCGCTCTACGTCCATGCGGATCGAGACGCCGTCGAGCACCTTGGGCGAGTTGCCGCTGGGCTGGATTCCATGGTTCTGGGTGAGCCGCAAATACTGGGGCAGCTCAAGTCTGCCTTTGCCGTGGCGCAACAGTTCGACTCGGTCGGTCGGCAGTTAAATCATCTGTTTCAGCACAGCTTCCGGGTTGCCAAGGCGGTACGCACTCAAACCGCCATCGGCGAGAATGCTGTCAGTGTTGCCTTTGCGGCGGTAACGCTCAGCACCCGCATTTTCGATCGGCTGGATCAATGCCGGGCACTGCTGGTGGGAGCCGGGGAAACCATCGATCTGGTTGCGCGCCACCTCGTAGACCGGGGTGTCAAGGATCTGGTCGTCGCCAACCGAACCCTGACCCGCGCCCAGGAGCTGGCAGCCAATTTTGGAGCCAGGGCCGTTCTGCTGTCGGATATACCGGACGAACTGCCGGGTGCCGATATTGTCATCAGTTCGACCGCAAGCCAGTTGCCCATCATCGGCAAGGGCCTGATCGAGCGAGCCCTGAAAAAACGTCGTCATAAACCCATGTTCATGGTCGATATCGCCGTTCCCAGAGACATCGAATCGGAGGTCGGTGACCTGGACGATGTCTACCTTTATACCGTTGATGATTTGCGCTCCGTCATCGAAGCCAACATGAAGAGCCGTCAGCAAGCTGCCGTGGAAGCGAGTGAGATCATTGCCCGGTCGACCGATGCTTTCACTCAGTCACTGCTGGAGCGCCAAGCGGTAGACACCATTCGACAGCTGCGCTCACGCGCGGAACAGCTCAAGGCGCTTGAGTTGGAAAAGGCGCAGCGCGCTTTGGCGCAAGGGGCAGACCCTCAGCGAGTGCTGGAGCAGCTGTCCCGAGGCTTGACCAACAAGTTATTGCACGCGCCAACGGTGGCCCTACGCAAAGCCCATGCCGAAGGGGAAGCCGAGGCCAGTGTCTGGGCGTCCCGTTTATTTGATCTGGACGAAACCTGAAGGCTGTATGAAAGCATCCATCCGCACCAAACTGGCCGAACTGGCTGAACGTTTTGAAGAGCTGTCTTTACTGTTGTCCCAACCTGAGGTGATCTCCAATCAGCCACTTTTTCGCAGTTATTCCCAGGAATACGCTGAACTGGAGCCTTTGGTGGACTGTTTTCAGCGATATCAGCGCAGCGAACAGGATTGTCAGGAAGGCGAGAGCCTGGCCAATGACGCCGACCCGGATATGCGCGAAATGGGGCGAGAAGAAGCGAAGGCAGCTCAGCAACGCATGGAGCAACTGGCCAGCGAGCTTCAGGTTCTGATGCTGCCGAAAGACCCCAATGACGGCAAGAATGTCTTTCTTGAAATACGCGCGGGTACCGGTGGAGATGAGGCCGCGCTGTTTTGCGGTGATCTGTACCGAATGTACGCCCGTTATGCGGAAAAACGCGGCTGGCGGATAGAAGTGATGTCGGCGAGCGAAGGTGAAGTCGGTGGTTACAAGGAACTGATCACCCGCGTCAGTGGTGATCGTGTCTATTCTGAACTCAAGTTCGAATCCGGCGCACACCGGGTGCAACGGGTGCCCGAAACCGAGAGCCAGGGGCGAATACATACCTCGGCCTGCACGGTGGCGGTCATGCCCGAGGCCGATGAGTTGGCCGAAATCGAGATCGATCGAAACGATTTGCGGATTGATACCTACCGCGCTTCAGGCGCCGGCGGCCAGCACGTAAACCGCACCGATTCGGCGGTTCGCTTGACGCATTTGCCCACGGGCATTGTTGTTGAATGTCAGGATGAGCGGTCGCAGCACAAGAACAAGGCTCAGGCCATGTCGCTGTTGGCCGCCAAGCTCAAGAGTGCTCAGGAAAGTGCGGCACTCAAGGAGCAATCCGATACCCGACGCAATCTTGTCGGCAGCGGCGATCGCTCCGAGCGTATTCGGACATACAACTTCCCGCAAGGTCGGGTGACGGATCATCGTATCAATCTGACGCTGTACAAGCTGGATGAGATTCTGGGCGGAGATCTGGATTGGGTCATAGAGCCACTGGTTCAGGAGCATCAGGCCGATCTTCTGGCGGAAATGTCACAGTCGTGATGACGGTGAAGGCGGCGCTGCAGCAAGCCCTGGGTGCAGGTTTGGACCGGCTGGATGCGGAATTGCTGCTGGCGTTCTGTCTCGTTAAATCCCGTACCTGGTTGTTTACCTGGCCAGAGCATCAACTTGATGCAGACCAGTATCACCATTTTCAGCGATTGATGAAGCGACGCTCAGCAGGTGAACCTGTTGCCTACCTGACCGGAACAAGAGAGTTCTGGTCGTTACCAATCCGTGTCAACGCCAGCACCCTCATACCACGGCCGGACACAGAAACTCTGGTAGAAGCTGTTTTGGCGCGTATGCCGGCCAAGGCTGCTGCTGTGGCGGATCTGGGCACGGGTTCTGGTGCAATTGCCCTGGCGCTCGCTCATGAGCGGCCGCAATGGCGGGTCACGGCCATTGATCGTGAACCGGAAGCCATTGCACTGGCGCGTTCGAATGCCGAGGCACTGGGTCTGACTATACGGATAGAGCAGGGCGACTGGTGTGAACCCCTGGCCGACAACAGCCAGGATGCCATCGTCAGTAATCCACCCTATATCGATGCCGCCGACCCGCATTTGAGCGAAGGGGATGTACGCTTTGAGCCCCGCTCGGCCCTGGTGGCTGCAGAACAGGGCATGGAGGCCATTCGTCGGATCGCGGAGCAGGCGCCTGCTGTGCTTAGAAAGTCAGGCTGGCTCTTTGTTGAACACGGCTGGCGTCAGGGAGAAGCGGTACGATTGTTGTTGTCAAACTCGGGCTATAGCGATGTGGAAACCCTGAGCGACCTGGCGGGCAACGACCGTATTACCCTGGGTCGGCGACCGGCTCAGTAAACCAGACGAATCACCGCCTGGGCAACACAGGCAGGACGGCGGGTGTTCTCGATCTCGACAGTAATCTCTTCAGTCACCTCAAGGCCTCTGCGGACCACTTCTACGCCAACGATTTTCTTGCTTGCTCGAACCCGGCTGCCCGACTTGAGCGGGTAGGGGAAGCGCACCTCGTTCAGGCCAAGGTTGACCACCATCTTGGCACCCTCGTAGGGAGGGTTTTCTGGATCCACGGCATTGGTTAACAGAGGGATCATCGATAACGTCAGAAACCCATGAGCAATGGTGCCCTTGAAGGGCGATTCACGTTTGGCTCGCTCCGGGTCTGTGTGTATCCATTGTCTGTCCTCGGTCACCTCGGCAAATTGATTGATGCGATCCTGACCAATCTGCATCCATTCTCCTACAAAGGTGACTGTATCAATCTGTGCCAGCAAGTGTTGACGCATGGCTTCTGCTTCAGGGTGATCACACTGGACAGGGGCTTCGGCTGCTCCGCCAACAACGCTTTTTTCTTGCTCAAGCACCCAGTTTACCCACTGATAATTACGGGCGCTGGTCCAGAGTTCAGACCAGTATTCGCGCCATTGGGGGGCGATGAGATCGCGAAATTCTGCCTGGTTTCTGGTCAGGCGTTCTTTCTTTTCTTTTATCAGGTCTATCACGCTCATGTCTGGTTTTCCCTCACAGAAATGACCATAGATGGATTGGGGGAGGGGCATTACCGTTCTATTACTCCCATTTATAGTATACGTAGTGGCTACTCGATTGGCTTCAAGGCTTTGGCAAAGATAGTATTGAGTCAAATGCATCAATGCCCAACTGAACTCCCTGGCCACTTGCCAATGTCTCTCCGTTTAAATAGCGCTTTCATTTTTTCCGTCCAGTCTGTAAGTTAGGGAGCCGGTTTCTTTGAGGTTGTATAATAATTTGTCGAATTCTGATCTGTCTGCATGTCGAGGTGTCGACAGACTTCTTGAGCAAAAGATGCTTCCCGCAGCGCTGCAAGACAGGGTTGGTGCTGTGAGGGTATGTGTTGCTGAGTTCGGCAACCAATGACAGAAAGTCCGATAACGGACTCGTGAGGTCAACATGAAGTTGGTGGTATTTGATCTTGACACAGCCCTGTGTCATTCAAGTGCCATGGAAGGCTATGCTCTTTGCCAGGCAGTGGCGGATTTAACGCGGAAGACGGTATCTACCTTGATGCCGAATCCAGTACACCCCTTTCATAGTGCGGTGTCGACCTTATTGGGGCGAACGCCTACGGCAGACGAAATGCTTTATCTGAGAAGCCGGTTTCGGTTGCATCTCAAACGACAGACCCTCTTTCACAGCAAAGCCATCCAGGCCAATGGTTCCATGATCGATACCATGCACGACCTGATGCGTAGTCGCGATACCGTTGTTGGGCTGGTGACCTCAACTTGCAGTCAGGTTTTGGCAATGAAAGCCCGTAATCTGGGCCTTGTGGTGGATGCCATGCCCTGTGCGAGCAAGGACGATGGTGATAGCCTGGATAGTGTGCTGGCCACCGTCAAGCTGCGCGCCATGCGCAGTTTTGGTGTTTGCTTCGATCAGTGCCAATTGGTGGCGGCAGATGCCTGGCGAGACTCAGCGTCTCGCCAACAAATGGACTGGCTATTACCCAATGACTTTCTGCAAAGGCTTGAAGCAGAGTCCGTTTAAACCTTGAATCGCACCAGATTGGCTTTTATCTCATCGCTGACTTCGTGCAATTCATTGGACTGAGCTGTCGCTTGGCCCACGTTTTCTGACAATTGATCCGACGCATCCTGAATAGCTGTGGCAATGCGGCTGATCTCATCGGTAGCGGAATTCTGCTCACGCGAAGCTTCGGCGATGCTTTGCGCCCTGCTCGAGATGTCATTGATCGCTTCTGCAATGGCGGTCAGGCTTTTGGTGACAATCTGAGCGCTGTCGGCTGTCTCGCCAGTCAGTATTTTGCTCTTGTCCATGATAGAGACTGCATTCTGAGTCTGATTTTGCAGCGTCTCAATCATCGCTTGTATCTCGCCTGTCGCCTCGTGCGTGCGCTTGGACAGGGCACGCACCTCATCGGCCACTACAGCAAAGCCGCGGCCCTGTTCACCAGCCCTGGCCGCTTCAATGGCAGCGTTCAGGGCCAGCAGGTTGGTCTGTTCGGCAATTTCCTGGATGGTGGAAAGGATGCTGTTGATCTGCAAGGCCTGTTCATCCAGTTGGCGAATGACATCCGTAGCGGTGTCTATCTGGCCAGTCAGATTGCCCATTCGCTTCTTGTTCTCGCTGGCATTAAACATGCCGTTTTTGCCCTCTTCTGATGCCTTGTGAGCGGCCTCAGCTGCATCGGAGGCGTTATTGGCAACCTCGGCAGCGGTCGATGACATTTCGTTGATCGCAGCGGCGACCTGACTGATTTCTGATTGCTGTAACTGAACAGAAACGTTATTGCGTTGTGCATTGTCTCGTGCAGATTCGGAGAGCTGCGCCAGATGCAAGGAAGAATCGAGTGTTTCCTGAACCAGTCGATGAATCGACTCCACAAAGCGGTTAAAGGACTTGCTCAGACGCCCGATCTCGTCTTCTCTGGTGATGTCCAGCCTCTTGGTAAGGTCGGCTTCGCCCTCTGCAATATCCACCATGGCATGGCCCAGGCTAATCAGTGGTTTCAGGAGAATCGAAATCATCAACCCACTGACCAGTGTCAGTACGGCAATGGTAACGACCGATGTCAGTAGACTGGTAACCGCCAGGGTATTCAACTGCGCAAAGACGTCATTACGTGGCACCATTAACAGCAGACGCCAGTCTGTTC
The DNA here is from genome assembly GCA_022565595.1 of Saccharospirillum sp. Taxonomy (GTDB): domain Bacteria; phylum Pseudomonadota; class Gammaproteobacteria; order Pseudomonadales; family Natronospirillaceae; genus Saccharospirillum. The sequence goes on along the minus strand of JAIUML010000007.1, from coordinate 38,992 downwards.
CCGCTATGGGAAAGGCCGAGGCAAACCAGTCTGTGCCATCAATGTTGACTTCGGCCCGGTCAGATGAGAGACGAACATTACCGACGAGTTGTTGAAGGTTCTGCCCCTGACGCTGTTGCTGCGGGTGGACCAATATCTGGTTGTTGCTATCGATCAGGGCCGCATAGCCACTTTGGCCCAACTGTACGGCCAGTACCTGATCGACAATATCGGTTAACAACACATCAGCACCGACCACGCCGTTGGACGTGGGTTGAGCAAAGGTCATGACCAGGTCACCACTGCTGGCATCCTGGTAGGGGGGTGTCAGTATGAGGCGTCGTTGTGATTGAGCCTGTTGGTACCATGGGCGGGTTCGCGGATCAAAGTCGGCCGGTAGAGACTCTTCCGGATGCATGAGCATTTGTCCCTGGCTGGTACCAACATACATATAGAGAAAATCGCCACTGGACTGACCCTGAGTAACCGTAGGAATGATTTCCGTGCCAACGTCCAGTGCCATGGCGGCTCCGCTGACAACCTGTCCACGGCTGGCTATCCAACTGCTGACGTAAGTGCTGGTGGCTTGACCTGTGCGGCTGATAAGGTCATCGATATTGGCGATCAGGCCGTTACGGGTCTGGTGGTAGGAGAAGAGACTGCTGATGGCAACGAGCAAGGCCGCTGCCAGTGCTACGCCAATCATCAAACGCGCGCGAATACTGATGGTCTTCATCTGAAACTACCTCGGGAAACTGTTGTCGATTGGCAATCCAATTCGATGAGTATAGTCGGCCGTAAATGAAAATGCTTGAGTGAAGGGCGCCAGCCCTTCGGTGGGTTAATCTTTCAGTGATCTGGACTGTCATTGGCTTGAATCGCGGTCAGGGCAATGGTGTAAATGATGTCATCGACGGTGGCCCCTCGCGACAGATCATTGACCGGTTTGCGCAAGCCTTGCAGCATGGGGCCAATGCTGACCACGTTGGCACTGCGCTGAACCGCTTTGTAGGTGGTGTTGCCAGTGTTCAGATCCGGGAATATAAAGACCGTCGCACGACCAGCGACAGGGCTGTCAGGTGCTTTGCTGGCAGCAACGGTGGGTACACTGGCAGCATCGTATTGCAACGGGCCGTCAATCATCAGATCCGGTCGTTTGGACCGCGCCAGACTGGTCGCCTTGCGCACTTTTTCGACATCGGTTCCAGAACCGGATTCACCGGTAGAATAACTGATCATGGCAATACGAGGCTCAATACCAAAGGCTCGGGCTGAGTCGCCGGATTGTATGGCAATGTCTGCCAGTTCCTCAGCATTCGGATCAGGGTTGACTGCGCAATCACCATAAACCACAGCCTGATCAGGCAACAGCATGAAAAAAATGGACGACACCAGGCTGGCATCCGGCTTGGTCTTGATCAGTTGTAATGCCGGTCTAATGGTATTGGCGGTGGTGTGAACCGCCCCGGAGACAAGGCCGTCGACTTCCCCCTCGGCCAGCATCATTGTCGCGAGAACGACGGTGTCTTCCAGTTGAGCTTCGGCCATGGGTGCACTCAGGCCCTTGTGCTCACGCAGCGCCACCATGGGTTCTATGTAACGATGACGAACCTTGTCCGGATCGATGATTTCGATGTCGTCGGGCAGGTGAATGTTATGACTCTGCGCGATCTTGCGTACATGTTCCGGACGCCCCAGCAGCACGCAATGGGCAATGCCTTTTTGATGGCAAAAGGCCGCCGCTTGAACGGTTCTGACTTCATCGCCCTCGGGCAAAACAATTTTCTTGTGAGCCAGACGTGCGCGCGTCACCAACTGGTGACGAAAGGCCGGTGGCGACAGCAAGCGTTCCAGCTTGACCTGAGCCCGTTGCGCCAACCAGGCACCGTCCAGGTTGGCGGCAACGGCGTTCATGACTGAATCCATGCGCTCGACATCATCAACCGGTACTTCCTTGTCGAGGCTATCGAGCAGTTGTGCAGCCCGGTAGGTGTTGTAGCGGGTGGTCAGCACTGGCAAGCCGGTTTCAAAGGCCGCATGGCAAAGCTTGAGTACATCCGGTTCGGGTTTCAGGTCACCGGTGAAGATCAACCCTGCCAAAGGTACGCCGTTCATGGCGGCCAGACTACTGGCCAGCAGGATGTCATCCCGATCCCCTGGCGTAACCACCAGAGCGCCTGCCTTGAGCGTATGAAGCATGTTTTTCATGGTACGGGCGCAGATGGTGATGCTGTGGATTCTGCGTCGAGTCAGGTCACCTTCAAACAGAGGGCTGGCCTTGAGATGGGCACAGATATCTATCATGCGCGGTGCCATCAATTTGGGGTTCCATTCGATAGCACCCAGGCAACGAAAAACGTCTTTATCAAAGACGTTCAGTGAACTCAGCATGGCTTCGCGCTGGTCGGCATCACTCGGTGCAGTATGGCGGGATTCTTCAGTCAGCAGTTGTTGGCTATCCGGGTCTGGTGCCCCAACCTTGTTTATGATGCAGCCAAGTACACGCGGATTGCGCAGGCCTCCATAGAGGCTGGCCGACATCTGAATGCGTTCGTTCAGTTGTTCGGCACTGTCGTTGTTTTTTGCTGCGACCAGAATGATGTCGGCATCCAGTGCCCTGGCCATATTGACGTTCAGCTTGCCGATATAGCTCTCATCCGCATTGGGAACCAGTCCCTCTACGACGACGACATCGGCATCCCCTGCTGACTGTTGATACAACTGAATGACCTCTTCCATCAAGGTATCGGTCTGGTTGCTCGCCAGTTGTTGTTGCGCATAAGAGAGTGACATCGGGTCTTCCGGTGTCAGGCCCAGGGTGGCATTAATCAGGTGGGTGGAACGTTCTGGTCCGGTATCTTCGCTGTAGCGCTGGGCAATGGGCTTGCAGAACGCTACCTTGACACCCAGTTGTTGCAAGGCTCTGACCAGCCCCAGGCAGACAGAAGTCAGGCCGGTGCCAGTCACCGTAGCGGTCAGAAAAAAGGCGTGCTGTGCCATACTGCAGTCCTCAGTTGTCGCGAATTGGCAAGAAAGTCAATTGTTGTGCATCCCGTGCGATCATCCATTCCTCGCGCGTAGCGATCACCAGTGCCGGAGTGCTGGTTGATGTGGTAATAACGCCGCTGTTTCCGCCATGTTGTTCGTTCAGATTTGCATCGCAAACAAAGCCCAGCAATCCCAGGCGATCCAGCACATTTTGCCGAATAAACGCCGAGTGCTCGCCAATACCGCCGGTAAAGACCAGGGCGTCCAGACGCCCAAGAGAGGTCGCCAGTGCCCCAATTTGCCGCGCCAGGCGGAAACAGAAGACGTCTATGGCGCGGCGTGCGCCTTCATGCTCGGCGTCCAGAGCCTCCACCAGGGTGCGCATATCGTTGGAGAGGCCAGAAAGGCCCAGCAGACCGCTGCGACGGTTCAACATTTCGGTAATCTCAGTCAGGCTCCAGCCAAGTCGATCACTGAGGTATTCGTGCAGCCCGGGGTCAACATCGCCACTGCGCGTACCCATGACAAGGCCTTCAAGAGGCGTCATCCCCATGGTGGTGTCGACACTGAGGCCGTTGCGCACAGCCGCAGCGCTGCAGCCGTTGCCCAGGTGCGCACAGACCAGGCCATGTTGGTCCGGATCCAGTTTCAAGCGGTCTACCGCTTTTTGGCTGACATAGCGATGGCTGGTGCCGTGAAAGCCGTAACGCCTGACGCCTTGCTCTTCGTAGAGGGACCAGGGGAGCGGGTAGAGAAAAGACTCCGGCTTGAGTGTTTGATGAAAGGCGGTATCAAATACAGCCACTTGAGGGACATCCGGGTAGAGCTTTTGCATGACCTGGATACCCAGAAGATTGGCGGGATTGTGTAAAGGTGCCAATCGTGAACATTGCTCTATGGCTCTGATTACGTTTTCATTGATGACCACGGAGTCAGAAAAGGTCTCACCACCGTGAACGACTCTGTGGCCTATACTCAGAGGGGTACTTGGCAGGTGATCCAGGCTGAGCAGCAGTTGATACAGGGCTTTGAGCGCGCCAGCATGACCTTCATCCGGTATGGAGAGGGTGTCGCCTTGTTGCCCACTGCGCCAGCGCAAGCTGGCTTCACCGGTGTTCAGGCGTTCCGCCTGGCCGCTCAACAGTTCCTGATCGGATGCCATGTCGAACAACGAAAATTTTAAAGAAGAACTGCCCGAGTTGATAACCAGAACCGGGGTCACAATCATAAGAGTGTCATGCCTGTCCGATAGAATGGTGCTTTAACCTTAGCCTAACCTGGAGTCCAAGAGAACGTCATGAGTCAGTTTTTATATCGTGTTGTGTTTGTTGGTGCTTTGCTGGCTGCCTGGCCAGTAATGGCAGCGCTTGATGAAGAAGACTTACCCGGTTATGGCGAATGGCGCAGTGGCGGCTTCTTCGTTGGTTTGACAGAGCCGGAAAGCCGAGTCTGGTTTAATGACAAACGCATAGTCGTAGACGAAGATGGCTATTTCTTGCTGGGCTTTGATCGTGAAATGCAAGGCGAGCAACGCCTGATCATCAGTTTACCGGACGGAACAGAGCGTGAGTACAGCCCAAAAGTGGAGTCGCGAAACTATCAGGTGCAGCGAATCGATGGGCTGCAGCAAGGCTTTGTTACGCCTCCGCCTAATGCAATGGAACGCATTCGCCGGGAAGCCGAAGCTGTCGGCAATGCCCGACTGAAATCCATAGAGAGCAATCACTGGCGTGCGCCCTTTATCTGGCCTGTACAAGGTAGAATTACGGGTGTCTATGGAAGTCAGCGGATCCTGAATGAAGTGCCTGGTGCGCCTCACTGGGGCATTGATATCGCAGCCCCTCAGGGTTCGCCAGTTCTGGCGCCGGCTGGTGGCGAGGTGGTACTGGCAGAAGATGACCTCTATTACAGTGGTGGTACTCTCATCATCAGCCATGGCGCCGGGTTATCGTCGAGTTTCTTGCACCTTTCACGCATTGATGTAGCCGTCGGTGACCGAGTTAAACAGGGGCAAGTCGTTGCGGCGGTTGGCTCAACCGGGCGCAGTACGGGCCCCCATCTGGATTGGCGCATTAATATCGGTGAGGTGCGCACGGACGCGGCACTTTGGGTCCCCCGTCTTGAAGACCTTTGTGAGCCAAAAGGAGAGGGCACTGAGGCCGTGGTTTTATTGCATGGCTTGGGTCGAACCGATCGCTCCATGGAGCGTCTGGCAAGTACTCTGGCCGAAGAAGGTTATGTGACCTGCAATCAGAGTTACCCCAGTCGAAGCGAATCCCTTCAGGAATTGGCCGGCTATGCAGCCAACGCAGTCGAGAAGTTGCGCCAGCAAGGCTACGAGCGAGTGCACCTTGTGACTCATTCCATGGGCGGCATTCTGGCTCGCTATTGGCTGCAATGGGGGCAACTGCCCGACGATAGCGCTGTGGTGATGCTGAGCCCACCCAATCATGGCAGTGAAATCATCGATACGCTCGGAGACCAACCCTGGTTTCAATGGGTATTCGGGCCGGCAGCCATGGAACTCAGTACTCAGGAAAATGCTCTGGTCAATCGCATTGGTCCGATCAACGAACGGGTCGGGATTATCACTGGAGTACGCTCAAGTGACCCCTGGTTCAACTTTCTCTTTGACGATGCACACGACGGCAAGGTCACGGTTTCCAGTGCGCAATTATCAGAAGCTGAGGGCTTTCGAGTGGTTGAGTCCGGCCATACCTTTATCATGAACGATGAAAAGGTGCGCAGTCTGGTTGTCGAGTTCCTGCGGGATGGGTATTTCAGTAGTGATTGAAGAAGTTCAGGAAGGCGTTGTTTCGTAGTACAAAAAAAGGGCAGTGTTGGCACTGCCCTTTTTGATTGCCTGGCTTATCCGGAGTCCGACAAGTTCCTAGCGTTCAGGAATCAAACCACGAGGTGCAAAGCGCAGCATCAGCAGCAAGGCAATGCCCATGGTCAACAAGCGCATGTACGCCGCTGAACCCAGCAGATGCTGGCGAAGTTCCGAATCCACCGCCATGCCGGATGTAATCACATCCATAAACCAGCGCCCGGCAGGTTCAACCTGTACCCACAGGAACCAGATCACAAAAGCACCCAGTACCGAGCCCCAGTTATTGCCAGAACCACCGACTATCACCATCACCCAAATCAGGAAGGTGTAACGCAGCGGTTCATAACTGCCGGGTGTCAACTGACCATCCATCGAGACCATCATCGCACCGGCCAGGCCGCAGACAGCCGACCCCAGAACGAAGATGTTAAGATGACGCCTGGTGACATCCTTGCCCATGGCGCGGGCAGAAATCTCGTTGTCTCTGATGGCTCGCATCATCCGACCCCAGGGAGAATTCAGAGCACGCTCTGCCAGCCACATCAGGATTATGAGAACGATCAGAAACAGTATGCTGTAGCCAAGCCCTGAAATCACATTGGCCGTTTGCGAAAGACTCCAGCCTAGGGTGTCGGCCAGAGATTGGACCCATTGTTGGGGTTGCAAGTCGACAGGGCGAGGAACGGGTCGGTCAATGCCGGTCACGTTGTTTACACCCCGTGCAAGCCAACGCTCATGTTTCATCACGGCGATGACAATTTCCGAGATGCCAAGCGTTGCGATCGCCAGATAGTCGGCGCGAAGCCCCAGGCTGATTTTACCGATCACCCAGGCTATACCTGCGGCGAAAACAGCACCCACTGGCCAAGCCAGAATGACGGGCAGGTTGGCGCCGCCGAGGTAGCCTTCTGAAGCCGGGTTGACGGCCTGAACAGCCTGCTTTGCTGGGCCAAAGACCTGTGCGGTGATCAGGTAGCCGCCAAGTAGCACTGCAAAGATTGCCAGTCCACGAAGCCGGCCAGGCTGCATGCGCTTATAAACAATGATTGCAGCCAGAATGGTCGAGACGCCAAGCATAAGGCCCAGCAGTATGCCGAAGCCACCTGCCGCCCAGGCCTCAGGAACCGGGGGTTGGGCAATCAGTACGACGGCCAGGCCTCCGACTGCGGTAAAGCCCATAACGCCCACGTTAAAGAGGCCTGCATAGCCCCACTGCATGTTAACGCCCAATGCCATAATGGCGGAAATCAAACTCATATTCAGGATGGTGATCGCCAGTTGCCAACTCTGGAACATGCCGACCATGGCCAGCACAAGCCCCATGCCTGCAAACAGCCATAAATCACGTGCAGTCAGGTTCATATCACTTTCCCCTTGAAAATACCGGTCGGTCGGAACAACAGAACGATGACCAGAATGGCGAACGTTACTGCGAATTTGTAATCAACCGGGAGGAGTTGCATCATGGACGTGGGTTCCATACCCTCTGGCATGAGATAGGTAAAAACTCGTCGCCAGGCGTAGGTGATTCCAAGTTCAGCGAAGGCCACTACGTAGGCCCCTACAATGGCTCCGAAGGGTGAGCCAAGCCCACCGAGAATCGCGGCGGCAAACATCGGCAGTAGCAACTGAAAGTAGTTGAATGGACGGAAACCTTTATCCAGGCCATAGAGAGTGCCTGCCAGAACCAGTAAGGTGCCGGTAATGATCCAGGTAATCATCACCACTCGTTCGGGGTTGATACCAGAGAGCAATGCCAGATCTTCGTTATCGGAGTAGGCGCGCATGGATTTACCCGACCGCGTACGGTTCAAAAACCAGAACAATGCGACCATGACGGCCAGGGCCGTTACCACGGTCAGTGCCTGGGAGGTGCGCAATGCCATTCCTTCAGCAAGGCCAGTAAAGGCGCGGAACTCTCTTACCGTAAACAGAAAGCGCTGGCCGTCTTCGAAGCGTGTTTCCCCTACACCCATGAACAGCCGAGTAATGCCATTGGTCACAAACATCACACCCAGTGATGCCATGACAAAGATCAGCGGCTTTGCCTTGACCTTGCGGAAGTAGGAGTAAACCAGTTTGTCGGCGACCAGAAGATAACTGATCAGTACAAGCATGCCGAAAGGAATGGCCAGCAGAGCCGTTGGCAACGGTGCTATGGATACACCCAGACCCTGCAGGAATATCGTTCCTCCAATGACAGCTGCCGTACCCAAAGCCATGGTGTCACCATGAGCGAAATGAGCAAAGCGTAAAATAGAGAAAATGAGCGTGATCCCTAATGCACCCAGGGCCAGTTGACTGCCGTAGGCCAGAGCCGGGATCAGCATGAAGTTGGTAACGCTGATTAGCGCGTTGAGCGGTTCCATCTGAATTAACCCCCTAAAAAGCTCTTGCGGACTTCGGGATCAGCCAGTAGCGCAGCCCCCGTGTCGGTGTATCGGTTTTCACCCTGTACCAGAACATAGCCCTTGTTGGCGATGTTCAGAGCTTGTCGGGCGTTCTGTTCTACCATCAAAATGGAGATGCCAGTACGGGCAATTTCTATGATGCGGTCGAACAGTTCATCCATAACGATGGGGCTAACGCCTGCGGTAGGTTCATCAAGCATTAACACCGTAGGGTGTGTCATCAACGCGCGCCCGACGGCTACCTGCTGACGTTGCCCGCCAGAAAGTTCACCAGCGGCCTGACGACGTTTGTCTTTCAGAATCGGGAAGAGTTCGTAAACCTGCTCTATCGTTTCTGAAATATCATCGACTCGGATGAAAGCACCCATTTCCAGGTTTTCTTCCACGGTCATGGACGGAAAGATATTGTTGTTCTGAGGGACAAAGCCCATTCCTTTGGCGACTCGAGCTTGAGGGGTAAGCGCACTGATGTCTTCGCCGTTCAGTCGAATGATACCCTTGCGCAATTCAAGCATACCAAAGACTGCTTTCATGGCGGTGGATTTGCCCGCGCCATTCGGGCCAACAATGACGGCGATCTCGCCTTTATCGACCGCTATGGTGCAGTCATGCAGAATATCAGCACCACCGTAGCCACCGGTCATGGAGTCCCCGATCAAGAAAGGCTCCGTACTGAATTCCGGTTGTTGCTCAGACATGACCTTCCTCCTGCATTACCTTGTTCTTGAGGCCAGTGCCAAGATAGGCTTCAATCACTTGCTCATTTGCCTTGATCTCATCCAGGGTGCCTTCGGCCAATACCTTGCCTTCAGCCATACAGATAACGGGATCGCAAATTCGCCCAATAAAATCCATGTCGTGTTCAATGACGACAAAGGTGTAGCCATGTTCCTGGTTCAGCCGAACAATAGCGTCAGCAATGGTATTCAAGAGCGTGCGATTAACCCCGGCACCCACTTCATCCAGAAACACAATTTTGGCATCAGTCATCATGGTGCGGCCCAATTCAAGCAGCTTTTTCTGACCACCTGAAATTTGGCCGGCTTTTTCATCAGCGATATGGCTGATGGTCAAGAATTCCAGCACCTCGTTGGCGCGAGCCCGGATGCGTTCTTCTTCTTCCCGCACGCGTTTGCCATGAAACCAGGCAGAGTACAGATTCTCGCCTGACTGGTTGGGTGGCACCATCATGAGGTTTTCGCGCACTGTCATCGAGTGGAATTCGTGAGCGATCTGAAAGGTGCGTAACAAACCTTTGTCAAACAACTGGTGTGGTGGCAGGCCAGTGATGTCTTCACCTTCCATCAGTACCTTGCCTGAAGTGGGCGCTAATACCCCCGCGATCACATTGAAGAGCGTCGTTTTGCCGGCGCCGTTTGGACCAATCAGCCCTGTGATCGAGCCTTTCTCGATCTCCAACGTGGCACCATCGACCGCGTGAAACCCACCGAAGTGCTTATGCAGGTCCTCAACCCGGATCATTGCCATGATCTTTGTTTCCTGTTTCGCGGCGCCTTATAAGGCGCGTATAGAAAAACGGCCCGAGGATCGTATCTTCGGGCCGTAGACTCAAGTTTGGAAAGTAGTCTGAACTTAGTGGAAGCGCACCGTTACATATTCGCCGTTTTGAACGACGTATTCACGGTAGCTACCGGCAGCTTCACCAGGACCAACCAGTTCAACATTGGTGGCACCCTGATAGTTGACTTCGCCACCATCGGCCAGAATCTGCAGGCCACGAGCGAGATCGCCAGGCAGAATTTCAACACCGGGAGCATTGGCAACATTCATGATGTTGTCGGCAATGGCTCGTGGGTCGGCAGAACCGGCTGCTTGTGCGGCCAAAGCCAGCAGAGCTGCAGCGTCATAGCTTTCGCGGGTATAGCTTGACTGACCTTGCACACCAGCGGCAGCTGCCATCTCGTGGAACTTGTCAGCGCCTTCGCCTGAGGCCCAGGGAATGGTACCGATGGTGCCTTCCAGTGCTTCACCGACTGCTGAAATCAGCTCGTCGCCATACATGCCATCGCCCATGAAGAAGTTATCAAAGGCACCCAGTTCCCAGGCAGTACGCAGCATGGAACCGCCGCCGTCTACGTAGCCAAGAATGACCAGAGCGTCACCACCAGCAGAAGCCAACTGGCCGACTTCAGCGGAGTAGTCGCCACGGGCTTCTTCGTGAGCCACTTTGGAGGTGATGGTGCCACCCAGTTGAGTGTAGGATTGTTCAAAGGCATTGGCGAAACCCGCACCGTAGTCATTGTTGGTGTAGGTCAATGCGACTTGCGAGTAGCCACGGTCCATGACGATCTCAGCCATGATGGCGCCTTGACGTGCATCAGAGGGTGAGGTACGGAAGAACAAACCGTTGGATTCTGTGGTGGTAAAGGCAGGTGAGGTCGCTGAAGGCGAAATCATCGGAACGCCAGCAGACATGGCGACGTTTTGCAGAACCGCCATGGTAACACCTGAACAGTCAGCACCCATGATGGCAGCAACGCGATCAGATGAGATCATACGCTCTGCAGCAGCCTGAGCAGCGGAAGAATCGACACAGGTCGAGTCTGCACGTACTGAACGAATGGTGTTGCCACCTAGGAAGAGGCCGCTCTCGTTGACTTCATTCCAGGCCATTTCGGCACCGTCAGCCATGTGGGGTGTGATCGATTCGATTGGACCGGTGAAGCCCAACAGGACACCCATTCTTACTTCGTCTGCCATCGCCAGGCCGGCTGTCAGAGCGAGTGCGGTTGTGGCCAATAAGGATTTTTTCATTCTATGACTCCCATCAATTTATTGTCTTTTTTAACTGTGAGTAGGCATGCTCAGGATTGGTACTTACAGGCAATACTTTGGGCCCGTAAGCGGTATTTTACCGATTTTCCTGATCTTTCATGCGCTGGTTCAGTCACCCAAAATCACTTTTCAGGTTCTGATCGAGTATAAATGTCCTTTTTTGCGTCGTCACCCCATTATGTTGTTTTTTGAAAGACTCTGTTCCGTAGTTCAGAAATGACACCCGGATGACAATGACTGTACAGGTCTTTTGCGGCCATTGGGAGGGTGTAACCCCAAGTCGTTCAATCTGTTCAGGTACTGTACAGCCTATGCACAGTCGTTCTGTGGCTGTATTTGGTGTCAGCCCGCGTACAATGGGCCAAATTTTGAGGGGTTACCCATGCTCAGTTATCGACACGCTTACCACGCCGGCAACCACGCCGATGTGCTCAAACACCTGGTTCTGGTGTATTGCCTGGATTATCTGACTCGTAAAGAGGCACCCTTGCGTTACATCGACACCCATGGCGGGGCGGGGCTCTATCGACTTGATTCCGATTATGCACGCAAAACCGGGGAGGCGGCGGAGGGTATAGCGCTATTGCAGAGCGCGGATGTCAAATCTGAGCTTGTGCAACGTTACCTGGCTCTGGTTGCTTCCGCAGGAGACAGTCGTCTCAGCTATTATCCGGGGTCGCCCTGGTTGGCCGCTCAGTGTCTGCGGGAACAGGATCGGCTGGTCGTGACCGAACTGCACAGCACAGATCTGAACCTGCTCCAACAAACCTTCAAGCGGGATCGCCGCGTCAAAGTGGCGGCACAGGATGGTTTTGAACGCTTGTTGTCTGAATTGCCAGTTCCCGAACGAAGGGCCCTGGTGCTGGTCGACCCTTCCTACGAGATCAAGGCCGATTACGACCGCGTCAAGAAAGCCGTAGCCGATGCCCTGCGCAAGATGCCCAACGCCGTCATCGCCATCTGGATGCCGGTGGTCGATCGCAACCGCAGCCGCCGTCTCGAAAGGGGCCTGACATCCCTCGGCCCATCCGTTTCGGTTGAGCTGGGGGTAAGGCCGGATGAAGTCGGTCGTGGCATGACGGCCAGCACCATGGTGGTGCTGAACCCACCCTGGGGACTGGATGCGACCCTGACCTCACTGAAAGAACCCTTGATGACGGCTTTGGGGCTGGCCGATGTCGGGCATTTCCGGCTTCAGGGTAACAGCAAGTAAGGCTCCAATGATGCCGAGGTTGCCACCTTAATGCTTGCGGCGTGACTGCCATGCAATCAACGCCACCAGCACGGTTGGCACCAGTAGCCAGCCGATGCCGCCCCAACGTTGATAGGGTGTCATCCCCTGCCGTAAGGTTACCTGGCCGGTCAAAGCGGCTACCTCGAATTGTCGGCTGCGAGCCAGCAGCTTGCCGTCGGCATCGATCAGGGCGGATATGCCGTTCTGGGTAGACCGGACGATTGCTCGGCTGTTTTCGATGGCTCTCATCCGGGTGATCTGCAAATGTTGGTGAGGAGCGAGGGAGTCACCAAACCAGGCATCGTTGCTGACCATGATCATCAAGTCCGACTCTTTTGCTAACTGGCGGACCAGCCCTGGGTAGGCGGCTTCGTAACAAATCACCGGCGCCAGGCGATAGGTGGCATCCTGACGTTGCCACTGCATGGGCTGTTGTGGCTCGGGTGCTGGCGTCAGCGTTGACATGGGCAAACTGAAGAATTCGATCAGGCCACGCAATTGCTGTTCGAAAGGCAGATATTCACCAAAAGGAACCAGGTGTTGTTTTCTGTATTCGCCTTCACTTTCACCAAAACCCAGCAGCGCATTGTAATAGCGGCCAGCCTCTTCGGTGATGATGCCGGTAATAATGGCTTGTTCCCGGTTTTTACCCATCTGGTCAAGCTCATCAAGCCAATCCGGAATGCGATGGGGGCGCACCGTCAGCGCGGCTTCTGGCCAGAGCATCAGGTCGGGTTCGGTATGCAACCGGGCCTGGCGGGCATAAAAATCGAGGGTGGGGCGTACATTTCGGGCAGCCCATTTATCGGCCTGGCGGACATTGCTTTGCACGGCGACGGCGGTTATTACCGCCTGCGGAGCGGACCAATGGCTTGCCGGCACTGCCCAGCCAATTGCCATGGGCAGCGCGATCAGCGCCAGGCTGGACCCAAGCCAGAGCGAGCGGTGTTGTGGCTGGATGGCCGCCTGTGCCAGGCCCGCAGCAGACAGTACGACCAGGGTGCCAAGCCCATAAACACCAATGATGGCTGCCACTTGAGCCATGGGAGTGTCGGTCAGCGCATAGCCCGACAACAACCAGGGCATACCCGTAAACAGCCAACTGCGCAGCCATTCAAACAGCACCCACAACATGGGTGCAGCCAGCCAGACTGCCGCACGGTGGGCTCGCAGGTAGCGATGATAAAGCCAGGCCTGCAGCATCGGCAGGAGCGCAATGCCCAGGCAAAACAGGCTGGTCAGCAGCAAAGACATGGGCACTGGGGTCGAGACGGTGCGCATACTCTGGTACACCCAGGAAATGCCCAGTCCATACATGCCGGCACCATAAACCCAGCCCAGCCAGAGCGCCTGGCGGCCACTTCGAGCCTGGTGAATCAGCACAAAGAAACCGGCGATGCTGAGCCAGATCAGTGGCCAGAGGCGGAACGGAGCCATCGACAAAGGCAACATCAACCCGAGCATCAAGGCTGCAATGGTCTGCAGTGCAGGGTGGGTGATTAAAAGGCGGGGGTACATTCAGCAAGTGATCCTGAGCAATGGGTCCGGGATGAGCATAATGCCGTCTCTGTACTGGCATTTGAAGTCATCAAGGTCAGCTTTTCTTCAAAATGCTATACTCTACTCAATATCCATTCACTCTCTTTTAGTGAGCTTATGAAACTACTGACATCCGGCGCTCAAAACCCGGCCGCTCTCGATGATTTGTTATCTGGTATCTCCTTTTTTCGCGAGTTGCGAACCGTAGACGCCAAACAGGCCGAGTTTCTGGCAACCTACGCCAAGGTAATGGCGGTCGAGCCAGGTGAGACGGTGATTCATTACGGTGACAGTGATCCGAATTTCTACTTTCTGTTACGCGGCCAACTTCTGGTGTACCCCGATGACCAGTCGTTGAAGGGTGAACCTTTAAGCGCCATTACACCGGGCCATGTTTTCGGTGCACTGGCCATGATCTGCCGTGTGGACAGGACGGCCACCATCATTGCGGACCCGGACGGTGGCGAGGTTAAACTGGTGGTCATTGATGGCAGTGCCTTTGGCGATCTGAGCGATTATTCACGAGTGCGTCGTCATACCAAGATACTGTTTTACCGTATGGTCGTGGCCAATACGCGCTGGAAGCTGGAAGTCTATCGCATGCAGTCACCAACCCATGTGATCAGCCGTGATATGCGCAAGATAGAACTCTTTCGTGGTACGCCCAACTCTGAAGAGGAGTTACAGTCGTTGGCTCGCCAGGCACAGCACATGACGGTTCTGCTGATGCGCTGGAACACGCTCTTTATGGAAGAGCAGTCAGGAAGCGACAGCAGCCCGATTCATACCGAGTAAGTCAAGGATCAACATTACGGTTTGATCCATGTCATGAATATGTTCAACTCAGGAGACCAGGAACCCCTTTGCCTGCTAAAGTAATTGCTCCGACAGAATAAGGGTAAAGGAAGAGGTCTACATGAAGCGGTTCCTGTCTCAAATCCTCCTGGCATTGATGGCTTTCTGGTTGACCAGTGCCGCAGCAGAAAGCGACCCAAAAGCCGTCGAATTGCTCGAACGTATGGACCAGCTCTACCAGCAGGATGCCTCCCACGCGACCATGACCATGCACATAAAAACCCCGGACTATGAGCGGACCATGAAGATGGAATCCTGGTCTTTGGGTCTGGACTATGCCCTGGTGCGTGTGCTGGAACCGGTTCGTGATCGAGGTGTCAGCACACTCAAGCGAGAGAATGATATGTGGAACTACTTGCCGCGCGTCAATCGTGTCGTCAAGGTACCACCATCAATGATGATGGGCAGCTGGATGGGGTCGGACTTCACCAACGATGATCTGATGCGTGATGCTTCCTGGGTTGAAGAATACACTGTGACTCTGGTTGAAGAGGAAGCTCGTTACCTGTTGCGGTTGGTGCCCAGGGAGCAGACTGTCACGGTGTGGGGCGGTATGGAAATTGACATCGACAGGTCGACCTTGCTTCCTCTGGAGCAGCGCTACTATAACGAAGCTGGAACCTTGATGCGGGTCATGGCGTTTGCAGAGGTGCGTGAGTTCGATGGCATTGCACTGCCGGCCAGGATGGTATTGACACCCTTGAACAAGGAGGGGCACCAGACCACCGTTGAATACAACGACCTGACCTTTGATGTCAACCTGAGCGAAAACTGGTTTACTCTGCAAAACCTGAGACGCTGAGCGGGAGGTAAAGCAACATGCTGATGTTGAAACTCGCCTTCCGCAATCTGTTGCGCAACCGTCGACGCACGACCCTGACTTTATTAAGCATGTTGGGTGGTTATTTGCTGGTGGCTTTGCTGAATTCTGTGGAGGAAGGCAGTTACGATCAGGTGCTGAACTTCTATACCAGAGACGTAACCGGCCATGTGCAAATTACCGCGCCAGGCTTTATCGAAAGACCCAACCTGCACCGCACCGTACCGGCCGATGAGTCTTTGCTGAATCAGCTTTCCGATCAGAACGGCGTCGAAGCGGTGACCGCAAGGCTGGAAAGCAGCGCTCTGGCCTATGGCGAAGACAAGAGTTTCCCGGTTGCCGTAACAGGCATACACCCTGAGCGAGAAGCGCAGCTCTCATTGCTGGTTGACAAACTGACCGCCGGAAATTATCTGACATCCGATCTTGATGAAAGTGGCTTTTACTCTGCCATGATTGGGCATGCGGTGGCGCGTCAATTGTCCCTGGGCGTTGGCGACGAGCTGGTGCTGATTTCACAGGGGGCGGATGGGTCTCTGGCCAACGATCTGTATCGCGTTGTCGGCATAGTCGGTGATGCGGACAGCATGGAAGCGCGACAGGTGTTCTTGCCACTGACAGCGGCACAGGAATTGTTTGTCTTGCCTGAGCAGGCACACCGCGTTCTGATACTCGGTACGGATTACCGTCGTGCCACAGCCTTGTCGAATCAATTGGCGCTCTGGGCTGAGGACACCCCTTTTGCCGAGGCCGAGGCGGAAGTCGACCCCTGGCAAGTCGTCGCCAAGGACTTTTATGACACCATGGAGGCCGACAAAGAAGGCAGTGTCTTTGCCAGCTATGTGTTGATTTTTCTGGTCTGTGTGGGGGTGCTCAATACGGTGTTGATGTCGGTCATGGAGCGCACCCGTGAATTCGGGGTCCTCAAGGCGATAGGCACGTCACCCTCACGTCTCTTCATGCTGATTCTACTCGAAACTCAGATGCTGGCCCTGATTGCTTGTGCCCTGGGTTTTCTGATTGCTCTTCCGGCCAATTACTGGTTAACGCACGTCGGTTTCGAGATGGGGGAGGCCATTGAGGTTTCCGGCATTCTGTTTTCACACTATCGCGGCCAGATGTCGGTTGCTGTATTTGCCTTCCCGGCTGTGGTGATTTTTGTTGCGGCTTTTATTGTGGCGTTGTTGCCTGGCTTAAGAGCGGCAAGACTTACCCCTATTGACGCGATGAGGGCTCACTGAATGGGACTGAATTGGCGCCTCGCACTGCGCAACCTGACGCGCAACACGCGTCGAACGTTGTTGACGGGCATGGTGATCAGCCTGAGTACGGCGGCGCTGGTCGTCACAGACGCTTTTATTCTTGGTTTTATGGATACCACCGTTCGCTCCGCGACACGGATGTATTCAGGCGATGCGCAAATGCATCATCGGGATTTTCTGGATGAGCGGGATGAAGCCTTCATCATTGCAAACCCTGACCATCATCTCGACCAATTGGCCGCTGCTGCGCAAGTGGCCAACGCAACACCGAGAGTTCTGGCGTTCGGTATGATCTCCAGCGCGGCCGACAACAGAGCGGTGCAAGTGACTGGTATAGATCCGGAGCGCGAAGCTGCAGTGTCGAAAATCCGTGAAGCCATGACGGCAGGAGATTACTTGACCGAAGCCGGCGATGACACCCAGATTCTGCTTGGCGAGCGTTTGGCCGATCTGCTGGAAGTGGGGCTGGGGGACCGCCTGGTGGTGTCTGTCAATAACCAGGACGATGGTGGTGTCGACCAGCAGTTGTTCAGAGTGAGCGGCTTGTTCCACTTTAACGCTCGCATGCTGGATGAAAACATGGTGTTTGTACTCCTGCCCAAGTTGCAATCGATGATGGCCATCGAAGGGGTGCATGAGATTGCCTGGATCATGCACTCGGCTTCTCTGGCCAGCGAGCGCGATTTGCCATTGTGGCAGGCACTCAGTACCGAGGATGTTACTGCTCAGGGCTGGACAACACTGATTCCGCAACTGGCCAGTATGCTGGAGCTGACCGGGGCGTCCATGGCCGTTATTGGCGGCATACTTTTCATACTGGCGGGCCTGAGTGTGACCAACGGTATTTTCATGTCCATTTACGAACGCACCTGGGAAATTGGTGTGTTGCTGGCCATTGGTACGCGTAGGCGCAGCATTTTCAGGCTGATATTGACCGAGACGTTTTTGCTGGCCATCGGAGCCATTGCGCTGGGGTTGCTCCTCGGCTTCGGCCTCACCATCTGGTTGGCAGCCGTTGGCATTGATTACGGCAACATGGAGATATCCGGTGTGTCACTGGCTGAGGTCATTCGGCCGGTGGTGGATTCTCGCCAATATCAACTTTACCCCTTTTGGGTGTTGCTGCTGACACTGGTCGCTGCAACTTACCCCGCTTTGCACGCAGCACGCATCGTGCCCGCCAGGGCTCTGCAAAAAAGTCTATAAGGAGGCCAGCATTGACTGCCGTCATCAAGACACACCAACTCAGTCGACACTACGGCCGTGGCGATACCCTGGTCAAGGCGCTGGATGCCGTCGATATGACCATAGAGCCGGGCGAGTTTACCGCCATTGTCGGGCCGTCCGGCTCCGGCAAGTCAACCCTGCTGCAACTGATGGGCGGGCTGGATGTGCCGACGCTTGGCGAGGTATGGCTGGCAAACAAGGCGATTTCCGCCATGAGTGGCCGAGAGTTGTCGGATTTCCGGCGGGATCATATCGGGTTTATTTTCCAGGCCTACAATCTGATTCCAGTGCTTACGGCTGCGGAAAACTGTGAGTACATCATGTTGTTGCAGGGCGTGCCAGAAGCCGAGCGCAAACACAGAGTCCAGGATATGTTGGCCAAAGTAGGGCTTAGCGGTAAGGAAAACCGTCGCCCGGGAGAACTCTCCGGCGGACAGCAACAGCGGGTCGCCGTGGCCCGAGCCATGGTCAGCCAGCCCGACTTGATATTGGCCGATGAACCCACCGCCAACCTGGATTCGCACACCGGCAAGGACTTGCTCGACATGATGCACGATTTGAATCGCAATGATGGCATGACCTTCGTATTTTCCACGCACGACCCGATGATCATGGAAAGAGCCAACCGTCTTATAAGCCTGCGCGATGGTCGAGTGGAGGAGGATGATCGCCGTGTTCGTTAAAGCGCTTCGCAGCCTGACATTAATCACTGCAATGCTTGCGGTCTCAGCACAGGCGGATGTCTTCACCTGGACGGATATCACGCTCGGCTCCGATGCCTACGGTTACCCTCAAATCAGCGGTGCGAGTTCTGCGCTTCAGCCTCCAGAATGGGCCATCGACCAGCGCGCCGAAGTGCGTTGGAACCTCAGTGCCAGCCTGACGCCTGACCTGGAATTCGGCCTCCACTACGGCCTGGCGCAGCGCTGGCGCCTGGCTCAGGACGATGGCAACCTGTCTTTCGATGGCCTCGACGGCACAGGCGCAGATTACCGTTGGCAGGATCTCGACACCGAACTCTACTCGAACGATGACGACAGTCTGGTACTCGAACAAAATCTCGATCGACTCTATTTTCTTTGGCTGAATGACCAGGGCGACCTCTCTGTCGGTCGCCAGGCCATCAGTTTTGGGCTCTCGCAACAGTTTTCACCGGTCGATGTTGTCCTTCCTGCCAACATCGGAGCCGCAGAACGCAGCTATCGCCCTGGCGTCGATGCCGTGCGCTGGCTGCAACCCCTGGGGCAATTGGGTGAGTTGGACATCGGCTGGGTATTTGGTGAAGATCAACTCGCCTTCGTGCGTACCTACAATCAGGTCAGCGCATTGACGCTGGAGTTCACTGCCTTGACCGTGAATGGCGACTATCACCTCTTCGGTTTTGGCAGCCAGGGCACTGCCGGCACCTGGGGTTGGTGGCAGGAAATCGCCTGGCTGGGCAGTGACGAAAACCAGGGTGCACGATTCACCCTGGGCGCCGATCAGCAGGTACTGAATGATGTTTACATCGCACTGGAATACCACTTCAATGGGCTGGGTGAGCGCCAGGCAAGTCTCGAAACCTGGCAGTCTGGTTTCTATCGCAAGGGAATGGTCATTCCGGCCGGTCGACACTACGCCAGCTTGATCGCAAGCAAACCCATGAATCCCTTGCTCTATGCTCAGGGTGCCTTGCTGACCAATCTGGGAGATGGCGGCCTGCTGCTCAACGCCATGCTGGATTACAGCCTGACCGACAACAGCCGGCTGGACATCTCGGCCAGTCTACCCATTGCTGAGTCAGCCACGATGGAAGGCTCGGATATGACTACGCTGCAGCTCAAAGACGAATTTGGCGTGTATCCAACGCGAATTTCGGTAAACTGGTCGACCGTATTCTAGTGATGAGACTGACGGCGTGTTCAAGAACTGGGAAAAGGCTCCAAAGGGCGAAAGAATCGATCTGGCTGACTTGCTCAGCCAACTCAAGGTCACAGACGAAGGCCTGATTCCCGCCATCGCCCAACAACAGGATACCGGCGAAATACTGATGATGGCCTGGATGAACCGTGCCTCCATCGAGGAGACATTAGCTACGGGCCAGGTCTGCTACTGGTCACGCTCCCGCAAAACCTATTGGCGCAAAGGCGAAAGCTCTGGCCACCGCCAAAAGCTCAAACAGATGCGGGTAGATTGCGATGGCGATACCCTGTTGCTGCTCGTCGACCAGCAAGGCCCCGCCTGCCACACCAACCGGCGCAGTTGCTTCTTCTACATGGTCGACGACAAGGGCGCAACCGTCGAGTCGGATCCTGGGTCTGGGTTGTAACCTTTAGCTATAACCCGCACTGGCCACCGGGGTAACTCCTCAAGGGTCGGCGTGGACCCATCCATGGGGCCTGGGCTGCAGCCGAGGCGTCGGACCGATCCATACTGCAGACCACCCTTGATGAGTCACCCCGGTACCCAGCGCTAGCCTTTTGTAGTTCATCACAATATGAAATGTATCAATTAAGGCTAGTTCACTTGAACAATCGATGTACTATCTCCTGCCATTGTCTACTCATGGTGATATCCAAGCGCTTGGTACTGGGTGAGCCTCTGTCGGGGCGTCGGTCCCCATGGCCGTTTTTTGCTCCTGCAAAAACGGCACTTCCGCCATCCATGGCGGTTGGATGGGGACCGCCGAGCTTACAGGGACCAAAACGCCTGGAGCGTTTTGGCATGAGCGAAGCGAGCCCGGAGGGTCAGGCTCAGGGATGAGCCTGATAACCTACTTGTAGCGTCCCCGTCAGAGGCTTACCCAGTGGCGAGCGCGAACTCAGCCGGTGAACTAAACAGAATGCGCCTGAGCAGAGCAGGCCGAACATAAAGGGTGTAAAACGTAGTGTCAGCGATAGATGCATTCAGACTGATTGTCTTGTCGACCCTGTGGGGCGTGTCCTTTCTTTTTATGCGAGTCGCTGCGCCTGAGTTTGGGCCGGTGCCCTTGATTATGGTTCGGATGGGTGTGGCTGCACTGGTGTTGTTGCCCTTGTTTACTGTGGCTCGGTACCGTCAGCTTTTCTTTCAGCATGTTGTTCCATTGGCTGTGTTGGCGCTGACCAATCATGTGATTCCTTTCAGTCTGTTGGCCTATGCCACCCTGAGTCTGGAGGCAGGTTTTACCTCCTTGATTAATGCCACCACACCGCTCTTTACCGCCCTGATTGGTGTTTTGCTCTTTGCTGTGCCGGTGCAGCGACAACAGTATTGGGGGTTGGGCCTGGCCTTTTTGGGGGTATACGTGCTTTCAGCAGACCGGCTGGATTTCTCTGTGGGCGGCGATGGCTGGGCCATTCTGGCAGCGCTTGGGGCGACGGTTTTTTATGGTATAGCGGGCAATTATTCGAAAGCGAAGCTGGCCCATTTGCCGATTCGGGTGGTGGCCGGTGGCACGACCTTGATGTCCAGCCTGATCTTGATGGTGCCGGCTTTGTTGTTGTGGCCGGATCAAATGCCCTCGGGTATCGCCTGGGCCAATGCCATTGCATTGGCGATTCTGAGCACGGCTCTGGCCTTCTTTTTGTATTTCCAATTGTTGGCCAGTGCGGGTGCGACGGCGACTTCAACCGTGACTTTCCTGGTGCCGGTCAGTGCCCTGGGTTGGGGGTATCTGATACTGGGAGAAGTACTGACCATACAAATCATTATCGGCATGGTCATTACATTGGTGGGTACTGGCATTGCCACTCGTTTAATTCGATGGCCGCGTCGCAAGGCGGTGTCCTGAGCGCTTTAACGCAAACGGAAGTGGTCCAGATAAATGACTTTCGGTTGCGGTAGGTTGGTGGTGAACACTTCCAATTGGGCTATCCGGTTCATCTGCATATGGCGGGTTTCCGGGGCTTCAAGCACGTCCGATAGGCTGACCTCTATGGTGTTCCAGCCGTGCTCGGCAACGAAGGCCAGATTAAAGCGATCATTGAAGCGCGCCCCTCTTTGTTGGTATTCGAGATCCTGAATTCGCAGATTGAGTGACACCGGGGTCAGTTGAGGGTTGTGCACTTCGAATCTCAGGTTTTGATAGCCCGTCCAGTCACTGGGCAGAGTGTGCAGAACGGCTGTGGAATAGCCACTGTCGCTGTAATGAACTCTAAGGCTGTATTGGCCCAGTCGGGTGTGTTCTGTGCTGCGCTCGACCTGCCCATCCCACCATTGCAGTTCGTACGGTTTCTCCAGGCTGGACAGTATGGGCAAGCTTTGGCTCAGGCGGTGTTCGGTCAAGGCCAACTGACCGACCACGCTGACCTGAGCCAGAAAGAGGCCTGTGGCGATAAGGCGCCCCGTCCACACCTGCGCCGAACCGGGAATCAGCCAGAACATGGCCAGCCAGGCACCAATGAGGTTGCGCTCTATGTCTTCCCAACCTCGCTCTCGGCCGGCACCGTATTGCAGGAACTCCACTATGACGCTGATCACAAAGACGGCAATGCTGATGGCAAGCCAATGTGGCCAGTTGCGCATGTCCAACTGACGCTTCAGCGCGAGAACGGCTAATGCAAAGAAGCAGATGTGACCCAGGTTCCATAAACCCCTGGCCAGCTCCTGATCGGCACCCGTGGGGCGATCTATCACCAGCAGGGGTATGGCCAGCAGTGCCAAAACGACGATTTTCCAAAGCTTCGGCTTTGGTTTGCGCGCCAGTTCTGTCAAAAGATTCAGGCACCTACATCAAGAAAAGCGTCGACCACAATGGGCACATCGCGCTCTGCCATACCGGCCACATTGACACGACCGCCACCGACCAGGTAAATGCCGTGATCTGCTTTCAGTCGCTCTATTTGCGTCTCGTCCAGCCCGGTTACCGAGAACATGCCTCTGTGTTCACCAAAGTAATCAAAGCGTTGGCTGTCGCTGGCGATGCGAAATTGCTCTACCAACAGGCTTCGCAAGCCGTTGATGCGTTGGTTCATGGCCACCAGTTCGGATTGCCAGGTATTGCGCAGCGTTTCGTCCTGCAGAATTCTGGCGACGATGGCAGCGCCATGGTCGGGTGGCATGGTGTAGGTGGCTCGGGCCATTTCCAGAATACGACCCTTGGCGCGCTGGCTGTGTTCCAGGGTTTTCCCGATCACGATGGCCGCACCGGTGCGCTCGCGGTAGAGGCCAAAGTTTTTCGAGCAGGAGGTGGCGATGAGCATTTCTGGTACGGTTTCAGCCAGGAGGCGCAAGCCGGCGGCGTCTTCGATCAGGCCGTCACCAAAGCCCTGGTAGGCGATATCGACAAAGGGTAAAAACCCGCGTTCAACCGCCAGCTCGGCAATGCGTTGCCAGGCGGCTTCACTGAGGTCTGCTCCGGTCGGGTTGTGGCAGCAGCCGTGCAGCAGCACCACATCTCTGGGCCCCAGTTGTTCGAATTGCGCCAGCATGGCGGCTTCATCAACGACCTTGGTTTCAGGGTCAAAATAGGGGTATTGCTCAACCTGCAGGCCGGCGGCTTCCATGACCGGGCGGTGATTGACATAGCTCGGGTTGCTGATCCAGACGCGAGTATCTGGTTGAGCAGAAGCCATCAAGTCGGCCAGCATGCGCAGGGCGCCACTGGCGCCTGGTGTTTGCACTGCGCTGGTGCGGCTTCTGGCCTCAGTGCCCTTCAGCACAAGATCGGTAATGAGGTCATTGAAGACTTCGTCACCGGCCAGACCCACATAGCTCTTGGTGGTCTGTTCTTCGGCCAGGGCGATCTGTGCCTGCCTCACGGCGGCCATGATCGGGGTTACCCCTTCGCTGTTGCGATATACACCGATGCCCAGATCGATCTTGTTGGGGCGAGGGTCATTACGAAAAGCCACCGTCAAAGACAGTATCGGGTCCTGTCGTGGGGCATCGAGTTGCTCAAACATTCAGTGTCTCCGCTTGGGGTTCAACAGGCCGCTGGCGCACACCACGCCGAGGGTGACCAAGGATAACCCCACAAGGGTACTCATTTCGATGCTTTCCTGAAAAAAACTCAGGGCGGCCAGGGTGGCAACCACCGGTGTCAGCGACCCAAGAGCAGAAGTGGTTTCCGCACCCAGGGTGCGAACAGCAAAACCGTAGAGAAAACCCGCACCCAGGCCGACCGCCAGGCCCTGAACCGCCATTTGTACCAACCACTCCTGGGTGGGTAATGAGTCGAGCTGGAGCCCGGTTCCGGTGAACAGCATGTAAAGCAGCAACACCAGAGTGGAAGGCAGGGTTACCACTGCCGCTGCTTCCATCGGACCAAGCCCGCTTTGACGAAGGCTGATGGTAAACAGAGCCCACATCAGACCAGCGAACAGCAGCATTAACTGGGCAAGCCACAGATCTCTGCCGGGTTCGACCCAGGCAGCCAGCAACAGGCAACCGATGCCGACAACGACAGCCAACAAGCCAATACCTCGGGTTACCGACAAATGCTGCCTGAAGGCCAGTACCGCCAATGTCGTAACGAACAGAGGGGCCGTACCCGGAATCAGGGTGCTGCCATGGGCCACAGGGGCCGTTTGCATGGCCACAGCGCTGATCAGGAAGAAGGGCAGGCCAGCCCCGACGGTCATTCCGATCAACCAGATCGGATTCACCGCCAACAGCCGACGCCAGCGGTGCAAGGCCAGGGGCAGCAGCAAAAAAGCCGGAACGGCAAAACGAAAGAAGGTCAGCTCCAGAGTGCCCAATGGCGACAAGGCCCCCTGGCGCAGCGATAGAAAATAGCCCGACCAGATGATGACGACTGTCAGTGCAGCCGCGTAGCCCAGCAGCCGCTGCACAGCAGTGCTTTCCAGAGGCAGAACGGTAGTGAGCCCCTGATTGGGCGTACAGCTATTGGCGGTTATTTGCGTCATGAAATCACTCTCCTGAAAGTCAGCAAAAGTGTGCGCCAAATTATTCTGTAATTCTGATCAAAAATCCGTATATTGTGCAGAATAATTGGCAGAAAATGCTAACTAAGTACGTTCCATTGATTGAAAGAGGTTCTCGATGTCTGAACGGCTGGATCGAATCGACCGACGCCTGCTGGATGCCTTGCAGCACGATGCGCGACAGACGGCGACGGAGTTGGCAGAAAAAGTGGGCTTGTCGGCCTCGCCTTGCGCCAGACGAATCCGGCTGCTCGAACAGGAGGGCTATATCAAGGGCCACAAGGCCCAGCTTGATCGCAACAAGTTGAATCTTGGCATCACCATCTTTGTGCAAGTCCGGCTGAGCCAACACCAGGAAAAACTGGTAGAAGACTTCGAGCAGACCGTTCGCACCATGGCCGAAGTGATCAACTGCCATACTGTCTCGGGTGCCTTTGATTACCTGTTGCAGGTAGTCACCACGGATCTCGGCGGCTACGAACAATGGGTCCGACGTTTGCAGCGCCTGCCCAACGTCAACACCGTCGACAGCAGTTTCGCCATTCGCGCGGTCAAGGAAGAAGGGCCGCTGCCCATTCTTTGAGCAGCAGCAGGCCACAGCGCACTAGCCCCGCCAGGGCTTTATTCGTACAATGCCGCCACATTTACAGACACCGGTAACCATGGAAGCACTGACAAGAGACACCCTTCAGGCCTGGCTGGACGAAGCAGACATTAACCACTACCTGTGTCCGGATTGCGACGGCCTGCATCTGAGCGAAACCGAACAACGGCTGGGCGTACTGGAAGCCAGATTACTGCTCGAGCCAGACCTGCTCAGCCTGCTCACTGAAATCGCCATTCGGCCCTCGGCCGTCTTGCCCATTCAGGGTTCGCTGCACCTGATCAACCTCGACAATCCCATGGTCAAGTGTCTGGTCAACCTGATCGATGACGACATTCCCCGTTTGCTGATCAGTGCCTGCCTGCCACCGGGTGGCCTGACCGAACCCTACTTCCTGCAATGGTTCAGCCGAGTACTGGACGAAACCCACAGCATCGTCGAACACGCCAGCCAGATGGATGTGCTCTACCTGGAACAAAGCGAGTTTGATGGCCCCGATAGTGATGCGATTCATTGAATCTGAATAATGTTGGCCGGTGCGGACCAATGCCGAGTCGTTCGATTCAATCGCCGATCTGGTCGTTCTTTCTTTCCTGAATTGACCTGGCTCAATACTTTCCGGCCCAAAACTCCCTAGTCTCTACCTCTTTTTGGATAACCCTTTGGAGAGTGACTTGATGGCTGCGGAACCGGTGGTGTTGTTTGATAATGGGCATCACAAATGCTTGATGTTTGACAGCCTGGTGGTAGGGGAAGGGGTGCAGTCCAACCAGTTTCTGTTGATCGATGGCAAAGAGGAAGCGCTGATTGACCCCGGTGGCGACCTGACCTATGTGCCCTTGACGCTCGCCGCCTCGCGCTATATGCAAGTGGGCGGCATGAAATACATCTTTGCCTCCCATCAGGATCCAGACATCATTGGCTCGATTGATCGCTGGATCATGCACACCAAGGCCCAGGTAGTGACCTCTCGGCTCTGGTCGCGGTTTTTGCCACACCTGGCTTCGGATTACAGCACGCGAATGGGCGGCAGCGTCTACGACCGTATCGTTCCCATCGACGATCGCGGTGCCAATGTGCCCTTAGGTTCCAGCTATATTCAATGCTTGCCGGCCCACTTCATGCACTCGGTGGGCAATTTGCAGTTCTTTGACCCGGTTTCAAAAATCCTCTTTTCTGGCGATCTGGGGGCTTCCATGGGCGACCATAATGACCATGGCCCGGTACAGAACTTTGACCAACACAAGTTGGACATGATCGGCTTTCATCGGCGCTACATCGCCTCACGCAAGGTCTGCCAGCTCTGGGCCAACATGGTTCGTGCTATGGATGTCGAGATGATAGTGCCGCAACACGGTAAGCGATTTGAAGGCAAAGCCATGGTGAGTCGCTTTCTGGATTGGGTCGAGACCGTAGATTGCGGCATCGACTTGCTCAGCCAGGAAGATTTCCGCGCGCCGCGCGTTACCTTTTAGTGCGTCGAACTTGCAAAGAAGGGCGCCAGCGCCACTTCTTTGCAGGTAGTTGAGTATTAACTCTTTTCGTTGTGCAAATGCAGGTCGCGTTGAGGGAAGGGAATGGACAAGCCGGCAGCTTCAATCTCAGCTTTCAGCTTGTGTTGCATTTCCCACCAGATGGACCAGTAGTCATCGATTGTTGCCCAGGCTCTTATTTGCAAGTTCACCGAGCTATCACCCAGGGATTGAACCATGATTTGCGGCTCGGGCTCTTTCAGAAAACGCGGCTCTTCATCAACCAGTTTTCTGAGCGCTCGAAATCCGGCATCCAGATCGTCACTGTAGCTGACACCCACAATCAGATCCATGCGTCGAGTGCCGTTGCGGGTTGAGTTGACCAGGGTTGCTCCCCAGACATTGCTGTTAGGTGCGCTGACGTACTGACCATCCGGTGTTTTCAAGGTCACGGTGAACAGGCTGATTTCAGTGACCGTTCCCATGGTGCTATTGAAGCTAATGAAATCCCCAATTTTGAATGGCCGTAGAAAGAGCATCATCATGCCGGCTGCGATGTTACTCAGAGTGTCTTTTAACGAAAGCCCAATAGCGATACCGGCTGCACCGAGGAGTGCAACGATTGAATTGGTGTTAAATCCAAAGAGGTCGAGAACAATGATGATGCTGACAATGTAAACGGAGTAGCCGGCAATGCCGGCAAAGAGTGGCACCAGCATTGGGTCCATTCTCGAGAATCGTTGACCGTTGTTACGAATGGCTGATTTGATCGTTCTTGAAGCGATACTGGCGACAAAAAAGATGAGGATAACGAGGAATATATTGTAACCGATACCCAGTATGAGTTCGGCATTATTTGTCCAGAAGGTACTGATCCAGTCGGTCATAGGGTTCTCCTTGAGGAAGTAGCGACAAGCCTCCAGCTTAAAGTGGAAAGGGAGGGTTGAGAAGCCTCGGCATGATTGTTATTCGGTCATAGGGCCATTTTCGTCAACTGGACCAAGCGATAAACGGTCGAGAATCACACAATTGGCATTGTTGTCACCCTGACAGCGTTCTACCAGGTCACTGAGAGTGGCCCGCAGTGCCTGTAGCTCTGCCAGCTTGTGCTCTATGTCGTTCAGGTGTTGCTTGGCAATTGATTTGACTTCCGCGCTCGCCCGGCTCGGATTTTCGTAAAGGCTCAACAGGTTTCGACATTCGTCCAGAGTAAAGCCAAGGTTGCGCGAGCGCTTAATAAAGATCATTCGATCGAGGTCGGCCTGGCTGTAGTGGCGATACCCATTGTCTGTCCTGCGCGCATGAATCAAGCCAAGACTTTCGTAATAACGAATGGTTTTAGCGGGCAGTCCTGAGGCTTGCGCTGCTGCCTTGATTTGCATGAGTCACCTCCAGATTGGAAGACGGAAAGTCAGCCGGGTTTTCTGCTATAATCATGATAAACCCGAAATGAGGATTCATCATGCCCAAGGACCAACTTCATGAGATGTTGAACCGCTTACGTGAAACCATGGACGAAGGAAAGCCCAGCCCACAAGCGGTCGAGTTGCTCAATAAAGTGGAGTATCACATCCACAACGAAGGTGAGCCGGATCCGGAAGAGCCAACACTGAAAGAAAGCATCGAGATGCTGGTCGAAGACCTCAGTGTTGATCACCCACGCAGTGCTGCAGTAGCCAGAAACATTCTGGAGTCCCTGGCCAATATGGGCATCTAAATGTTTGACCTGGACACATCAGGCCTCCTTTTTGAGGAGGCCTGCTACCAACAATAGGGTAAAGGCCACTACCGCCGTAACGACGATGGCTGGCCCGCTAGGGGCGTTAGCCACCCACGAAAACCACAGTCCCAACCAGATTGACAGCATCCCCAGGGCGGCCGCGCCCAATGCCATTTGCTCGGGGGTATTGGCCAGCCAGCGCGCACCGGCCGCCGGTATAATCAACAAGGCCGTAATCAATAGAATACCGACGATCTTCATTGCTACGGCAATGACCAACGCTATCAGAATCAGATACAGCACCCGTATGCGCTCGGTCGGAATGCCTTCGGCTTTGGCCAGGTCTTCGTGAACGGTGATCGCCAACAAAGGTTTCCACATCCACGCCATTAGCGGTAGAGCGATCAGGGTGATGGTACCAACCCAGATCAGGTCGGTCGGGTTAACGGCGAGCAAATCGCCAAATAACAGACCGCTCAAATCCATTCGAATCGAGTCGGAAAACGCCAGTGCCAGCATGCCGATGGCCAGTGAACCGTGAGACAGTATGCCCAGAAGCGTGTCGGTTGGCAGGCGCTTCTGGCGCTGAAGAGTAAAGAGTAGCAAGGCCAGAGTCGTTGTCACCAGGGCGACACCCAGAGTCAGGTGCAAATTCAGAATGACGGCGAGGGTCACGCCCAACAACCCGGAATGCGCCATGGTGTCACCGAAATAAGCCATGCGGCGCCAGACCATAAAGCTGCCCAGTGGCCCGGCGACCAGGGCGATAAGAGTGCCTGCGACCAGGGCAGGCCAGAGCAGTTCAATCATGCACATGGCCTCCTTGCTCGTGCAGGCTGTGTCGATGGTCGTGATGGTGGCTGTAAAAGGCCAGAGCATCAGCGTGTTGGGGGCCAAACATTGCCAGAAACTCGGGCGCTTTGGTGACGTTTTCCGGGGCACCAGAGCAACAGACATGACCGTTCAGGCAGATGACTTCGTCTGTGGCAGCCATCACCAGATGCAGATCGTGAGACACCATCAGAATGGCGCATCCACGCTCATCACGAAGGCGCTGGATCAGCCGATAGAGCTCAATTTCACCGGTGAAATCGACACCCTGAACGGGTTCGTCGAGCACCAACAGTTCCGGGTCCTTTAGCAGGGCCCGTGCCAACATGACGCGCTGAAATTCCCCACCGCTGAGCTTCTGTACGGCCCGGTCGAGCAGGTGCGACACTTCGGTCTGAGCCAGGGCGGCTTTTGCCTGATCACGACTGGCGGCCTGGGTCAGTGTCATCAAACGGTAGACGGATAAAGGCAGGCTGTCGTCTATGTGCAGCTTTTGCGGCATGTAGCCGATGCGTAAGCCGCGCTTGCGCTCCAATTGACCAGAGCGGATCGGCACTATGCCCAGCAGAGCCTTGATCAGGGTTGATTTGCCGGCACCATTAGGGCCGATAACCGTCATGATCTGGCCACGGTTCAGGTTCAAGTCTATCCGGTCAATGATGGGGTGCTTGCCCAGGGTGACACTCAACCCCCGGCAGCGCAGTAAAGATTCGGTATTCGCGGTATCTGGCAAGTATGAATGCTCCGTATAAGCCAGCGATGTTTGAAGTTACAGTGTATCATACTCGGTTAGATTCCTTGCTGAAATGGCATCATGCCATTTCGAGGGATTGCGGTGTGCCCATGCAGCGCACAAGTGCCTAGCGAAAATGTACTTACCGCCCGGCGCTATTTGATCCTCATTTATAGATTATGGAGCGGTGTTCGCGTGCAGTGTGTAGCAAGAAATCTGGTGGCCGTTGGCCTGTTATTCCTGGTAGTGGCAGCTCAAGCATCGACACCGCCCCGGGTGTCGGTGTCCATCGCACCCCTGCATAGCCTGGTGGCCAACCTGATGTTGGGTGTTGCTGAGCCAGAGATGATCTATGAAGCCACTCAGTCACCACACAGCGGAGCCCTGACCCCTTTTCAATTGCGCACCATCGTCAATACGGATCTGTTGATCTGGGTTGGGCCGGAGCTGGAAGTCGGCCTCAGTCGGCTGATTACTCGCCTGCCTCAACAGGCGGTGGCGCTGACGTTGCATGACTACGACGCAGGCATGGAGCTCTACCCGATGCGCGATACCTTGTTCGACACTCATGGGCACTGGCCGGGGCATGACCACGACCACGGCGATACCGACCCGCATTTCTGGCTGTCAATCGAGAACATGACCCTCTTTGCGAGAGCCATTGCCAATCATTTGGCTGAGATGGACCCCGCCAACGCTGACCAGTATCAGGCAAACGAGACGAGGTTGATTGCCCGCCTCAGAGCGCTCGATCTTCACCTGTCCGAGCAACTGGCAAAGGTTGGCGAGGTTCCCTACATCGTATTGCACGACGGTTTTCAGTACTTCGATCGTGCCTACTCACTCAATGCATTGGGGGCTCTGGTGCTGAACCCGGATATTCCGCCGGGCCCAAGGACGGTGGCGAATCTGGCCGAAATTGGCAAACAGCAGGACAGCCTGTGCCTGTTCCATGAGCCGCAATACAGCGAGCGTTGGATGCAGCCACTGACTCAAGCCATTCCTGAGGCTGGTGTCGGGCAGATCGATCCGCTCGGCGCCAATTTGTCGCCAGGGCCGTCACTCTATTTCGACATGATGACGGCACTGTCTGATAATCTCCTGGCCTGCTTTACTGCGGTGGAATATAACCTGATGCAAGGTCAACCATGATTCAACTGGATAAAATAGAACCGCTTGAGGCCCTGGGGATCGAATGGCTGGATCAGACAGCCGATCAAACCCGTTTCCGCATTGGTATCAACGGAAACCATAACGACAAAGGCACCTTTTTTGCCGGTAGCCAATACGCGGCTCTGGTCCTTGCGGGCTGGTACCACGCCAGCCAATGGGCTCAAGACCAGGGCCTGGGGGATAAGGTGGCCATAAAAGAAGGGACCGTTCGCTACCCCAGAGCCGCCACCTCGGACCTTGTGGTAACGGCCCGATTTCAGCAACTTCCTGATCTCAGACCCAGCGGTCACTGGCGTGCTCTGGTAACCTCATCTGCAGTAAACGCAGAGGGTGAGGAAGTGGCTCACCTCGTCAGTGACTATCGGATATTGGCGACGTGACCGAGAACCCGGAGACACACCCGGGCCGGCTGGTGAGGCAGGATCAGTTGCTGGTGCAACCCAGGGTGCATCTGGCCTGGATCAAGAAGAGCAAGGCTCTGAGTTTTGAGCTGAATGCTGCACTGGTGCAAGGCTTTATGGTGCTATGGCGAAGCTATCTGGCTGCTGATTGTCCTGCACCAGCCGATTTCCTGGCTCAGCATACTCTGACCGAACAGGATCAACTCTTTGCGCTTTTCTGCAGTGCCTGGTTTCTCCGGCAGCAGGGCTACCCTGTTCGCGTTCAGGAGAACGCACCTTTCCTCTATTGGTTTATGGACTGACGCCGGGATCTGTTACACTTCAAGGCCATTTTCCACCACTTTCGATGGAAACAACATTACGGCTCTTCGACCCCTTGCACCCTCGGTGGGCCTGTTGATCTTTCTAAGCCTGGAAGCCTGAATGACCCGACTCAGCGTTAACCTCAATAAAATCGCCTTGTTGCGCAACTCCCGTGGCCGCGACTTTCCCAATGTTCTGGATTTTGCACAGAAATTCATTCATCTGGGCGTGAAAGGGATAACGATTCACCCGCGCCAGGATGAGCGCCATATCACTCGCCAGGATGCCTACGACCTGGGCGCCATACTGGCCCGCCATGACGATGTTGAATTCAATATTGAAGGCTATCCCAGTGACGATTTTCTGCAATTGATTGACGACGTCAAGCCGGATCAATGTACCCTGGTCCCGGATGCACCGGATCAGTTGACCTCGGATCATGGTTGGGATTTTACCACCCAGGCCGAGGCACTCGCGCCAATACTGGCACGCATCAAGGCCGCTGATGTTCGCGCCGCTGTCTTTCTGGACCCGGATCTGCAACAGGTGGAGGCTGCGGCTCAGTCACAGGCTGACCGAATAGAGCTGTACACAGAGGCTTATGCCAGTGCGTTCGGCACCGAAAAACAAGCCGAGACGCTGGACCTATACCGACAGGCGGCGCTAAGGGCACAAGCGCTTGGGTTGGGGGTCAACGCTGGCCATGATCTCGACCTGAAAAACCTGCCTGATTTTCTGACCATTCCCGGCATCCTTGAGGTGTCGATTGGCCATGTCCTGACGGTTGAATGCATCGAACAGGGCATGACCTTTGTTACCCGACAGTATCTGGATGTCTGCTCCAGAGGTGCCTGAGTTCAGTGCTCAGCAGTAGTGGACAAACCGAAACGCTGCATTTTTTCGTACAGGGCGGCGCGAGAAATGCCCAGCATTCGCGCTGCTCGAGTCTTGTGGAACTGACACCGTTGAAGAGCATATTCTATCGCAGCCTGTTCCGTTCGTTGCACCTGCTGCTTCAGGCTGAGGCTGGCATCCATGGGTTGATGGGCAGGCTCAGGGGCAGGTATAGCCGTTAGTTGAGTGGTTGCAGAAGGCGTTGGCTGGATCAGGTCGTTCAGCAGTGTCGCATCGAGCTCCGGGTTGTTTTCCGAGAGAATCAAGGCCCGTTCCAGTACATTCTGCAACTCTCTGACATTGCCTGGCCAATGGTAGGTCGTCAGAAATGCGAGCGCCGATTGATTGAGATAATGCGGTCTCAACTGCAAACGGGCGGTCAAATCGTCCAGCAGTTTCTCGGCAATGAGGTCGATGTCCTCGAGCCGCTCTCGCAATGCCGGCAAATGGATAGGCATGCCGCTCAAACGATAATACAGATCCTGCCGGAAGGTGCCTTCGGCCATCATGCGGTTCAAGTCGCTGCTGGTCGCCGCCACAATGCGCACATCGGCCTTGACCAGTTTGTCGGAACCCAGCGGTTCATACTCCTGCTCCTGAAGCAAACGCAACAGCTTGCTTTGCATGTCCAGCGGTAAGGTACCAATTTCATCCAGAAAGAGGGTGCCGCCTTTGGCCAGGGCAATTTTACCACGTCGACCTTCTTTGCTGGCACCGGTATAGGCACCCGGCGCAACGCCAAAAAACTCGGCCTCCATCAATGTCTCCGGAATGGCAGACATGTTGATGGAGACAAAAGGGCGATTGGCTCTCAGCGAGAGCCGGTGCAAGGCATGCGCAAACAGCTCTTTGCCAGTGCCGGTTTCACCGGTGATCAATACAGAAATGTCGTATCTTGCTGCCTTGCGTATCTGCTCCTTGGCGTTCTTCAGCTTTTGGCTGCGACCAACGATCTGCGACAGGTGATAACGGCTTTGCCGTTCACGCGTCAATTGGTGGGTTACGGTGTCGAGTTCGCGCCGCAACCGGTTGTATTTGTCGGCCAGACGGCCCAGGGCGTTGCTGTCGTCGATGGCGACAAAGCCGAAGCCACCGATGATGCGGCCATGATCGTCATGCAGGGGCAGCGAACTGACAATGACCCACTGGTTGCGCACGTTCAGCAAATCCAGCAGTACCGGCACCCCTGAGTCGACCACCCCTGGCAAAAAGCTGTTTTCTACGTGATGGGTAATCAACTCACCTATGGGCGGTCTGTCCAACCCAAGGAAGCGGCAGTAGCTGTCACTGATCCAGGTAATGCGATGTTCTCGGTCAACCGCTACGGCGTGCTCATAGAAAGTCGAAAAGGACTCAGCCAGCATGTGCATGGCGTGTTGGCGAAGTTGCTCGGAAGGGTTGGCGGACATCGGTCAACTCGAATTGGCTTTGTCCAGAATACTAGACAATTCGATGACGTATTTCCAGACATTAGTGTCTGGAATAACAGACAACCCCAGTGACCGCTTTTCCAGAAAGGCCTGATTCAGGGCGTCACCGGCATGGCACGAAGCTTGAAAGGACAAGGGCATAATCACAACAAGACCGATGCCATGAACCTTGCCGATATCCTGATCCGCTCTGCTGCCACGCACCCGACTGAGATCGCCGTGCACGGCATCACTGACTTCAATTGCACATACAGCGCCTTGCTGAAGCGGGCTCAAGGGCTGGCTCGCACCTTCAGAACCCTGGATGCGCTCGAACCGGGTGACCGTATTCTCACCCTGTTGGAGAATCGAAGCGAGACTATAGAGCTCTACTTTGCAGCCTGGTTGGCTGGCCTGGTGATCGTACCCCTGGATGCCACCGCGAGCGCAGGCCGAATTCGCGACATTGTCAGAGACTGTCAGCCTGCACTTGCCGTGGTGAGCCACCGGTCAAGCGACGCTTTTGACCCCGTTAGAACAGGCCCTGCCGTGCTGAACGTCGATGAGCCGGCCTACAGCAAGAGAATCCATGCAGGCTCCTGGACAGTGACCCAGTGTGAGCCTGGCAGTCTGGCCTGGCTGCAATACAGCGCGGACGATGCTGAGCCGGTGCTTGGTGTCATGCACAGCCATCATTCCCTGTTGTCTCTGGTCAATCGCTTCCAGGCCCAGGTCAAGAAGGTACGGCCTGGGGAGGCGCTGTTTCACAGTACCAGTCTGGCCCAGGGCGCTGGCTTTTACATGCTGCCTTTTATTGCCGCAGGCGGGTATCAATTGATACCGGATGGCGATCGCTGTGATACCGATGCGCTGGGTCGCCTGCTGGAACGACATCTGGCGGTGACCATCCTGGCCAATAACGCCATGGTCGAGCGCCTGGTTTCGGCAGCAGAGCATTGGTCGGACAACGCACTCGCGGGGGTCGATTCCCTGATTGCTTGTGGTCAGCCCTTGTCCTGCGAACTGACGGATCGAGTCCACAACCGCTTTGGTCATCGTCTGCTCAGTTTACTGGGCCATCCGGAATGTCCACTGGGGATGGCGGTACTGGATTTGATTCAGCACCGTTTTGCCTCCTATGGCGATTGCCGCGATCGGCTGACCTCTGCCGGCTTGCCGATGCTGGGCATCGACATCAGGATCCAGGGCGACAATGGTGAGGCATTACCCGCAGGCGCCGCTGGCCAGATATGCATTAGCGGCGATACCGTCGCCACGGGTTACTGGTCGGACGAGTCAAACGGTGCGGCTCGTTTCAATCAAGGCTGGTTGATGACCGGTGATATCGGTTATCAGGATGAGACGGGTTTTCTCTACTTGACCGAGCCAACAAGGGAGGACCTTCTACTGGTGCCAAAAGAGGATGCCGCGCCATTGCGCAGCCGGACAACAATGCTGGAAGACTCTCACAGGGCTTTCAGCCAGACCTGCATGGGCTTGTCGGTCGCTTCCGGCTGATCGATGTCTTTCCAGTTGTAGTGTGTCAAAAGCCCTTGCTCTGGCAGATAGCCACGTTTACGCCAAAAGGGTTCAAGTGATTGGTAATCTTCTGGACGTAAGGGGTGGTTGTCTGGCCGGACAACCGCACAAAACAGGCTGTGGGTTTTGCCGAGGCGCCGGCCGTGGGCTTCTCTTTTATCGAAAAATGCGTGGCCAATGCCCTGGCCACGGTAGTGCTTCAACAGCACCGATTCACCGCAATAGAGCATCCTGTTCGGATCGTAGCCAGCCTCTACCAGTGGTTGACTGAACGCTTCAGCATGGTCTGCCAGGGCTCCCGCTGTGGCAGCACCGATTAAGCGATTGCCGCCGTAGGCGCCAATAATGATCGATTGCTCATGGCGATAATGCGATAGATAGTCTCTTTCATAGTCGAAGTTCCCATCATACAGGTAAGGAAAGTCCCGAAATACTTCAATGCGCAACGCCGCCAACTCATTCAATGCAGCTTCGAGCGCCGTGCCCCTCAGTTCTTTCAATGTGATGGTGGTCATTCTGGCTAAACCCTTTATCGCTCTTTTTCACGGTTGACTATACTGTCCCTGAGGTAAAGGCACTTTGCACTCAGGTCAGCTTGATTGTGCCACAGGATGCGCCTATGGTCTGCGATATGCTGTTGAGCCAAGAAGGGTAGAACAATTGAAACTGGACGATTTGTTAACGCGCAATCGGAAGTGGGCAGATAAAATTATTGCCGAACAACCGGATTTCTTCGAGCAATTGGCGCGTCAGCAGCAGCCAGAGCTCTTGTGGATAGGTTGCGCCGATAGCCGAGTACCGGCGAATGAGATCATGGGCTTGATGCCTGGCGAGGTCTTTGTGCACCGTAATGTGGCCAACCTGGTATTGCATACCGATCTGAATTGCCTGTCGGTCATTCAGTATGCAGTCGATGTGCTGAAGGTGAAGCACATCATTGTGACAGGGCACTACAGTTGTGGCGGCGTAGCTGCGGCGCTGGCAAATGAGCCCATGGGCTTGATTGATAACTGGCTGCGCAACATTCAAGATGTCTGGCGACGTTACAAGTCGTATTTTGATCAGCTGCCAGATGATAATGCCCGCGTGGCTCGCCTGTGTGAGGTGAATGTGATGGCCCAGGTCATGAATCTGGCCGAGACGACGGTGGTTCAGGCCGCCTGGCAACGCGGTCAAAAACTGGCCGTGCACGGTTGGATTTACGGCATTGACAACGGCATCCTCAAGGATCTGGATGTGTCACATCAGGATACCAGTTCAATCCGGGACACCATGGATGCGCGTATTAAAGCGCATCTGAGGGATGCGTTGTAATGTTCCGCGGTGCCTTGCCTGACCTCAGCCTGACCTCTCAAGTGGTACAGGTCGATCGCATTCGGGGCATTGCCGAGTATCTGACCACGCCTGCCGATCCGATGCAGTGGGTCTGGCTGGGTGTCATTCTTTTGGGCTTGTTGGTGTTGATCCTGGTATTGTACCTGATCAACAAGTCTCAGCAGAAAAATCGGGAGGCGCGCCGCCGCCTGCGCCGAGCGAAAAGGCAGAAAGCGAAAGCCGAGCAACCAAAACATCGTACCGGTGTCTTGACTCGGCGCGTTCCTCGCAATCCATCAGGCCGACGTTGATTCTGCCAATAAGCGCATGGCGCTGGTCAATCGGCTGAGCTGCTCTGTGGTAATGACATAGGGTGGCATGATGTACACCAGCTTGCCGAAGGGTCGAATCCAGACGCCAGCATCCACCAGTTGTTTTTGCACCTCGGCGACCACCACGGGTTCTTTCATTTCCATGACCCCAATAGCGCCCAGTACCCGAACATCCGCTACGCCGTCGATCTGAGCCAGGGGCATCAGCTCTTCCAGCAATTGTTGTTCAATGGCTTCGACCCGTTGTTGCCAAGGCTTCTGGGTAAGTAGATCAATAGCTGCTGCGGCTACCGCACAGGCCAGGGGGTTGCCCATAAAGGTCGGGCCATGCATGAATACACCGGCTTCACTGGCACAGACCCCATCAGCTACTTCGTCCGTGGCCAGAGTAGCGGCCAATGTCATGGTCCCGCCGGTCAACGCCTTGCCCAGGCAAAGGATGTCTGGAATAACATCAGCGTGTTCCAGAGCGAAGAGTCGACCTGTGCGACCAAAGCCAGTAGCGATTTCGTCGAATATGAGCAGAATTTTGTGTTGATCACAGAGATTGCGCAGCACCTTCAACCATTGCGGGTTGTAGATGCGCATACCGCCCGCTCCCTGTACAACAGGCTCAACTATGACCGCTGCCAGTTCATCGGCATGGCGGGCCAGTTGTTGATCCAGAGCATCAATATCTGATTGAGTGACCGGCCGGTCGAAGCCGGTCGGCAAAGCATCCAGAAAGACCGATTTGGGCAGTACGCTGGCAAAGAGGCGGTGCATGCCGTTGACCGGGTCGCACACACTCATGGCGCCCAGGGTGTCGCCATGGTAACCGTGTCGAAAGGAAGCCAGGCGGCATTTCTCAGGGCGACCACGCCCCTGCCAATACTGCAATGCCATTTTCAGTGCCACTTCAACCGAGACAGAGCCCGAGTCGGCAAGAAACACCTTGTTCAAAGGCGCGGGCGTCAACTGCACCAGGCGTTTGCCGAGTTCCACCGCGGGTGCATGTGTAATGCCGCCAAACATCACATGGCTCATGCGGCTGGCCTGGTCGGTAATGGCCTGATTCAACTCCGGTACGTTGTAACCATGAATGGCACACCACCAGGAGGCCATGCCATCGACCAGGCGTCGGCCGTCTTCAAGAATCAGCTCACAGCCTTCGGCTGCGACAACGGGGTAGCAGGGCAGGGGATGAGTGGTCGAGGTGTAGGGGTGCCAAAGGTGGGCCTGGTCAAAGGCTGTGTCTACAGAGGGAGTCATAAGGGCTCCTGGTGTCTATTGGAGCGTCGATATCATCATCGACGCAGTCGGCGTGAGCCGACCTGAATTGAGCGGCCTTGAGTCCGCAGCGTCGATTGCAAATCGACACTCGTGTGCCCGGCATGGGCCAGAACTTGTTACCTGAAAGGAGGTAACCGGAAGTAGTGACGACAACCGTAGCGAAACGCAAGGGGGAAGCCGTGAGGCCAGCCTGAAAGAAGCGCGTA
>JAIUML010000006.1 GCA_022565595.1 Saccharospirillum sp. | reverse complement strand
CCTGCACAGCGGGATAAACTTTGTCACGCCGGGTGCTCGTCATCGTGGTGAAGACAAGGCTTTGCTGGCACAGAGAAAAATGGTCTATGAAGCCGCAAAGGAGAAAAATCCTCAGCGCTGGTCAGGTGAAACCAGAAACTGGACACCGGTTGAGGCAGTCGCGCTGAACCCAAGCAGGAAGCTGGAAATGGAGCGCAATAAAATGGCTGCTTAAATCAAAATTATTGGACAACTAGGTTGAAAAATACCGTTATCTTTAGTATCAAGGACATTCAATGACTCATTATATGAGAACTTAAAGGCAGGAAAACCATCTATTTCAATTGAAATTGAGCTATTATGTCGTATCGTGTTTAGACCCGCAGTTTTCTGAAAAATTTGAGGGTCAGAAATTAAATTAAAAGACTTCACTAACGAAGTTTTCCCAACGCCATTTTTACCTGTAACCACAATTATATTAGAAGATGAGAATGTAAAATCGACTGCGAGTTTCGTGAAACCTTTAATATTATTAATTTCAATTTTAACACTACTCACTCTTTCTTCTCCTCCATTAAAGAGCGCAATGCATATACCCCATATTTTTTTTGTAGTTTTTCAATATAGGCTGTATCAATTGATCTAGCATAATGCAACAAGCCGAATAATGACTGCTCTTTTCCATTCATGGTTTTTCTTAAAAGATCTTCATACTTCTTTTTATCGCTAACATAGAAATGCAGCAACGTCTCTATTAGGCTTTTATATTTTGAGTCTATTGTTATTTTTCCATTTGGCATAATCACCAAACCCAATATTTTAACTTTATTGCCTAATTGGGTGATTCGTGTTTTATTTAAATTCAATAGAAAAACTGGAGAAGCGAATTCAGTCAACATATCTTGAACGACTTTCTTAAGGTTTG
Source organism: Saccharospirillum sp. (assembly GCA_022565595.1). Classification (GTDB taxonomy): domain Bacteria; phylum Pseudomonadota; class Gammaproteobacteria; order Pseudomonadales; family Natronospirillaceae; genus Saccharospirillum. The sequence goes on along the minus strand of JAIUML010000006.1, from coordinate 195,559 downwards.
AAAGCACCTCATAGCTTTGACCTGAAATAATAATATCGTCAGCGTAGCGTGTGTATGTCAAAGAGCGACTGTCGCAGTATTTTTTTAGCACACTATCAAACTCGAAAAGAAAGGCGTTACTTAATTGGGGCGATGTTGGAAATCCAACAGGAACTACCCCATCAAAGGTTGTCATACTGGTGACTAATTCAATGTAATCTTGAAAATCAGATATGGGAATTAGGCGTCTATCTCTATTTAAAATACGACGTACATCATTGGCCTTTATGTTAAAGTAAAAATCCTGAATATCAGTAATAAAAAAGTACTTATTAGATACATGTGCTTGAACAGCGGTTAATGTACTCTTCCCTTTTACAAATGAATGTACAACACTCTCGTTTTTTGCCAAGTACCTTAAAATGACTTTATCAATAAACTTTAGGTATCGTTTAAGACTTTCAGAGGCAGGATATATTTGTCGTCCGTTAATAGTAAACGGGGTGACTTCAGCTTCAAGTTTTAGATTACAGAAGTAAGAAAATTCGCTCTCACTATGAAAGATCGCATTAAATGCTTGTTCAAAACTTCGGTCACTCACACCAATCCCTTCTCAATAGGTATCATCTTCAAAGCCATTAATTCAACGCAAGACTAATGCAGAGGCATTGACAGCTTGCTGAAAGTACTAAATTGAGAGACTAAGATCTAGGGTGATCGAGAATAAAATTGACATGTTACAAGCGCTTCTAAGGTACCTTTCCTTCATTTGATATTAATTTTCAACCATACCGCTCTTCAAATGAAGAGCGGTTTATGGAAGAAATCACCTTCCAGGCAGGTAGTGACCAGCTTTTTGACTGGAGATACTCCTAGTCACTGGTAAGCCTAATATATTCTCTTGAAACGAATGTGTCAAACTAGCTCTTAAAAAGCATATTGAAAAATAAACACCATATTGCATAGATTGGCAGCACAATGACCCCCTCACATCGCGCTTGTAGCTTGCTTTTGATCGTGTAAATAAGATACCCACATTAAATACTGCGAATAGAGCTTGTTTGATCAAACTGGACTAATTGCCAATTATACGGATAGCCTATTAATTCCTCATCGTCAATAGCTTCAGACTAAAGCCCGAAAAAGCACTGTCAGGCACTACACCAATTGGCATTCTCTATTAGGAAGCCTTGCACTAGTCTGAGGCATAGAGTTCAAAGCATCCGCTAACATAATATGCGATAGAATTTGATGTTGCTCCAACTCATCCAGAATCCAGAGCACACCTCTCACCTCCATCTCAGCGCTATGCCCGCTTTTCCGCAGAGCCCCATCGTTGGTAAGCAAGGCCCAGCCTCGCTCGAGGGCTATGAAGTAGCAGGACACATCCGCCAAGAAGTAATTGTTAAGAGTCTGCTTAAGATCAAATAACATCAGGGTTTCACGGCTGGATATTACCTCAATGCCCAGCCCGAGATCCGTCAGTTGCTTACCAGGTGGCTTGCGGAGCTCTCGCCAAACAAACTCTGTGGTTACAAACTGATGGGGTAGCCGGAATACGGCCTCAAGCAAGCCGCTGTGTTGCAGGTCTATCCAGATGTTGGTATCAGAGACGAGAATCTTCGAATTCATCAACCCCGTTACCCGCTTGTCCGTTTGCCAGCACTTCCTCTATCCTTTCGAGGCCCACACCCAGTAACTCTGCCGCCCGGGATGGGGTTACCAGGCCTTCTGCCAAGGCTCTGTAGACCAACTGGCGTAACCGGTAGCTTTCTTCCGGGTTGAGCGGGTTGGGCTCGTGCTTTTTGTACCCCTTTGCCGACCATAGTCGAACAGTGCTTAGGTAGAAACCCTGCTTTACGACTCCCAGGTCGTACAGCCGCCGCAGGAGCGCCTGTAGGGAGATTCCCCATTCCGCTTTGGCCAACAGGAATTCTTCAAACAGCACACGATTGCGGTTTATACCAAAGGTGGATCGTACCTGGCTTTTGGGAAACAGGAAGGCGCCGGCAAATCGATGGCACCAGCTCTCTTCGTCGCGGGTGCCGTGAATGTCTGCGGGCAGGTCCATCACCAGGTGGCCGAGCTCGTGTGCCAGGTTGAACCGTTGTCGTTCACCTGGCCGTTCGATGTTGCTCACGATAACGGCGTCAGCGCCACCGTTGACGACGGCGCACAACCCATCAAACTTCTGATGAGCTGCCAATCCAACGACCTTGATGCCATTTTCTTCGAGGGTTTCGGTCAGGTTGGCGATTGGGTTGGTGCCCAGATGCCACCCTTCCCTGAGTGCTGCCGCTGCGTTTTCGACATCGTCAACACTGGATACCGGAAAGCGCTGTCGCCATTGGGTGAATCCATCGCCTGAGTTTTCGGCTTCAAACAGGGCTTCCGCCGCCAGGTACCGCTCCAGGTGCTCTCTAACCTGCTCTTTCACGGCTTCCTGCTGCCTTTTGCCAAAAGCCGAGTGCTTGCGAAAGTCCACCTCGCCCAGTTCGACGGTGTCAGAGCGGAAAAAATAGTCGGGATTGACCCCAAGCGCATCGGCGAGTTGTATCAGTCGGGTGGAATTGGGCGCATCCTTGCCCTGTTCAAATTTGGACAGCGCTTGCTTGGAGATGTCGCCCAACTGGTCAGCGACCTGCTGCAAAGTCCTGTTTTTCAGGACGCGCGCACGCCGCAGACGCTTATGCAGCATGACCGGCTCCTTAGTATTGGGTGTTATAGGTTGACAAGTCTAGTTTAAACTTTACTTTTGTCAACCTGATGGCTACTACCTGCTTTCAAATGCAATAGAGCGACAGTTATCGTGGCAGGTTATGGGTATGGCCTAAGGCATGAGTTGCATCGCTCTCCTGGGGTACAAGTCTATCGCCAAATGCGTACTGGAAATGAGCAGTCTGTATCAGCGCGGACTTGGACCGCTCTTGATACTCATAATATTGTACGGCTAATTGCCGTATGATATATTTAGGCCTGATTAAGAGGGGGCTACTGCAATGGCAAACACAACAGAACGGCTTGAGGCAAGAATCCCAGCTGACTTGAAATTGCTGGCTGAACGCGCTGCCCTGAGTAGTGGCATCACGCTGACAGACTATCTGGTTGAACTGATACGGCGAGATGCACCAAAGCGGCTCAGCACCCAAAATGATATAGCCTTGAGCAATGAACAGTTCGATCAGTTTATGGCAGCCTGTGAAGCCGCGCCACCACTCAGCCCTAAACTGTTGGAGACCGCGAGAAAGCTGGATTCGGAGGGGTTCTGATTTGCCCCTGGAACAGGCGTTTACGGTAGTCGATAAAAAGGCTCACGACCTGAAAGCGTTCGACTGCGGCGAACCGTCCATGAATACGTTCCTCGCCCGTTTTGCTCAAAAGCACAGTCAGATCGGCTTGAGCCGGACCTATGTACTCAGCGAACAAAGGGAGAGCACCGACGTTAAAGCGAGGGTTGCAGCCTACTTCACACTCTGCGCCTCCAGCATTACCAAAGAGGCGATTCCCGCCAAACAGAGCCTACCCCCCTATCGCATACCCGTTGTGCTACTGGCCAGACTGGCCGTGCATGCGGTCTATCATGGCCAGGGGCTGGGTGGGAAAACGCTGATCAGTGCCTTGCGTCAAGCCAGAGCACTGACCGAAAGTGGGCTCCCTGCCTATGGACTGGTTCTCGACGTACTCAATGAGCGCGCCTTAAGCTTTTACCAAAGATACGAGATGTTCGAACCTTTAACCGATGATCCCATGCGGCTATTCGTACCTATGCGCACACTGCAGACACTCTGAGTCGTTTACGACCGAAGTCCATTGATGATTAACTAAAACCACTACCGCGCCCGGTTGTCCCGAATATGCACCGCTTTGTTGTGCGTCTGCACCTCAAACAACTCCGACGCCTTCACCAGGTCGCTCAACTTCTTGTAGCCATAGTTCACCGGTGAAAAGGAGCTGTTGTTCGAGATGTAAGCACCCACAGCACCCAGGTGGGCCCAGCCTTCTTCATCCGAGGTTTGCTCTACGGCCGTTCTCAGCAGTTTAACGAGGCCGGTGTTCATCCGCAGTTCGTTTCGGCTTTGCTTCTTGGGTTTGGGGTGCGGTGGTACTTCGGCTTTGGCCGTGGTGTTTGCTTCAAGCTCCGGCTCTTCTGTCGCCTCCAGGTTTTCGGTATAGATGAACTGGGAACAGGCATCCACAAAGGGCTGCGGGGTTTTGCGCTCGCCGAAACCGTAAACGGTGAAACCACTCTCCAGCAGGCGCATGACCAGGGGTGTGAAATCGCTGTCGCTGGTCATCAGTGCAAAGGCGTTAACATTACCACCGTAGAGCAGGTCCATGGCATCGATAATCATGGAGGCGTCGGTAGCGTTTTTCCCTTTGGTCAACGCAAACTGTTGTATAGGCCGGATCGCATTCGGGTGGACCTTTTCGATCCAGCCTTTCATGCTGGGATTGTTCCAGTCGCCATGGGCGTGGCGCACGTTCACCTTGCCGTATTTGGCGAGCTCTTCCAGCACGCCCTCAATGGCGCGGTGGCTGACGTTGTCACAGTCGATCAGCAGGGCAATGCTTTGGTTCAATGCCATTGATGACGATCTCCTTGCCTGGGGTATTTTGAATCAGGCTGTACTATGGGTAAAGAGGGTGGTGTTGTCCACGCTATGGTTATTTCTTTCCACCCGCCAGCGAAGCCCCTATTTTCTCAATGACCGGTACTGGCCAAGACACATAGGGGATATTTCGAAAGACCTTGTTCTCGATACCGTGCTTTTCGGCTTTGGCGGTCACAACGTAAGCCTCGCCCTCTTTACACACCAGCCCGGCTTTTTCTGCCTTGGCTAAAAACTCCTGGGTACTCAGCTTCAAGAGCTTTGCCGCCTTCGATGAAGACAGGTGCTCCCTGGGCTGGGATGTTTTCTCTATGGGTGGCAGCTTGGTTGCACGCTTTTCAGGGGGTGTTTGCTTGACTGTTGCGGGCTCAAGGGCTGGTTTTGGTTCATTCCCGGGCTTTTCCAGCCCGTATCTGGACCAAACATCCATTTGTAATGGTGTGTGCATTTGTGCGAGTTTTTCACCGACATCCTGCAGTTGTTCTGGGCCTAGTGCTTTGCCACCAACCAACCGACCCAAGCCTTTTAGCCCTGCACCCAGCTCATTCAGTTTTATGGGGCCTTTCTCTTCTTTCTTCCATACATCTTCCAGCCTGTCTGGTCGACAAACGTTTTCGAACGTTCCGTTTTTTGGTTTGATCAATTTGGCTTTGTAGTCGACCAATACGTAGTGACGAAAATGCAATGCTTCATAGCCAATGACCTTTAGTGCATTTTTTAGGGTTACTTCGTGGCGCTGAGATTGGAGGATAGGGGAAGGTATCTCGATATAGCGTTTGGCGTAGCCATCCCACCGCCAGAAGACGCCCTCATCATCGATCTTGATGCCCGTTGAAAAGGATTTGGTTTCATACAGCATCACAAAGCCAAAACGATTGATGGAGAGGTGGTCTATTTGTGCAACATCACCGTCCAGATCCAGTCGAAGGTCGTGTAATAGAATGGCCCTTTTCGATTCCTGAAATTGTTTATCCAACAAGTGCGCAGCGGTTTGTTCCGCAGAATGCCCAGCCTTCAGCTTCAGAATATCGCCTTTGACTTGCTTTGCGATGCGTTTGTCTTTGCCACTGACATAAGCGAGGATCTCTTCCAGTTCGCTCAATTTCTGATCAATAGGGTCCGTCTGTTTTGCCGGTTTCATCCTTACTGGTTCCTTACTGCCTGGAGTTTTACGTCAGATTAGCAACTTTATGACATAAGCTGAACGAGAAAAGGATAAAAGGTTGAAGTCATATTGCCTTGTTGGACGAAAAGTCCAGCCTTATAATTTGCTTTGGTATTGAGCTGGCCGTTTCAGGAAGCGATTTGAAAGTTTTGGCGACATTCGTCCTGCAGGAGGCGGTACAGTGCCTGTTGGTCGCTGTCGGCCAGGAGGGTGACATCCAGTTCTTTATGAGTATCGTCGTCCAGAGTCACGACAATGAGCAAATGGTCCGGGAAATAGCCCTTGAGCAAAAAGCTCAACAGGCCCAGCTTTGCAGGCCGACTCTGAGCCTCTACTGCTTTAATCCGGTAATAGACGACCTTGATGCCCGGCCCGGTGAGTTTGTCGCTCTGTGCACGGAACAAAGGCGTTTTCCGGTATTCCTTTTCTCGTCCCAGAAAGGGGGCATTCAATTGATTGTCCAGGAACACCGGGGCCAGGGAGGCAACCCACCACAAGCTAAAGTCAATCCAGGCATCGGCAAGGAAAAAAACAATGAAAACGGCGCCTGTTGCCACCGCTAGTGTGAGCCATTCTACACGTTGAATAAAGCGCTGTTTTTGGGTGTCCACCGGGTAAAACGTCATACAGATCCTGACCTCAACATCCTTAAGAGCATCATCGATGCTGGTCCATTAGTAGTGCATACAGAGCGCCTATTTTGATGCGTCGCGCTGCGCTTTTCAATCCATGGTTTCTGGCGGGTTGTAGCCTGTCGTGTTCCAGTTGAGAGACCTGGCGGAAGACACCGGTGCCCTTTTGAGAACCGGACAGATCTGTTTATCAAGGCGCTTCAGTGGGAGCGTTATGCGGGCTGGCCCATGATCAGTCGGTCTCCGCGGGCCCAACGACCAACGTCATAAACATCCAATGCAAGGCATATGGCCGTCATAGCGATCAGTAGCCAGAGATAGGTGAGACTTATGGCAGTCAAGGCTGGCATGGCCACGACCAATAGCCAGGCCAGCATGGGTAGCCAGGGCACCAGGTGGCCAATGCCCATAACCCGGCTCAGCCCGCCGTCGTGCACGGCAAAAGCCAGTAACAAGGGGCCGCTGGCGACGTAGCCAATCAGCACTACCGTAGCGACCCACCAGGGCAAGAATGCCGGGCTGAGCAGAAAAACGATATTCAGGGCAAACAACCAGGTTTTCACCCACCTGGGCAAGGCCAGCCACGACCGACCGATCTGGCGCCAATGTGCGCCGGGCGTTAAACCGGAGCGTTCGATGCCCAGCAGAAACAGTTGCGTTACCCCCATCGCCGCGACACCAACCGCGACTGCCAGCGCCAGTACAATACCGAGTGCAGTGGTTACCCAGAGATCCAACGCAATCAATGCCAGGGTGGCGAGCCACCAGATCAGGTCGCCGATGGAAAACCACAGAATTTCTGCCGGTATCACTTTCCGTCGGAATGATGCAACCACCAGATGCACACCATTGGCCATCAACACCGCACCCAAAACGATCAAGATGACCGATGGCATGCTGCCGAGCACAGCGGAAACTGCTGTTGGCCAGAGTACAAAGAGGGCACCAAAGCCCAGGCAACTGAGTGCATTGAGTCGCAGTACAAGAGTCAGGCTGGTCATGAGCGACGTCCATCATGTAAACTAAGTTAACAATATTATTCAGGTTAGTGCCACCATGTCAACAAGATTGACAAGTAAAGATCCATCATCAGAACTGCAAGAGCCGCTGACGGTTCTGCTGGAAAGTGCCTCTCAGTCGGTTTTAAAACGAGTGGTGGCGCACTTGCGCGAACGCGGCTACGAAGACATCACCGAACCGCACCTGATGCTCTATGGCAATCTCGATTGCGGCGCCACCTACGCGGCGGCGATTGCCCAGCGGATGCAGGTGTCCCGGCAAGCCATATCAAAAACGCTGCGGGAGCTTCAGGAATTGGGCTTTGTTCGGCTGGAAGACGATGTGCACAAACGTAATCAGAAACAGGTGGTCATGACCGAGCGGGGCATGCAGCTCGCACTGGACGCGCGCGAAGCCCTGAAGGTGATTGAAAAAGAGCTGGCCGAGCAATTAGGCGACGAGGCTATGGCCGCATTACGACGGGCCCTGGAGTTGGGTTGGGGAAGCCAATGAGAGCTGCGTATAACCTATCGGTGTTGGTTGTTTTGCTGATGGCGGTGCAAGCTGTATCAGGGCTCGCCTTTCCTGAACTCTACCGCGATGAAGGCTTTGTTCGTGACACCTGGTTCGGCAATGATTGGATCACCCTGATGTTGGCAGTGCCAATGCTGGGGGCGGCTCTGTTGCTGGAGCGTCGGGGCTCTTTGCGCGGGCGCCTGCTGTGGTTTGGGGCCCTGGGTTACAGTCTCTACAACTATGCGTTCTATCTTTTGGGCGCGACTCTGAACCACTTCTTCCCGCTCTATGTTCTGCTGTCGGTTCTCTCTGTCGCGGCACTGATCCTTGCCCTGGCACATACCACGGTCAGTGAAGTGGCCGCTCATTTCAGTGCGCGCACTCCGGTCAGGCTCATTGGCGGGTATTTGGTGTTTGTCGCCTTTGGTTTGACGTCCATGTGGTTGGTGACCTGGGCGCTGCATGTCTTTGGTGGCCAACCGACACCGGTAGCGCCAGAGGCTTTTCGGCTGGTTGCGGCGCTTGATCTCGCTGTGACAGTGCCTGCTCTTGCAGCAGGTGGTTTGTTGTTATGGCGCCAGAGCGCCTGGGGCTATGTCATCGCCGTTATTGTCGGAGTCAAGAGTTCACTCTACCTGCTTTTGTTATCACTGAACTCCCTCTTCTTCATTCAGAGGGGTTTGGCCGAAGCGCCAGGAGAATTGCCCATGTGGGGATCACTGGCGTTGGCAACCTGTGCAGCAACGGCATTGCTGCTGGCGAATGTAAAGGGGCAATGGAAGAAGCGTTGAGGGTTGATCTGTTAAAGATAATTTTTTTCCCGTAGAAGGCTCCTGTAGCGCAATTGCAACGCAAACACAGCAGTTTGAATGACTTTGAACAAAGTTATGTAAAGCACCTTCTCTCCCGCTACTGGTCAGGAATAGTTTTCGTTATTGGCCATCGGAGTTGACCCTTCAAATTGAACTGAAGATCAAGTCAGGCTCCAATTGGGTCAAGCACCAAACAAGGCCAACAGTTCATCGCCTGAGCCCGGTAGCCCGACCTTGTTACTTTGCTCGAAGAGAGCATCGGCCAGGGCCTGCTTTTCCTGTTGCATCGCCTGAATTTTTTCTTCCACCGTACCTGCGGCAACTAACTTGTATACGAAGACGGGTTTGTCTTGTCCGATGCGGTAGGCACGGTCCGTCGCCTGGTTTTCAACGGCCGGGTTCCACCAGGGGTCGACGTGGATCACGGTGTCGGCGGCGGTCAGGTTGAGGCCAGAACCGCCGGCCTTCAGGCTGATCAGAAACACGGGAACAGGCCCTTCCTGGAATGCCATAATGGCGTCCTGGCGTTTTTTCGTTCGACCAGTCAGTTTCACGGTCTCTATGCCCAGGTCATTCAACTCACTGTCGATCAGGTCGAGCATGGTGGTGAACTGGGAAAACAGCAGGATTTTCCGCCCTTCTTCCACCATTTCCGGCAGATTGTCGGTCAGCCAAGCCATTTTGGCGGAGTATTCAATACCCGCCGCCTTGCTGAGCTTGACCAGGCGTGGGTCGATGCAAGCCTGGCGTAACTTTAACAGTGCGTCCAAAAACTCGATGCGGCTTTTAGCCAGGCCTTTGCTCTTGATAAGCTGGCGCACTCGCTTTTCCATGCTGATGCGAATGCTCTCATACAATGCCTGCTGTTTACCTTCCAGATGAACGGTCTGTAGAATATTGGTCTTGGACGGCAACTCCTTGACCACCTCGGCTTTGGTTCTACGCAGCATAAATGGGGCGACCCGTTGCGAGAGCTCTTCGGCTCTTTGGGTATCGCCGCGCTGTTCAATGGGTTGACGATAATGGGCATTGAAATAGCGGTCATCCCCGAGCAGGCCGGGCAAAACATAGTCCGCCAGCGACCACAATTCCCCAAGGTGGTTTTCCAGGGGCGTGCCGGTCAAACATAAACGCATATCGGCCAATAATTGCTTGACGCGGCGGGTGGTCTTGGCCTGGCGGTTCTTGATATTTTGCGCTTCGTCCAGCACGCAGAGGTCGAACTCGAACTGTTTGTAGACGTCAAAATCGCGATGAATCAACGCATAGGTGGTGATCACCAGATCATGATCGGCAATGGCGTCAAACTGCTCTTTTCGCTCTGGCCCGTGCAGTACCAGGCACCTCAGGTTGGGGGTAAAACGCTCGGCTTCTTTCTGCCAGTTCCAGATCAGCGAGGTGGGCGCGACAATTAGCGCACCTCGGGTCAACTTGCGCCCAGCCTTGAGCCGTTGCACAAAGGCCAGGGTTTGCAGTGTTTTACCCAACCCCATGTCATCGGCGAGTATGCCACCAAAGCCGTAGCGGTGCAGAAACATCAGCCAATTGAGGCCTAGTTGTTGGTAGTCTCTTAATTCAGCGGCCAAGTATTTGGCGGGCTCAACCCTTTGCACCCCCCGAAAGTTCTTCAGTTCCTTGCGCAGTTTTTTCAGTGCTGGTGCCTGTTTGACGTTGATGTCGTCCAGCCCATCCAGCTCCATGGCCTTGAAACCGGGCAACCGGGCAGGTTTGTCCAACCCTGAGCCCTGATAGAGTTCATACAGCAGGCCAAGCACGGGCTTGAGCGGCTGCATATCGAGTGTTCGCCAGTGATTGTCAGTTCCCTGTATTGCCATAGTATCGGGCGTATTGGCTTTTAGCCATTGGGTCAACAGGGTTTCTGTATCCAGTTCTGTGCCATCGATATGCAGGTTCAGTTTTAAATCAAACCAGCCGTGGCCGGCATCGGTCGCATCGCCGCTGATGTGAACCACGCCCTGGTCCAGATGGTAGCTCGAGTCCAGTTCCAGTTCCCAGCCTTCATCATCGGCCAATTGCTGTAGACCAGGCAGCAATTTGTTCCAGGCCAGCACATGCTGGGCCGGCAGCACTTCACTGGGCACCCAACGCTCACCAATGTCCTTGCCATAGGTGTAAGGCACCAGTCCGAGCGTTCGCAACTGCGAGACCCAGGCACCTTCGGCCGCCCAATCCCGCACCAGCCTCACATAGCTGTCGTCTGTTTTGAGTAACTGCTCCTGGCTGGGGTTGTTGGCGTTGGAGAGGGCTTCGTCGTATTCAAGCGGGTAAGTCAGATCACCGTAACGCACCATGAGTTGCAGCGCTGGCAACAAGCCTGAGCCTGCCGCTGGAACGCCGACCAGTCTCATGATGGGTGTGGCCTCGCTGAGCAATTCGATGTCAGAAGGGGCTTCATCAGAATCCATGGCGTCACTCATGGCATGGTTCAGATGAACAGTCAGGTCCTCTTTCAGTGCAGCAGGTACCGCTGGCATGCGCCGAATCAGGGCCAGTTGTTCCGCGCTGAGCGCAGTTTCAGCCGAACCAAAGGTTGCCCCCACTCTGTAAACAGGTGGTACCAGCTTTTCGTATAGCTGCCATTCGGCATCCGGCGCTGGCGACAATTGCGCCAACAGTTTGTGGCCCTTACCTGCGGTTTGCCACGTCAAGATCAAGTCACGGGCTGACCCCCACTGCCAGGGCTCAAGATTGTCCATATCCAATGCACGCCCACTGCGCAGTGCCCATTCCAGGATTTGCCGACCCAACACACCTTCAGCCTGGTAGATCTCCATTTGCCCACGCGCTACATAGTCAACTTCCGGCAGCGCGTGTTCCACCATTGCGATCACTTCCCGGTCGGCCGCTCCGATGGCGTGAAGACGCTCAATCGAGTAAGGATACAAAGCCTGCATACGACCCCAGTCGCCGTTTTTCTTGCGATATCGTTGAGCGAACCCGAGTGCCACATCCGTTTCCGTCACCCTCAGTAAATACACCAGATGCCAGCTTTTCGGGGGAACGATCGAGGCGGTAGGCGTAAGGGTCGCCCGAAAGGCATCAGACCACGCGTCCGGGTTCTGCCCGGCATCAACTTTGTCCTCTTGAGTAACAGAAAGCCCGTTCACCAATAAAGAGAAGATCAGTGCTACGCTGTGCTTACAATTATACTGATAAGGGCAGGTGCACTCTGCCTCGACCAGATCGTATTCAGCCTCAACCGTCAAGGTGACGTCATAGGCTTTGCCACTGCTGCCGATCACGATAGCACGGTAGTCGGTACCATAACCTTCGCTGCCCGGCTTTTGCAGGACTGGGCTGACCTTGCCTGCGGCGAATAGGTCCTTTCCCCTCCCAAGGATTTTGGAGGAGAAATCGCTGCTCAAAGCCAGTTTCAATGCAGTCTGCTCGGCGCGTGGGAGCGCTTTAGCATGCTTCATGGTGTGGAGGGCCCCGGACTTAAGGAGATGGATGGATTGAGAATAAGCGGCCAGAAGAATACCAGGTTGGTCGCTCCGGTTCCAGAAAAGCGTACTGCAAGATAGGTTGTTACTGGCAAAATCATTTAACCAGGTGTTGGTGAAAACGAGCCGACCGGTGGCGTTCGGGTGAACCTTTTCGACTCAGCCCTTTATGATGGGATTGTTCCAGCCGCCGTGTGCGTTTCGAACTGGAACGTCACCTGGGGTGTCCAACCATCAACCATTAGAGATAATCCTTTTCCCGTTGATGTCGCAGAGCCAATATCGTAACGGTCTCGTTTTCCTCTATTTCGAACAGTGAGACATAACCTGAAGCGCCAAACGAAATCAGCAGCTCACGCAAAAAAGGGTTGGCTGGGTCTGCCTTCCGGCAGGTGAAGGGAAAATCCTGTAGCACCCTGGTTGCCTTGACAATGGCCTCGTAAGCGCGCCGAGCCGCGTCAATGTCTTCATCCAACAGAAAGCGGTATAACCGCATCAGGTCGTCTCGTGCCTCCCTGGTGTAACGAACTCGGTAACTCACCGACGGTCGTCACTCCCCTTCTCTGCTACCGCCAACAGGGCTTCCAACTCATCGTTAACTGCTTCAGCGCTGTAATACTCGCCGTTTTGGCGAGATTTTTCGCGCGATGCCAGGCCGCGCTTGAGAAAGGCTTGTTGCTGCTGGCGGTGGTGAATCTCGGCGATTACCGATTGCTCCAGAAAGTTGGAAAGTGACTCACCTTCTTGCAATACCCCTTCAGCAGCGCGCCGCAAGGCAGGGTCGACCCTCAAGGAAGGGAAAGATGCACTTTTCATTGGAAACTCCTGTAGCGCAATTGCAATGCAAATATAGCAGTTTGAATAAGCTTGAACAACATCAGTACCCGAAACCTGGATTTCATGGTACCTACCCTCTCATTTCGGGCGGGCCGTGTCGGCGGTCAGACTAGCCACTTCTGTTCGGTTTCGACCGGACCCCTTTGCCTGATACAAGGCCTGGTCGGCATAGTGAACCAGATCTTGTGGGCTTAGCGGGCGGTGGCCATCGCTGACAGCAACGCCCATGCTGGCGGTGACTGGAGTGTTTTCGGCAATGGTTTTACGCAGCCGCTCGGCGATCACTCTGGCTCCGGCCTCGTCTGTTTTTGGCAGGATGATGGCGAACTCCTCGCCACCGTAGCGGGCTACCCGGTCCCCCTGCCGGCTCTGTTCATAGGCGCTGCTGGCTACGGCTTTGAGTACCTCATCACCGGCCTGGTGCCCCTGGGTATCGTTCAGGGCTTTGAAGTGGTCGAGGTCAAAAAAGATCAGCGCCAGGCTTGTACCAGCCAAGTTGTTTGCCTCGACGGACTGATGCAACTGCTCATCGAAGCTGCTCCGGTTCAACACGCCGGTCAGCCCGTCCAGCTCTGCGCGCTCACGCAACAGGGTTTCCGCGATGATTTGTTGGGTTACGTCCTGAATCAGAATCAGGTAACCCAGGTGCATTTGGTCCTGCTCCAGCCAGGTCAGTTGCACGCGGTAGTGGGTGCGGTTTTCGGGTGTCCAGATCTGCCACTGGTCTGATTCGACCAGTGTATCCAGGACGGTACCAAAGCCGGGCATATCCTGATAAATCGACTCAATCGACTGCCCGGTTTTCAGGTACTCAAGTCGGGGGAACATCCGAGCAGCGGCAACGTTGAATTCCAACAGCCGACGACGGCGGTCGACGATGATGCACCCCGACGGAATCGCCCGAAATACCGTGCGCATCACGATGGGGTCCAGCCCCAGCAAGCCCCAGTTGAGCAGGCCATACCCCAGTATCAGAGCACTCGGTACAAAGGACATTGGCAATAGGTCCAGTCGCGACGGCAGGAGCACATAGTCTTCGACCAATGCGACCACCCAGGGCAGTGCAATGCCCACGAAAATCACCACGGCCTGAGCTCTGAACAGCCCCTGAAGCAATACCGCACGGCGGGCAACCAGCACCAGAACGGTCGCTGCAATCAAATAATAGAAGGCATCGAAAAGGTGATAGAACAGGCCCGGGGTAAAAACCACCGCAGCGATGCGGTCGACACGAGTGAATTGAGTGTCCAGATAATACAGACTGTGCCAGGGGCTGGACCAGTGCAACAGAGTGATCAGCAGAGAAAAGGCAAAGCACCCTATCAACATGCTCTTTACCAGCGGGCGCTGAATCGGCACATCGGTGAAGCGGCACACCACCAGCAGCAATAGTGAGGGCAAAAGCGGGATGGTGAGGTACTGGACGCGACTCCAGAACCAGGCTTCGCTGAGGCCGGTGCTGAGAGATTCAAAGGCCAACCCAAAACTATAGTTCGCCATGGCGAACAGCAGCAGGATGAAGCTGATGTTCTTCCGTCGATCCGAACGTAATCCGATAAAGACAGCCAACAGCACCAGAAGTACCGTGGCTATAAAATTGATGGTTGCAAACCAATGCATGGCAGAATACAAGGTAGATTTCCGGCTATTTAATCATGCCCGACCGGAAAAGCCCATACACTGGTAGGTGGGCCAAAGAGCCACCTGGTAATAGGTCATGAAAGGCCTGGCCTCACTTCATGCTGTAGTAGTCGTCCAATACTCTATAGCGGAATCGAGATCCGGTATATGCTTCAACAATGTCTCTATTTCCAGTTCTTCTGCATCAATTCCTACCGCACTCGTTCCTTCTGCTTCCAGAATGACAACAGCAAAAGGCTCTGCAATACCATTGAGCCAAAAAAATCCGGGTTGCTCAATGCAGTCCATCTGAACTCGAAACAAGGGGATCAGGGTGAGGTCACCGACCCTTGCTGCTTTGCCTGCCCTTAGCTTCTCCATCACCTGTTTCCTCTCGTGGCACGCCAGGCTTTCAGGGTATTAAACGAAAACAGAAAACCGATCAGCAGAGTTAACAACTTGAGCGGAATCACTTGAATGCGGCCGTCGCTCTTGAAATCCAGCACTTCATCATAGAAGTCCGGCTCAATCGTTACTCGGGTTGCTTTGGGCTGCGCCAGCAGAACCCCAAGCGGGCCGATAAATGCCCATAAGCGTCCGGTGTCTGCGGCATCACCCAACCCCAGGCGTGCCTGAAGGTTCAGGTGATGAATGTGGATAGAGGATAACAGCCGCCGGATCAGGGTCAGTACGCGTCCAACGAACCCTTCGACTGAAGCGGCAGCCAATGGTGAATTTCGACGAGCTTTCTCTGGATCTTTTTTGGGCTTCCTGGGCTCTTTGGGGTTTGCCTTAGCCTCGGCTTCGGGCGAGCCGGTTATGGGAAACCGCACCAGCCCAAACAGCCAGCGAATATGGCTTTTAGCTTCCCGCTGGCCTTGCTCCTGGCGGACGTTGAAGGTCCACTCCAGTGGAATGGCCAACAACGCCACCAGGAGAACAACCAGGGCCAGCAGTGACCAGACAAAGACCATCGCCCTGCACCTCAGTTAGCGTCTTTACTGGTGCTCTCGGCTTTCTTTGCCGCCGCTTTGCCAACCACGTCGACCACTTTCTCCATCACGGAGGCTGCACCGCCTTTCACAGATTCCAGACGTGCGCCACTCTTGTCGACAATGATTACAGCAGTGGGTTTAACGCCACCGCCACCGCCGGTGCCAAGCCCAGAACCTTCTCCAGCTTCGCCCGTGGCCATGGTGCCGGAGCCACCCCCGACGCCAAAGCCAAAGCCGACACTGATCAGCGGTATGATGGTACTTTCCCCGACGACGATGGGTTCACCAACAACGGTCTTGGTGTTGAGCAGGCGTTCGATCTCGCCCATGGATGTTTTGAGTAAGTCTTCTACGTTTTTCATAGGATGCTCCTTGTGTTATCACGGTTCGCTTCGGCAAATGCCCCTTGGGGGGCGCTGCCTCTGAGGCCGGTAACACCTATTATGAACCTGGCTTTTCCAGCTATACTGACGCAAGTCAAGCCAGCTCACGGGTGTACAACGTCCGGGCCTTTCAGCAATCCTATACTTTTGCGGCTGTCACCTCCCCTGTAAGAAGTCACTTAACAAAGGAGGTCGCTTGGTCATTCTTAGCTCCCGACTGGCAAATTACCCGCAAAGTGGCAAGCTACCTCATGCCCCTTCCTGGACTGTTCCATTTGCTCCAGCTTTGGCTCTTCTTGACGGCACCGCTCCTGCGCATAGGGGCAACGCGTATGGAAACGACAGCCTTGCGGTGGGTTAATCGGGGAGGGGACTTCGCCTTTGAGTAGAATCCGCTGTGTTTTGGCTTTCGGATCCAGGGTAGGAATGGACGACAACAACGCCTGGGTGTAGGGGTGCTGGGGTTGCTCAAACAAGGTTTTTTTATCGGCAATTTCAACAATTTTGCCCAAATACATAACAATAATACGATCAGAGATGTGTCTGACCACGCCTAAATCGTGCGAAATAAAAATATAGGTGAGTTTAAAATCCCGCTGCAACTGCTTGAGAAGGTTGATAACTTGCGCCTGGATGGAAACATCCAACGCAGACACCGCTTCGTCACAAATTATCAGCTTAGGGTTAACCGCCAGTGCTCGTGCAATGCCGATACGTTGGCGTTGACCACCACTGAACTCATGTGGATAACGATCTATCTGATAGGCCGCCAGCCCCACCGTTTCCAGCAAGGATATCGCACGCTCGCGTCGTTGCTCTTTTGGCACTATGTTTTGAATCGACAACGCTTCCATTAACACATCTGCCACGGTCTGGCGTGGGTTGATAGAGGCATAAGGGTCCTGAAAAATAACCTGCAGGTCTTTTCTGGTCCGGCGTAGCTCGGAACGAGAAAGGCTCGTCATGTTTCTATTTTCAAATAAAACCTCACCACTGGTCGGCTGCTCAAGCCTAAGAATGGACCGACCCGTAGTTGACTTGCCGCAACCGGACTCGCCAACGATACTCAGTGTTTCCCCTTCAAAGACATCAAAACTGATGTCATCGACAGCCTTGACATGATTAACAGTCGCACCAAAAAACCCACCTTTAATAGGAAAGTACTGTTTTAATTGCTTCACCTGCAGCAGAGGTTGTTTCGCTGTCATCTTAAGCCTTCTCCGCAGTTGCCTGCCATTGATCGGTGAATTTCCAGCAACGTACCTGGGTATTGTCAGCTTCATCCACTAAGGGCGGTACGCGTTCTACACATAATGGCCGGGCATCCGGGCAACGAGGTGCAAAGGCGCAGCCATTTGGCAGTTCTGTCGGGTTGGGAACAGAGCCTTGAATCGCAATCAGGTCCTCCTTGTCTTCATCATGTCTGGGCAGGGAATTGAACAATCCGACCGTGTAAGGATGCCTGGGCGTACTAAACAGGGATTCAACATCGGTGTACTCAACCACTTTGCCGCAGTACATAACAGCAACGTAGTCGCATGTTTCAGCCACCACACCCAGGTTGTGGGTGATCATGATCACCGACATGTTCAACTCAGTTTGAAGGCTCTTGATCAGGTCCAGTATCTGAGCCTGAATGGTAACATCCAGAGCAGTAGTCGGCTCATCGGCTATCAAAAGGCGAGGATTGCATGCCAGAGCCATGGCAATCATTACGCGTTGGCGCATCCCACCAGAGAGTTCAAACGGGTATTGATGAGCTCGCTTTTCTGGAGAAGGAATACCAACCTGTTGGAGTATATCAATCGACTTCTTTAACGCCTTGGCTTTACTCAATTTCTGATGCACCTGGAACACTTCAGAAATCTGATCACCCACCGTAAAAACAGGATTGAGAGATGTCATGGGCTCTTGAAATATCATCGATATTTTGTTGCCACGGATTTCTCTGAAGGCTTTTTCGCTCAGGGCCAATAAATTCTCGCCATCCATCAGTATCTCACCTGACGCTATTTGGCCAGGCTCTTGTACCAACCGCAATATAGACAGGGACATCACACTCTTGCCGGATCCCGATTCCCCCACGATTCCAAGAGCTTTGCCTTCCGGTACAACCAGACTCAGGTCATCCACAGCTTTCACCTGACCCGCGTCCGTCTGGAAGACCGTGGTCAGGTTTTTAATTTCGAGCAAGGGCTTAAGTATTTCCATTAGTTAAGATCCACCCTTTTATTGAAGTAGCGGTAAGAGATGTCCACCAGAAAATTCACCAGTACAAACAAAAGAGCGAAAATGAGCACCACACCTTGAACCACAGGAAAGTCTCTGGCTCCAATTGAGAAAATAACCAGGCGGCCCATACCGTTTATTGAGAAAACTGTTTCAGTAAGAACAGTGCCGGAGAGCAAAACACCAAGCTCCAACCCGACGACTGTTATCACCGGGATCATGGCGTTTTTCAATGCGTGCTTATATATAACCAGACGCTCAGACAAACCCTTGGCCCGAGCAGTACGGATATAATCCTGGTTAATGACTTCCAGCATGCTGGACCGAGTGACACGAGCGATAATCGCAGCCCCACCCGTTCCCAATGTTATGACCGGCAAAATCGTTTGCTTCCAGGTACCCCATCCCGAAGGCGGCAGCAAGGATAGTTCAATTGAGAAGAACTGAATGAGCATTAAGCCAAGCCAAAAATTCGGCATCGACAGGCCAAACAAGGCCACCACCATGATCGTACTGTCCGCTAGCCCATAGCGCCTTACCGCCGAAAACACGCCGGCAGTCAGCCCAATAAAGACGCTCAACATGGTACTGTATATCGCCAGTTTGACCGTTATCCAGAATCGCGGCTTTATCTCATCGACAACGTTACGGCTACTGCGTATGGACTGCCCCAAATCCCCCTGAAGCATATTCTTCATGTAACGTACATATTGCACATAGACAGGGTCATTCAACCCCAGTCTTTCTCTCATCAGCTCGACTTGTCTAGGCTGAGCACTCTCTCCTGCGATGATTTGCGCGGGATCACCTGGAATCAAGTGCATTAATGAAAACACCAACAGAGTGACACCGATAACGACGGGTATGGTCTGTAACAACCTGCGCACGATAAACTGAAACACGGCTTGGTTCCTTATTTTTTGGTTTTGGGGTCCAAGGCGTCGCGAAGACCGTCCCCAAATAAATTGAAGGCCAAAACAACAAAGGCTATCGCCAGACCCGGAAACAATGCTACGTGAGGATAATCAAACATGTAGTTACGGCCATCACTGAGCATGCGCCCCCATTCAGGAGAAGGCGGTTGCGCCCCCAGCCCAAGGAACGAAAGGCTGCTGGCGACCAGAATAGCAATCGCAATACGTAAAGTTGCCTGTACAATGATCGGTGACAAAATATTGGGCAGAATGTGTTTAACAATGATGCGGAGATCCGTCGCTCCCAGCGCTCTAACAGCGTCTATATATTCCAGTTTTTTGATGGTAAGCGTTGAACCTCGCACTACTCGAGCGAAGGTCGGGATCGAAAATACCGCCACAGCAATGATGACATTACCAATACTCCCTCCCAACACACTGACCAGAGCGATGGCCAGCAGAATACCGGGAAACGCCAACAGCACATCGATAATCCGCATGATGACCGAGTCAATAGCACCGCCGTAGAAACCGGAAATGATGCCCAACGGCACACCTATCAATGCCCCGACAAATACGGAAGAGAAGCCGACAAACAAAGTAATCTGCATACCGTAAATCAGGCGCGTAAAGATATCGCGCCCATTGTGATCGGTACCCAACCAGTACTCAGCCGAGGGAGGCAGCAGCCGGGCCGAGAAGTTCACACGCAACGGATCATGCACAGTGAGGTATGGTCCGACGATGGCAAGCAGAATCAAAAAGAGGAGCACATAGCCCCCCCATAAAGCTGCCTTGTTCTTTTTTAGTCTTCGATAAACCAGTTGCCAATTCGAGACTGTTACGTCCGCTTTACTGGCCTCTTGTTCATTTTTGGTTGCAAGATGAAACACTATAAGCCATCCTCATTTTTCGCATAAAACGCAAGTGAGACGATCGAAGTTTGTTATAAAAAACGAATTTAATGTCAGATTCTGACATATATATAAAATAATGAATGGAGAAAGTAAAATGTTTAGAAACATTAAGTTAAAACGGCTGTTTAGCCCAGTAATGGCTTCCCTGATTACCCTGGGGTTGGTCATGAATACCCAGGCTGCCAATGCTCAAGGAGGTGACCTGGTCGCCGCGATGCTGTCTGATGCTGTGGCTTTGGACCCGCATGGCTCCAACGATGTGCCCTCCAGTATCGTTGCCTACAATATCTATGAATCCCTGGTCAAGTTTGACCTTAACAATGAACTCCAGCCTGTTCTGGCTACATCGTGGAGAAATGTTGACGATTTAACGGTCGAATTTACCTTGCGGGAGGGTGTCAAGTTTCACGACGGCTCCGACCTGACAGCCGAGGTAGTAAAAGCCAACTTTGATCGCCTGCTCGATCCAGCCATTGCCTCCCCCAGAACCTTTCTATTTTCCATGATCGAGGAGGTCATTGTTGTCGACGACCTCACCGTTCAATTTAAAACTGAGTTCCCATTCGCACCTTTATTGGCTCACCTTGCACACAGTGGCGGTGCGCTGATCAGTGGTGAAGCGATTGAGAGAGACTACGCAGAAATGGCCAATGGCCGTAGCCCGGGTTCTTTCATTTCCAGTAACCCGGTCGGTACGGGCTACTTCCAGTTTGAAAGCTGGACACCAGGCTCAGAACTCAAACTGGTAAGAAACGAAGACTATTGGGGTGAAAACGCCAAGCTCGACAGCGTCACCTTTAAAGTGGTACCCGAGAGTCTGACACGCGTATCCGAACTGGAGACCGGTTTCGCACACATCATCGACCCTGTCATGCCTAGCGACATGAGCCGCGTTGACCGCATGCCCAATGCCAGCCTGTACCGCAAGAGCGCGACCAGTTTGGCCTATTTGGGTTTCAACACCCAGAAAGCACCTTTCGATAACGCCAATGTCAGACGTGCGATCTCCATGGCGGTTAACAAAGAAGATATCGTCGCTGGTGTCTATAACAACACCGGTATTGCTGCAGTTGGTCCCATCGCACCAGGGGTGTTCGGGTTCGATGACAGCGTGACTCCTACCCCTTACGATATGGATCAGGCACGCGAGCTCCTGGCACAGGAAGGCTTCGCTAACGGGTTTAGCACAACCATCTGGACCAACGACAACCCAAGCCGAATTCAAATCGCTGAGTACGTGCAATCCAAGCTGAGTGACCTGGGCGTCAGAGCCTCTATCGAGGTGTTGGAATGGGGTGCTTACCTGCAAAACACCGCTAACGGTCAGCACGACATGTTTATTCTGGGTTGGTCAACACCGACACTGGATGCCGATTACGCAATGTATGCCTTGTTCCATTCTAGCCAGCAAGGCTCTGCAGGCAACCGGTCCTTCTTCGCTAACGATGATCTGGACCGCTTGTTGGATGCCGGCCGGCAAGAGACAGACCCCGCACTGCGCCTGCAATACTACAAAGAGGCACAGGAGCTTCTGGTAGATCTGGCACCCATGATGTACTTGTGGCACCAGGAGTATTTGCTGGGCGTGAGCGATTCTGTGAAGAACTTTGAAATGCTCCCGACCAACATCTATCTGTTGCAAGACACCTATATAGAAGACTGATCGCTAAAGCAGTAGCAAATAAAAACCCGCACTCGTGCGGGTTTTTTTAGCGCTTCAATTTTCTGTCAACTTTTCTGCCCATGAATCGGGCAAGTGCTCAAACAGACTTGCGGTCTTTATACCTCTACTGGCCATCTGTCACGTTAAAGCGACGAACGAGGTCCCGCTGCTGATCTGCCAATCGATTAAGCTCGCCACCATTTTTGGCAGCATCTCTCGCCTTGCCGGCGACATCCTCTGCCATATCGGCAATCTGTGTCATGCTCTGTGCCACTTCACGAGCGACAGCGCTTTGTTCCTCGGAAGCCGTAGCGATGGATTGGCTCATGTCATTCACTCGGTCGAGCTGTTCTACCATCTTGACGAGCGAAGCACCCGCAGTTTTCGACTGCTCCGCTGTGCGCGCACCCAATTCAACCTGTTCGCTCATCCGTTCTGCGGCCGCGCTGGCGCGCCCTTGTAAAGACGCAATGCGAGTTTGAATTTCGCTGGCGGCTTCGCGTGAGCGATTCGATAATGCACGCACTTCGTCTGCCACTACCGCAAAGCCACGTCCATGCTCGCCCGCTCTCGCAGCCTCGATAGCCGCATTCAAGGCCAACAGATTGGTTTGCTCAGCCATTCCCAGAATGACATCCAGAATGCTGCCGATCTCCTGGCTTTCCTGGTTCAACTCGGTGACCGTTTGGCTGACCGAGTTCTGCGCCTCATTGAGCTCGGAAGAGAGCGCCATGTTGTCATCCATCGCCAACCGGTTCTGATGAGCAGCGTCCATCACTTGAGCGATGGCGGAACGTGAGTTTTCAGCATTCTCGGCGACCTCTCGCACCGCCGCTTCCATTTCGGTGACCGCCGTCGCTACACTAACCGTCTGCGCCTGCTGATCTTCCATGCTTTGCAGCGTCTGCTGGCTGATATTCGAGGTGTTGGCAGACACCGATGCCAATGCATCGGCCGACTGACGAATCTGCCCGATCAGTTCCGCCAGACGCTCGGCCAGCCGGTTCACATCCCGGCCAATCTGCCCCATTTCGTCCTGAGTCAAATGGGTAATTCTATGGGTCAGGTCGCCATCGGCCAGGTGGGAGAGAGTCGACAAGGTTCGGCCCAAAGGTTTACGAATGGAGGAAACGACCGACACCATAATCACGACGGACACCAACACGCCCAGTGCCAACAGGACAGCGGTCAGCGTCAGCGAGAAGCCGACTGCCCCCAGGGCCGTATCACGCGCCTGGTGGTTCAACACACGGATCTCACCCAGGGTCGCAGAAAGCTCAGTCAGAGCGGCGTTCAAGGCGGAATCCAGTTCGGCCAACAGAGATTCACTCCGCTCGTTCAGCTCGATGAATCGGCGATGACTTTGAAAGAGGTCGTCCGGAGCCGAGATGGCATTGATGATCAGGTTGGAGAAGTAGGCAATTTCCTGAGCGTAGGCTGGAAAGGAAGTGTTAATCGACGCCTGCTTCTCCTCAATCACTGCTCTCAAGGATGCCAATTCGTTGCCGACGCTTTCAATTCGCTCCAATTGGTTGATGCCCAGCGCGCGTTGCAGGTAGGCCTGTGCCGACTGGGCCTGTCGGAGTATGAAGTCGACCTCCCACTCCATGGCTGCTTCCCCCTGGCTGACCGCTCGTTGACCAATGGCGCTGAGGTCTCCTGAGAAAAACAGCCATTCATCATCAAAAGCCTGAGATGCCTCAAGGGCCTGCTGCCGGGCAGCCATTCGGGCTTCCTGCAACTGCAAATGTTCTTCACCCAGTGCCAACACCTCCTGGGTACGATCTTGCGTTTCGTCCAGTTGCCTCGCCAGCGCCGGGTAAGTGACCAGTCCGGTTTGCAGATGCTGATAGGTCCGCTGGAATAGATCCCGGGCCTCAGTGTAATCTTGCGTCAGGCTCTGCCGATGCTCCGCCGACTGACTATTGGCGTGTTGAATCACCGCTCGGTTAGCGTCCTGAAGCTGATTCCGCAAGCGGTTTGCCGTATCCAGCAACTCGCCACGTTCAGTTGTGATCAGTTCAATCTGCTGGGCAAGACTGCGTTGAACCTGCAGAGAATAAGCCGTCAGCCCCCCAAAGATGAGCAGAAGGATAACGAAGCCCGAAACGATACGACCGATAAGAGAAATGCGCATGACCAACCTGATATGTACAAAAAACAGCCAATAAGTCTAGTGGATCCTGCCGCTGAATTCATCCATTTTTTTGACCAACCAGTCAACTTTATGCCCTCAGTGAATACCGGCCTGAATGTCCGCAAGATCCGAACTGGAGAAATCCACCTGAGTCAGTAATTGCCTGATCGCCCTATTGGCCTGCATGTTGGATGCCAACATGGCTGCATCCAGCTCGTCAGCCCACTCACTGAGCACCTCAGCCAAAACCTGTCTGTCTGGTTCGCTGATGCCTCGAAGCGAACGCTGGGCCAGCACCAACATGCCCCAGGTGTAGACCACCGGCTGGTCAGTCAGGTAGTCAACTCGGCTATGCCAGTTCAACGTCAAAGCGGCCGATGGTGGTGCGACAATGCTGTTCAGTGCACCCGTCTGTAGCGCTGGCAATACGTCACCGATACCCATGATCTGGTAGTCAATGGACAGGGCCTGACTCATCTTCCGTACATCGTCCGTATTGGGCAACCACAGGCGCTGGCTCTTCAGGTTCTGCAGGCTACTTACAGGATTCTGTGACATCAGATAGGAAAAGCCACCATCAATAGGGCCAAAACCGAGCCAGCCTTGGTCGTCCAACCTCTGTCGTACCGCTGGGTCAAATTGCTTGCGCTGTTCCAGAACGGCGTCGAGTGTTGCGAACTGGAAGGGCTGGCTCAGATCGGTGGCATCGACACCGAGCGACGACAATGTACTGGCTGACACCAATGCACCATGAAGCTGCCCTATGCGAACCTTACGCAGCACAGTAGCGTCATCGCCCATGACACCGCCGGGGTACAACTGAAGACTTAAACGCCCATCCGATCGCTCTTTCAAGCGGTTTGAAGCCAATTGCAGTTGCTGTAATGGCAACGATCCAGGTGGGTAAAGGGTGGCTATTTTTAGCGCATCGGCCATCACCGGGCCGGTCAATGCCAACAAACAGGTAAACAGAAATAAACGCATACTTCACAACTCAGTGGTCATTCCCCTGCAGGGTGACACAGAGATGTTAAGTGGACATGACAAACTCCCGGGACCTTGAACCACACATCGACATTCGCTGATCAATACCTCAAAGTCGAAGCAAATGCTCTGGTTTTACCGCAGACTGCCGCGCTACGATTCAAGTCTAAAAGCCGCTCCGGGCCGAAATACACAAGAAATCTGGTGAACGCCGCTGGTGACTGACGTCTGCTCCAGCATTTCAAATACGGCCTCCAGCATGGGAATCACGTCCTGTTGCGCCATGCCGACATTGTTCGGTAGTTGGGCAGCAAAAGGATCCCAGTCGAAACAGCCATAGCGGACTTGCGTAACAAAGCTCGGCTCATTATTCCACAGCCATCGAGCGACGCCTTCCAGGGTTATCGTGGAATTCACAAACAGCCCTTTTAGCTGTGTCTTGTCCAACAAAGCCAGTGTATGTTCGGCTTTCTCGGCAGCATAACCGCAAGTCTGAATACTGGTTTCCCTCAGTACTATACCCTTCTCCTGATGAGCATCGATGAACCCGCTAACCCTGGCTGCGGTGTTGTGGTCGGTACCGCGCCCACCAATAAACGTCAGCGGCTCTGAACGCCCGAAATCCTTGAAACACTGATCCAGAATGACCGAAGTCAGATGGCGAGCACCCTGATAGTTATCCGAAATAACCGAAGGGGCCAGAGTACCAGGCAAGTCCAGGTTAATGACCCGGACACCCGCATCCTGGCAAAGCCGACTAATGCTGTCCGGATCCGTAGAGCCGGTCGCAATCAGATAATCAACTCGATAAGAAAGCAGTGCTTTGGCGGCTTCAATCTCCAGTTCAGGGTCGCGGCGTGTACAAGTAATGACCGGGAAGAGCCCATGTTGGCGAGCCATTGTTTCAAATTGCTCGGCGATGGCACCAAAATAACGGTTATCGTATTTCGGGATGATCATGCCTACTATGCGCGAGCGCTCACGCCTTAACATGCTTGCTTGCATGTTTACCGAATAGTCCTGGTTTTGTGCCTCCAGGAGGATCTGATCGGCCAGCTTCTGGCTGATACGACGCTTTTTCCATGTCCCGTTTAAAACCGAACTGACCGTACTCGGTGAGGTTCCAACAACCGTCGCAACGTCATAAATGGTTGTTCTTTTTGAGTTCTGTCTGTTTTTCTGAGTTCCTGACCGGGAAATCGACACCTTGAGCTCTCAATTTTTTAAAAATGGAATGTTGACATTCAATTTATCATAGATCAACATTGCGCAATCGATTGTGCAAACTTACACAATCGTTGATGCACCTTTAAATAACGCCAATAACGCGGGGCATCGACCATGGCAAACTCCATAAGACTGTCTCTGGTCATGATGCATGGGCAAGTCCCAATCCAGATTACTGGCCACAACTGCGTGCAGATAACCCAGTAATGAATTGCGGAGAAAAACAATGAAAATCATCAATATGGCGTCAATCGCCACTACCGCTGGCCTACTGGCCATGACGATCTCGGCACCAGCAAGTGCTCAGTTGAGCGAAACGGTCGCATTCCTGATGCCAGACCAGGCATCAACCCGCTATGAAGAGCACGATCACCCGGGCTTTGTCGCTGCGATGAAGGAACTGTGTAGCGACTGCAGGGTGATTTACCAGAATGCCAATGCCGATGCCTCGTTGCAGCAACAGCAATTCAATTCAGTCATTGCTCAAGGCGCCAAAGTCGTCGTGCTCAACCCGGTGGATTCATCGGCAGGAGCGGCCATGGTGCAAATCGCTCACTCTCAGGATGTGCGGGTTATCGCCTATGACCGCCCCATTCCCGATGCGATCGCTGATTTCTACGTGTCTTTCGACAATGAAGGCATTGGCTTCGCCATCGCCGAATCTCTAGTGGCCCACATGAAAGCCAGTGGTATTGAAGAAGGCTCTGGCGTGCTGCAGATCAATGGCTCGCCTACCGATGCTGCTGCTGGCCTGATTCGTGACGGCATCCATCGGGGCTTGCGCGATTCCGGATACGAAACGCTCGCCGAGTATGACACGCCTGATTGGGCACCGCCGTTGGCACAACAATGGGCATCAGGGCAGGTCACTCGCTTTGGTGATCGCATCAAAGGCGTGGTCGCCGCCAATGACGGCACAGGTGGTGGCGCCATAGCCGCTTTCAAGGCTGCCGGGCTTGATCCGGTGCCCCCGGTGACAGGCAACGACGCAACCATAGCTGCGCTGCAACTGATCATCGCGGGTGATCAGTACAACACCATTTCCAAACCATCGGAAATCGTTGCAGCTGCGGCTGCCGGGGTTGCTGTTACTCTGCTTAAGGGCGAAGTGCCGGAACCGACCACGGAACTGTACAACACACCGTCCGACTTGTTTGTTCCTGCGGTGGTCACGCGGGAGAATATTAAAGCGGAAATATTTGATTCCGGTATCCAATCAGCCTCGGCCGTTTGCACCCGAGAATATGTCGCTCATTGTCGTGAGTTGGGCATTACCAACTGAAGCGCCTTTGACCCGTCACGCGGTTTTCGGTGGCGGGTCATTTAAAACAGAACCACTATCGCGACATTGCCGTTACAGGATGGTTACGATCATGAACGATACCGCCAACCCCACTCGTACAGACCCCATCTTGCGCCTGACTGGAATCTGCAAACAGTTCGGCGCAGTCACGGCTCTGGACGACATCTCGATGGACATCCATGAGGGTGAAGTCGTTGCCCTGGTCGGCGACAACGGCGCTGGCAAGTCAACGCTGATCAAAACGCTCTCTGGCGTCCACCAGCCGACATCAGGACGTATTGAATTCTGCGGCCGAAGCGTACAGCTACAGAACCCCAGTGATGCAATAACACTGGGAATAGCGACCGTCTACCAGGACCTTTCCCTGTGTGAAAACCTGGATGTTGTTGCCAATCTGTTTCTCGGCCAGGAGCTCTCTCCCTGGTCATTGGACGAAACTCAAATGGAAGTGCGCGCCTGGAATTTGCTTAAAGAATTGGCCGCACGCATACCCTCGGTCAGAGAACCTATTGCTTCCCTCTCAGGCGGGCAACGGCAAACTGTTGCCATTGCTCGCTCACTGCTGACAGATCCGAAAGTTATCATGTTGGATGAACCCACAGCTGCCTTGGGTGTTGCCCAAACTGCGGAAGTGCTGAACCTGATTGAACGAGTACGCGATCGTGGCCATGGTGTGATTCTCATCTCTCATAATATGGATGACGTTCGCGCAGTAGCGGATCGAATAGTGGTGCTCCGGCTTGGCAAGAACAACGGGGAATTCGATTCCAACGCTACTCACCAGGACCTGGTTTCTGCAATTACTGGCGCCGAAGACAATTCCGTTACGCGCCGACATGCACGGCAACATTCGACTGAAGCAGGAGAATGACATGACTTCACCCAATGACCAGCCAGCAACCACGCACCTCGATCGATCCGACAGCCGACTACGCAGTGCGGTTGGCATTAAAGGGCTTACACAGCAGTTTCTTGATCGAGTCCGGTCCGGTGAGCTTGGCTTACTGCCTGTTGCCATCGGCCTGCTGGTAATCGCAACGGTTTTTTCTATTTTGAACCCGGTTTTTCTGGCACCAAACAACCTGGTCAACCTGCTATTTGATGCTGCCGCCATCGGCTTTATTGCACTTGGCATCGTGTGTGTCCTGCTCCTGGGCGAAATAGATCTATCTGTAGGCTCAATGAGTGGTCTGGCATCCGCACTCATTGGTGTACTCTGGGTTCGTTCCGGCTTGCCGTTGGGCATCGCTATTATCGGTGCACTGACAGCGGGCGCTCTGGTGGGTCTTCTTTACGGCATTCTAAGGAACCGCTTTGGCATGCCCAGTTTTGTGGCCACTCTGGCAGGGCTGCTGACTCTGCTGGGCTTACAGCTTTATCTATTGGGGCCAACCGGTTCGATCAATCTGCCGTTTTCTTCACCCCTGGTTCGGTTTGGCCAATTGATGGTCATGCCTGCCTGGTTGTCTCATCTGTTTGGCTTACTGCCAGGCACCCTGATGGTTGTGCTGGGCTACATGTCACACAAAGGTCGCAAAGCTGCAAACCTCTCCAGTGATGGTTTGGGATTGCTGATGTTCAAAGCCCTGGTTTTTACCATCGCTATTCAATATGCGACCTATTATCTGAACCTTGGTCGAGGTGTTCCCTGGATGTTTGGCATGTTCGTATTGTTTGTTGTACTGATGCACTACGCCCTGACCAGGACACAATGGGGTCGTTTCATCTACGCCATTGGTGGCAATGTTGAAGCCGCACGGCGGGCTGGTATCAAGGTCGAGAGAATCAGAACCAGCGCCTTTGTGATGTGCTCAATGCTCGCTACCACCGGAGGCATTCTATCGGCATCTCGTCTGGCCTCATCCAGCCAACAGGCTGGCACAGCTGACGTTAACCTGAATGCGATTGCTGCTGCGGTGATAGGCGGCACCTCATTGTTTGGCGGGCGCGGTACGGCCTGGGCAGCGCTCTTTGGAGTACTGGTGATTCAGGCGATATCCAACGGTTTAACTCTGTTGAACCTCAGTTCCTCTCTGCGCTATATGATCACCGGCGGGGTTCTGGCCATAGCCGTCATTGTTGATTCCATGGCACGACAATCACGCGCCAATCATGGTCGCAGCTAAGCCTCAAGACGATGCCTTTCGGCAGGAGTGAAGCATGACACTGAAACTCGAAAATAAAGTCGCTGCCGTCACGGGTGCGGCCTCAGGAATTGGCCTGGAATGTGCCCGGGCCATGCTCGAAGAAGGCGCCACAGTGGTTTTGATTGACCGCGCCTCCGATAAGCTGAAAACCCTGTGTGAAACACTTGGCGACAAAGCACTGCCGCTGTCACTGGACTTACTGGACAGCGAACAAGTTGCCTCCATGTTGCCACGCATACTCGAGATGGCGGGGCAGCTGGACATCTTTCACGCCAATGCCGGCGCCTATATCGGTGGCCCAGCGGCCGAGGGTGACCCGGATCAGTGGGACAAGGTGCTCAACTTGAACATCAATGCCGCTTTTCGAACCGTGCAGGCCGTGCTGCCTTACATGATCAAGCGGAAAACCGGCGATGTTCTCTTTACCAGTTCTGTGGCCGGTGTGATCCCTGTTGTCTGGGAGCCCATCTATACGGCTTCCAAGTTTGCCGTTCAGGCTTTCATGCATGCCACTCGTCGGCAAGTTTCTGAACACGGTATTCGCATGGGTGCGGTGTTACCAGGCCCGGTGGTCACCGCTTTACTGGATGATTGGCCAAAAGAGAAAATGGAGGAAGCGTTGGCCAATGGTTCCCTGATGCAACCACGGGAAGTTGCAGAGGCCGTTCTGTTCATGCTGACCCGTCCGCGCAATGTGGTGATTCGTGATCTGGTGATTCTGCCCAACAGTGTCGACCTTTGAAAGAAGCCATTCACCTTGAGTCAAAACGACGCCGAATCTGACCATGAGAGTTGCAGATGCACACACAATCTATAGAAGAAAACACGGCCTATGTCATCGGTGTGGATGTCGGCACCGGCAGCGCACGCGCTGGTATTTTTGATACCAGGGGTCATTTGGTTGCCTCCGACAAAGCGCCGATTGCCATGTTTCGCCAGGGGGCCGAACGGGTAGAACAGTCCAGCGAAGACATCTGGCAGGCAGTAGTAACGGCCATTCAGGGTGCCATGTCGAATGCGCGCGTCACAGCGGATGTCATCACCGGCCTGGGTTTCGATGCGACCTGTTCACTGGTGGTTATTGGCCCGCGAGGCCAACCTCTGCCCGTGGGCGACGAGCAGCACCCCGAACGCAATATTATTGTATGGATGGATCACCGGGCAAACGAACAGGCGACCCGAATCAATCAACATCGCCACCCGGTGCTGGACTATGTTGGCGGTCGTATTTCTCCGGAAATGGAAACCCCCAAGCTGCTATGGCTCAAGGAAAACAGGCCCACAACCTACCAGGATGCGTGGCAGTTTCTGGATCTGACCGATTATCTGACCTGGCGTGCGACGGGTAGCCTGGCTCGCTCAGTGTGCACCGTCACCTGCAAGTGGACGTACCTCGCTCATGAAAATCGCTGGGATCCGGATTATTTCAGGGCGATTGGGCTCGAGGATCTAGCTGATGCCGGCTTTGCAAGAATAGGTACCGAGATGGTCGAACCGGGTTCTGCACTCGGCCAGGGGCTGACCAAAATCAGTGCCGAGCAGCTAGGATTACTACCAGGAACACCCGTTGCGGCCGGCTTGATTGACGCCCATGCTGGCGGTATTGGGTCCATAGGAGCAGGCCCTGACAACCCACCGGAGGACAACCTCGCCTATGTGTTTGGAACGTCCTCCTGCACCATGACGTCGACCACAGAGCCAGTCCTTGTACCGGGAGTATGGGGGCCTTACTACAGCGCGATGGTGCCGGGATACTGGCTGAATGAAGGCGGGCAGTCTGCCGCAGGCGCTGCCATAGAGCAATTGCTGCGACTTCACCCCTACTCTGCTGTCGCGCAAAACCTGGCTGGGCAACAAAATCAGTCTCTTCCCGAATGGTTGGCCGATCAGGCAATCCACAACGCACTGTCTGTCAGTGAAGCGGTCCATTGTGCAAAAGGCTTACACGTCGTACCAGAGTTTCTGGGCAACCGCGCACCCTTTGCTGATCCTCACTGCCGCGCTGTTATCGCCGGTCTCGGCATGGTCAATGAACTGGACTCGTTGATTGCTCTCTATGTCGCAGGGTTGTGTGGCATTGGTTATGGCTTGCGACAGATACTGGAGGCTCAAGAAGCAGCCGGGGCCCCTGTCAAAAGACTGGTGATCAGTGGTGGAGCCGGGCGCCACCCGCTCATTCGCCAGCTTCTGGCAGATACCACGGGTTACGCTGTTGTTGCGCCAACGTCTGATGAGCCGGTACTTCTGGGCTCCGCCATCCTTGCTACTGTGGCCAGCAGTCACCATGAATCCATTCAAGTTGCCATGGCAGAAATGACGTCGATTAATGCGTCCTATCAGCCTTGTGAAGGGGAACTGAAAAGGCTTCATCACAACCGATTTCAGACGTTTGCACAGTTGCAACGTACGGCACGTGAGTCGACACTGTTTTAACAGAAAAACCAGTCCTGGGCCCGCCCCTACCAAGGACTGGCGAAGCTGAACCAGCGAACTGAAAATCCAGACTGATCGACAACCTCGGGGCAATCCCCTATGGTCAGGCGATCATTTTCAGTGAAAGCAGTCCCCATGAAGCACTCGCCACAAAACGCAGCTCCATTGGATGCCGGGCAGCGCCGGGCAGCCAAACCCGTTGTTGCCTACCCGAACAGCACCCTGCCGCCGGTGCCACTGCAACAATACCAGGCCGCCAGGAACACACTGGAGCCTATATCTGTAACTACTGTTGCGCCGCGCACTGCCGAGGCTTTTGAAGTGCCCGCCGGGCATTTTTTCCGAATTGTCAGTAGCGAGGGGCCACAGGTGGGGGATTTGAACCTGTTCAACCAGACCAATCTGGCAGAGCATTTCTACAGCGGCAAAACGCGCGCCTTGCATGGCACGCACCTGTCGACAGGTGATCGCTTGTGGAGTCGTTTTCCCTGGCTGCGCCCTCTGGCGACCGTCACCTGGGATACCCTGGATTGGTACGGTTTCGATAAGGACGGTGCCAGTGTGCATGATGTGATTGGTACTCGATGCGACCCTTACACCCACCATTTACTGAGCGGTGATCATTACCACCATTGCTGCCACTCGAACCTGTTGCGAGCGCTTTGTACCCAAAGCGGGCTTTCGGTTCAAGACGCTGAGCCGCTGGTGCATGATGTGCTCAATGTCTTCATGTGCACCGGCTTTACTGCGGATACCCATCAATACTTCATGAAGGCAAGCCCGGTGCGACCAGGCGATTATCTGGAGTTTTTTGCCGAGGTGGATTTGCTGGGCGTTCTGTCCGCCTGCCCGGGAGGTGACTGCAGTGCATCGCATTCCAGTGATGCGGCAGCCTGCTATCCGCTGAAGATCGAAATCCTCAAGCCTGAGCCAGGGAGCCTGTCGGAATGGAAAAGCGCTGCGGCTTCAAGCTACAAACACCCGTGAAAGATTTTCAGGTGACAGCTTAGTCATGATGTCTTCTAGTCAAAAGTCATTGGTTTCTCCCGTCAAGATACGAGGCAATCTGACTCCCGGTTCAGCCTCGAGTGAAGCCCAATAAAAACTTGATCAGGGTCAATACATCATTACGCAACTTCTTTATATTAGTTTTTACTAATACACTAAGAGGTGACCAATATGATCCTGTCTCTCCCGGAATCCAAAGGGGATAGCTACTCCCCACTCTATCTGCTTGCATCCGTCGGCGCCGGTGGCCTGGCGGTTTCCTTTTTTATGTACCTGATGTTCTGGGTGTCGCACCCGGGGCAACCCGTACCCGTATTTGAAGACATCGCCAGCGCCTTTGCCACAGGCAGCTTGTGGTTGCAGACCAGTATCGTTATTGCCCTGCTCGGCATTGTGTTTTTCGTATTCACCGAATTCCGTTTATTGTGGTGGAACCTGCGCGAGTTAAAGCGCTTCCGTGCCAGTGACACCTGGAGCAAGGCCGCCAAAACGAATGCCGAAACTCAAATGCTGGCCTTGCCACTGGCGCTCGCCATGGCAGTCAACGCAGCCTTTATTGTGGGCCTGGTCTTTGTTCCAGGCCTGTGGTCCGTTGTTGAGTACTTGTTACCGGTCGCCATGCTGGTCTTCATCGCTATTGGGATTCAGGCATTTCGATTGATCGGCCGGTTCATGGCTCGCGTTCTGACCGAAGGCGGCTTCAACTGTGCGGCCAACAATTCGTTTGCCCAGATGCTGCCGGCTTTTGCACTGGCGATGACGGGCGTTGGTCTGGCCGCCCCTGCAGCCATGAGCCAGGTGCCTGGCATTGTTGCGTTAAGTCTTGCACTCTCCACCTTCTTCATTGTTGCCGCTCTGATCATAGCTGCGGTGGCTTTCATACTGGGTTTCCGTGCCATGATGGAAAACGGTGCAGCAACTGAAAGTGCACCAACACTGATGATTCTGGTGCCGCTGATGACCATTGTCGGTATAGCCTTTTTGCGCCAGGGGCATGGGCTTTCTACAACCTTTGAATCCGGGCCGGCTCCTGTAGACACACTGATGTTCTTGATGAGAATGTTGGCGGTACAACTGGTATTCCTGGGCCTGGGGCTAGCGGTATTGGTGCGCCAGGGCTATGCCAAGACTTTTCTCTTTGGCGACAAGCGCTCAGCTGGCAGCTACGCACTGGTTTGCCCAGGCGTCGCACTTTCAGTGATGTTGCACTTTTTCATTAACAAGGGGCTTGTCGAGGCGGGTATCATCGCCAAGTTCGGCGGCGCTTTCTGGAGCCTGACTGCGATAGCGTTGTTGGTACAGGTTATTACCATTGGGCTGGTGCTATTGCTCAATCGCAGACATTTTGGTCACACAAAAATGGGTAAGCACCATTACGCATAATGGCGCGCAGGGCTCGTGCTCAGGGCCTGGCTTCTTGCCAGGCCTGCCAGGCGCTTCGGTAGCGTTCGCCCTGGTCGTCAGCCAGCCGATTGGCTTCCTGTGCGGGCTCGTAGGCGGCAGCGTAGTTGTTCTGTCGCATCAGTGCCCAGGCCAGATTGTGGTGAGCGGCGGCGCTCTCTGGATTGAGCATCAGCGCATGCCGGTAAGCCTGCTCCGCTTCATGATATTGCCGCTGGAGATACTGCACGTTTCCCAGCCCGATCCAGGCAATCTGTTGATCCGGCCAGCGCTGAGTTGCTGCGCTATAGGCGAGAGCCGCCGCCTCGTGTTCCCCAGCCTGTTCGAGTCCAGCACTGGCTTCCAGGTAGGCAATGGGTTCCGCATTGCGCGGGAATTCCCCCGGCCGGTGCATGGTCATGGCCCAGTAATCGCCACCACGCCACTCCAGTTCAAAACGACGGAAACTCTGTGTTAACTGCTCGGTCGTCCCGGAGTGCAGAACTATTTCCTGCCGTTCAAGGTCGTAGCCGATCACCACGGCATAGTGCCAGACCGGATAAAAACCGAAGCCCAGGTTCTGGAAGACCAGCACCGGGTTACCGGCGTTTACTTCCTGCAAAAGGGTGCTGAACTGAGTGTCGTGCACATAGGGGAGAAGGGCCTGCCGGCGCGTTGCCGCCAGCATTTCAGCCTGAAGGCTACCCTGGCGAGATTCGATAAAAACCCGTTCTACCAGGCTATCCGGGTCTACTGGTTCGCCTTGCCAGTTCATCAACATGGCCAGGGTTGCCGGGCCACATTGATAAGTCTGCTGTGGAAAAAACGGCACCTCGTCCAGTACAACCCGTTCCGACAAGCCGGTTATTGCCGGCTTTGACTCAAGCTGTTTGTATTGCAAGGAGCCGGTAGCACAACCGGTCAGGCCGGCGACTACCATTATCAATACCCAGTATGAATAGCGCGACAGCAAGGCTCAGCGCAACAGCAGAATCAACAGGATGATCAGCAGAATCAGAGTGACATTACCACCGGCGGGTTCGTCATCCATATAGATTGCAAGGTGCTGCAACTCTGTATCCGTCAAGGCTGCGACTCGTTCGGCGGCTTGTTCTGGTGAGATGCCATAGTCAATCAGCTTTTCCTGCACATCGCCACGAGCGATCAGGGACTGCAAGTCATCGCGGCTAAGGGTACCGCTCTGCTCTTGCATCAGGGTTTCGGTACCGATGATACCGGCCACGGCTGTTTGAGCGGTCAACCCCGTTGCCAACAAGGTGAAAACCAAAGATACAACAGTAATCCAACGAGATACTCTACTTTGCTTCATGTCGACCCTTTCTGGTGAGTTTCAGTTCCAAACGACTTTAAGGCATGTATGTCCGGATTACCACAGACTGCTTCACCAAATCGACATCCAGCACCGACTAAATGGGCCGCTCACATCTAACAAGCCTGAGAGATTACAATTCGTGCAACTGAACAATGTGCAAGATCGGTCCAGTTGGTGTGCCGGTAGTAGACCCGCCTTCCGGATCCAGGCTGGTCGCCACTGCTTTGAACGACCCATAATTCGTAATCTCTGCCGGTGTCGGCCGGCCTGGCTGAGACCGTCCTCAGTTGCAAGGCATTGGTCGTCGGCGGCTCACTGACAAGCCATAAGGGTTGGTCCGAATCCGGCTGGATTACCGCACCGGCCAAATGACTGACAGGGTCCGGTATTTGGGTTGTGGGCTGCCATCAGAGTAATACGGCCAACACTGCGGCTGTCGCCGAGGCGAGGGTGGCCCAACCTCGCCACAGACTCACTCGGCTCAAACCAGAGCGCTGGCGCTATTGCGGCCACAGTCGACTTTCAATGTCGCGCCATACGCGCTTGGGGGGCTTTTCAACAGGCACCAGTTCGCCCAATCGGCCCAGTTTCGCTTCCCAATACCAGACCTCCTGGCGGACGAGGTGCGACTCTACCATCCAGCGCTCAAAACGCAGGCGAGCGCGACCGGTCAATGAACCGAGGGCGTATTCAGCGGCGAGGTGCTCGATGCGAGCCTGAGTTTTCTTCATTGCTCCAGGCACCTCTTCAGCGATTTCAGGCCACGCCGGATCCAGCTTTTGACCGTCCCGGCCGGGGTGCTCAGCACATCGGCCAGTTGATCGTGTGTCAGGCCGCGATAATAGGACAACAGTTTGATCGGCCATCTCGGCCATGGTGCTTCCTCGCCTGATGAGAGTATAAAACGGGCTTTCTGCACACCAATACGAAGCTGTTTTCTTTACAGATGCAGACAAGGTCAAAAAAACGTTTTTAAAAAGGAGCCACAACCTTTATGACATTGCGCAACCGACCGCTCACCGATGCCACCATGACAACAGCGGCCGAGCAAAACAGATTATTAGAGAGGCCGAGAGCAGACTGAAGTTCAGGCAGAACTGGACGAGAGTCGCACTGTAAAGCAACAGGGTAAAGAGGGGGCGATTCTCAACTCTACTGACCGGGTAAAACCACGACCGCACCACTACCCAACCCGCCCTCCTTGCAGCGGTGGGCCTCTGCAATTGCTTCCAGCGGAAAGCTCTTGCTGACTTCAGGCGTCAAAACACCTTCAGTAATCAATCGCGCGACTTCGGTGAGGTTTGCCTGGCTGTAACTGGCGAGTGCGCATTTTACACGCCAAGCCTGGCCTTTATTCCCGGCCAGGCTTCGCCAAAGGTGGCGGCCTTTGAAGCTGGCGCAGAAGAGTGTGCCGCCTGGCTTCAGGCTGGTATTGGCTTGCTCGAAACTGCATTTGCCGAGCACATCGAAAATGGCATCGTAGGCTTTGTTTGGCCAGTTCTCCTTTGCCTGACGGTAGTCGAGCCAATGATCGGCACCGAGCCGGTTCAGGTACTCCTTGTGGCGCTCGCTGCAGGCGGCCGTCACTTCGGCGCCCTGGTATTTGGCCAATTGCACGACGGCGGAACCGATACTGCCTGAGGCGCCGTTGACCAGCAAATGCTGCCCGGCTTGCAGCGGCAGCTTTTGCATCAAGCTCATGGCTGTCAGTGCACCATAGGGTATGGCGGCGGCCTGTTCGAAGCTGATGTTGTCCGGTTTGTGGGCCACCCACTTCTTACTGTTTATGCACAGATACTGCGCATTGGCGCCAAACGTTGAGCCGAGATAGCCAAAAACAGCATCACCTAAAGAGAAGCCCTCTACATTGTTGCCCATGGCGGCAACTTCGCGGTCATAACTTCCCACCTTCGTAATTGATCACGGCCATAGGACCAGTTATAGGCTACCCTCTTTTCACTCGAGGCTAAAAAATGGATCCCAGTTCAAGGGTTACGCAAGACATTGGTCGGGTCTGTTGAAATTTGATTCTGAAATTCAAGCACGCGGTCTTTCTGGCCCGGCCCAGGTTTCCGGCGCCTTGTCCACGAGCAGTAACAACGTCTGCTCAGCCAACCCCTGCTGCCAATAGACCCAGGCGAGCCTTAGTGGATCCCCCAACGATTCGGCCAGATCAACCGCAACATTCAAGTGCGATTGGCGTATTGCCAGGTTCATACGGACCGCCTGAGCCCGTGGCAGGCAAAGGCATTTCGCAATGCCCGTCCAGATGGGCCCGGCTTACAACCATTTATACATGACCAGGGCATCGACAAACCCCTTATCCGGGTGGTTGAAGGCTCTCGGCAAACGCCCCACCACTTCAAAACCGAGTTTTTTCCATAATCGCACCGCGCCTTCGTTAGTAGAAGCAACAAAATTGAACTGCATGGCAAGGTAGCCAAGCTCGCGCGCTACCTGTTGTGAATGCTCGCACAAGGTCGAGGCGATGCCTTGGCCACGAGCCTCACTGGCGACCATATAACCACAATTACAGACATGATCGCCCGGGCCCGCCTGGTTGGGCTTGAGGTAGTAGGTACCCAGTATGCGGCCGCCCGCCTCATAGACGAAAGTCTTGAGCGGAGCGGTCATCCATAGTTCGAAGGCTTTTTCTTTGTCGGTATCGGTCGAATAACCATAGGTATCGCCTCTGGTGGCGATTTCATGAAAGATCGGCCAAATAGCATCGAAGTCTGCTACCCGGGCTTCCCGGATTTCTGGCATAGTGGACCTGCCTACAGTAGGTGAACAAGTGGCCTCAGTTTATACTAAAACCAAAGCAGGAGGCTGCTTCGCTTGCCCTCTGAGCCAAAGCGACTACATTGGTGGTCAGCTATCAGAGTTGGCTCCCGAACGGGTAGGAACATTGGATAAAATACCGCTGGTTGCTCCGAAAATGACAATAATAAAGCAGTTGACACTAATTTTGGCGAGTCTGGTTGGTTCCCTGGCGGCCGACTCTCTGGTAGTGATTGGCAACCACAACGGCGTTCTGCCTTACTATT
This sequence comes from Saccharospirillum sp., assembly GCA_022565595.1. GTDB lineage: Bacteria > Pseudomonadota > Gammaproteobacteria > Pseudomonadales > Natronospirillaceae > Saccharospirillum. Next base: position 156,825 of record JAIUML010000006.1, on the reverse strand, counting down.
ATGGCGAGTCTCTGGAAAAAGGCCTGCTGGTTGAGGTCATTAAGACGTTCAGCAACGAAACCGGTTTCGATAGCCACTTCCAGCCCTCGCCGGTCAATCGGCAAGCCTGGTTCCTTGAGCATGGCACGGCTAACGCCATCTTTGCGCACCCGTCCTGGATGCCAACACCAGAGCTGATGCATCTGATTGGCCCGCTTTTTTATTGGCGGGATCGATTGTTTGCGCAACCAGGTCACCAACCCGATGACATAGACACCCTCACCGGCACCATTTGCCTGCGTCAGGGGTTCACCTATAGCGACCAACTCGAATCTTCTCTGGGAAACCGCTTGCATCGATTCGAAGCCAGCAATGATGACTTACTGGTACGGATGTTCCTGGGACAGCGTTGTGACTATGCCATCATGGATGACCTGGATTTCCAGTATCGAGCAAAACAGGGCGAGGTCGATCCAGAGCTTTATACCACGTCCATTGTCGATGCCGAATGGCCTGTTTACCTGGGCATACTCAAAACCGAAACGGCCCTGATTGAAGCGGCGGAAGCCTTCTTCACACCAGAGCGATTCAACTTTGAGCAATAGACAATCACCCGGATTTTACAACCCCACACCCGCATCTCGAGCACTACGAAATTCGGAGACTTCGCTAAAGTCACATGCGGTGACCAGATCCGGACAAACGGCCTGATCAGACATACCCTCCCACCTCTTGTGATTGAACTCAGTCCAACAGCCTGGTCGTCTGTTGGCCTCCCTGCCCGTCACTGACAAGATTATCGTCCGCCGCTACCCGTTGTGGATCAATGCGGTCCAGCAACTGTGGACGAGGTGCATAGTAAAAGAACAACCCCATTGCCATGACAAAGGTGATCAACTCAGCTATGGGTATTCCAATCAGGAAGGGCTGCTCCGGGAGCAGAAAGAAAACACCAAACAGGAAGAGCACCGGGAGCACCAGCCCTCGGCTGATGGCGATGATAGAGGAAGGAATGGGCAAGTGCAGCGCCGTCAAATAAGAGGTGACGATAATGGTTAAACCATTGACCGCAAATACCGGCCAGACAAGACGCAACAATTCGACCGTCAGGGCAATAACAACCTCTTCGTCCTTACCGAGAAAGGCCGATACCAGCGCCTCGGTATAGGCCAATAATAAAAATATGGATATCGCCGCTATGACCAGGGCGTTGAGTGCACTGATCAGCAGAAAGTGTCGAATACGCACCAATTGTCGTGCACCGAAGTTCTGGCTGATAAAGACACCACCGGCATCTCCGATGGAGAACACCATCATCATGCCAATTACCAGGAGGTAATTGAGTACCGTAATGGCTGCAACGCCCTCGACCCCAAAGCGCGTCATGAACAACCAGTTGAGCAGCAAGGCTATAATAGAGCCTGAGACTTCGTTAACAAACTCGGAAAGGCCATTGAAGGCTGACGAAAACAGCTCGCGCCATTTGCTTTGCCTCCAATGGAAGTGCAGGTGTCGATGGCGAAAAAAGAAATAGCTGCACAACACCAGAAAAGGCGTTGCTTGTGAAATACCCGTTGCCCAGGCTGCCCCGGCGATCCCCCACTGAAAATAAGCAATAAACAGATAATCCAGACCGATGTTAATGGCCGAGCCGATGATCAAGGCCACGGCAGCCAGAGTCGGGTAGCCATCGATGCGCACAAAAAAATACATCACGACGACCAACAACTGCACCCAGACAAAACCCAGGGTAATGCGGAAGTAGATCTGCATCAGAGGAAATACAGCTTCGGTACCGCCCAGAGCCCGGAACAACGCCGTTTCAAACAGGAGCCCCATAGCAGTAACCAGTGCCGCCAACACTATGACTGCGATCAGGGTTTTCGAAAAAATGGCACTCGCAGCTCGGTGGTTACCCTCACCAATGTATTTGCCTGCCCGCACGGCACCACCCATGGTGAGCATAAAGGTGAAGCCAAAAAGTATGCCAAAGAAGGGAATGATCAAATTGACCGATGCCAGGGCCGTTGCCCCAACATAGTTGCCAATAAAGAGCCCATCGACAATGTTGGCTGTAGACAACGCCAATAAGCCCACCAGAGAAGGTAGCCAGAGACGATAAAAGGTGGGCAGTACAGCACTGCTCAAAGCGTGGTTGATGCGAGCCATTCGCTTGTCCAATAAGGGTTCAATCTTTACGGGCTGTGCAGTTTATACTGATAAATCACAGGCTACGCCTGCCATCGGTCACTTCCTGCTTTGGCTCCAAATGACTTGATCATTTAAGCCATTCTGGTTCTCCCCGACCAGGCAGACCAGGAGTAGAGTGCCAGTGAAGACCAGATCAACAAAAAGGTCGTCATTTGCACAGCCGTCAGCGGCTCGTTGAAGAAGGTCAAAGCCAGAAGGAACTGTATGGAGGGGTTGATGTACATCAGAAAGCCCACCGTCGCCAATCGCAGCCTGCGGGCTGCACCGGCAAACAGCAACAAGGGGATGGCAGTCAGTACGCCACTGGAGATCAGCAACACTGTCATTCGCGGGCTATCGGTAAAGTGAGACATGCCCATCTGGCTCAGCACCAACAGTGCCAGCAATCCAAGGGGCGCCAGCAATAGCGTCTCGACAAAGAGGCCAGATAATCCATCAAGAGCGACCTGTTTGCGCATCAAGCCATAGGTGCCAAAACTGAAAGCCAATATCAACGAAAGGTAGGGCACGGTGCCCAGGGTGACCAATTGCAAAAGAATGGCACTGGTGGCGATGAATACGGCCAGGCCCTGAGCACGGGAGATCCGCTCCTTCAGCACCAACATGCCCAGGGCCACATTGACCAGAGGCGTCAGGAAATAGCCAAGGCTCGATTGCAGAACCTGATTCGATTCAACCGCGTAAATAAAGGTCACCCAGTTGATGGCGATGAGGACGGCGCACGCCAGCACTCGCCCCAGCTTCGCCGGTGCGGCCAAAGCTGTTTTGATGCCCTGCCAACGGCGCAGCACCGTGACAACAATGGCCAGAAAGATGCAGGACCAGACGATGCGGTGTATCAGCACCTCCCAGGAAGGCACGCCTTGAAACAAGGCAAAAAACAACGGAAAACAGCCCCAGATGCCATAGCTGGACAGCCCGAATACAACACCTTTTACAGCTTCTGGCGAGTTGGCTTTCATTTTGCTCTCTATAGCGGTCAATTGGTTAGCGGGCGCTAAGCTTCCCACACTTCTTAGCTTGCAATAAAGGCTATCGACCCAATTTTCTTTTTGACTTTCATATCCAGGAGCACAGATAACGTCATGTTTTTTCGTCTATTGATGCCTTTGTTCTCCTTGCTGGTGATCCTGGCGTTGGCCGGTTGCAACCGACCAACCACACCTGTAGACGTTGCCGAAGCCTTCTGGAAAGCGGTTGTCGAAGAGGACGCGCGGCAAGCGGTACGCTACTCGACACTAGAGGACACTGCCGGTTTCGATGGATTTGGTCGCAGTTGGCCGATACAGCCCGAACTGACACGGGTGGTCGTCGAGCGCCAACGTGCTGAAATTACCACACGGCTTCCAGAGGCTGGCTTTACCACCTACCTGGTCTATCGGGACAATCAATGGCTGGTGGATTATGAAGACACGAACAAGAGCGTGAACCCGCCGTCTGCCATGGAGCAGTTCATGCAGTCTTTTACCCAAGTTGGTAGAGAACTCTCACGTCAAGTGAATCAATCGTCAGAGTCATTGCGCGAACAGTTGGACACCCTCACACAGGATTGGCAGACACTCTCTGAAGAGGCTCAGCAAAGGCTGGAAGATCGCCTGGTGACCTACAGTGCTCAGTTGAGGATTACCCTTGATGAATTGCGCGCTGCCATAGAGCAGACCCTGGCGGAGCATCAGGACGCACCCGATGACATTCGAGAGCGCCTCGGCTCTGCAGCCAATGCCCTGGCAGACAGCAGCAATGCGCTGGCGGAACCCGGCCTGAATGCCATCCGCCAGGCCAGTCGCACCCTGGCAGACACCAGCCGTGAGTTGGCTGAAATCAGTGACAACAGCGTTCGCGAGTTAAAGCAGCAATGGCAGCGCCAACTGGATGCCCTTGCTGAACACAACCGGCAGTTGCAACAAGAAGCGGAAGAAGAGTAAAGGCATTTTCTGAAATGTAATGAAATGAAACAGACGGTCAAGTCTGCGGTTGGCCAGCCGATGCCCTCTATTCACCCACCCAAAATGGAGGGAGTATGGACATTGGTTCCATTGGATCTGTAGCTGCTTATTCGAGTGGAAAAGCGGTGACCGATGCCAAAGACGAAGCCAACCTGAAAACCGTCAAAATGGCTCAGGACATGCAGGCTGACCTGGCCATGCAGTTGATCCAGAGCATCAACCCGGGGCGTGCGGCCGATCCTGTCGGCAACCTTGGGCAAGCAATCAGCGTCCGGGTCTGATCCGGGGGCAAACGGCAGCCCTATCGGGCTGCCTCATTCAACAGGCACACCTCACCAGGGCTGGACATTCATACAGCCAAGCCGGATAATTCATTTACTGCTGTTTGTACCGAGTTCCGCCTCATGCGCAAGATCCTGCACAGCGATGCCGATTGCTTTTACGCCGCTGTGGAAATGCGTGACAACCCGGCTTATCGGGGAATCCCACTGGCCGTTGGCGGCTCGGCAGACCGGCGCGGTGTGATCGCCACCTGCAATTACGAAGCCCGCGCCTTTGGCGTGCGTTCGGCCATGTCGACCGCCATGGCGCTGCGCCTGTGCCCTCAACTCACCCTGGTGCGCGGCCGCATGGATGCCTACAAGGAGGCCTCCCGACAGATCTTCGACATCTACCGCCGCTATACCGACCTGATTGAACCTTTATCGCTGGACGAAGCCTTTATGGACGTCAGCCACAGCCCCGCCTGCCAGGGCAGTGCAACGCTGATGGCCAGAGAGATTCGCGAGGCCGTCAAGCATGAGACCGGGCTTACCGTCTCCATCGGCGTTGCTGCCAACAAGTTTCTCGCCAAGATCGCCAGCGACTGGAACAAGCCAGACGGCCTCAAGGTCATACTGCCGGAAGAGGTCGAAGCCTTTGTTCAGGATCTGCCCGTCACCAAGTTGCATGGTGTTGGCAAGCGAACTGCGGAGAGACTGCACAACCAGGGCCTCTACACCTGCGGTGATATTCGGCAGACGCCCTTGCGCACCCTGCTTGAGCGCCACGGCGCTTTTGGCCAGCGCCTGTACGACCTCGCTCATGGCCAGGATGAGCGCGAAGTCAAAGTCTCACGAGTGCGCAAGTCGATCAGCACCGAAAACACCTTCGCCGAAGACTTGCCCGACCTGGCCCAATGCCGGGCTCAACTCCCGGAACTGATTGAAGACCTGGAACGTCGCTACGCCAGGCTTTCCGGCTATCGCATCGAAGGCGCGGTGGTGAAGGTCAAATTCAACAACTTTCAGCAGACCACAGTAGAACACAGTGACCCCGCGCCCTCCACCAAACGCTTTGAGCAGTTGCTGATTGAAGGTTGGCAACGCCAGGCTCGCCCTGTGCGGTTGCTCGGTGTCGGCTACCGACTGAGCACAGTGTCCAGCGACAGCTCTGAGCGGCAGTTAACTCTGCCGTGGTGAAGCGTAAAGATTCTGTACTCCATTTTTATTGCATATTAAAAATCTAATATAAAGTCACATCCCCAACCTAGAGCATTGACCACCATGAAGAACAAACTCACCGCGAAAATTGCACTGGTTAGTGGCGTTCTGGTGATTGCACTGTCTGCAGTCGTTTACGCTCAATCACAATCGGGCATGAGACAAGGGCCCATGCACGGCATGATGAATCATCAAGACTCTGACACATCCTTGCGCACTGGTGGCCAGGGAATGCAGCGCATGATGCAGGGAACCGATACGACCCAGGCAGAAGAACGAGAGCTGGCTTTGCTGTTCGCTAATCATCAATTGCTGAGTCGAAATGTGACTCATTTACCCAATGGTATAGAAACGTTGACGGAATCCGATAACCCCGAGTTGGCCGCCATCCTGATCAGCCATGTGGTCGGCATGATCAACCGAGCCGACACCGGCAGAGACCCAGGCGTGGTGATACAAAGCCCGACACTGGATGATCTGTTTCAAAATAGAGGTGACATCCAGACCCATATTGAAACGACGACCAACGGCATCAAGGTCGTACAAACCGCCAGTGACCCAAACAGCGTCAAAGCATTGCACACTCATGCCGATGAAGTCACCGACATGGTCGAGCGCGGCATGATGTCGGTTCATGAAGCGATGATGAGCCGAGGCCCGGGCCACTGAAGCAGCCCTCAGATGGCCGTCAGGGCTTGCCATTGGGCCGAATCAATCAGGCCCCGATAATGCAGGCCATCCAACCCTTGCAAGCCGCCTGTATGAACAAAACCAATACGGCTGCCCGGTTTGAAATGGCCTTGATTGATCAACTCAAGGAGCCCAAACAAGGCCTTGCCTGTGTATATCGGTTCCAGGCTCACCCCAATTTGCTGCCTGATGTCCAGGCACAGAGACAGATGCTCGCGGGTAAAACGGCCGTAGCCCGGGCCAACACTTGCCATACTCAGATGCCAATTGGCCTGCCCTTCGCACAGTTGACGAATGCGTTGTGGTAGTGAATCGTCTTTAACGACCGCCATACCAAGCATATTCAGTTGAGGGTGCCCAAGGGCAAGGCCCGCCAGGGTGCCGCCGCTGCCCGTTGCCGTCACCAAATGAGTCACCGCACCTTGTGGCGACTGAGCCAAAGCCCATTCGCGCACGCCAGCAACACCTGACGACGATGTGCCACCCTCCGGTACCCAGTGCCACCCTGGGTTCCTCTGCTGCAACACTGCCAGCCAGTCCGGGTCATGACGACGACGATAGTCGGCTCGGCTGAGCGCTATCAACGACATTCCGAACCGATGGCAACGCCGCAACGTTGGGTTATCCGGATCCAACCGGTCGGTGCGCACAAAACCGAGCGATTGCAAACCCTGTTGCTCGCAGGCCGCGGCTGTCGCCAGCAAATGATTGGAAAAGGCACCGCCAAAGGTCGCGATTCCACGACAACCTGAGGCTTGAGCATTCAGCAAAGGGTATCTAAGTTTGGCAATCTTGTTCCCAGACACAGCCCCCTCAATGGTGACGGGCTGACACAACCACAGTTCACAGCCAGCCTGGCTGGCAAGCGGATACCATTTGGGTGTAGACGGAACGGACATGAATGAACAACGCCTGTATGTGATTGGGAAACGCATGATCGGCAGGTTCTATCATAAGCGCGAAAAATGTCATAATCTCGCTTCACCAACCATCCATCGCAACGAGACCCACTGATGAAACAAAGGATCTACTGGCTTCTGGCCACCCTGACACTGGTTCTGGGCAGTACCGCGAGCCTGGCTGACAGCGAAGCACGTACCCGCGTCCTAATGACCACCAACCTGGGCGAGATCGTCATCGAACTCTTTAATGAAGAAGCTCCGATCACGGTAGAGAACTTCCTGAGCTATGTTGAATCCGGCTTCTATGAAGGCAGCATCTTCCATCGCGTCATTCCCGACTTCATGGTTCAGGGCGGCGGCTTTGGCCCCAACCTGCAGCGACTGGAGACCCGTGCTCCCATCCAGAACGAAGCCGACAATGGCTTGCGTAATGATCGTGGCACCCTCGCCATGGCCCGCACCAACCAGGTCAACAGCGCCACCAGCCAGTTCTTTATCAACGTCGCCAACAACGACTTCCTGAACCATGGTGTGCGCGATTTTGGGTATGCTGTTTTCGGCGAAGTGATCGAAGGTATGGACATTGTCGATCACATCTCCAGAGCCCCAACCCGTCGCTCAGGTGGTCACGCCAACCTGCCACGCAGCCACATTGTTATCGAATCGGTAACTGCCATGTCAGAGGACTAAGGCCATTGCCAAGCCTGATGAGGCCGGAACTGAGTCGTTAGCCCAGCCGCAAAAACCTGATGCATGAGGTGGTGCCAGGCAACATTTGTCCGCGGACTGGGCTCATATTTCGTTATGAAAAAGTGCTCTCTTAGCTGAGCCTCAATCAGTGGGACTCCAGTGAAATGATTCGCCGGCGATGCAGATTGATTGGCGCCTGGAAAACCGCAGGATAGAACTCGTTGACGATGGTTTGGATAAACCCATCATGCTGCGCACGCTCTAGAATGGGCTCCAGCCATTGAGCAAACTCTGGTCTTTCAGGAGAAACATAAAGGATGTGATCTCTCTCATACACCAACAGTAGTGACTCTTCCACAACAAGATCGGGCTGATCCTGCCACTCATTCAGAATCTCATGCGCCCCTCTTGGCAAGTAGTCGATGCCTCTAGTGCCAGAGGCCACCATTTTGTACAGAAGCTTCCAGTCTCCCGAAACAGTCTGCACAGGCAGTTCGTTAAGATTCCAAATATCGACATCACCCCAGGCTTCTCCCATACCAGCGACCAAACCAGACGCCCGTAAATCGGCAAGGGTTTCTATAGCATCGTATTCAGATTGCTTATCCCGGGGGATGAACAAAATCCGTCGTCCAATCAAACCATTGGTCATACCGACCCTGATGGGTTTCAAACGCTGGTTTCTGGAGTCTGTTTCGCCCAGAGTCAACGCTGAAATACCCCCCTGAGCCAACATTCGCTCTAGCCGGGTCATTGGCAAGTTACCAACATATTCGATATTGACCTGATAACCTTCTCGCTCCAGAACACGCGTCAACAGCTTTGAGATATATCCAAAGGATTGCTCAGTTCCACCGAGGGTAAGTGTGACCTCTTTTGGCTCTGATTGAGCGGACGAGCCAGCACTCAAAAAAGCCAATAACAGGAGCAAAAAAGTCCTACAGAAGATCCGCATCAAGGCTGTCATACAACTGTTCCTTCCCATCGCCTCATCTTCGTTAAAGGTCAGCTAGAAGATTCGCGGAGTTCTTGCTGTAACTTTTTACGCACATCCATCAACACCTTGCCATAGGCATTGTTGCCTCGCTGGTCTCTGCCTGTGCCCCAAAAGTAATCGTAGAGTGAGCTGTCCTGTATCAAGCGGCCCTCGGTGGCCAACAGGGCCTCGGCAAAGTCCGAGTGAGTGCGTGCCTGTGTATAGATGGCACGCGTCATCACCACGGTGCGAATACGCGGCCAGTCTTCCCTCGGGCGCTTCAACCAGCCTCGTCCGATTTTTCGGGCGGCTTCGGCCGTAGTTGCAGCTTGTATCTCGTCAAAGCGGCGGTGTCCCGGGTATTTCATGGCCTGGTAATAGTGCTCGGCCGTCAACCAGCGGCGGTCGTCCAGTTGAAAGGGGCGCTCGATGGCGCAGCCCAGTATTTCAGTTGTATCCAGACGGTTGATCAGCAGGGCATCGCTTTCGGCAGTAGGTTCAAACAAGCTCATGGACAGTCTGTCTCGTCTTTAAGGTAAGTTGAGTGTAACCCAGGCAACGACTTTTTTGGTAAACTGGTCGGGTCATTGAGCATGGTCTCAATGGCAGCGTTCTCAGGGCGGGGCGAAATTCCCCACCGGCGGTGACTGTGCGAACAGAAGCCCGCGAGCGCTCGAATGGTTGGCCTGAAAGAGCTGGCCGTTCGAGGTCAGCAGATCTGGTGTGATTCCAGAGCCGACGGTTATAGTCCGGATGAGAGAGACCGCGACCAGCACTATGCCACGCACACTGACACCCGTCGGTGTCGTTGGCGTTGCCTATTCGCGCGCCCTGATTCTGGAAACCACAGTACACTTGATGTGAGATAACCCATGAATCAGACCCAAAGCAACCCGGCTCGTATTGCGATCATCAGCGCATCCTGGCACACCGACATTGTGCACCAGGCACGAGACGCCATCGTTAACTCCCTGCAACAATCCGCCAGTGGCGGCTTCGCCACCGAATGCCTGGATGTTCCGGGCGCTTATGAAATCCCCCTCCATGCCAAACTGCTGGCCAAATCAGGGCGCTTTGATGCCATCATCGCCTGCGGCCTGGTCGTGGATGGAGGCATTTACCGACACGACTTTGTCGCCAATGCCGTCATTGACGGCCTGATGCAGGTGCAACTGGACTGCGAAGTGCCAGTGTTCAGCGTGGTGCTGACGCCTCATCATTTTCATGACCATGAGGAGCATCGCACCTTTTATACCGAGCACTTCGTGAAGAAAGGCCAGGAGGCCGCCGACGCCTGCCGCCAGACACTGGCTAGCTTGAGGTCCATCAAGGGCTGATGCCAGGGGGGGGTGTCATGCCGCAGTAGACACCCCTTTTACCTTAACCAGCAACCGGGTTCTGAAGCCTGGCTTGCTCATCACTCTCCTTGATCGGCCAGTGCAGAATGGCGGCTATCGCTCCCAAAATAATGCCCGCCATCCAGATGCCGTCGTAGCTGTCGAAGCGTTCATACAAGAACCCGCCCAGCCAGATACCGCTGAAGCTGCCGATCTGGTGGCTCAGGAAAACGATGCCGTAGAGGAAGGCCATATAGCGGGTGCCGAAGAAGGTTGCTACCAGGCCGGTGGTCGGCGGCACCGTCGCCAGCCAGAGAAAGCCCATGGCCGCACTGAAGATCAGGATGCTTGGCAGCGTTACCGGAATCAGCATGAACAGGGCAATGGCGACCACCCGGCCAGAGTAGATAAAGGTCAGAATTCCCGGTTTGGGCCGACGCCCACTGAGCACGCCAGCAACAAAGGCGCCGATGACGTTGCACAACCCAATAAGGCTGATGCTCCAGGCCCCTACTCGTGGGTCAAAGCCCAGGTCGACGACATAGCCGGGCATGTGCACTGTTATAAAGGCCACATGGAAGCCACAGACAAAAAAGCCGATAGTCAACAGCGTGTAGGAAGGTACCTGGAAGGCGCGCTTCATGATCTGCCACAGTGGCGCATCGATGGTCGGGCTGCTGGTGTCGTTGGCGCCACTGTACCGCGCCAATGGCAGCGCCAGCAGTGCCATCAGAAAGGCCGAAAGGCTCAACCAGTGCAGCGCGGAAAACCAGCCCACGCCCAGCATCAGTTCCTGCATCAAGGGCACAATCAGAAACTGGCCAAAACTGCCTGCTGCCGTGCCCAGGCCCAATGCCAGGCCACGTTGCTCGGGAGCCACAGCGCGTGCCATGGCCGGCAGCACGATGCCAAAGGCGGTACCGGCAATGCCGGCGCCAACCAGCAAACCGGCGGTGGCAATCATGCTGATTTGCGTCGCCGCGTAGGCCATGCCAAACATGCCGGCGGCATAACAAAGCACGCCAGCGAATATGACCTTGAGGTTGCCGAAGCGGTCCGCCAGGCCTCCGGCGAAAACGGCGATCACACCCCAGGCCAGATTCTGCAGCGCCAACGCTAATGCCAGTACATCCCGCCCCCAGCCACGCGCTTCGGAAATGGGCTGCATAAACAACCCGAAACCGGCGCGATAGCCGAAGGACAGCATCAACAACAGGCAGGCAGAAACCAGCACCGGCATAACCGGCATCAGACGACCAGACATGGTGAACCCTCAGAGACGACGGCCAATAATCATAGGTGTCACCCAGGCACCGGGCAATAAATTTTCAGGCAGGGCCGGCCAATTGACTGCGAAACCCTGCCGGCTGACGTCGGAAAAAACGGTTAAGAGTACTGGTGCTCATGTAATGATTGCGGGCCAGTTCGGCCAGGGTCAGGGGCTGTCTCTAGTCCTGGCGCATCACCTCCTGGCGTGATCGAATCCCCCCTCAGGGTTATGCGTTTCCCGGTGATCCAAGAAACTGGGAGCAAAGCCGCTACCCCAGAGCCACCTTGAGCCCGCTGGGAGAGCGTTTATTGGGTTTGACAGACTGGTAGGTTGATCTTGAGCGCACCCTATTGGGCCGGAACCCGGTACCTGCTATGCTGCACGTGGTTAACCAGATGCAGGGAAAGGGACAACAATGTTCAGGAAGAGACGCAAGAATTGGCTCATTTTGAGTTGGGTGTTTCTGTGTGGCCTTTCTTTTCAGGCGTCCGCTGAGCAATGGACCTTGTCAGCGGTACAGAACTCGACTCTTACCCAGATCAGCCAGGCCATCATTATCCCGGCCTATGCGGAGCTTGGTATCAGTGTCCAGATCTCAGAGTTTCCCCCGATGCGCGCTTTGCGCTACTCGAACAATGGCCTGGTGGACGGTGAACTCTTTCGCATTCGCGGTATTGAAGCCCAATACCCGAACCTGACTCCAGTGCCGGTTCCGCTGTTCACTGGTGACATCATTGCCTTTACAATGGATCCGGCGCTTGCCGACACCCCAATCAGCGAAACCCCGGACGCTCGTGTGCTGATTCGCCGTGGCGTTATCTCGGCTGAACTGGCCACCCGAGGCATGAATCGCGAAGTGGTCGACACCTATGAACAGATGATCAGTATGTTGCAGGCCGGCAGAGCACAATATGGTGTTTTCTCTCGCGTCCACACCTCGATCTCCTTGCGGGGCGCAACCCTGGACGATGTGTACATCCTGGCTGAGCCTTTAAGCCACTTCGAGTTGCTTCACTATGTGCACGAGAAACATGCCGATCGAGTAGAAGATATCGCCGCCGCGCTGCAGTTTGTGCATGACAGCGGCTTGACCGAACAGATTCTGCAAGCCCTGGAGGACAACCCGGAGCTCTTTGAGTAAGCCTGGCACAGGAACCCAGAGTTCCATCCCTCACCTCCCCGACTCAGGTATAGTGGGCTAAATAACGCTACTTTTTACCCTTTCTGGAGTCCTGGATGGCCCGCTCAACCCTGTTTATCGTGTTTATCCTGACCATGTTGCTGGGTTTGCAACCAATCACCACCGACCTCTACTTGCCGGCCCTGCCGTTGATCACCGCCAGCTTTGACGCTCCAATCGCCTTGTCGCAAATGACACTGTCGGCGCTCTTGCTGTCTTTCGGCGTTTCTCAGCTTGTCTGGGGGCCCTTGTCGGACTATTACGGTCGGCGCCCCATTTTGTTGATCGGTCTGGCGCTCTATACGTTTTCCGCCATTACCAGCTCTTTGGCTACCAGTATCGAATGGCTCATTTTCTGGCGGGTGGTGCAAGGGGTAGCCATGGGGGCGGCCATCATGTGCGCTCGTGCGCTGGTGCGTGATCTGTTCGACAATCCCGTTCAAGCCGCCAGGACCATGAGCCAGGGGCTTTCTGGTCTGGGTGTGGTGGCTTGCCTGGCAACACCTATTGGTGGGCTGATTACTGTCTGGTTTGGCTGGCGTGCTATTTTCCTGTTTCTTGCTATCGTCAGCGCCTTTTCGATGGCTGTAATCTTCTGGCGTCTGGACGAAACATTGCGCTCGCCAAGGACGGAATCGCTGAAACCTGCACGCCTATGGACGACCTGGCGCAGCATTCTCAGCCACCACACCTTCTGGTCTTACGCCTTGCTTCAAACAGCCACTTTCGGCGGTCTCTTTATCTTTCTAGCTTCTTCTTCCTTTGTGTTCATTCAATATCTGGGCCTGAGTAGCCCCGTTTATGGGCTGATCATGTTTTCCATGTCAGCCTCCTACATTGCAGGCACTTTGCTGTGTCGAAGATTATTGCTGGCCTTCAGCATACAGAAAACCGTGGTCATCGGCGGCATTTTTGCCATAGTGGGCAGCTCATTAATGGTCTTGTTCGCCGCGCTGGGTTGGCAGAGTGTTGCGGCCATCATGCTACCCTATTATCTGTACATGGTGAGCCATGGTATCAACCAGCCCTGCGCACAAAGTGGCGTCATGGGGCCATTTCCGAGGTCCGCCGGCGCCGCTTCTGCCTTGAGCAGCCTGGTGATGGTGATCGGCGCTTTCGTGATCGGTCAATGGCTGGGCAGAGCGATGGACGGCAGTACCCTGCCAATGGCGCTGGGTGTCTGGTTCTGCGGCCTGGCCGTGGCCGCTACAGGCTGGGGCCTGGCGGCCCGGGTCAAACTGCCGGAAGCCGCTTAAGGCTTGTTGCGATTCAACCAGGGGGGCGGCGCCACCCAGTCTTTCAACCAGGGAATGACTTGCTCCGCTGGCATCGGCCTGGCGATGCCGTAACCCTGGGCGCAGTCGCACCCCAGGTCGAGCAGACACTCGCCATGAGCGATGGTTTCGACACCCTCAGCTATTACCTGTCGATCAAAGGCTACGGCCAGGCCCAGTATGCCCTTGAGAATCGACAGGTCGTCAGGGTCGTTCAGCATGTTACGCACGAAACTCTGATCGACTTTCAGCAAGTCGACCGGTAATCGTTTCAGGTAGGTCAATGAAGAGTAGCCAACGCCAAAATCATCCAGGGAGAAACGCACTCCCATGGCACGGCATGAGCGAATCATGTCCGTTACGGCATCCATATCCTCAAGTGCACTGCTCTCCAGTATTTCAAGCTCAAGCAGAGAGGGAGCACTGCCTGGCCTATTTGCCAGTTCACGCTTCACAGTATCGACAAAGCGCCCCTGTTGCAGCGTCATGGCGCCAACATTAATACTGATGGGCAATGCCCGATCCAATACCTGCTGCCACAGATCATTTTGCGCCAGTGCCTCATGCAGCACCCATTCATCGACTGCTATGGACAACGGATGGTTCTGAACGACCGTCAGAAACTCGGCCGGAGGTAATAAACCACGCTCAGGATGCTGCCAACGCACCAGAGCTTCAAGGCCAATCACTTCACCAGACCTCATATTGACCTTGGGCTGATAGTGCAAAACGAATTCGTTGTCCCGCAATGCCTGCTCGATACGAGCAATGCGTTCATGATGTCCAACCAGAGCTTGATGATGCTGCGTATCAAATACCAGAAAACGATTTTTGCCGGCCAACTTGGCCTGGTACATCGCCTGATCAGCCTGGCGCAATAGCTGGTCGGCATCGGGTAACTCACTCTGTGGATAAAGCGTTACCCCCAGGCTGGCCGACACTCTCAGTTCATGACCTTCAACATGAACCGACCTTGCTGCAGAGTGCAACAGTCGTTTTAGAGTGGCCGTCATCGCTCGGTCACTTTCAAGATCCGTCAGCACGGCGACAAATTCATCGCCGCCCAGGCGGGCCAGAGTGTCTCCCTCTCTTAAAGTGTCCTTCATGTTCGTGGCAACCTTTGACAGCAGTTGGTCACCGACATCATGGCCGTATTGATCGTTCACTGTCTTGAAGCCATCCAGATCCAGATAAGCAATGGCAATGCGTGACTGGCGCCGGCGAGCCTGAGCCATGGCCTGTTTCAACTCTCGAGCTAATAAAATGCGATTGGGTAACTGTGTGACAGCATCGTAATGAGCAATGCGTTCCAGTTGCTCCTTGTGTTGCAGTTGATCGGTAATATCCGTGGCCAGCGCCACATAATGCAACAACTGGCCCTGCTCATCCTTGACCCGGCTAATGGTCAGGCTGATGGCGTAGAGCTCACCGGATTTATTGCGGTTCCAGATATCGCCACTCCAATGACCCACCTCCAACAGTCTGTCCCAAAGGTAGTGGTAAAACTCAGGGCCGTGCCGGTCGGACCGTAAAAGTCTGGCGTTGCTGCCAATTAATTCTTCACGGGAATACCCACTCATGGCGCATTGGGCGTCGTTGACTTGAATAATGACGCCTTCCGGGTCGGTTATGGTGATGCCTTCGTTGGCGTGGGTGAAAACCGTCGCCAGCTGTTCCAGTTCCCGATTGGCTTGCGTCAATTCCCCGGTGCGTTGTTTGAGTTCGCGCTCCGCTACCTTACGAGCGGAGATATCGCGAACGGTGCCCTGAATGACCGTCTGACCAGACCACTCTGTACGGTTCAACAGCACACTGCATTCAATAAGATGGCCGTCTCGATGACGATGCTGCCACTCGAAGAAACAGGACCCGGAATCCAGAGCGGTGTTCAGTAGTTCCACTGCAGCTTCGGTCGAGTTTCTGCCATCCGGTTGGGTCGGCGGTGACAGAGCCGCAATGCTGCTTTCCCTGGTCGACGCTTCATCGTCGAAGCCAAAAAGGCGCAAGGTGGCGGCGTTGCAGGTGATGAAGCGCCAGTCTGGTGGCCGCACGATCATCAAGGCATCTCTGGAGTTATCGAACAAGCGTCGATACCGCTGCTCGCTCTCAAGCATGGCTTTTTCAGCCATTTTACGCTCGGTAATGTCAAGTGCGACTTCCATACGGACATAGTGCCCGTTTTCCCAGGGAATGGCCTGATCAGTGATGTGATACCAGCGCTCAAGTGTCGGGTTAAAAAACTCCCAGGTAACCGGCTCGGCGGGCGTGCCATCGCTTTTAAGCAAACGTGGATTGGTACAGAAATCACAAGGGCCGTCCTGCTTGCCCTGTATGGCTCGCCAACAGGTCTTGCCGACCACATCGCCAACCAGTTCTCGGCAGTATCGATTGACGAACAACACCTCATGCGTGTCCAGATCCGCCACGTAGACGGCGGCATGTGTGCCATCGAGTATGTTCAGGAAGCGCTGATTGGCCAGCGTCAGGTTGGCCTGAGTCTGGTCAAGTTGATCGATGGTTTGTTTGCGTTGCGAAATACTGACCAACAAATTGGCGAAAAGCGATAACAGGTCGTACTCACCTTCGCTGAAAAGCCTTTCGCGCCTGACCGAGTCAAAGCCGACGAAACCGATGCATTCCCGGCCGTTCATCAACGGAGCCGTCAGCAGGCTTTTGATGCCCTGTGGTACCAGGATATCGCGCAGTCTTCCCGCTGGGAGTTCATCGACATCGGGAACCAGTAAAGGCTTGCCGGCCTTGTGCGCTTCTATCCAGTCTGCAAGCCCTTCTCCGGGCAGGTTTTGAAGATTGTCTATCGCAGGCTCTATACCCTCGGCGCACCATTCATGAGTATTGGAGCCCATGTTCTGATCCAAGTCATAGTCAAATACATAAGCCCGGTCGGCTTCAAAAAAGTTGGCCATTCTGGCCAGGGCCTGGCTGGTTGCGTGATCAAGGCGCTCAACCGGCAAGTTGATGAACGACATGGACAGATCCAGCATGAGCTGGTGATATTGCGCCTCACTCGGCATATTTTTTTCCGCTGAGTTGCTCAGAAACTGGCGATCATCCATTAAGGCCCCCGGGGGTTCTATTACAGCAGCAGGAAGCTTGCCCTTGTTGACGTCAACACGACAGCCTGACCCTACCCAAAATAGCACTGTCTGATGCGTTACGCTCGCGCTATATCAAATATCACAAAGGCACTTTACAACTGATAGCAAGGCAATTAGAACAAACATGTTCATTGATTTTAACCGTGGTAATTTTATACCAGCTTGCGCTCGATGGCGTATTTGGTCAGCCCAGCGGTGCTGTGCAGCCCGAGCTTACTTTTGATGTTTTGTCGGTGCGTCTCTACGGTTCTGACGCTGATAGAGAGGGTTTGGCCGATTTCCTTGTTGGAATAGCCCAAAGCCAGATGTTTCAGCACGGCCATTTCCCGCTTGCTGAGAATGTCGGGCGCGGCTTCCCCACCATCGCCAATATGAAACAGCGCTTGTGAAGCACCCGAACTGAAATAGGTGTTACCCAGGTGGACCGTCTCAATGGCTTTTATCAGTTCGGTTGAAGACACGTCTTTCAACACGTACCCGCCAGCACCGGAGCGGATCAGGGGCAGAATATACTCCCGGTCATCGTGCATACTCAACATCAACAGCCGAATATGAGGCAATTCCTGTTTGAACCGCTTGGCCGCTTCGATGCCGTTCAGAACGGGCATGGACACATCCATGATGACGACGTCTGGCGACGTCAAACTTGCTTTCTGTAGGGCCTGTTCGCCATTGTTGGCGGTACCGACTATCTCGATGTGTGGCTCCATGGCCAGACGAGCCTGAAGACCATCCAGTACCAGAACGTGGTCATCGACCAGTAAAACTCGAATGGTAGCAGTGTCGACTTCTGTCTCATTCATGGCAGGCTCTCAGGCGGCTTTCTTTGGTTTCCGTAGGCGTTTTTTATAGGGCAAAGCGGCACTGATGGTGGTGCCGTCGCCCGGTGATGATTGCATGGACAGACTGCCCCCGATGACTTCCACTCGCTCGCGCATATTCACCAGACCAATGCCATGATGAGACGCTTGCCGGGGGTTGAAACCGACTCCGTTGTCCCTGACTTCGAACACTATTCTGCCCATCTCGTAACGCACAGAAATCTTAACACAGCTGGCCTGGGCGTGTTTTTCGATGTTATTCAGGCATTCCTGGGTGATGCGATAGAGGGTGGTCTCGATATCGTCTGGCACATCCAGGCGCTCGAGGCCATAGTCGAGTGTCACCTGAACCAGGGTGTGCTCCTCAAAATGCTCCGCCAGAGCACGCAGTGCTGCCTTGAGCCCAAGGTCATCCAGCAACACCGGCCTCAGACTGTGAGATATCTGGCGAACTTCCTGGATGGTCTGGTTGAGGACGGTGCTGGCGATGTCCAGATCCTTGTGCGCGGGATGATCAACCGCCCTGTCACCGAGCTTCTTCTCGGCCAACTCTATACGGTATTTCAATGAGACCAGTTGCTGATTGATGCCGTCATGCAACTCACGCGATAATTTTCGCCGTTCATTCACCTGCAACCTCAGAAAACGTTGCACCAGTTTCTGCAAGCGGGTGTCGGCCTGGCGGTATTCATGGAGGTTGATGGCCAGACCCAGCAGCACAATCAACAAGACGGTGCCCAATATGACCACCGTGAGGGTGATCACGCTTTCACGAATATTGTCATCAAAGGACGCCTTGACCGCGGCTACTTCTTCGGTAATCGAATCAAGATACAAACCCGTGCCGTACATCCAGTCCCAGGGTTCAATCAACTTGGCGTAACCGAGCTTGTCTTCCTGCTCCATCAATGGCGGGCGCTCCCACACATAGCGGTGAAAGCCACCACCCTCATTGGCCACAGCAATCAGATGCTGGATCAGGAAATTACCCGTTCGATCCTGAAAGTTATAGAGATTTTCCCCGACAAACTCCGGAATCATGGGGTGCACCAGGTTGACCCCCTCCTGAGTGTAGGAAAAGAAGTACCCATCCTCCCCGAAGGAGAGTCTTGAAAGCATCGCCTTGACCGCTTCTTGCCGCTCTTCGTCCGACAAGGATGCATCGCTCATGATGTAGGCAATCGCTGAGTCCGCCAGATCCATCTGCTCCTGCAGGGCCACCATTTTCGCCTCGATCAGATTGCTCTCGTATACCGCCAGTACCTGATCGGCCAGGTCTCGAGAATGGTTCAGGCTTTTTAGCGTGATAATGGTTGCCGCAGCCAGCAAGGGCAGGATGGCGAGCAGGAGGATCTTTGCCTTGAGGTTCATCTATATCGACTCCTGAACCCGAGTTACGGTCACTGACAACAGGAACTCCGTATTACTACGTAGGATAAATCCGTATTACTGCGCTCAATTTGAGTACTCATACGAATGGTCTGACGGCGGTCGATGGCGGATGATGACATTACCGATGACAGATCGCTAAAAATAACAGGCCAGCACCACAAAGCAAACCAAAGCGTGCCAACGGGCGAACCAGAAAAGTCATCAGAAGAAGTGAATACAGAATCCAGTCAGTCAGACATTCCAGGAGGTACACCTTCCGTTACCTGACTGCAAACTTTGAATGGCGCCATTTCCGGGGGGAGGGCGCCGTTTTTTTGTGCCCCAAAAAAAGAAAACCCGGCAAGTCCATTGCCGGGTGTCACGCTAGCGCTTGAGACTTCAAGCTGAGAGCTTTTGTCTGATCAGGCGGTTTTCTTCATCCGTCTGCGGCTGGCAACCAGGCCGAAGATACCGGTAGCGAGCAGCAGGGCTGTGCCGGGTTCAGGGACTTCTACCGGCGGAGTTCCAAGCTTCGCAAAGAAACTAATATTAGAGAGATCAGGGTGGTTCGGTTTATTTGGATTATTACCAGTTACTAACTTGATATTGAACTTACCTTCACCTTCCGTAGGATCACTAGTAAATGTAATGCCCTCAAATAAATAAGAGACGTGTGAATTACTTCCTTTCAACGCGACAAAAAAATCAAGCGTTAGGGGTAAGTCTGCTGGATCGGTCGCACTCCACGCCAAGGACCAATCACCACTATTTGAACCAATATCACCTGAAAGAGAAAAAGCAACGCCACCAATTGAACTACTTGACGAACTACTGGAATCCTGGCTCGCAACAAGACTGAATGTTCCCCAATCGTTAGTGTAAGGATCTACGGGGTTACCTCCGGAGTTAGAGTTTGCTCCATCATCAAAATAACAATCACTTGCATTCCCCCCATCCCAAGTGACATCAGAAACATTAAACTGAGTCGAGCCACTGCAATAAACAGGCGCTGCGCTAGCTCCAGCACCAATAAAACTAGCACAGATCAACAGCGCCAAGCCTTTATAAGTCCGATTGAAAATCTCATTTATATTCATTTTATTTACTCCTGCCTATGGGACAAGGCAAAAAAGCTACGGTCATTAAATTACATTTTTGAAAGAAGCATTTATTATGCCAAAGACAACCAAAGCTGCTTTCTGAGGGGTTTTAGAGATCTCAAAGAACCGTACAAGAGAGTAGATGTATAGTTTTCCGACATCAACGAAGTGCAGTACAGAGAGAATTCCAGGCGTCATGCAAGGGAATATGCCTCTAAGCATCACAGCTCATCTTTGTGATGCGGTTCACAAAGCGTTGAAACCACCTTCTTAACTATTTGAATCAGTTCACACTCTCTGGTTTTGCTGTAAAAAAAACCGACACACTATTGAGACAACTGCTCAACCAGCCCTTTAGGTATCTCTGGCCTACCCCGTGCATTCATCGCTGTACCAATAATCCGCCCCTGCACACAGAGCACATCACCTTCAAGCCGATGAATCCGCTGATCAAAGGCAAACCGCACCCGATCGACCATACTGAAGTTGAGGCCGACGTAGAAGTGGTCGCCACTAGTCAACGGCTTTTTGTAATCAATCTCGGCGCGCACCACCACCAGGTTGATCTGCTGGCGGGTGAGGTCGGCGAAGTCGACCCCTTTGGCCAGCAGGAACTCGTGGCGGGCGTGTTCCAGGTAGTTCTGGTAGACGGCGTTGTTGACGATGCCTTGAAGGTCGCACTCGTAGTCGCGGACCTTGAAGTCGAGGGTAAACTGGTAGTCGTTGGTCACGCCTGTCGGCCCTCAAAGCCCTCAAGGACGTTCACCGCATTGACGCCGATGGCGTCGACATCGTAGCCACCCTCCATTGTAAACAAAGTCGGCAGTCCCAGTTGTTCGATGCGAGCGCCCATGGTCAGGTAGTCTTTGGAGGTCAGCTTGAAGAAGGAGATGGGGTCGTCTTCAAAGGTGTCGACGCCCAGAGCAACCACCAGAGCATCCGGCTGGTAGTCGGCAATGCGTTGGCAGGCCTGTTCCAGACCTTGTTGCCACTCACTGAAGGGCGTGCCGGGGTCGTAGCAGAGGTTCAGGTTGAAGCCTTCGCCCTCGCCTTCGCCGGTTTCGTCTTCAAAACCGAGGAAATGCGGGAAGGCGTAATCCGGGTTGCCGTGCAGGCTGATGGTGAGCACGTCGCTGCGATCATAAAAGATGCTCTGGGTGCCGTTGCCGTGGTGAAAATCGACATCCAGAATGGCCACACGTTTGGCGCCGTCATCCAGAAAAGCCTGAGCGCTCACCGCCGCATTGTTAATGAAGCAATAACCGCCCAATTGATCCGAAGAGGCGTGGTGACCTGGCGGGCGGCACAGGGCAAAGGCGGCACGGTCGCCGGCTTGCACCGCTTTGCGGGCCGAGAGCGCCACATCGGCCGAGGCTTTTACCGCCTCCCAGGTACCTTCGGTCACCGAGGTCTCGGCACAAAAGCAGTAGTAGCCGAGGCGGCCGTCAATGTCTTTGGGCACGCGCTGGCGCATGCCGCGAGCCGGCCAAATGGCAGGAATGGCTTCGCCGGGCTTGCCCGCTGCTTTCCATTCCTGCCAACAGCTTTGCAGAAAGTCGATATAGCCCGCATCGTGCACGCGCAGTATGGGTTCCAGGCTAAAGGTCTCGGGTTCCAACACGGGGCCCAACTGCTGGAGCTGAACGCGAGCCAGTACCGTTTCGACTCGGGAAGGCTTTTCGTAAGGGTCGACCAGGATACCGCCATCGAGTTCGGTGGTCACAGTGCGTTTGTGATGCAGGGGAGAGAAATAGGTCTTCATTGGGTGAGTAATCTCAATAAGTTACAAACGGATACAGTCTACCAACCTGGCGCTGTTCTGAAAGGCAGCATTGTCTTGAAGATTATTCCCCACCGTCCAGTTCGTAATACAGTTCCAGAGGAAAACCAGGCCCAAGGCTCATCGGGATATGGCAGTAAGGTTGGTTAACGCACTTGATCTGATGCCAAGTGCGCAGCAAAGACTTGGTGTCATTGATGTCCAGCGAGGGGGTCGGCCTGAGGTTTTCCATGGTAGCGGCAAGTGGGTAGATCGATTCGTCTTCGAGAATATCAGGCTCAACCAGGGGGTTGGAGGCCGACACCGGGTTGGCGTACCAGGTATAGTTGGTCAGCGCCGCCATACTCTCTGGCCGGAAAATGAAGTCCATGAACTGATGGGCTGCCGCCACATTGGCCCCTTGAGGAATGGCAATGGGGTCATGCCAGATGGTTGTGCCACTCGCAGGCAGCAGGTACTCCAACGCCAGCGGGCTGTCGGCTTCTGCCGCCAAATCCATGGCCATAAAGATGTCCCCGGAGTAGCCCATTACAACGCAGAGCTCACCACTGCTGAAACGGTCAATCACGTCTGCGGACAGGTAACTGTCATAGTAGACACCGATCTCAGCCATAAAACTGCGAAACTCACGGCGTGCTGCGGCAGAGTAATTCACATCAGGCTTGTTTTGATAGAGCGCCCAAATGGGAAAGACCTCCCCAGGGTCGTCAATAACGGCCACGCCACACTGAGACAAGGGTTCAAGATATTGCGGGTTAAAAATCAGGGAAAAGTCTCGGGGGTAATCAGAGCCGAGAACCGCTTCAATTGCCTCTGTATGAAGGCCAAGCCCAGTCGTACCCCACATGTAGGGCAACAAATACAGGCCACTCGGATCAAAAGCCGACAAGGCCTGTCGGTGCTGACGATCAATACCACCGATATTGGGAGCCAGTTCGGTATCAAAGGGCAGCAACTCACCCAGCTCAATCAGAATCGGGGCTTCATGAGGCGGCATGATAACAATATCCCAACTGCCTTTACCCGAGGCGTAGAGTGACGAGAACTCGACTGCCGAATCAAATTCAACATAATCGACTGCCAAGCCAGTTTCTGCTTCAAACTGACTCAGCAAAGCCTCGTCCATATAATCGTACCAGTTGAGCACCCTCAGCGTATCCGCCTGAGCGAACCCGGAGCCAACCATAAAGCACACAACAATATTACCCAGAACCTTTTTCATGGATCGCCCGCCTTGATGCACCTAAAAAGCTGACCGTTCAGCCAGCGGTCAATTTAGCAGTAGGCGGGGTGGCTCGGCAAGGGTCAGTACAAAAGCAGGAGCACGATGGAGAGCGACAGAAAGGATGCCAGGGTCGCAGCAACCAATGTCGCAGCATATCGCGACGGATCGGTGTAATTACCTGCCAATACCGGGTAGATGCTGAGCATTGGCAAAGCGGCCATCAGGATGGCGATGCGCTGAAGTTCCGGGTCAAAGGGAGGCAACAGCCACACCATCAAGGCCACCAGTGCCGGATGGAGCGCGAGCTTGCCGAAGGTGATGCCGGATATACGCACTATATCCCCCTTGATCTGCATCCCAACCAGAGAGCCACCAATCACGAACAGCGCCACACCGGCGGAGGCGTTCGCCAAAAAGCCCAACGAACCCTCGATTACCGATGGCAAACTCAAGCCCGTCAGACTAAAACCAATGCCAAATACAATGGCCAACAGAATCGGATGCGTCGCAACACGTTTCAAGAAACGGCTCAACACCTCAGTCTTGTCGCCACCCTCCGCCAGGGCACGCGATAGCTCCAGCACAATCAACACCAGCGGCATGATCAGCAGATTCTCCACCAGCAGGGTCATGGTGAAGGCAGCTACCGGCAAGGTGCCATAGACCTGCAGCAACACCGGGTAGCCCACAAAAGCACTATTGCTCAGCGACATGCCCAGGCCATTAACAGTGGCACGCGTCAGGTCCTCCTTCCACAACAATCGCGACAGACCGAAACCCAGCATCAGCGCCAACAAGGAGCCAGAGCCATAACTGAGCAAGTACAGCGGCTCTATCAAGCTGGTGACTTCAGTTTGCGCCAGGGTGGAGAAAATCAGCGCCGGCAACGCCAGAAACAACACAAAACGCCCAAGCAGCGGCACTGCCGACTTCGGCATTAACTCCGTTTTTACCGCGACGTAACCAATGGCCATCACACCGAAGATTGGGGCGATGGTTTGAATGACTGACAGCATGGGGTTTCCCCGATCCAACGGAACCAGAACAGCAATCTACAGGGCCCTATAACATTCTGCACCCCAGCCTGATGAAACGCTGCTTACCGTTTCAACCCTGTACTCAAATCACGCAGCATGGAAATAAACAGACGCTGTGTTGTCGTCGGCTGCCAATCCTTGCGAATGGTAATACCGATGGGCCGGGCTGGCCGCTCCAGCTCGGTATCCAGCACCGTCAATATGCCTTCTTTCTGCTCATGCTCAATCTGATGGGAGGAGATAAAGGTTAATCGATCGCTGCCCAGCAACAACTCCCTTATGACCACCTGGGAGCTGCACTCCACCAGACCCACCTGTGCAGAGGGCAAGTGCGAGGCGATGATCTGTTCAAAGAGTCTGCGCGCCGGCGTGCCTGACCTGGGCACCACCCAACGATAGGGCGCAAGATCCTCCAGCGTCAAACCGGTCTTGCCATCGAGCGGGTGGCCACGTCGAGCCACCACAGAGAGTTCCGTACTGAACAGTCGTTCCTGCAAGATGTCTGTACTTGGCGCTGGCTCGCGCAAGGCGCCAATCAGAACATCCACCTCACCGTGTAACAGCCGCTGTAACAAGTCGTCATAAGGACCTTCGATGACCCCAACGCGCACCTCAGGCTTGAAGCGGGCCAGGCCATTGATGGCCGAAGGCAAAATATAAGTTCTTGCCAGAGGCATCGACCCAACCAGAATCTGGCTCGAATCCGCACCCCGAAACTCACTGAGCTCGCCCATTGCCTGCTCGATCTCCTTGACGGCAAGGCGACAGGCCCGCACCAGGCGCAAGGCTGCACGCGTCAGGCTGATGCCGGCACTGGTTTTTTCATACAACAGGGTATTGAGCAGATCTTCTAGTTCACCAGCGGACCGGTATAGGGCGGGTTGGGAAACGCCGATCAATCTTGCCGCAACGCTGTAACTGGTGGCGTTTTGCAAAGCAAAGAGGGATCTGAGCTGAGCATTGCTGATCAGTGTATGGGGTTGCCCCGCCACTCGGCTGCCTTCCAATTTCCGGTCGCCAATACGCATGGCCTCACGCACACCGCCCCGCAAAAACGCCATACAGCGGTAGACCCGACGTTGCAGCAACTGACCGGCATCGGTGAGGAACATGCCATTATGGCGTCGCAGAAACAAATCGGTCGCAAAATGGACCTCCAACTTCTTGATGGCCTGGGTAATGGCCGATTGGGACAAAAAAATACGTTCAGCCGCAGCGCTGATACTGTGCGCCTCTGCCACTTCAGCAAAGGCGCGTAAGTGCCTGATATTCGGGAGGGTGTCCAACATGGAACGCTCTGTCCTATACAAAGACCGCCAACCACGGCCACGACTAAAAACCTATTTATAACATAAATTAATACCTATTTAAGTAAAACTAAATGGCAGTAACGGTGCCTGATGTGAATACTGCTGTCACGGTGATGGATAGATCACATCCAATCAGAACGACCAATCAAGCCAACATTCAGGGCTCATTCAGACTGAGAGGCGAAAAATAAAGACCAGCACAGTGTGAGGATTCCTCACAAAGGTAATCTGAAGGGCGAGGCCCGACAGACCCATTCGACAACAACAATGAGGTGGTAAACATCATGTTGAACGCAATAAAGAAAGCCAGTGTTATAACTTTAATGGCGGGCGTTGCTGCCGCCAGTGTGCAGGCGCAAGAGGTGACGCTGCGCATGGGGCACCTGTGGCCAGCCGTTTCCGGTAACCACATTCAGTTGATGCAAGCCTGGGCAGACAAGGTGGAAGCAGATTCCAACGGTCGCATTGCCGTTCAGGTTTATCCCGGTGGTACTCTGGTGCCCCCAACCGAGCAATATGAAGCCGTCGCCAACCGCATTATGGACATCACGGCAACGGTTCAGGGCTACAACGCCAATCGCTTTCCGTTAACACAAATTGTTGAGCTGCCTGGCGTCAGTGACAGCGGCAAACAAGGTGCCTGTATTCTGCAAAACCTCTACGACGAAGGCCATCTGGACGCCGAGTACACCGATACTCACCCCTTGTTCATGTTTACCCATGGGCCTGGCATGTTCCACGTCAAGGGCACTGAAATCCGTGAGCCTTCCGACCTGCGTGGCCTGCGTATCCGTCGTCCCACTACGGTTGTCGGTAACATTCTGGAACAACTGGGCGCTCAGCCTGTTGGCATGCCAGCACCAGAAAGCTACACCGCCATGCAGCGTGGTGTGATCGATGGTGTTGCTCTGCCGTGGGAAGGCACCATAGCCTTCCGTTTGGCTGAACTGGTTGAATCACACACCAGCATCGGCGGCATGTACACCCTGGCCTTCATCGTAACCATGAACAGCCAGGTTTATAACAGTCTGTCGGCAGAAAACAAAGCCGTCATCGATGCCAACTCTGGCATGGAGTGGGCAGTGACCGGTGGCGAAGTCTTTGATGGTCTGGATGAAGCTGGCCTGCGTGATGCCCAGGAGAATGGCCGCACCATCATCGACATCGAAGGTGGTGTTGAAAACCCGGCTTGGAAACCGGCCATTGACGCCGCTCGTGAGCAATATCTGAATGACCTGAGCAACCGCAATTTGCCGTCGCGCCAGGTGTATGAGCGTGCACTGGAACTGCGCAACAGCTGTGAAGTTTAAGTCAGCTTAGGCCTTACTCTTCGCTGAACCCAGAGGGCAGTTTGGGTTCAGCGAACTCTCTTTTATCCGGAGACATCATGATTGCCTTTGTCAATCGAATAGCCTATTGGATCAAGTCTCTCGCCTACTGGCTCAGCATAGTGGGTGGAGCCATTCTCATATTTTCTATGGCAGCCGTTCTGGCTGACGTCTTCACTCGAACGCTCTTTGGTGCCACCGGCGGAAATATTGATCTGACCTTTCGGGGCAGCTACGAGATCGTCCGCTTCGGTTTGCTGTTGAGCATTCTATACGCTTTGCCCTACGCCTTGAAAGACGGGCAGGTGATCGTTGAAATATTCACAGAAAAATTACCCGAAAAGTTCAAGAACTGGATTGCCGGTTTTTTTGTTTTTTTCTTCGGCGTATTCGGGTTCGTTCTCTCCAGCGGCTTGCTGGACCGCATTGAACGTGTTTCGCGTTCTGGCGAAACCTCACAAGATTTTGGTATTCCGATGGGATACATCTATTCCCTCGCCCTGGTCGGTACTGTGATGCTGGGCATCAGAGGCATCAGCGTCACCTGGGAATACCTTACTGCTAAAACAGGGGAAGACGAATGAGTTCACAATTGATCGGCTTCCTCTGTGTACTGGGTATGCTGGGCATGATCGCCATTCGGATGCCCATTGCCATGGCCATGGCCATCACTGGTTTTATGGGCTTCGGCTTAATCGTTGCGTTTGACCCTGCCGTCAGCATCCTGCAAAGCAGCGCCCTGTCGACTTTGACCAACTACAGCTTCAGCCCTATTCCCATGTTTATTCTGATGGGCGTGCTGGCTTCCAAGGCAAGAATGTCCGCTGAACTCTTTCATGGCGCCAAATCACTCTTTGGTTCCTGGCGTGGCGGTATGGCATTGGCAGGCGTCACCTCCTGCGGTGTTTTTTCAGCCATTTCTGGCTCCTCCTTGGCAACAGCCGCCAGCATGTCGAAAGTAGCCTTGCCCGAAATGAAAAAGCAAGGCTATGCCGACTCACTGGCCACCGGTACCATCGCCGCAGGCGGCACCCTGGGCATCATGATTCCGCCTTCGATTGCCTTGCTGCTTTATGCCCTGTTAACCGAACAGTCGGTCGGTGACATGTTTATTGCCGGCATCGTTCCTGGCTTGCTGGGTCTGTTTCTCTATCTCGCTGTTATCGCCATCATGGTGGCGTGGAAACCACACCTGGCCACGCCTGGCGAAGCCACCTCCTTCAAGGAAAAAATGCTGGGTTTGAAAGGACTGGTCCCCTTTGGCCTGATCTTCGCCTTGATCATTGGCGGTATCTACACCGGTATTTTTACACCAACCGAAGCAGCATCTGTGGGTGCCTTTGGTGCCTTGATCATCGCTCTGGTTCGGGGCATGGGATGGCGCGATTTCTTCGATGCCGTTCGCGAGACTCTGGTGGTTTCGGCCATGATTTTCTTCATGGTTATTGGCGCAGAGATTTTCGGTTACTTCCTGTCGGTTTCGCGTATCTCCTTTGCCATGGTCGAGCTGGTATCCAGCCTGGACATGACCCCCTTCATGATCCTGTTGGCGATCCTGTTGCTATACGTACTGCTGGGCATGGTCATGGACAGCATCGCCATGTTGCTGCTGACCGTACCCGTTGTGTTCCCCCTTGCCATGCAGGCCGGTTTCGACCCAATCTGGTTTGGTATCGTTACGGTATTAACCGTTGAACTGGGTTTGATCACACCGCCCATCGGCATGAACGTCTTTGTGATCAAGTCCGTCGCGCCCAAGGTAAAAATTACTGACATCTTTATTGGGGTCATTCCCTTTGTCGTCAGTGACCTTGTGCGGCTGGCACTGCTCATAGCATTCCCCGTGCTGGCACTGGGATTAATCTGAATAGTCAGGTCGATTGCCTGAGAGGAGATCAAGATGAGTAACGTCGTTGTACAAAACATAGAACGTGCCGACCAGGCCATTATCGACGGCCTCGCTGAATGCGGGGTCGCGACTGTTCATGAATCCCAGGGTCGCAAAGGCCTGCTGGCCGATTATATGCGCCCCATCTATAGCGGTGCACGCGTCGGTGCTTCTGCCGTCACCATCTCTGCAGCCCCCTGCGACAACTGGATGGTGCATGTCGCCATAGAGCAACTCCAGCCGGGCGATATCCTGGTGCTGGCACCGACCTCGCCTTCCAACGCGGGTTACTTTGGTGACCTCCTGGCAACATCCGCGCAAGCACGTGGCTGCAAAGGCCTGATCATCGATGCCGGTGTACGTGATATTCGCGACCTGACCGAAATGAACTTCCCCGTCTGGTCCAAAGCCATTTTTGCTCAGGGCACGATCAAGGAAACCCTGGGGTCCGTCAATGTCCCCATCGTCTGCGCTGGTGAGCTGATCAACCCGGGCGACATCATCGTCGCTGATGACGATGGCGTCTGCGTGGTTCGTCGTGAAGAAGCCGCCGAGGTACTGGAAAAATCCCAAAAGCGCGTCGCACTGGAAGAAGAAAAGCGCCAACGTCTTGCGGCTGGCGAGTTGGGTCTCGACATCTACAATATGCGCGACCGCCTGAAAGAAAAAGGACTGAAATATGTCTAATTCTGCACCCTGCCTATGGATGCGGGGCGGCACCTCCAAAGGGGCGTTCTTCCTCGCGGAGGATTTACCCACGAACCCGCAAGAACGTGATGCCTTCTTGCTGCGCGTTATGGGCTCGCCCGACCCACGTCAGATTGATGGCATGGGCGGTGCCGACCCTTTAACGTCCAAGGTCGCCGTGGTCAGCCGCTCTGACCACCCCGACGCCGATGTCGACTATTTATTCCTGCAGGTCTTTGTTGACCAGGCCATCGTCACCGATGCGCAGAACTGCGGCAACATGCTCGCTGGCGTTGGCCCTTTCGCGATCGAACGTGGTCTGGTACAAAGTCAGGGCGATGTCACACCAGTGCGCATTTTCATGAAGAACACCGGCCAAGTGGCTGTCGCCGAGATCGCTACGCTGGGTGGCACTGTCAGCTACGAAGGCGATGCCCGCATCGACGGCGTACCAGGCACCTCTGCACCGGTACTGATCACCTTCAAGGACACGGCAGGCTCCAGTTGCGGTGCCCTGCTGCCGACGGGCAATGCCTTCGACACCATCGAAGGCACAAGGGTCACCTGTATCGACAACGGCATGCCCATCGTATTGTTGCGCGCAACGGATTTCGACATCACCGGCCAGGAAAGTCGGGAAGAGATGGACGCCAATGAGGCCTTGAAAGCCCGACTGGAAAAGATCCGACTGCAGGCCGGTTACCTGATGAACCTGGGCGATGTGACCGACAAATCTGTCCCCAAAATGACGCTGGTCAGCCCGGCGACCAATGGCGGCGTGATCTCGACTCGCACCTTCATACCGCACCGCTGCCACGCGTCCATCGGTGTACTGGGTGCGGTATCAGTCGCCACGGCCTGTGCCGTAGAGGGCTCAGTCGCCAATGAAATCGCCAACATTCAGGGCGACGCCATGGCCATTGAACACCCGATCGGAGAAACCACCGTGGTACTCAAACGAGACACCAAAGGCAAGCTGGAAAGCGCGGCCATCTTACGGACGGCGCGCAAGTTAATGGATGGCGTAGTTTTCGGCTGAGTTTGATTTGTGAGCAGTGGTACGGGAAGGTGACCCGGTGACCCATACGGGGGTCGGCGTAAATCCATCCATGGAGCCTCGACCGCAGCATCCATGCTGCGGACGCCCCCCTTAATGGGCAACCGGGCCCCCTTCCCTTACAACGCGACAAGTTACGATATACAACGTCCAGCTCGGTGTAGTACGCACTATGATTTGTCGACAACATGGCAAAGGGTTGCAATAAATAAACACCTGGTGAGCTTCCAATCTCGCCTGGATAAAAAGTTAAAAGTTGGTGCGACTGTCCAGCATTGGGTGCCGGGTATAGCACTGACGGGACGTCGGCAGCCATGGAAGGCTGCCGCCGAGCCTACACGGACGTATTTACGGCGACCCGTCAGGGCTATACCCGGTGACCAATGCGAGTTCCTGTTGAGGAATACGATTAAGCCGTCAAAAACATGAGGAGTGTACAAGAATGGCCATGAGTGAAGGGTATTTGCCTTTTCATCCGAACCCGAAGAAGCCGGACTACCAGCCACCTGCAGGCGCTGTTGATGCGCACTGCCATGTGTTTGGGCCGGAAGCGGAATTTCCTTATGCACCCGAGCGGAAATATACGCCCTGTGATGCTGGTAAAGATCAGCTGTTTGCGCTGCGCGACCACCTTGGGTTTTCTCGTAACGTGATCGTGCAGGCATCCTGTCATGGCAAGAATAATGATGCCCTGGTGGATGCTCTGGAAACCGCTGGTGAGCTGGCCCGTGGTGTTGCTGTTGTCGGTAAAGACATCACAGTGGATGAACTGAAACGACTCGACGCTGCGGGTGTTCGAGCAGTGCGCTTCAATTTTGTGAAGCGCCTGGTCGACACCACGCCCTGGGAAGATTTTGTTTCCATCTACGAGAAGATTAAACCACTGGGTTGGCACGTTGTTGTCTATTTTGAAGCACCCGATATGGAAGGCTTGAAGCCCTTGCTGGCGAAGTTCAGTGACAGCATTGTTGTGGTCGACCATATGGGTCGTCCTGATGTCAGTAAAGGGGTTGATTCGGCGGAGTTTCAGGCCTTTGTGAAGTTGATGGCTGACAATCCCAATATCTGGACCAAGGTAAGCTGCCCGGAGCGACTGACCATGACTGGCCCAGATTACGACGACGTCGTGCCCTTTGCACGCGCTCTGGTCGAGCAGTTTTCTGATCGCGTACTGTGGGGCACCGACTGGCCGCATCCGAACATGAGTTCACACGTACCCGATGATGGCGTTCTGGTTGATGTGATTCCACGCATCGCTCCAACAGAAGCGCTGCAGAAAAAACTGCTTATCGATAACCCGATGCGGTTGTATTGGGAAAAATAACCAACAACAAGAGTTGTAGTGACATGACAGAACAAGCACTGAAGATCGCCTTTATTGGTTTTGGTGAAGCGGCTGAAGCGTTCTGGACAGGTCTGGATCAAGCCGAGGTGTTGGCGGCATCTGCCTACGACATCAAGACTGACAGCGATGATCCGGACGTTCGACAGGCCATGCTGGAGCGCTATGATCGCCTTGCTGTCAGCGGCTGTGCATCCCTTGCAGACGCCCTGGTTGAGGCCGACCTGGTGTTCTCTGTCGTGACGGCGGATCAGGCCAGTGTCGTGGCCAATCAGGCTGCTTCCGTGCTGAAATCCGGTGCCTTGTTTCTCGACTGCAATTCCTGTGCGCCACAAACCAAGCAGGCATCCGCCAGAACCATGGCCAGTGGCCAGGGTTGCTATGTCGATGTTGCGGTCATGTCACCGGTCAACCCGAAGAAGAATCGGACGCCACTGTTACTCAGTGGCGACTATACTGAGCCCGCCAAAGTTGCGCTTGATCGGCTCAACATGAATGCGACGATCGAGCCTGGCCCTGTTGGTCGGGCTTCTTCAATCAAGATGGTGCGTAGCATCATGGTCAAGGGTATGGAGGCGTTGTTCGCTGAATGCCTTATTGCTGGTCGGCTGGCGGGCGTTGATGAGGCTGTGTTGGCCTCACTGGAAGCATCGAACCCCGGTTTTGACGGGGTGCGCAAGGGTGGTTACAACCTGGAGCGCATGACACAGCACGGTATTCGCCGTGCTGCAGAAATGGAAGAGGTGTGCCATTTCCTGAAGCACCTCGGTATAGCGGATCCTCTGTCCGCACGAACGGTTACCTGGCAGCAGCGCCTGGGCAGCCTGGGTGTGACCGTTGACGAAAACGATTACCAGGCATCGACCGATCGGTTGATTGAATCACTCAAACTTAACCCCATGAAGGAGGCTTAAGCATGAAAGTATGTGTCGCCGGTGCCGCAGGCGCCTTTGGTATGAAGCATATGGATGCCATCAGTAACATTGAAGGCATCGAAGTCCACTCTGTGGTCGGGCGTGACGCCGAGAAAATGGCCGCGTTCGCCAAGGAACGGGGTGTGCCGCATTCGTTCACTGACCTTGACGAAGCGCTCAAGCAGCCCGAACTGGATGCGGTCATTCTGGCTACCCCAACGCAAATGCATGCCAGCCAATCCATTGCCTGCATGAAAGCAGGCAAGCATGTCATGGTTGAGATCCCCATGGCCGACAACATCGAAGACTCACGCGAATTGGTCAAGGTGCAGCAGGAAACTGGCCTGGTGGCCATGGCCGGGCATACCCGCCGCTTCAACCCCAGCCACCAGTGGATTCACAACAAGATCGTGAAGGGTGAACTGAAAATCCAGCAAATGGATGTTCAAACCTACTTCTTCCGTCGCAGCAACACCAACGCCAAGGGCGAGCCGCGCAGTTGGACCGACCACCTGCTGTGGCACCATGCCTGCCACACGGTCGACCTGTTCCAATACCAGACCGGCGAACGCGCAAGCAAGTTGCAGGCACTGCAAGGGCCAAAACACCCCGAACTGGGCATTGCCATGGACATGAGCATTGGTTTGAAAGTGCCCTCGGGCGCGATCTGCACCCTGTCACTCTCGTTCAACAACGAAGGCCCCTTCGGTACCTTCTTCCGCTACATCTGCGACAACGGTACCTACATTGCTCGTTATGACGACCTGGTCGACGGTAATGAAAACCCGGTTGATCTGACCGGTGTGGCGGTTTCCAACAACGGTATCGAACTGCAGGACCGGGAGTTCTTCTCCGCGATTCAGGAAGGCCGTGAGCCGAACGCCAGTGTGGCGCAGGCGTTGGAGGCGATGGAGAGTTTGCATACGTTGGAGCAGTTGGTTGAGGCTGAGTGAGGTTTATTCCCACTCTCACCGCAAATACCATTAGTGGTCCGGTCGTGAAGTTCGGTCACTAAGGAACGTCGCCAGTCAGTTCAGAGCGAGGCGGAAAGCCGCAGGAATAGCCCGGCTATTTCAAGGTTTGACAACGAAGCTCTGGGCTTACTGGCAAAGTGAACAGTGCCCGAACTTTGCGACCGGACCACTTTACCCCAACCACCCCATCAATGCCTCATTCATCGCCTCAGGCCGCTCCATCGTACTCATGTGCCCACAATGCTCAATGGTCACGACATTGCTGTACTTGACCAAAGCGGCCATTTCATAATGCTTCTCAGGCGTACTCCAGGCATCGTCCCTACCGCAAATAAAGGTGGTCGGGCACTCGATCGACTTCAACACCTCGGTCGCATCCGGTCGATGAATCAACGCCTTGATTTGCCCTTCGAACATTTCCGGGGTTTTGCTTTCAATCATGTCCAGAATGCGGTCACAGAAGGCTTTATCGTGCAAACGAGCCGGGTGCACCATGCCTTGCAACCAGTCGCTTCCCATGATGCGCATGCCGGCTTCGTAGGCCATTTTCACCAACCGTAGCCGCCCGGCTACCTCTTTCTCGCCGGCCTCGCCGGATGCCAGCGCCGTGTGGCCTGTATCCAGCAAGGCCAGCCTCATCACGCGTTCCTGTGCCCGGCGCATGACTTCCAGTGCAACCCGACCGCCCATGGAGTGACCTGCCATAGCGAACTGCTCGGGGGCTTCGTTCAGTACTGTTTCAGCCATGGCAGCCAGGTCCGACTCGTTTTCATAGTTCGGCACTCGACATTCCCAGGCATGAGACAGCGCGTTGATCTGGTCGACCCAGACTCTGCGGTCACACATCAGCCCGGGCAGTAACATCAATACGGGTTTGTTCACCATAACTTGCTCCTGTCTGGCAGTGTTCAAAAAGCGGACGAATGATGCGTTCCGGCTCAGGGCCCTGCTTCGCGCTGCAGGTCATCGGTCAGTTCGCGCAGGAACTCGATGAACAAGCGCGTCTTGGCACTCAACATGCGTCGGCTGGTGTAAACAGCAGAGGCTTTTGCGACCTGATCGAGCACGACATCAGGCGCCACCGTCACCAGCTTGCCCTGATCGATCATTTCCCGACAATAGAGATAGGGCAACAGCGCGACACCGCAGCCAGCAACCACAGTGTCGCGCACCATGATCGGGTCTATGGTTTCGATACTGGCATCGAGCTCGATGCGTTCTTTCTCGTCTTTGTAACGCACCACCAGAGGGGTGCTGTTGTAGCGCCGCTCACAGATGTGCACCGATGCCAACAGCTCCTCAAGACTGTTGAAGCGGTAACCCCGCTCAAATCGGCTCGGGCTGGCTACCCAGACCAAGGGTGTCTCGAACAGGGGCACAGCGATGAGTTCGGAGTCCGGTAATTCACCCACCTGCACGGCCAGATCAATATGCTCACCGATCAGATCCACTGCCGCCGGCGATACCTGAATGTTCAACTGGATGTCGGGATATTGCTGGTGAAAACGATGCAGATGTCCGGCTAACACATGCCGACTGAAGGCCATCGGCAGCGAAATGTTCAACTCGCCACTGGGTGTATGCGTCAGGCCATTCATGTGCGCATCGGCCGCTTCAATCTGCTCCATGATGAGTTGGCAATGTTTGTAAAAGATCTCACCTTCACTGGTCATTCGCATCTGGCGCGAATTGCGCTCCAGCAAACGCACCTTGAGATCTTCTTCCAGCCGCTGAATAAACCGACTAACGCTCGATTTCGGCATGCGCAAAGAGCGCGCCGCAGCGGAGATGCCACCTTTCTCGACCACCGATACAAAGACCGGCAGATCTGCCATGTTCCACTTCATGTACGAAACGTCCTAGCAATAAGGGTTGTCCCAAATTGTGCACTTTAATACTCTCGATGTCACTATTTGGGTAGTAGGGCAGCGATTTGCCCCAGAGCTGCCAATATTCACTGAGCACTCGACCGCAAGAGTGCTCAACAACCGAAAAGAGACTGCGCCATGAATCGTGACTATCGCGACATACCCGGCACCTATGTCATGGATGGCGAACACTGCCGCAAGGGCTACCATCTGAACATGTTCTGCATGTCACTGAACAAGGCCGAAAACCGGGAAGCCTTCAAGGCGGATGAAGCCGCGTATCTGGATCGTTTCAAACTGACCTCGGAACAACGTGAAGCCGTTCTGAATCGTGACTGGCTGGGCATGTTGCGTTTGGGTGGCAACATCTACTACACCTTCAAGCTTGCTGCGTTCGACGGCCGCTCCATGCAATACGTAGGGGGCTCCATGTCTGGCGTTACCGAAGACGAATTCCGGCAAATGATGATCAACGGTGGCCGCCCTGTCGAAGGTAACCGCAGCAAAGAGGAGCAGAGCAACAATGGCTAAAATAACCACTGGTATTGGCACCTCACATGTTCCCTCCGTTGGCGCTGTCATCGACAAGAACAACGAGCAGGATCCGTACTGGAAACCCCTTTTCGACGGTTATCAGCCGGCTCGTGACTGGATCAAGGAAAACAAGCCCGATGTCGCCATCGTCGTCTACAATGACCACGCTTCATCATTCGGCCTGAACCTGATCCCGACCTTCACCCTGGGAGTAGCCGATGAGTTTCTGCCGGCCGACGAAGGCTACGGCCGTCGTCAGGTACCCAAGGCCATTGGCGAACCCGATCTGGCCTGGCACCTGGCTGAATCTCTGATCACCGATGAATTCGACATCACCATCGCCAACGAGATGGACGTCGACCATGGCCTGACCGTGCCGCTGTCGATCATGTTCGACAAACCCGAAGAGTGGCCCTGCAAAATCATTCCATTGGCGGTAAACGTTATTCAATACCCACCGCCCTCCGGCAACCGCTGCTACAACCTGGGCAAAGCCATCCGCCGCGCCGTCGAATCCTATGACAAGGATTTAAAAGTCGCCATCTTCGGCACCGGCGGTATGTCACACCAGTTACAAGGCGAGCGCGCCGGCCTGGTCAATGCCGAATTCGACCAAAAATTCCTGGAAGACCTGGTACACGACCCGGTCGGTGTCAGCAAAAAGCCGCATGTCGAATACATGCGCGAAGCCGGTTCTGAAGGCGTCGAATTGGTGATGTGGCTGATCATGCGCGGCGCCATGTCCGACAAGGTTAAAGAAACGTACAAGTTCTACCACGTACCGGCATCCAATACCGGTGCAGGCTTGATTGTGCTCGAAGACGAGCAGGCTTGATCCAGGACTTGGCCGGTACGACTGGCCGAGTTAACAACTCGGGATTCGACGCTTTCTACACAGGCTTCACCCGCACCGGCTACCGGGTAACCCTATCCGGGGTCGCCGTAAACCCCTCCATGGGGGCTTGGCGGCAGCCATCCAGGCTGCCGACATCCCCGGATAGGGTTACCCGGCATCCGGTGCTAGCCTTCAAAAAGCTCGGCAACATAAGTAATAACAACGAGGGCGGTTCAACATGATTATCGATTGTCACGGCCACTACACCACAGCACCGGCCGAACTCGGTGAATACCGGGAAAAACAGAAGTCTGAACTGAAACAGGACCCTGGCTTTCAGACCAGCAAGGGTATTCTAAACATCACCGATGACCAGATTCGGGAAAGTATTCAGAACAACCAGCTCAAGCTGCAGCAGGAGCGTGGCACTGATCTGACCATTTTTTCGCCCCGCGCGAGTTGGATGGGCCACCATCTCGGCAACGAAAGCACCAGCGTTGCCTGGACGGAACATTGCAACGACCTGATTCGTCGCGTTTGTGATCTGTTCCCGCAGAACTTTGCGCCCGTCGCACAGTTGCCACAAAGCCCGAACGTCACCCCCCAGGCGGTCGTTCGCGAACTCGAACGCACCGTCAACGAGATGGGCTTTATCGGCTGCAACCTGAACCCGGACCCTTCAGGCGGCTACTGGAAAGACAAGCCCCTGCACGACAAGTTCTGGTACCCCATCTACGAGAAAATGATCGAGCTGAACATCCCGGCGATGATTCACGTCAGCGGCTCCTGCCATGAGTGTTTTCACACCACCAGTTCTTACTACCTGAGTGCGGACACCACCGCTTTCGTGCATCTGATGATGTCCGACCTGTTCAAGGACTTCCCGGATCTCAAATTCATCATCCCACATGGCGGCGGTGCGGTGCCTTATCACTGGGGTCGTTTCCGCGGTATTGCACAAGATCAGGGGCTGGGTGATCTGGAAGAACGGGTATTGAACAACATTTACTTTGATACCTGCGTCTACCACCAGGAAGGCATAGACCTGCTGCTGGATGTGATCCCAACCAAAAACATTCTGTTCGCCTCAGAGATGATTGGCGCGGTGCGCGGTATCGACCCAAGAACCGGTCACTACTTCGATGACACCAAGCGTTACATCGATGGCAATACCAAACTCAGTGCCGAAGAGAAACAGATGATTTTCGAAGGCAACACCAGAGCGGTATTCCCCCGCCTGCAAGCCTGACCCGTTGACCGTCAGACTGGGCACCGGAGATCCCGGTAGCCCAGATCTCTTTGCTGCCTTCGGGCAGCTTTTTTGTTTCCGGCTTGGCGAATGTCTCGTCATAATCCGCGGTTGCTACCGGGTAGGCCCCTGATATGCTCGAAAATGGCTATTTCGACAATTGTTGGTTTAGTCGAGAGTCGAGCTCCGGATGCGGGGGGTGCTCATCAAGGGGGGTCTGCAGCATGGATGCTGCAGCCCAGGCCCCAGGGAAGGGTTCACGCCGACCCTTGAGGAGCACCCCCCGTAGCCGGTGCGGATTTTGTCGCCAAATTAACCAAACCGGTCTGCCCTGAACGGCCGAACATCAATGGCGGTGGGTTCGCCGTCCATTTGTTCGGCCAGTAGACGCCCTGTGGGTGGGCCGAGGGTGAAACCCTGATGACCGTGCCCGAAGGCCAGCCAGAGACCCTTGTGTTTGTGGGCAGGGCCGATGATGGGCTTCATGTCTGGCAGACAGGGGCGTGCACCCTTCCAGGGGGTTTCGTCGGCGCGTTTGCCGATGGCAAAGAGTTCGCGCGCCGCCTTTTCTGCGGCCTCCAGTTGCTTGTAAGCAGGAGGTGCATCCAGTTTGGCGAGTTCCGCACCTGTCGTCAGGCGAATACCGCCTTTCATTGGCTCCAGCAAAAAGCCCGTTTCGGTATCCATGATCCAGTACTTCAAACGCTGTGGTTCGGGCTGGTGGTAATGCATGTGATAGCCGCGCTTAACGAAAAGCGGGAAATTATAGCCAAGCGGTGCCAGGTGTTCCTGGGACCAGGGGCCGAGGGCGACGACAACCTCTTCAGCCTCGAAATTGCCCTGATCCGTACTAACCTGCCAACCCTCACCTTGCTGCTGCATGGATTGCAGTTTGCCCTGCTGGAATTCAGCCCCCAGGGTTTTGGCGTGATTGGCGAAACGACTGACCAGCTCACCTGGCGATGCCACCGTCCAGGAGTTTTGCCAG
This sequence comes from Saccharospirillum sp., assembly GCA_022565595.1. GTDB lineage: Bacteria > Pseudomonadota > Gammaproteobacteria > Pseudomonadales > Natronospirillaceae > Saccharospirillum. The sequence goes on along the minus strand of JAIUML010000006.1, from coordinate 117,465 downwards.
TGGATAGCACCGATGATGGCGGTCGAGAGCCCCGGTTGAATGGATTCCAGGGCAGGGCGATCCAGCGCATCCCACTGCACGCCATAGCTTGACGACTCCTCACCATGTTCAAGTCCCTCTGCCATCCCTGCTCTGGTCCGAAAGAGTTGCAACCAACCCTCTTTTTGCACCAGGTCCTCGGCACCCGCTGCCTGAATCATGGGGTCGTGCTCATCCGTACTCATCGAAATAATCGATGCGTACTCCGGCACAATGCGGCGATAACGCTCCGGGAAAGAATTCAACCAGTACTGGAACAACGGGCCTACTGCCTTGACCATGCCGGTAGGCCGATAACGGATATCGATGCGGCGATTGGGCAACACAGTAAGAATGGTTTTGAAGTCCCTCGGAAAGGGATAAGGCGCAAAGGCCTCACGCTGAATGATACCGGCGTTACCAAAGGAGGTCTCCAGACCCGGTTCGCGCCGGTCAATCAGCAACACCTTACGCCCGCGCCTTGCCAGATGCCAGGCGACACTGACACCCACCATGCCCGCGCCTAATACAATGGTGTGTTTCGACATAAATGGATCCCCCTATTAATACATCTACTGATGACACTTCATTTGCGAGCGGTGGATGCCAATTTAGCCTCTGCGGGGGCGTCCGCAGCATGGACTAAAACGCCGGGAGCGTTTTAGCACGAGCGTAGCGAGCCCGAAGGGTGAATCCCAAGGAGGGGATTCATATCCTGCGGTCTAGGCCCCAGGGACGGGTTCACGCCGACCCTGCAGAGGCATCACCGGTAGCCGACGCGGACCATGGCCACCCAACAAACCCGGAAGCTTGAATTGAAAGTAATTAACCAGACGCAACACTGCGTTCACGTCATGCAACTGCACCAGTGTTAGTCTACAACGTTGATACAAGACTATCCTGAACAATATTCCCTTTGAAAGCCAATCTGCGGAGACACTGAATGAAATCGCTTGCCGATACCCATCGCATAGGTTTGGGTTGCATGAACCTGTCACACGCCTATGGCCCCCGCCCCTCGGAGGCAGAGAGCATTGCGCTGCTCAATGAAGCCCTGGACCTCGGCTACGATCATCTGGATACCGCCGCGCTATACGGTTTCGGTGCCAATGAGTCGCTGTTGAACAAGGCGGTGATGAAGCGCCGTAACGAATTTTACCTGGCCAGCAAGTGTGGCATGTTCCGCGACGAAAGTGGTCAACGTACCATAGATGGCCGGCCTGAAGTCATCAAGCAGACCTGCGACGATGCCCTGCAACGCCTGGGCACGGAGGTAATCGACCTCTATTACCTGCACCGCTGGGATAAAAAAGTACCCATTGAAGAAAGCATCGGTGCCCTGGGCGATCTGGTCAAGGCCGGTAAAATTCGCCACCTCGGTTTGTCTGAAGTCTCGGCCGATACCCTGCGCAAGGCACATGCTGAACACCCGATCACAGCGGTACAGACCGAGTATTCCTTATGGAGCCGTAACGCCGAAATCGCCGTACTCGATGCCTGTGACGAACTGGGCGTGAGTTTTGTCGCCTTCAGCCCACTGGCCCGTGGTTATTTGAGCGGTGAACTGACCGACCTGAGTCAGCTACCCGAGAAAGACATTCGCCGCAATATGCCCCGTTTCTCGTCCGAGAATTACCCGAGGAACCTGCGCTTGCTGGAGCCCGTAAAAGCACTGGCCGCCGAGTTGAACGTCACCCCGGCTCAGTTAACCCTCGCCTGGGTTCTGCACCAACGCCCCGGCATGATCGCCATTCCCGGCACCACCAATCGCCAGCACCTGCGCGACAACTTCGCCGCTCGTGACATCGTTCTGAACAAGGACGCCCTCGACCTGCTTGATCGCACCATCAACCGCCACACCGTGGCTGGCCCACGTTACCCGGATGGTACTTTGGTGGAGATTGATACTGAGGATTTTGTCGATTAAACCTACTACATCCCTTAGAACCCGCACCGGCTACCGGGTGGGACTGTCCGGGGTCGCCATAAACCCCTCCATGGGGGCTCGACTGCGGCCGTCCTGGCCGCAGACGTCCCCGGACAAGCCCACCCGATATCCGGCGCTGGTATGCATCAACTAGTCAAAGCTTCAAAACACCAACCGCAACACTCCAATACTGCTTGTTACTAACAAAAGTACCCCCAACCCCCGATAAAACCGTGTCGCCTGGGTATTCAACAGCACTTCGTGGAACCGCAACCCCATTACATGACCTATGGCCGCAGCGGGCAGTAGCCAGAGTTGGTGCTGTAACTGCAGATCAACGCCCGCCCAAATGAAGGCAGCCAGCTTGATCACAACCAGAATAAACCAGAGCACAAAAAGGGTATCGCGCAACTGGAATCGACTGACGTATTGCGCCATCACGGCGATGATCAGGGGGGCGCCGACCAGCGAGGTGCCGCTGACGTAACCGCCGAGTCCCAAGAAGACGAAGTCCAGCGTTTTGCTTTTGCTGCGGAAGGTGATGTTGAAGATGTAGGTGATGGAATAGGCACCGACGATAACAAAGATGATGCTGCTCATGATGGCGTCGGAGAGTGTGAGCAGGCCGAAGACGCCTATCATTTTCGGGATGAAGAGAATCAATAATATCTTGCGAAGGTAAGGCCAGTCGACGCCGCCGGGGTGGTCACTCTCCGGGTTGCGCTGTTGTTTGCGATGGCTCTGCCAGACGGTGAGCGAAGAAAAAACCAGCAGGTGGATGCCGATGATCGGCAGGAAAACGACGGGGCGATCGTGCACCAGCAACAGGAAGGGCAACGACAATGCCGCACCGCCAAAGCCGAGGCCGGAGCGAACGAAGCCGCTCCAGATGAAAATCAGAGCGATGAGGCCATACTGCACCAGAGAGAGATCGGCCAAGAGGGGGTACCTGCACAAAAAGCGTGAGTGTACCCTGTGCCATTATAATTCGCAGCCAACGCTGCGTTCATTCCGTTGATCAGCTGATAAAAAACAGAGGGTCTTTGGTCATTGCGGTTTGCAGCATGTAACCAAACACCAGTATGGCGGCCAGTGCGAAGCCTGCCCTGCTGGTGGGCGTTCGGCCTCTTTTAATGGCGAAGGTGCCGAGCACGATGTACAACAACAGTGCCAGCAGTTTCACCGCCAGCCAGGGCTGTTGCTGTGGCCAGGCGCGTAGCATCATCATCAGAGTAACGCCGAACAACAGCAGGAAGGTGTCGATCAGGTGCGGCAGGGTTTTGACCCAGCGTTGCTGCAACATGGCCATGCCCCGCACGGACCAATAAGCGCGCACGACAAAGAACAGGATGCTGGCAAACGCCAGGCCTATGTGCAGATCCTTGATCAGGAGGTAGTGTGGGTACAAAAAAGACATACTGCGCTAGTCACCACTCTGTGCTGGAGGCACTATTGTAGTGCTTACACATAAAGATGTATAGTATATAGATCTTTAAACTGGACCTACTCCCATATGCCAACGCCATTGCTTTCGTACAGCTTTCGACCCTTCTTTATTCTGGCGGGTGCCTATGCCGCGATCGCGGTGTTGGGCTGGGTGGCTTATTTGTTTGGCGGCCTTGCTTTGCCATTGAGCTGGTCACCCATGCACTGGCACAGCCATGAGATGCTCTACGGCTGGACCAGTGCTGCCATTGCCGGTTTTTTGCTGACGGCCATTACCAACTGGACCGGGGCGAAACCACTCTCCGGTGGGCCCTTGCTGGCCCTGGTTCTGTTATGGCTGGCGGGCAGAGTGGCGTTCTGGGCAACAAGCCTGATACCTCCGCTTTGGGTAGCCGTTGTCGACCTGAGTTTCCTCGCAGTCCTCGGCCTGTACGTCGCTGCCGTTCTTGTACGCCACAAGAACCATCGCAACCTGATTCTGGTGGCTGTCATCCTGCTGCTGTTCACCGGCAACCTCTGGATGCACCTGGGTTTCATGACCGGTACCACCGCCTACCTGCAGCAAGGGGAGCGACTGGGCTTCAACCTGATCAGCCTGCTGTTGGCCATCATTGCCGGCCGCATCACGCCCGCCTTTACGGTCAACTGGTTGAAGCGGACTGGCGGTAACAGTGCCGCTGTGGTTCGTTATGCTGGCCTGGATAAAGTCGCACTGATAGCCCTGGCATTATTGATTCCTCTGGATATCTGGTTCACCGAGGCGCCATGGCTGGGCTGGTTCTTGTTGGTAACAGCGGCGTTACACGCGGCGCGTCTGCTGCTCTGGAAAGGCTGGCTCGCTTTAAAAGAGCCACTTTTGTGGATTCTTCATCTGGGTTATCTGTGGCTGGTGTTGTCGTTGCTGGCGCGGGGGCTCAACCTGATTGAACCCGTATTTTCCAACAGCCTATGGGTGCACACACTAGGCATGGGCGCTATCGGAACCTTGATACTGGGCGTCATGACGCGGGTCTGCGCCGGCCATACCGGCCGGCCGCTGAAGCTGGTACCCTATGCCTGGATCAGCTATGCCTTTATCGTAATAGCCACCGTGCTGCGCCTGCTGGCGGCAAGCGGTATGATTGACTACCGCTGGGGCGTGAACCTATCCGCCCTGTTCTGGATTCTGAGTTTCGGGCTCTTTACCGTGCTCTACACGCCCATCCTGCTGGCGCCACGGGCGGACGGAAAGCCTGGCTAATCCTCTTCTTCCTGAGCAGAACTCAACAACGCATCCGGTAGTTTCTGACGCACAGGGGCGCCCAGTTCCTGGAGCTTTTCGACCTGACGAGCCAGAGAGCCGCGGCCATCGGAAAGTGACTTCCAGGCATCGTCCCAGGTGCGTTGCGCTGTGTTGATCTGCACACCAAGACGCTCCATCTTTTCGGCGAAAATACGCATCTTGTCGTAGATTCGAGCCGCCTGATCGAACAACTCTCGCGCATTCTGATTCTGCTTTTCAAGGCTCCACAGATTGGCAACCGTTCTCAAGGTTGCCAACAGGGTGGTGGCGGTAACAATCACCACCTTGCGCTGAAAACCTTCTTCAAAAAGCGTTGGGTCGGCTCGAAAGGCAGCGATGTAGGCCGGCTCAATGGGCATGAACATCAACACGAAATCCGGCGCGTTCATGCCAGTCAGTTGCGGGTAGTTTTTCTCGCTCAGGCTCAACATATGGCGACGCGTCGCGACCAGGTGTCGCTTCAGAGCCAGAGCCTGATCAGCCTCATCTTCCGCGTTAACGGCTTCCTGATAATCTACAAGGGAGACCTTGCTGTCGATGATCAGATGCTTGCCATCGGGCAGATGAATGACAAAATCCGGCCGCTTGTTGTTGCCCTCGGCATCCTTGAAGTTGGCTTCGGATTCGAATTCACGACCCCGTTCCAGGCCCGCACTTTCCAACAATTTGGCGACCTGAAGCTCACCCCAGTTACCCTGAAGTTTTTTGTCTCCTTTCAAGGCGCGGGTCAGGTCCGAAGCCTGTTGATTGAGTTGGCTGTTGAGATCACGCAGCAGATTCAACTGAGACGAGAGCTCACTGCGACCACGAATATCATTGCTGTGAATATCATCCACCCGTCGGCGGAATTCGGTCACCTGTTCACTCAGTGGTTTCAACAAACCATTCAGCAATGCCTGATTCTGTTCGCTGAAGCGTTTGCCCTTGGCTTCGAAAATCTCGTTGGCAAGGTGATGAAACTCGTTCTTCAACGCTTCCTTGTTGTCCTTTAACAACTGCAACTGGCTGTCGAAGTGATGCTGGTCTGCTCGACGCTGGGTTTCCAGTCGGGCCAACTGGTTCTCGCGCGATTGCAGCAATTGGCGCAAGCGCTCCATATCCTGCTCTCGCTCCAGCAACCGCTCCTGAACCTCCTGATGCTGTTGCTGATGAAAGCGGGATTCAAACGCCACCTGCTGACTCTGCTGCTCCAGTTGAGTCAGGGCCTGCATCGACCGTGACCGCACCACGGAAGCCACCATCAACCCCAACAGCAAGCCCGCCAGACCCGCGCCTGCTGTAGGCAACCAGGGCTGGACCAGGGTCCAGTCAATCATCCGCTGCGGCTCCTTTGTTTTCGGCAGGCTTCTTTGTAACGCCCAGCTTCACGTCAGGCAAGCCCTGTTCACACCAGAGGTCAAACCAGCCACCTTCGGGCGCCACCTGAAACTGATAAGGCTGCTCCGCCAGAACAAAGCTTAATTGCCAGGCATGCAGATGCATTAGAGGATGAGGCGTTCCGCCATAGCGCTGATCACCGATAATGGGGCTTCCGAGGCTTTTTAAGGCGACTCTCAGCTGATGGGTCTTGCCGGTTTTGGGGTGCAGCACAAAGCCGCGAATGCCCGGCGCCAGAGACAGACTAGTGAAGGACGTTACAGCCGGGTTATTTTGAGAACGAAGCAACTTCCACTGACCACGACGGCTCGGCGCCATATCCCCCCTGACCCAGCCCTGCTTCTTGCGCGGCGCTTGATCAGAAACGGCCAAGTAGGCTTTAATCACCCTTCGCTCGGCAAAGGCCAGGCTCAGCTCCCGGTTGACTGCCTCAGTCAGTGCAAACACCACCAGGCCGGTAGTGCCAAGGTCCAGCCGATGCACGGGGTAGGCCATCGACCCCAGTTCATCACGCAACCAATGCACCAGGCCGGGGTTCGATTCCGCCCGTTGAACCGTCCAGCCCGAGGGTTTGACCACCACGCAAAAGCCGGCAGCCGCTTCCACCAGAACGCGCGGTTGCAACAAGGGTTCACTCAAGTCCAGGCACTCAGATCCTGATCGTTATAGGGCATTTCATCGCGCGGCTGAGCCATGGCGCGCAATTTGACCAGCCGCTCGCCCCAACGCGTATTCTCGGCGGCCAACTCCGCTTCGGGCAAGCGCCAATCCCGATGCGCCAGGCTCACCCGACAACCCTGTTCCAGTTTCTCCAATGACCACAGCACCAGGGTATTTTCCCAGTTGGGATCACCCTTTACACACAACCATTCCAGTTCCCGATCCGGCTCTTCCTCGACCACTTTCAGGGTCACCGGGCTTTCCAGTTCGTCACCGCTGAAGCGCCAACTGTCACCGCTGGCAATCGCCACAGTGCCATTCCACCAGCTTTGCAAGCCGACACGAGTGGTCAGCAACTCCCAGATGCGGGCGGCAGGGGCGTCAATGTCGATCTGATGGTTCAGGGTGGCCATAGGCATCCTCTTTTTTTGTCAGAATAATCCTGACAGCTTTTTACTGTTAAAGCTGCCCAGGTAGATCTACTGTGTCTTGTTAGGGACTCATTTACTACAAAGTGCAGAGCTTCTTAGTGTGCCTCAACTTTGGCCCGCACTGGCCACCGGAGGTGCCTCTGCAGGGTCGGGCGGGGTGCCGCCCACTCCATCCCTCCATGGAGCCTAGACCGCAGCATCCTTGCTGCGGACTCCCCTTCAGAGGCACCTCCGGCACCCAGCGCTAGTCATTTGTAGCAGGGCAAGCTAGACATCAAGCAATGGGTGTATCGTGCCCACGATGACTAGCCTGGGTGCTTGGGTACGACACTGAGCGGGCGTCGGCAGCCATGGATGGCTGTCGTCGAGCTTATAGGGACATACTTGCAGCGTCCCGATCAGGGTCGTACCCAAGCGCCAAGGCGGGTTATGTTGATCAGACCAACCAACTCCTAACGACAGTAAGATAGCAATGACAGCAACCACAGAAACACTGACAGAGAGCACCAACGGTACATTGACGCTGAGCCCTGAGGCCTCTCTTAACCGGCTGCCTGTCTCGGCCTACCAGACCACTCAAACCGCCCGCGACTGGGTCTGCGCTCATACATTGCATCAACTGATCCGGGAACACTACAGTGCTCCAGCGCCCAGTGTTCGTCAGTTCCTGCAAGACTTTCAGCCCGGTCATACTCAATCTGATCGTATTCTAGCAGAATACGGCAACCGTCTCGCCGCTGTCTTGCGTACCGCCTTGCGGGCCGAGTATTGGCAAGGTGGAAGCCCATGGCAACAGGCTTATGCCGAGTTCTGGCGTAGCACCCACACCCTGGTGCTCAGTGGCGGCATCAGCACCGGCGATTTTGGTAACTCTCTGGCTGAACGGCTTGAGATCGACCTGGGCTACGTGACCGTACTGGCCTCACCCTGGGGTGGGCAGACTGGCCTGGTAGGTCTCGCGCAACATGTTTCCAGCGCGGAGGATCTGCTGGTCATGGATTTTGGCGCCACTGGCATCAAAAGCGCCATCGCCAGTCGCCACGGCAACCGGCTCGACCCCTTTTCTGACATCCAGGTAAAAGACTGGCTCGACAGAGAAGGCCTGTTCCGCCAACCGGCCCTGCTCGAACTGCTCAGCCAACTGCGCCAACAGATCGGCCAGCCACTCCCCGTCGCCATCAGCATTGCAACCTATCTGAACCAGGGGCACCCCTTCGACTACCGCTCCGGCATCTACCACCGCCTGCGCGACGATTGCCCCCACCTCGCCACCACACTCAACGAAAACTGGCTCCCCCAATGCGGTCTGGGCCCCCTGGCCCTGCTCGAACACGACAGCACCGCCGCCGCCCTCGCCTTCCGCTTCTCAGAGCCCGCCATCATGGTCACCCTCGGCACCGGCCTCGGCGTCGGAATCTGCCCGATTGCAAAACCAGCATAATCCCGTATCATTTTAGTTTTTCTGAATCGATTAAGTTTGCATGATTGAGGTAGGGCACTAAACTGGATTTCGAAAGAAATCGATCCTTTGAGCACTCGAACGAAACCCGGCACACAGTGCTAAATTTCTCGAAATCGGGACGCTATAGTACTCAAAAGCTAGATGAGCTACTTTCAAGAGTGCGTTGATCGATCTGTAAGCGCCGGGTGTCGGGTGCAACTTTGATGGGCGTCCCATCAAAGTTGCACCCGACACCCGGCGCGGGCCACTGCCGAAAAACCGGAAGCCGTATAAAACATGATGCATTCGCTCGATTATGACGCCCGTAAAACGCTGGACCGCCTACTCCCCAGGCTTCAGCCGAAAGCCACCAGCAAAGCCGAATGGCAGGCTTTTACCGAGAACCTGGATCAACAGTTCCCCAGGTTATTTGGCTTGCTGCATGGTTTGTACGGCAACCAGTATGACTTTTTTTATCACCTTGAAAGCATCCTTGGTACCTTGTTCGAGGCCTTTCAGGAGCGCCCCAAGGTACTGCGCAGCCAGGATAAAAAACGCCAGAAAGACCCGCACTGGTTCAAGAGCGAACAGATGCTTGGCGCTGCCTGCTACGTCGACCTCTTTGCCGGCGACCTCAAATCCCTGCGTGAGCAAATACCTTACTTCAAGGAACTCGGCCTCAGTTACTTGCACCTGATGCCACTGTTCAAGGCACCCGAAGCCAACAGCGACGGCGGTTATGCGGTGTCGGATTATCGTCAGGTGAACCCCAGCCTGGGTACCATGACCGATCTCAAACGCCTCGGTTCTGCCTTGCGCAATGAAGGCATTGTTATGGTGCTCGACTTTGTGTTCAACCACACGTCAGACGAACACGAATGGGCGCGCAAGGCACAGCATGGTGAGCAGGAGTACCTGGATTACTACTTCTGTTTCGACAGCAAGGGGGACCTCGCACCCTATGAGCCCTACCTGCGCGAGATATTTCCTGAAATTCGCCGCGGCAGCTTCACCTGGCGCGATGATATGCAGAAGTGGGTCTGGACCACCTTCAACAATTTTCAGTGGGACCTGAACTACCGCAACCCCGCTGTGTTCAATGCCATGTTGGGCGAACTGCTGTTTCTGGCCAATGCCGGAGCCGACATCCTGCGTTTTGATGCACTGGCCTTTGTCTGGAAAGAAAAAGGCACCGTCTGTGAAAACCTGCCACAGGCCCATGATTTGATTCAGGCGTTCAACGCCGCCTCTCGTATCGCCGCGCCCGGGTTGTTGTTCAAGTCGGAAGCCATCGTTCATCCGGACGAGGTCGTTCGCTACATCGACACCGACGAATGCCAGCTTTCCTACAACCCGCTGTTGATGGCGTTACTCTGGAACAGCCTGGCAACGCGTGATGTCACCCTGATGACGCAAAGCCTCCAGGCGCGATTCCCGATTCCCAACGACACAGCCTGGGTCAACTACATTCGTGGCCACGACGACATAGGTTGGACTTTCGATGATTCCATCGCCTGGCGCCTCGGCATTAACCCGGACGATCACCGTCGCTTCCTGAACCAATATTACACCGGACAGTTCGAAGGCAGTTTCGCCCGTGGCGTACCCTTCCAGGAAAACAAGACCACCGGCGACTGCCGAGTCGCCGGTCAATTGGCTTCATTGGTGGGCCTGGAAAAAGCCATTGAGGCCCAGGATGAAGAGGAAATTACTCGCTCCATCAATCGCATCATGATGCTGCATGCCATTATCTTCAGTATCGGCGGTGTGCCCGTCATCTATATGGGCGATGAGCTTGGCACCCTTAACGACTACCGTTACCAACAGGATGTCGACAAACAGAATGACAGCCGTTGGGTGAACCGAGTACCCGTTAACGAAGCGGACCTGGCAAAGCGCCACCAGAGCGATACGCCTGGTGGGCGTGTTTACGCCGGCCTGCAAAAACTGATTCGTTTACGCCAAAGCCAGCCGTTGTTGGGCGATGCCCATACGCACATTATCGAGACCGGCAACCCTCATGTCTTCGGTTTCACCCGAACTCATGACGCCGAGACGTTGCTGGTACTGGCCAACTTTTCAGACTTCAATCAACCAATAGACCCACAGCTGACGCAGTCATTGTTGTCGGTTGGTGCTATCGTGGATCTGTTGCAAGAGGGAGGCGAAGTGAAACAGCAGACCGATCGCCTTGAATTAATGCCACATCAGGTGTGTTGGCTCGTCTCGAAATAACCCACTAAAAAAGCCGCAACCTTGCCGGCTGCGGCTTCAAATAAAAGACCCGGCAACAGGGATGCCGGGTGGGCAGTTGCCCAATCATAAATCGGGCCAAATTGCCTGTTGGATCACCATTCAGAACATGGCTTCAACACGCTCCATCAGTTCAGGGTTCTGGCTCATGGCCTGAGCGATCATGTTGTAGTCCTGCACGGTCAAGCCTGTAGCTTCCACAGCAGCGACCATTCTGTCCTGAGCTTCCATTTGCAGCTCTTGAGCGGCTTCGGGTGTATCTGCCTCTGCAATTTCCTCAGAATAGGCAACGCTCAGTTCGCCCACTTCTTCAAGTGCCTCAACAAACTGCACCAGGGTTTCGTCGCTGATGTCCATATCGGCAGCGCCGTCCAGCTCCTGTGCGTTCAGGCTGGCCATTGCTGTAAACAAACCAAATACCAGTGTGGCCATCATCACTTTCAAGCTTTTCATTGGAATCTCCTGTCAGTTAAAAAAGTCGGCCGTTATCCAGCCGATCCACACTTGTCATTGCTCAATTCATGCCAGGAGCGATCAATACGACAAAGAATTTTATAACTTATTGTTTTATATAGACTTTTTATCCAGCACCTCTTCCAACTCTAAGCTCCTGGTTCATTGGCGCCTTCAAAAACTGTATACAACTGTCACTTTTACCCAATGGACGTATACAGCTCACTGCAGAGCACTGTCCGAACGGGCGCTTTACGGACAACTGACAGCCATGGACTGAATAAAAAGCCGACTTCCTGTATCCTATTGATACACTATTGAGTATCGAGGATGCATGACACTTCGTCGCGCCTTGTCCCCTATCCGGTCGATGCACTGGACCCTGGTAGGCTGGATTCTGTTACCACTCATTGTCACCTCCGCTACGCTTGTCTCCATCGGCCTGCATTGGGCCGGGCCAGCCCAGGAAGATCGCCTGAAAGACGATCTGGAATTGATTGCACGGGCCGTCCGATTGCCCATCAGCCAGAACCTCATTGCAGGCAATCTGGAAGACGTTCAGGAAACGCTGGACTCGGTATTCGAAATCGGCCGCGTTTATGGCGCGACCGTTTTCGACACACGCGGCAATCAGATTGCTTCGGCTGGCATCGCTGAAGACAACTTACGCGGCAGCCGCGTCGCTACGGATGTCATTACCCTGGGTGAAACTCAGGAAAGCTATAGGGAGATCAACGGCGAAGGTGTTTTTTCTCAGTTCCTGCCGCTGCACGGTGCCGGCGGGCAGATCAACGGGCTGATCCAGATCACTCGCCAGGAGGCCGATTTCAGCCAGGCGTCATTGTCGCTGAACATCATGACCTGGGCTGCCTGGTTCGTCGCGACGGTGTTGATGACGTTGATGGTGATCGCCGGTCACTACAGAGGTGTAGGCCGCCATGTGCGCCGCCTGGTAGACGCCATGGGCTCGGTGGGTCATGGCCAGAGGTCGCTGCGCGTAGCAACCGAAGGCCCACATGAAGTTCAGCAGATCGCCACCGCCCTGAACCTCATGCTGACAGATCTGGAACAAGCCGACAGAGACTTGCACCAACAGCAGGCGGAGCAGGTACGACTCAATCAGCAATTGCAGGAGCAGCAAAAGCTGGCCGCCATCGGCCAGGTGGCCCGCGGCATCGCTCATGAACTGGGTGCGCCCTTGAGTGTGATTTCTGGCCGCGGCCGGCGCATTGCGCAAAAGGGCCCGCTGAACCAGGCCCAGGAAGCCCAACTCGACAAGATCAATCGCCAGGTAGACAGACTGAATCGCATTGTCCGACAATTGCTTGACTATTGTCGCCCAGAGGCTCAGCCGCATCGCTTGTCGTCCCCACTGCAACTGGCACAACAGGCAATGGACGATGTATCACCAGAGCAATCGGCCGAGGCACCCACACCGCAACTTCAAGTCGAAGGTCTTTTGCCAGATATTCGAGTGGACCCCAACCGGGTGGTGCTGGCGCTGGTGAACCTGCTGCGCAATGCTCAGCAGGTTGCCCGAAAAAGCATCACCCTGACTATTTGTGCCGAAGCCGACCAGCTCAGGTTCACCATTACCGACGACGGGCCGGGCCTGCAGGCAGACCCTGATGAACTGCAACAGGCGTTCTACACCAGTAAACCGGCTGGAGAAGGCACTGGCCTGGGTCTGGCCATTGTCGCCAACATCGCCCAGGAACATCAGGGTGAACTGCGGTTGAGCAACAGAGCCGACTCGTCTGGCTGCATCGCCTGCCTCTGCTTGCCTACCCCTTCCTGACTGCGGAGTAACCATGACCGACGATACCCTTATCCTTGTGGTAGAAGACGACCAGGATCTGGCCGAACTGATGCAGGAAGAACTGACCGATGCGGGCTATAGAGTGCTCTGCGAGCACAGTACCGAAGCCGCCTTGCCGGTACTGCTGAGGGAACGCCCGGAATTGATTGTCAGTGACCTGCGTTTGCCCGGTGCCGATGGCCGAGAACTGCTGCGCCATGCTCGCCAGGGCGACTGGCAACCGGCCTTTCTGATGATTACCGCCTACGGCACCATTGACCAGGCTGTGGAAGCCTTGAAAGCCGGTGCGGACGAGTTTCTCACCAAACCCCTGTCGATGGAGCACCTCCTGCTTACCACCGAAAAGCTGCTCAAACATCGTTCGCTGCAACGCGAGGCAGATCAGTACCGCCAGCTGCTCAGCGGCAACCCGGTGCACGGGCTTCATGGTAACAGTGCCGCCATGAAGCGCCTGCTCTACGATATACAACGAATCGGCCCGGCCGATGGGCCTGTGCTCATTCTGGGTGAAAGTGGCACCGGCAAGGAGCTGGTGGCCCGCGCCCTCCATGCCGAGAGCCCACGCGCCAATCAGCCTTTTATTGCCGTCAACTGTGCCGGCATCCCTGGCGAATTGATGGAGAGTGAATTCTTTGGCCACGTCGCCGGCGCCTTTACCGGTGCCAGAAGTCAGCGTGATGGGCTCTTTCTGCAGGCACAGGGTGGCACCCTCCTGCTCGATGAAGTTGCAGAGATGCCCACTGCATTACAGGCAAAGTTGCTCCGTGTCCTACAGGAAGGCAAGGTGCGCCGGGTAGGCAGTGAAACCGAAATGGACGTGGATGTGCGCATTCTCGCCGCCACCCATCAGAACCTGTCGGACGCCATTGAAGCCGGCCGCTTTCGGGAGGATCTCTACTACCGCCTGGAAACCTTTTCCATCCCCATCCCGGCTTTGCGCGAACGCCGCGATGACATACTGCCGTTGGCCCGGCATTTTTTAAATCAGTTGAAACAGAGCCGCCAGCCATCGGTCAGTGGCTTTACCCGGGCGGCAGAAAAAGCGCTGAGCCGTTACGACTTTCCCGGTAATGTGCGAGAATTGCAGAATGTGATCGAACGAGCAGCCGTTTTTTGCCAGGGAACACGCATTGATCAAAGCGAGTTGCCGGAACGTTTCCATCCTCAACCGGGCTGCGACGATTCGACACGTCGTGATGGTCTGGACGACTGGATGGCGCAGCAAGCCCTGGAAGCTCTGCCAGCGGCATCCACTCTGCAACGGCGCTACACTCATCATGTGCTGGAGCGCACCGGTGGCAACAAACAAAAGACGGCCGCCATACTCGGCGTCACCCGTCGCACCCTTTACCGTTGGCTAGCAGAGGACAGCAACGCGCATCATGATGGCTGAAGCCAGTACCTTTCTACTCATAGCCGGGCTCTTGCTGCTGGTGGGCATACTGGCCAGCACCCTGACCGTCAAGCTGGGCCTGCCCTTCCTGCTGCTGTTTCTCGGCCTGGGCATGCTCGCTGGTGAAGAGGGTATTGGCCAGATTCCGTTCGACAACTTCGACATGGCCTTCCTGATCGGCAACCTCTCTCTTGCCGTCATACTGCTCGACGGCGGTATGCGTACCAAGAAAAGTACCTTTCGTGCCGCACTCTGGCCCTCGGTCACCCTGGCAACAGCGGGCGTGATTCTGACTGCGGCCAGTGTCGGGTTATTTGCGGCCTGGATGCTGAACATCGACCCGCTCTACGGCTTGTTGCTTGGCGCCATCGTCGGCTCCACCGATGCCGCTGCGGTGTTCAATCTGTTGCGCAATTCCGGCATTCAACTCAACGAGCGTGTTGGCGGCAGCCTGGAACTGGAGTCCGGCGCCAACGACCCCATGGCCATTTTCCTGGTGATACTCCTGGTTGAGCTGATTCTCGGTGAAACCCAGTTTTCTCTGGTTGGTGTGGGCAGCTTGATCATCCTGCAGTTTGCTCTGGGGGCCCTTGGCGGTGTGATCGGTGGTTGGCTGCTGGCGCAACTGGTACATCGTATCAAGCTGGCCGAAGGCCTATTGGCGCTGTTGATCGTCTCTTTTGGCGTCGTTGTCTTTGCCGGTGTCAACCGCCTCGGGGGCAGCGGCTTTTTGGCGGTCTACATTGTCGGCCTGGTGCTGGGCAATTCACGCAGTGGCTCATCCGAAGCGGTCTCCCAGATCATGGATGGTCTGGCCTGGCTGGCCCAGGCCGGCATGTTCCTGATTCTCGGGCTGCTGGTCAACCCAACGGCCATGCTCGAATACACCCTACCGGCAATGCTGATCGCGGGCTTCCTGATCCTGGTGGCTCGGCCCCTGGCTGTGGTGTTATGCCTGCTGCCGTTTCGATTCAACTGGCATGAACGCGCCTACATCAGTTGGGTAGGGCTGCGCGGTGCGGTACCCATTATCCTCGCGGTCTACCCGGTCATGGCGGGGCTGTCGAATTCGGATCTTATTTTCCACGTTACTTTTGCCGTTGTGCTGGTGTCTCTGCTGGTCCAGGGTTCAACGGTGCCCTTGATGGCGCGCCTGTTGGATGTACTGATCCCGCCCAGACCCGCACCGAGAACCCGGCATTCACTGCTCCAGGACAAGACCACCTCCCTCGAACTGGACGAATTTGTCGTTGAACCCAACTCACCGATGCTCTCGCCACTGTTCAACAACGCCAATAATCACCCTGCCAATCCGGACTGTGTTGCCATCGTCCGCGCTGGCAGGCCGGTAACTGTCGACAACGCGGCCCGCTTTGAAGCCGGCGATCGCGTCTGGCTGTTGCTGCACGGTGAAGACGCCAGCGATGTCGCCAGTCAGTTTGCCGAGCAGAAGCGTCAGGGGCTTTTCGCCGCGAATAACTTCTATGGTGAGTTCGTATTGAGGCCGGAGGCTCAGGTGTCTGATCTGGCTAAATCCTATGGCTTGACCGTCTCGGAGCAAGAGGCCAACCTGAGTGTCGCAGAATTGCTGCGCAAGCAACTCGGCAAACATCCAGTCGTGGGGGACCGCATACGTATGGGCAAGATACGGCTGACCATTCGTCATATGCAGGACGATGACATTCTCGCCGTCGGTCTGAAATTGCTGCCACAGAAGGAATAAGTCGAACAATGATCCAGGCCTTCATCCAGGCTGATGTTTACAGCCTATCCCTGTGAGAATTTTGAGCTATACTGGATCGACTAGAATTGATTCAGTGCAGGAGCTGCATGTTCAAAGCCAGCCTGGTTGCCGCCGTCATCCTGCTCGGTGCTACCTACTTCAGCCCTTCGATCGGCCTGACTATCGCCTTGTCACTGACAGCGGCAACCTTGTTGGGCCTACAAATCTGGCGAACCCGGCGGATATGGCTGTTGCACCTGGCAATACTGGCAGCAGTACCCATTATGCCTTTGTTGCATTGGGCCAGCGATCTGCTGATTGAAAACAGCCGCAATGACCAGCAACAGAAGGTTCTGGCCGACCTGAACGATCTGGCGAACCGCCTGGAGCAGCAGCTCGCCGCCAATGAGAGCCACCTGAACGCGATGGTGCTGCTGGTTTCCCAGGTTGGCCAGTTTGATCAGGTTCAATACCAGCAATGGCTGGCGCAACTGGTGACAGACCAACCCTTCAGCTTCCTCAATGTTGCCATCACGGATGATTTCGTTCTCACCCACGCCTACCCGGAAACCGAAGCCAATCTTGGGGTCATTGGGGTTGATCTGCGCACCGTCAGCGACCAATGGCGAGATGTTGAACGCGTCATGACGGAACGCCGAGCCGTGGTCACCGGCCCTGTCACCTCACTGCAAGGCGACACCGCCCTTATTCTGAGGCTGCCTGTGCCCAACCAGCCCTTGTTGACTGTCACCGGTGTGCTGTCACTGGACAAAATTCTCGCCACCGCCAGTCTGGCCGGGACAGAGCCCTGGCTGTTAAGCCTGACGTTGCTGTTCAATGGCGAACGCACCGAGTTGGTGCCGGCCGGTTTCGGCGATTTTGCAGACCCTGTGCATCTTGGCTTTTCCTACCGGGGTTACGTCTGGCAAATGAGGGCGATACCCGAGCAGGGCTGGACCACGCCCAACGATAGCCTCTGGCTGCTGCGGCTGGCTGCCAGTATGGGCTGGCTGTTCATCTTCATGATCCTTGGCTGGCAATACCGGGTGATGCGCCAGCGCGATACCGAGCGCCTGCAACTGCGAGTTCAAGGGCAGGAACTGCTGGAAGCCCAGCGCCTGGGCAAAATGGGCTCCTGGACCAGTGAAGACACCCGGCACTTCGAGTTATCCACGCCGCTGGCCGAGATGATGGGTACCCCTCAACAGACTCTGACTCTTAAAGAAATCCAGAACCACATTTACGAACCGGATCGAGAGTATTTTATCTCTCACGCCGAACAGGTGATCAAACACCAGCAAGCCTTTACCCGTTTTGAGCATCGTCTGGTCACACCCGATGCCGTACTCTGGGTGGAGCATAGCATTGCCCTGGATGCGACTGGCAACTTGACCGGGATATTGCGTGACATCACCGAGTTGAAAAGCACCGAAGCAGAACTGCAAAAACTCGCCTATTACGACTCCCTGACTGGCGCCTCCAACC
The DNA here is from genome assembly GCA_022565595.1 of Saccharospirillum sp. Lineage (GTDB taxonomy): Bacteria > Pseudomonadota > Gammaproteobacteria > Pseudomonadales > Natronospirillaceae > Saccharospirillum. The sequence goes on along the minus strand of JAIUML010000006.1, from coordinate 99,757 downwards.
GCAACTTTTTTGGCAAGCAGGTACAACAGGGCATTGCTCTGGCGAAACGCAACAATCATCATCTGGCATTGATACTGTTCGACTTGAACAACTTCAAGACCATCAATGCCCAATACGGTCACAGCCTGGGTGACGAGATTCTCAAACGGGTCACTGAGCGCATCAAATCCTGCATTCGACGCAGCGATACCATCGCCAGGCTCTCTGGCGATACCTTTGCTGTCTGCTTGCAAAACCTTCAGGACCCTAGCCACTGCATCTTTGTTGCCGACAACATTCTGAACATGATCGCCGAAATCATTGAAATCGACGACATGAGAATCAGCTTGACCGGCACCATTGGCATTGCCACCTGCCCAGAAGACGACAGCCGCTACGAAGGTCTGGTCAAAAAAGCCGAGATGGCACTGCAGAAAGCCAAAGAAGTCGACCGAGGCTACTACCGTTTTTACTCAGAGCAACTCAACCGGGAAAACGACCGACGTCAGGACATCCTGCAACTCTTGCCAATCGCCATAAGCAACGCGGAGTTTTACCTGGTATTGCAGCCCAGAATATCGTCCAACGAGCATCGTTGGTCCAGTCTGGAAGTCCTGCTGCGCTGGAACAACTCCGTACTTGGCCCGGTATCCCCGGCAGAATTCATTCCCATTGCCGAGGGCAACCACCTGATTGTTGATATCGGCTACTGGGTGATTCGCGAGGCCTTGTCAGCCTTCGCCAAGAACCTGGAACACCTGCCAGACGATCTCGTACTGTCCATCAATCTGTCGTCTCGCCAACTGGAGCATCGAGATCTCTGTCGTTTTGTTGCCAGTGAATTGAAGATCAGCGGTATTCCGGCGCACAGACTGGAGTTTGAAATTACCGAACACTCGGTAACGGAAGAATCCGATGAAACGCTGAACGCTCTCGCCGAACTCTCAGCCATGGGCATTCGCTTCGCCATGGACGACTTTGGCACCGGTTACTCCAACCTTGGCATGCTGCAATCTTTGCCACTACAGGTGCTGAAAATCGACAAACGTTTCGTACAGGACATGCACCAGGGTGGTAAACATCTGGCCTTGATTCAGGCCATCATCAATCTCGGTCATACACTGGGCCTGCTGGTTGTCGCTGAAGGGGTCGAGACGCAGGAGCAGGTGTCCACGCTGACTGAACTGGGTTGCGATGAGCTCCAGGGCTTCTATTTTTACCATCCAGAGCGCTTTGAGACGCTATTGGAAAAAGCCACCCAAACCCCCAGGGTGTGACCTGGGATAAAGTTCAGGGCTGTTCTGCAGCGACCCTGCCTTGTTCAAGAAAGGTCCTCGTCAACAACCATTGCGCCAGATAATAAGTCATCATCACCCACCAGCCATGACCCGGCAGCGGTGCCTGAAACAGTCCCAGGGCAATCAACGAATCCGACAATATAAAAATGGCGGCACCGGCAAAGCCGGGCCAAAGCGCATAATGGCTCATCAAGGCCAGGCTACCCATTAGCATAATGGCCACCAGATAGGCATAGACGGGCACCGACAGTTCACCCAGTTGAGGCTGTATGAGCGCAATCATGCACAGGGCCCAGAGCAGCAGATAGAGTAACCAGCCCAGGCGCTCAAGGCGCCAACATGCCGACCGACCAAAGAGAAAGGCATAAATCAATTGGGCAACCAGAAAGGCGGCCAGGCCATAAACGAAGAGGTCAAAGGCCAGCAGAACATCACCCAATGAAGACATCAGCAAAGCGCCAAGCAGAACCCAGCGCCCGGGAAAAGCAGCATTAACAACCACCACCGAAGCCAACCACCAGATAGGCAATGCCTTGATAAACCAATGAACAGGCAGTGTCGGCAGTGCCATGCTTACCAGGTAGGCCAGTGCCAACGCGCCAAAAATCCAGCTTGCTTGTCGAGTCATAAATTACCTGTTTTGGGTAAGGTCAAACGTTTGGCCAGCAACAGCGTAGCGCTCACCCCCAGTATAACGAGAGCGATACCAAACCACTGCCCCCCACTGACCGGCTCTCTTAATACGATCAAGGTCAACAATGCATTGAACAAGGGTGCCGTCGTCATCATCAAGCCGGCAACATTGGCATCGCCAATCGACACCGCTCGAATCCAGCAAAAAAAGGCAACCAGAGAAGGAAAAACGGCCACATAGACGACCGCCCATAGCACATCCGCCGGTGGCCACAAAGCATCACCCGTCACCGCATCACTCAACCAGAAAGGCAGAATCGCCACACTCCCGCAGCCAATCAGGAAGGTCAACAACCCAATACCGCTGATATTTTCGGTTGGCAGTGTTTTAAGCACCACCGAGTAAAAGGACCAACAAATCAAGGCAACAAAAAAGAGGCCGTCACCAATCAAACCACGCTCACTGAAACTCAGCACTCCCCGACCATCGGTCAATACCAGCCAGGCACCAATAATGGCCAGACAAGCCGTAGACCACTGCGCCAGAGTCAACTTACCCTGGCCCAGCAGACCACTCAGCACAAAAATCATCACCGGCGTCAAGGCCGCCATTGCACCAATATTGACCGGCTGAGTGTAGACCAAAGCCCAATACTGCAACGTGTTGTAGAGCGTAACACTGAGCACACTGAGCACCAGCAGCTTGCCCAGGTGTTGCCGATACCAGGGCCACTGACGCCGAATTTGCGGAATACCAAAAGGCGCGATCAACAAAAAGGCCAACATCCAGCGAAACTGCGACAGCGTAAAAGCAGGCACAGCAGCGACAACAATTTTGCCAACAATGGCATTGGTCGCCCAGAAAAAATTGGCCAGCGCCGCAAAACCAGCGGCCAGCAAAAGGGTACGTATCGTCACTTCATGCCTGATTAATTATAAATTATTGCCACAGTCTCAAGTTTTCACCGCCACTAATCAAGGCAGAAAATGTCTGGTGACAATTCGAATCAACCCAAGCTTCGGGGTAGCAACTGTAGTTAGGAGTTGACGCTTGACCTTTTGGTCAGGATCCACAATCAGATGGACATTCCCCGCCAGGGCTTTAAGGTCATATCCATAAACAACAAAAACTGGGCACCGACTTTATGAAACTGCATTCTCTGCTCGGCAACTCGCAAAAGCTCGACGGCGGCGCCATGTTCGGCAATGCCCCCAAGGCAGTCTGGCAACGCTGGTACCCCTGTGATGAACAGAACCGTATCGACCTGAATTGCCGCTGCCTGCTGGTCCAGGAAGGCAACCGTAACGTCCTGCTGGAAACCGGCGTTGGCGCCTTTTTCAAGCCGGAACTGCGCGAACGCTATGGCGTCCAGGAAAGTGATCATCGCTTGCTGGCCAGCCTCGCCGACATCAGCCTGACCCCCGAAGACATCGATGTCGTGGTGTTATCCCATTTGCACTTTGACCATGCCGGCGGCCTGCTCAGCGTCTGGGAAGAAGGCAAAGCCCCTGAACTGGTGTTCACCAACGCCCAATACGTGGTCGGCGAACAAGCCTGGCAGCGCGCACTGCACCCACACCCTCGTGACCGAGCCTCCTTCATTCCCGAACTCCCGGCCTTGCTCGAAGCAACCGGCCGTCTGGAACGGGTCAACGGTACCCGCTCACGCGTCCTCGGTGATGGCTACCGCTTTCACCAGAGCGATGGCCACACCCCTGGTATGTTACTGACCGAGATCAGCACACCCAGGGGCCCGATGCTCTTCGCCGCCGACCTGATTCCGGGCAAGGCCTGGGTACACCTGCCCATCACCATGGGCTATGACCGCTTCCCGGAAGCCCTGATCGACGAAAAACATCGACTGCTTTCCGACCTGAGCACGCGCCAGGGCTGGCTCTTCTTTACTCACGACCCGGACATCGCCTGCGGTCAGGTCATACGAGACGACAACAAGCGCTTCAGCGTCACCCAAACCGAACGTGATCTGGCGCTCAGCTGGTAAGGCCAACCTGGCCAAAGCCCTGAGCCAGATACTCGTCTTTCAACTTGCAGTAGTTGGCGGCCGAGTATTTGAAAAAGGACTTCTCTTTCTCGGTCAGCGGCCGCTTTTGCCTGGCAGGTGAACCGACATAGAGATAACCGGACTCCAGCCGCTTACCGGGCGGCACGAGGGTGCCGGCGCCGATCACCACCTGGTCTTCCACCACAGCGCCGTCCAATACCGTTGCACCAATGCCCACCAGCACCTCATTGCCAATGGTGCAGCCGTGCAAACAAGCCTGATGGCCGATAGTGACATCCTCACCAATGGTCAGCGGCCAGCCATCCGGGTTATAGTCACTGGCGTGGGTGATATGAAGCACAGCGCCATCCTGAACCGAAGTCCGCGCGCCCACTTGAATGCGATGCATATCGCCACGAACGACAGCACCAGGCCAGACAGACGCATCATCGCCCAGGGTGACTTCGCCCAGCACGTAGGCCTGGTCATCAACAAATACGGCCTGACCCAATTTTGGGGTGTGGCCACGAAATGGATGGAGTGACATGGGTGTTCTCCTCTTTGTTTGAGTGGCATTTTTAATGTTTATACTCAGGTTTCAGAGTTGGTAGATATAGAGCGACGGATGCCGTCGCGGGCCATTGCCGCCAAACGAACCTCAAATTGTAGTTGCCAGTTTACCAGCGACCCACCAAAAGCCGGAGGCTTAATACAAGATGCTGAAATTGTCCGACTTCTGGCGTCATCGTGACGAAGAAATGGCCGCCATCGATCTCGGCTCGAACTCCTTTCATATGGTGGTCGCTCGGCTGGAGAAAGGCGAGCTCAAGATCCTTGACCGCATCAAGGAGCCGGTTCGGCTCGGCTTTGGCCTGATGGGGGATGGCGGTCTCGATGACCTCTCGCAACGTCGCGCCCTGGATTGTCTGGCCCGCTTTGGGCAACGCCTTGCCCACCTGCCACCTCCGTCTGTGCGCGCCGTTGGCACCCGCACCCTGCGCAAGGCCACCAATGCAGCAGGCTTTCTGGTGCAGGCAGAACAGGCATTGGGGCATCGCATCGACATCATCTCCGGCGCAGAAGAGGCACGACTGATTTATCAGGGCGTAGCCCATGGACTGGACGACCAACTCGACCGCCGCCTGGTGGTCGATATCGGCGGCGGCAGCACCGAAATGATTGTCGGCGAGCAGTTTCAACCCCTGCAACTGGAAAGCCTGGGCATGGGTTGCGTGTCACTGACTCAGGAATTTTTCCCCGATGGCAATCTCAGCAAAAAGGCCCTGAAAAAAGCCAATACCTTCTGCCTACAGAAAATCGAACCCATCCGGGAAGAGCTTCTCGCGCTCGGTTGGCAAAGAGCTATCGGCTGCTCTGGCAGCATCAAGGCCGTTGCCAAAGTCGCCGAAACTCGTACCGGTCAGGCCATCATCACCCGTGCCTTGCTCGACGAGCTCTTCAACGAGGCCATGGAAGCCAAACAGCTGGGTGATTTCAAACCCGAAAGTCTGGCCAGCGATCGCCAGCCGGTCTTTCTCGGAGGGTTGATTGTCCTTCGTGCCGTCTTCGAAGGGCTCAACCTGGAGCGTATGGAAGCCTCCCCCATGGCTTTGCGTGAAGGCCTGCTTTATGACCTGATCGGCCGCATAGATAACCAGGATATTCGCAGTACCGCCGTTCAGAGCCTGGCCAAACGCTTTCATGCTGACGTCGCACAAGGCCAACGCATTGCCGACACCGTCCAGCGCTTCTTCGACGCCAATACCCAGGCACTGAAGCTGAAAGAAGACACCTTCTGGCGCCACTATCTCGGCTGGGCCGCGCACCTCGCCGAGGTTGGCCTGGACATCAGCCACAACCAGTACCACAAACACAGCGCCTACATAGTCGCTAATAGTGATATGCCAGGCTTCAGCCAGGAAGAACAACGCCGCTTGACGGCACTGGTGGGTCAGCATCGCAAGAAGGTCAGCAGCGATGCCTTCGATTTACTCAGCGATGACGACAAAAGCCTGGCCCCCTGGTTGCTGGCCTTGCTGCGCATTGCCGTTAACCTGCATCGGTCAAGAACCGGCAGTGATGCTCAACAGGTAGAACTGACCGTTGGGGACAAGAAGCTGGCACTCACCGCGCCACCGGAATGGTGGCAGACACACAGCCTGACTCAGGCAGACCTGGAGCAGGAACAGAGCTACCTGGACAAGATCGGAGTGACCCTGGTGCTGGAGAACCTGCCAAAGGATGAAAACCAGAGTTCCTGACTGTAGGTCATAGGGTGAAAATGGCCCGCGCCGGCATCCGCCGCTCGTATCGTAGCTACTCAGAGGAATGAGTTAACTGACATCCAGGTAAACCGGAGCAACCCCATCGCGCCCGGGCTGTCCAAGGTAACTGGTGCTGCCCAGGCTGTTCCAGCTCTGGCCCAGGCGGGCGCCGCTGTCCGGCTGCACGATGCGCAACTCGAGGCGCACGGCGAGGGGTTGTACCAGGTATTCACGCACCAGGCTGCACAGCAGCGACCAGCGTTCGGGGTCTAAAAAGTGGCGCTTGTATTCTGCTTCTGAAAGCGAGCCGATCACTACGGTAACGCCTGTGCTGTAATCGTCGATACGACTACCCAAGTGAGCGTCCTGACCGAGTTCGGTGCATTGCTCACCGAGGCGCATGCGATCGCTGCCGGGAATGGGCACCCGACGGCGCTGGTTTTCCTGCACATCGACGTCGGCCTTGTTCAACAAGCCCTGCAAAATGGTTTTTAAACCCAGTGCTGTTTTGCTGTAGAGGCTGAACAGGCCACTGAACTGCAATTTGTATCGCGCCAGTTCATCGTCCAGGTCGTCGGCCAGTGCCGGGTTGTTGCTCAGGCTGGCGATCAAGCGTCGGTAATTTTGTTGACGCTCCTCGACCGTGTTCTGCCCCAGCCGATACAGCCGCCAGGCATCAAAGAGCTTAGCCAGTAGATGGTTATGCAGAATGTCGAGGAAGGCGCGCGGGCCGTCGTAGCCTTCCCACTCGTAATCGAGCAGCTCTTCGCTGTAATAGTCGGGTAGCGGCGAGGAGATGCCGTAAAGGCCAGCCAGATTGGTGACGATTTCATAACCGCGATTATTGGGCAGTTCCTGAATGTCGTGTACATCGGTATCGCCGTAACCCAACTCAAGGTTGGGCCGCACCCGAATGTCCTTGAGCGCAAAACGGCTTTGCTGCCCTGCCCGATTCAGCCGTTGCAGAATGCGGTAAGCCTGAAAGAAATCGAATTCCTGGCTGTTGTCGAGCAGGTCCTGCTTCAGATCGAGGATCGTTGCCCCGGTCGTGTCTTCCATACCAGTTCCTCAGCCGAGTTGACGTCGATGATGGTCAGTTCGACAAACGCATTCAGGGTGGTGAAGTCCGTTAATAAACGGTGCAGCACTTCACCAAACAAAAACAGATCGCCCAGGCCGGCAAAGCCGGAGCCATCCACACTCAATTCAACATGCTGCCCACGTATCAGGCTGCCGCGCAACAGGCGCTCTGTAGGCGTCACTGTCAGCGACTGCAGGGAATCCAGACGTTTGAGATTGGCGCTTTCATCGTGCTTACCGGCGCCCTGTTGTGGCAGGTAGAGCCTTAACAACCCCTTCAGGTTTTCCATGTTGGCCATCGGCAGATAGTTGATGGTCAGATGCGACAGCAGGCTCCAGAGGTCTTCACCGATTTTGGGAGGTACATAGCCGGTCGGCGCTATGAGGTTGCTGAATTCCACCAGTTCAGAGGTGTTCTGGGTCCCCTTGCTGACATCCCCCTGTTTCAGTTCGCTGGCCAGCGCACCATTGGAGCATCGCAAGGAGGCGGTCAGGGTTTCACGCTGCGGCAGTTGGTCGTCGTCCGGGTAGCTCAGGCTTAATCGAGTCGTACAGTAGCCACTGTCGGAGTCGACCTGACGAATCAATTCAAAGACACCGCCACCACTGCCCGCTCGCGACAGCAAAGACAACGGCTGGTATTGGCTGCGTGAAGCCGTTTGACGGTTGTGACCGCTGACACTGCGCACCGAGTGCACCTGGTATCGCTGGTCCACGTTTCGAGCCGGTTGCAACAGGACATCAGCCTCACGCTGGTCAATCAGCACCGGCTCGCTATCGTGCGGGAAGAGGTTGATGGCAGGCACGGTAAAGAGTTTCAGGCTGTCTTTGCTCAAACGCGGCGTCTTGCCTCGCAGCTTGCTCAAATGAAACTCCAGAGTGAAATCACCACCTTCGGTCATCAACTCGGCATTCTGACTGGCGTCCAGTCGGAACGACAGATAATGATACTTGTTGATGTAATACTCGGTCAGGCGCTGATAGGTTGGCAATGCCTGAGTGGGCCTGGGTAAGAGAGAGTAACGATCATCGGTACCCAGAGATGCCAGGCGGGTGTTGCGCAGCAAACGTCGCTGCTCCCCCTGAACCAGGTGAATGGACTGGGTACAGGTTTTCAACTGAAAAAACAGGGCACTGGCTTGCAGATACTCGTCGGCCGCGAGAAAGGTCAACTCAGACAGATCCAGCCGTCGACTGTAACCAGCCTGCATTGCAAAGTGAACCTTCAGTATGCCAGAACGATCGCCCATAGTTTCAAGGTTGATGTCCTTGATGGCGATCGGCAATACCGTTAAATCATGACAGGTGGTGAAGCGACATTTTACGCCACGGTACTCGGCAGCGTCGATAAAGGTTCCGGCCGGTACCGACAAGGGTTCCTTCAGAATGGATTTGGGCGAAAAGGCCATCAAGGTTGTCGCCGGCACCTCTTCAATAAACTGAGGTGCAACCAGGTTCAACAGAGACTGAGCCAACTGCGGAAAACCGGAATCCAGACGCTCCTGTATACCGGCGCCAAGATAGGCAACACCTTCCAGAATGCGTTCGACATCCGGATCTGAACTGGAGCCCCCCAAGTGCGGTGCGTAGGCCGGATACTTGCGAGCAAACTCGGCTGCCTTTTCACGCAGGGCGTGCAGTTCGCGTTGATAGAGTTCAGTAATCATCAATCATACCCGTGCCTTGAGACTGATGCGTCCATCAGCCGTTAATACCAGATTGGCCTGAAACGCCAGGCTGCGCTCACGCACTGGAATCTCACCATGCAACACCCAGCCCAGTTGGCCTGTACGAGCGGCGCTGTCTTTTTCCAGTGTAAAACGTTTGATGCGGGCTTCAAACTGGCTAATGTTGTAGCGAATTTCTTCGGTCACGACATCCTGAGCGAGACTGCCATGGCTGACGAAGAGCTTCTTGACGTCAGACAAGCCCAGCCTTTCGTTAATCAAGGCCGTTCCCTGGATGGTATTGAGCAGGTTCTCGACATCCGCCAACACCGAGTCGATCAAACTTTGATCGTCCTGAGCGGGCAGGCTGCCTTCATACTGCTGCCACTGCTGTAAGCGCTTTAGAAAGCGAAGTTGGCCCATGACTAGCCTTCAGCACTCCAGGCGTCTTCATATTCAACACCGTCGACTTCATGACTCCAGATAATGTGATCGTACACCAGGGATACCTTCTCTCTATGGCCCGAGACCTGGTGCTCCGCATCGCTGGTTTCCGGCACGTAAAACTCGATGTTAGTAATCTGCGCGTTTTTCAAACGCAGTCGGTAGTACAGCTCTTCCATGCCTGAGCCATCGGTACGGTACCAATCGATCAGCACCTCGGTCAGCAACTCGCTGTCACACAAGGCCTGAAACAACATGGGGCTGCTGCGATCGACGACCTTGCCAATGGTCATGGGCAGGTGCACGCGACGTCCTGTGGGAATGCCGAAGCTGTCCGAAGGAATTTTGACGGTGTGCTGAAAGTTCAGAATCTCGATACTGCCCTCCCGTCCTGCCAGATCCACATCGCCTTCTATAGCGCCCTGGTTTTCGGCGGTGATTTGCATATAGCCTGGTAGTGCCATGGTTCAACCCTCCTGTCAGTATTTGTCGAGACGTCCACTTTCGCGCAGAGTGACCGGCTGACCGAGAAACTTGAAATGGGGCGTCAAGGTCATGGCGATCATGTACCAGCCTGCCTTGCCTTCGACTTCTCTGATCGACAAATTGGCGCTGCGCAAGGGGCGCCGCGCTCGAACACCCGGTGCGGGGTTGTCCATGTCCGAGACATACTGCCGCAACCACTGGTTCAATTCCTGGTCGATCTGCGAACGCGTTTGCCACGAGCCGATGTGTTCGCGTTGCATCACCTTCAAGTAGTGCGCAAAACGACAGGCGATCAGAATGTAAGGTAATTGACCATCGAGCTGGGCAGCCAGTAGATCCGCATTGCTGTCGCCAGGCTCCTGATAATGCACACTGGCCGCCGAGTAAAAGCCGGCCTCAGCCTTGCCTTTGCGCAGTGTCAGTGGCACAAAGCCCTGACGAACCAGGTCGTTTTCCCGCCGATCGGAAATCAGTACTTCCGTTGGTATTTGTCCGCGCTGGGCACCACGTCCGGATTCTACTTTCAACGCTGGCAATACACCGTGATCTTCACCCACCGAGTTCACATACCAGCGATACCGAGCGAAAGCCCGAGCAAAGCGCTCTGCCAGTGCAAAGGCGCCGTTACCCCAGAGCCCCTGCACTTCTGTCTTGCGATAAGTTTCGTAAAAATTGAAGCCGACACTGCTGTCTTCGCCATAGCTGCTGCGCAGTAAAAAACTGGGCAGGGTCAAGGCAACATAGCGTGCGTCCGGGTGCTGGCGAAACCCTCGCCATTTGTCGAACTGAGGCTGATCAAAATGCGCCTCCAGGTCGCGCATTCGACTGAAATCGCGGAAATTTTCCAGCCCAAAAAAACGCGCGCTGACAGCGCTGATAAAAGGCGCATGAGCAATCGCTGCTACGCGGGCAATCTGCTGCAGGAGCTGTATATCCTGCGCATTGGGGTCGAACCGATAATCGCCAACCAACAGACTGTAGGGGCGCCCACCAAATTGCCCAAACTCGTTGGAATAGACCAATTGATACAGAGGCGACTGGTTGATGTCCGCAGCATCCTCGAAACTCTCTAGCAAGCGTTCTTTATCGAGGTTGACCACATCGACCAGAATGTTTTCCTGGAAATCGATGCCCTTGACCAAAAAGGCGAGTGAGCGCCAGGCCGATTCCAGCTGCTGAAAGGCTTCATGATGCAGCACCGCATTCAACTGCTGGTTCAAACGACTGTCGAGTTCGGCCATGGCAGCTGCCAGAGCAGCAGAGCTATTGCTAACCGCCTTTGCATCAAAATCCAGCGCCTTCAGCGCATCACTGACGCTGTCAGACAGGGAGTACTCCGTCTGATCCAGACAAATGGACAGTTGCTCTCGCAACGCCACCAGATCCGTGAACCCCGTTATTTGATGCATCAACTGCCGGGGTTCAAAATCGCTCAGACTCTGGAAAGTCAGAGTCAGCACCAACGGCTCCCCCTCTTCCAGTAAACGATTCTCCACCTTGAGTGGCAGCTCTGGTTTGAAAGACGCAAAGACCGGTGACAGGTCAGTGCTGTTCAGTTGAATATGGCTCAGGCTATCGTATGGGTCCAGGTCGGCACTGGGGTTCAATGCCGACAGCACCAGCACACGAAACGGCAGCTCTTCATCCTCATCTTTTCCGGCTGGCCTGTAGACCAGATTGATTTTCTCGGACACCACTTCCGTCATCGACATTGCATCCTTAGTTCGAATTCAGATTTAGATTAGCGGTCGGTGCTTCCTGAACCGTCGGCTGAGGTTCCACCTGCGGTGCCGGCCAACAACTGGCGATGACCGGCGGCAAACTCAACGGCACAGTGGTCAAGGACTGGATGACCGGGCGCTGACCGCTGATCTGGTAGTTCACGTCGATCTGCGACACATTCTGTTGGCGCAGTTGAGCCTCGGCAGATGGAAAGTCGGAGGCACTGAAGATGTACCGTCCATCGCGGAAGTCATTCAGAAAGCGCGCAAAACCCTTGACGCCCGGGTAATCTCGGGTCAAACGCATCTGACCAATTTCGATGGTCAAGGAGGTATCGCCACAGGTTTCAAGAGACCAGCGAAAGGTGTGCTGGCTCGGATAGTTGTAATTGGCCAGGGTCTGCACACCATCGCTGCAATGCAAATTCAGGAAGGTGGCATAAGGGGACACCCCGGCGCCGGCATTGGTGCCTGAAGGCAGGGTGCGCATGGTAACGTCAAACTCGTTGCCCACCACTATACCGCCGGTTCGGGCTTCGTTCAGCACCTGGTAAAAATCCGGGTTCAGTGTCATTCTTCTGTTCCGAACTTCAGAAGGTACATAGCCACGGTTCAACTGGCGCTGCACAAAAGCCTGGGCATCGTCATTGAGAAACTGCCAAAGAACACCCTGATCACCGACGATGAGACTACCAAGGCGATTGGGCTCAACACCTTCCAGGCTGGCCAGAACGTTGTTCTCCCAGCGAGTCTGCAATTCACAGGAGCCTTCTTGCATCATGAAGTCGTAGGCAACATCCAATGGGCCCGTATAGAGACGCCAGAACAGGGCGGAATTGCTATCGGGACGGCCGAAAATTTCCTGAAGATCGATGACCGCCTGCCAGGCATCGGCCATGGGCCCGCTACCAGCCTCCAGTTGATCCGGTTGCAAGAAGAATTCGTTCAGGGCTGCCAGCGACTGGCTGCGCAGCTCGGCATTGAAGGCCACCTGTGACAAGGCGGCCTTATAGTCATCCACCGCCGTTACGCCGCGGTCCAGCAGCGTATCAAGTGGGTTGACGTCGTCCTCCGCCCCGGCACCCGCACGCCGTTGCATACGAATGGCACGCTGCGCCAACTTGCCCGCCTTGCCGGCTCTACCCAGCACCTTCTTGATCGCTCGTGAAGCACCCGGGCCTGCGCCACCCGCTGCATCTTCAACGGTGTACTCCTGCAGTTCCTTAAAGTATTCGAAATAGAGGGACGAGGCGTACTCTATTTCGCCAAACACTTCGAGTTCGTCGTGCATCCGTTCCATAAAGGCAAAATAGGGGTTGTCGTTGCCCGACATCCGCTCCAGGGCGCGCAACCATTCGCGCCGGTCGCGATAACGTTGTACCCCTTCGCCAAACCGCTCAGCAAAGGCCTCCCAGGCCAGGCGATACTCACGCTGGTAAAACTGATTGAAGTCGGCTTCGATGTCTCCGAGCGCAGCATCCCCTTGCGTTGCCTCGGCAAACTCCTGGATAAAATTGTTCACAAATTCGTAACCGGCCAGAGTAAAGGCCGGGTCTATCTGAGGTGGATTGGTCAAACGGCGACTTCCCCCCCAGAAATCCTCCAGGCGCACACTGGGATAGCCCTGGGCATTGGTCCAGTCGACAATCCAGGTGTAATCCCCTCGGTTTCGGTTGACCAGATGCAACAGGGCACTTTGTAGTGTCAGGCGTTCCTCATTGAGTTGGCCGGTAATGGAGTTCCAGTCGAGGTAAGTGAGGTAGAGCTCATGAAATATGGAAGACTGCTCGACGCTGATGCCATCCTGCAACAATCCGTAAAAGTTGTTACTAACGGCCGGCACCAGACTGGGGTCATCGTTCTCGAGTCTGGCCTGCAGAGCATTGATGCGTCGAATCAAGCCACCAGCAACCACGCTGGTCTCTTCATTTTCCAGATCGTCGATAATATCAATCAACTCATTGTCGACCGGCAGCAGGACGTTGTTTCGGAAATAGAGCACAAAGCGAACCTTGAGCTCATTGATTTCCGTACCTCCGCCAAACGGCAATCTCCAGGGTATCCATTCACTGCGTTGGTATTGATCCATCGCCAGGGCAAAATCCAGTAGTTCAGCGGCGGACAGCAGCCTTTCTGCAGGCGAAGCACTGGTACTGAGTTCGACTTCAGCAAAGCTGCTTCTGATGTTTTCCAGTGTTGCCTTGTTGGTTTCATAGGCCAGCGTCAGCAAGGTAAAAGCAATCAGGGTAACGGCTCCGCCTATGCCCAGGGCGTAACGCCGTGCGGCTCGTCGAATCCGATCGATGCTCGGTAGACTCTCATACAAACCGCGATCACTGGGCAGAACTCGCGTAAAAAACTCATGCAAGAAGACGCCACGCTGTGTTGCCTTGCCCTGAACCTCCTGAATACTGGAGCCAAAATAAAGGCCACGAAACTTGGGCGCCTCCTGGTAAATATTGCCCACCAGGGCGGTATTGATGAAGGCGTGCAGATTCTCGCGAATCTTTTCCATTTCGGTGGGCAGGCTCAGCAGGCTGTCGTCCGGATTATCGGTGCGCTCCATCATTAACAGACGCAGCTCTTTCATGCGGTCGAGCACACTGTCGAGGCCACGATCGAGCACGGAATTGAAATCAACCGTATCCTGAGTATTGAGAAAGCCCATGGGTTGCAACAGGCTTTCATCTGGCAAATAACTGACCCATTGCGAAAAACCTGGTATATGGTCGCACTTGGTAACCAGCAGGTAGACCGGCACTCGTATTTCCAGGCGATCCATCAGGTTATTAATGGACGTGCGGACCTGACGTCCCTCCTCCAGAATGGTTTCTTCATCGCAGTTCAGCAGGCGCTCGGCAGAAACAGCCACAACCAGACCATTCAGCGGCTCTTTTTGCTTGTGATTGGCCAGCAGACTCAGCAGTTTGTCCCATTCCTTGCGGTCCCTATCCTGCTGCTCGGGCACGGCGTATCGGCCTGCAGTATCAATAAGAATGGCTTCTTCATACAACCACCACTCCAGATTGAGAGTCGAGCCATCTTCATGCAGAGAAATGTTTTCGATACCGGGCTTCAGCAACTGAGCGCTGCGCAAGGAGGTGCTTTTACCCGTAGTGGGGCGCCCGATGATCATATACCAGGGCAGGACGTAAAGAGGGTCGCCGCGCAGTTTCAATTGTGAACGCTTGAGCGCACGCATGGTCTGACGCCAGCGTTTGTTGAGTGCCCGGTTCAGCGCCGAGGCCGACATGGAGACATCCTGGCCAGTAGCTACGCTACTAACCTGACCTTGACGTATGACCCTTTTAACCTGTGCCCGGGCTCTGTAACGAACGTAAAGCCGACGCCCAAAAATGAAAGCGAAAAACACCCCAAAGCCAATACCGAGCACCCAATAAGCGAGCTCCATTGGCCATTCCAGCAAGAAGAAAACGCTGAGCACAACCCCCACGACCAGCAGGATCAGCAGCAGACGCCACAGGAATACAAAGAATGCTTTCATCGTTAACTCACCAGGCTGATCAGATTGGCCACCATAGCGCGAATCTGATTGGCGTAGAGAAAGAAGACCCCGATCACAAAGACAGTGGGCAAGGCAATCACATAGGGGATCAAATTGGCGCGTCTTTTACGGTCCCGTGCCGCCAGTTGCTCGACACTATAGGCATCACGAAACAGAACGGATTGATCCAGATTGCGTTGAGCTTCTTCAGGCAACAGCAAGGATAAATTGAAGCCACGGGCGGCTTCGAGCTGCGGCCGATCTTCCGGGTCAAAATAACGGCCCTTGAAGCCCAGACCCAGAACGAGTAGATAGACTTCACGAACATTGCGGTCATCGCCGTGCTTGTTTAATTGATTCAGTCTGTCGTAAAACTCTGCACCCGCATTGGTGGTGTTAAAGTAGTCTCGCTGCAGCGGTTGTCGTTGCCATTGCGAGCGGCCACTCCAGGTAGAAGTCAGCAGTAGTTCATCAATGTAAGCGCAGATGGCAAACCAGGCTTCGTTCACGCTGTCGTCTGGGAAGCCAGCCTGTTCCGCCTGACTGCTCAGGTTGCTGTGCGACTGCTTGAAATTCGCCTTCAAAGTTTCGGCATCCAGTTCGTCAAGTGCCGAACTCTTCATTGTTTGCCGAGCAAACAACAGAACGGGCACAAAGCAGTCAACCAGTCTCATCGCTTATTTCCTTAAAATCACCAACTCGCACTTCAAGTCACTGGGTGCTTCCACCCAGTGCAGGGCTGCATTTTTCTGACGGCGCACCTTATCCCACTGGTCGTTATTGGCATCCAGCTTGATGTAGTTGGCAAAGGCCTTGCGCGGCAGACCTATGGGCGCGCTGCCCAGCAGGGCCATGGGTACGCCAGGCAAGGATCGCTGTGCAAGCAGTTGAACCGTGTCTTTGGACGCCAGCTTGGCTGTGGTTTCAAAGGTGGCCTGCCATTGCTCGGCAGGCTCCTGGGTGTTGAGCACCAGGTAGTATTCCACCTGCTCTTCGAAGAAGTGTTCCGGTACATCGGCGTGATACACCTCTTCCTCGAACGCCATTTCCACCAGGTAACGCGGCCCGATGGAGATCTCATTCAACAAGGACGTCACCAGAGCACGCACAGAATGGAAACAGTGGGTCAAATTCAGGTGATCGTAAGCGGGCACCAGTTTTTGACCGTCGGTCTTTTCACCGACCATATTGACAATGCCGGAGAAGGTACTGAGTTCGCCTATCAACTCACGCAGTGTGCCGTAAAACAGCCAGGGGTGCAGGTTATCCTGCTCGCACAGATGAACCAACCTGGGCACGTATTGACTCAACGCCTGCAAACCAATGCGATAACGCAGCACATTGGGGTCGAACTCCTGAAGACCAGAACTGGAGGCGTCACTGTAATCCAGTTGAATCGCTCGGCCAGTGATCTCGTCGCGAATCTCTCGAATCATGCTTAACAGAACAGCGTTGCCACCGATTTGCACCAGGGGAGGGATGAAGTCGGCCGCAAACCTCAGTTGATCGCCATCGCGCACAACCTGGGCCACAGGTATTGTCAGAAACTCACTGCGCAACTCGATTTCGGGTTCAAACAGGAATTCAAGCTTGTATTCCAGCTCCTGCAAAGGGGCATCGGGTCCGTCCAGATAGAGGTCGATGGCATTGCGTGGGTCGACACGAGTGAAGTAACGCGTCTTGACCCGAGACAAGGCTGTGGTGTCCTTGACCTGGGTCACATTGGGTTCATTGCTCAGCCACTTGCGCAAGCCAATGTAAATGGTAAAAGGGCGGTCCGGCTCGACCGCATCGTCATCGAAACTGCGGTTCGGCAAGACCGCATTGTCATTGACCTCGACCAGAGTGCCGTCCGGGAAAATGAAAGAGCCGGAGAGCAGCTCGCAACTGCGGTTGGGCAAGGCGCTTCTGGCCAGTTCAAGATCAACCACACCCCAGAGGTGCGGTTGCAAAAACTGCTGCAGCGGGTTCAGCAAGGAACGCATGTGCGCTTCGCTGTACTGGAAGTGCTGCGGCTGCATGAACATGCCCTGGTGCCAGAAAATCGGTTTGCTTGTTCTCAAGGTTCTTCTCCAGACAGCCTTGTATTATATGGTCTCGACCGTAGTCGCACGGATGATCTCAACCTTGTTGGTATTGGTCCGTCCCAGGAATATCGACAAATAGAGAACATCCGGTACCGCCTTGGCTTCATTGGCCGTCAGGCCCAGATTGGCCAACACCAGATCCACCGCACCGCGCCGCGCAGGGGTTACCGGTATTTCTACAATGCGAACGTCCAGTTCCGGTGCCAGGCCGAAATAGCCGACTACCAGGCCGACAAACTGCGCGCCCTGAGCACGAGGGAACACCTCGGTTCTGGTTTGCCCTGGTTGGATGATGACCCGGTTAAAGCTGGCCACAGTGCTGTCGATGCGGCCCTCGTTCAGCAACTGGATGGCCCCTTCCTGAGTAGCGGTCAACCCCTGGAACGTGCCGGGGTCAGACAACTGAAACAATCCGATGACCAGGGAGTGCGGTCGACCACTCAAGGCATTCAAATCCGAAGGGCTCGCCACCTGCAAGGTGATCGCTCTGTCCTGGTACTTCCAGTCTTCCGCTGCCACCTCCAGTACCGGCGCACCCGCACATGCCGTGAGCACACCGATACACAGCATCAACAACAGCGCCCCTATGGAGCGCCATGACGGGTTTCCCTGCGTTTTTCTCATAGTGTTGCGTTTCCGCCCTTAACCACTCGCAGCGCCAAATTGGTAGGCACCTTCGGTTCCGGCAGCTTCATGCGTCCAGGTAATGTTACCGGCCGTGATGTACAACTCTTCCATATGAGAAAAGTGTGCTTTTTGCGGATCGGTCACATTTTCCATCACGGTTTTGATATCGACCAGGACAGCGTTCTCCATGGTCATTACGTAATACAGCTCTTCTTCGCCACTGGCGGAGACTCGATACCAGTTCACGACAATACTCAACTGCTCACCACCTGTTAGAGCGTTGAACAGCAAAGGCGAAGCCTTGTCGATCATCTTGACGATGCGCATGGCTTTCATTTCTGGCAGTCCAGTAATCTGACCGCTTTGCATGTTAGTAGCCCGGGGCACGCTGTGCTCAAAGGCCTGAATCATGATCTCGTCTTCGTGACCTTCCTGGCTGGCAGTGCCAACACTGTCCATACTCAAAGCACCAGAACTGATATCACCTTGATTCGAGCCTTCTATGGTCATGTACGCAGGTATAGCCATGGTTCTTCTCCTTCCTCGTTGAGGGGGTTACTCTTTGTCGAGTTTTCCAGCCAGGGACAGAGTGAAGCTTGACCCCATGTATTTGAAGTGAGGCCTGACGTTCATCTCTACCCGGTAGAAACCGGGGTTACCTTCATCGTCAGTGACGATGATTTGCGCCTCGCGCAAGGGCTTGCGGCTGCGCACCTCTGGTGGTGGGTTGTCCTGGTCGGCTACATACTGACGTATCCAATTATTCAACTCACGGTCCAGATCGTTCTTGGTTTTCCAACTGCCGATATGCTCGCGCTGCAACACCTTGATGTAGTGTGCAAGGCGATCGACCATAAACAAGTACGGCAGTTCAGTGCCCAGTTTAAAGTTGGTTTCTGCCTGCTTGCCCTCTGGCGTATTGCCGAAAAACTTCGGTTTCTGGCAGGAATTGGCTGAGAAGAAGGTCGCGTTGTTGGTGCCCTTGCGCGCCACCATGGCGGTAAAACCCTGTTCCGCCAGCTCAAACTCCTGACGGTCAGTAATGGTCACCTCGGTCGGCGTATAGGTCTTCTTTTCACCATTTTCTTCGTATTGATAGGTTGGTAAATCAAGTACTTCGCCACCACTTTGGGGCCCGATGATGTTCGGGCACCAACGGTACTTGGCAAAACTACGACTCAGGTTGGCAGCAAAAGCATAGGATGCGGAGCCCCAGCACAGCTTGTCGAAGTCCTTGTTGACCTGCTCCTCGTAATTGAATGCCTTGACCTTGTTGTCAGCACCATAGGGCGAACGCAGCATGAAGCGTGGCACCGCCAGGCCAATGTTGCGCGAGTCATCTGACTCACGAAAACCATGCCATTTGGCATACTGAGGGCCCTCGAAAATGGATTCGAGGTCTTTCAGATTGGGCAGCCCGGTGAACTTGTCAATACCGAAAAATTCCGGGCCTGCGTTGGCGATAATGGGTGCATGCGCCATAGCGCCTACCGATGCCAGGTCGCTCATCAGCTTGACGTCCTGGGAAGTCGGGCCGAACGAGTAACCGGTGATAATGGCACCAATGGGTTTGCCACCGAATTGTCCGTACTCAGCCGAGTAAACATGCTTGTAGAGGCCGGAGCGAGTGGTATCGGGTGCGTCTTCGAAATCTTCGAGCAACTCATCTTTCGACAGACTGATAATTTCCATGCGAATGTTCTCACGGAAATCGGTGCGATCGACCAGGAACTTCAGACCACGCCATGCGGATTCCAGTTTTTTGAACGGCTCAGCGTGAATGATCTCATCGAGTTGTGCACTGATTTTCTGATCGACTTCAGAAATCATGTCGTCTACCAGCTTTTGCTCAATTTTCCCGCCGGCTTTCTTGTTTGGCGCAACGAGATCAGCAATAAAGGCCTGGACCCCTTGCCGAGCGGTATCGAAACCATCGTCGCCGGGCTTCAGCCGGGTTTCCTGCATGACCTGGTCTAGCAGCGATACCGACTCTGTTGTGGTACCACCCGTCTGGGTGCTTTTTTCAAGATCTGACATCTGAACGCCCCTTATTCGTCATCTACACCGAGCTCACGCATGATCTGTGCGCGTGTCTCATCGTTGTCGAGTATGGCTTGAATGGTTTTGCGGAAGGCTGGTGTATTACCCAGTGGGCCTTTTAGTGCCAACAAAGCGCGGCGCAGCTCCAACAAACTGTTCAGCTCCGGGACCTGCTTGGCCACATTTTCAGGGCTGAAGTCCTTCATCGAGCTTATTTTCAAATCGACATTGATGTCGTCTTCGGAGTTTTCTTCAAGCTTGTTCGGCACGGCAAACGACATGCTGATGTTGTGGCTTTTGACCACCTCATCGAAGTTGTCCTTGCTGATGGTTACCGGCTCTATGTCTTCCAGTACATCGTCGTTGGGACGACCTGTAAAGTCGTCCAACACCAACATCTTCAAGGGAAGCTCTACGTCTTCCGATACACCTCCAGTATTGGACTTGTATGCGATATTGATGCGCTCTTTGGGAGCAACACTTCCGTCAGCCATGGCATCTTCCTCTTGTTTTGAATTCAGTGAGTTCAGTCGATCGCAGCGCCAGCGTCGTACCAGCATAGCTCAGAATAGGCAGCCACTTGCTTTTTCTGTAGCCGTTCAAAATCCGGGTGGTCCACATCAACTTCGCGCTCGCAGGCGAGATGCAGCAGTTGATAGCAGTGGCGGGCGAAATCCGGCTCCCATTCCGCCAGACCATGCTGCTCAAGGTAATCGCTCAACCGCATCAGGATCGGCAAGGCCGCCGCTGCCTGACCGCTGTCGAGCAGTAATTCTGCCAGCGCCATACGAGCCCTGTATTCCTGCCGCTTGCTGCCGCTGTGTCGAGCATAATCCTGCAATGCCTTGACGGCTTCGGCCACCTTGCCGGAGGCGGCCAGCTTGACCGCCTTCGCTTGTAGCTCGTGTAAATCGTCCGACGACTCTCCGGTCTCGCCACTGGATTGCGCTGAAGCCATGACGGCCTGATTCAACCAGAAACGGGTTGCATCATCGACAAAGGTGGTGCCATCGCTGTAGCTGAGTTCAAGCAGGCCTGGCAGGCGCTCCAGCAACGCCTTGAGTTCGGTGATGACTACCTGCAAGGCCGCCTTGTGACTACCACCCATCTGTTCCATGGCCATCACCAGCAAACGATGCCCTTCGAACCAATAAGGTAACTTGACCAGTTGCTTTTCAACCTGCTCTATCGCGCCCGCATAGTCTTGTTGGTCCAGTGCCTGCTGTACCTTTGCAGCCAGATCTTTACTCGGCGGTGGTACCTGAGTTTTACCTTCCTTGTTCGGAGGCAGAGCATCGATGTTCAGCCAGAGGGCATAACGAGCGAGTCGAAACCGTCTGGGCTGTGCGGGGGCGTTCTCGCCGTAATAAGTGGCCAGTTTACGCATGGCGTCCTGGATCTGACGCAATGCCTTGTTGGCCTCGCTATCTGAAGCTACGTCTGCATTAATCTCGGTTTTAGGCGCTGCTGGTGCACTGGGTGTTGCAGCTGGCGTCACCGGTTTCGGTGATGCCGTAACAGGCAGCTCGGGGGGCGTGGGCGCAGCGGGTTCTGGTGCTGGCTCGGGTTTTGCTGCAGGCGCTGGTTCAGGCGTGGCTTTGGCTGCTTGCTCGGCTTCAACGGACTTTTTCAACTGGCGTAACGGCCGGACGATGGCGCTCATGTCTGGCGCCTTGTCTTCCATTTTTTCCGCCAGCCAGATATCCAGTTCGTGAATTTGTTGATACAGATCGGGGACCATAGCCAGGGCTTCGCCCTCGGGTGGTTTGGACTCGAGCTGCCAGCCAACTTTCTCCACCAGCCAGTTGATGGCCGCTGTGCGGCCGCGAATACGCTTCAATGGCGGGAAGAGGTCCTCCCACCACTGCTGGCAGAGCCCTTGCACCAATGCGACCCCAGAGGCGAGACCCGCG
This sequence comes from Saccharospirillum sp., assembly GCA_022565595.1. GTDB lineage: Bacteria > Pseudomonadota > Gammaproteobacteria > Pseudomonadales > Natronospirillaceae > Saccharospirillum. The sequence continues at coordinate 78,010 of JAIUML010000006.1, read as the reverse complement.
TACCCTTTGTTGTTTTGCAGAGCAACAGCCAGATAACACGCCACCAGAAGGTCTTTCGATTCATTACTGAGTATGGTGCGGGAAAGTTGTTCGACCTGATGCCAATCGACTGTGGCAGCGGTAAGAGACTCTTGTTTCGCTAACTCGGCTTCAAGGGCCAGAAAGTTCTCTTCATACTTGACGGAAATCCCGCATGGGGTATCGCCTGGAATGGGGTCATTGATGAGCCCTGCGATGTCTTGTTCTACTTCCATTGTAGTTCCCATGGCTGGTCAGTTAGCGGTCTGATTTCAGACGTTCCAAATATAGCCCATTGTTCGCTCGGCTCAACAAAGGTCATGGGCGATAACGGCTGAAGTTTAGGCCGACAGTTAATCTATTACGATTATAGCCCGCTGTAAAATATTTCGACCTTTTCTGTCTGCATCCGCCGAAATTTACTCACAAGGCTCAACTTTTACCTCGACAATGGCGCCCGGGTATTGGCAGACAATACTATTTTTGTGTTGCCGTCTCCTGCCATAGAGCAGTAGCCGGCAAACATCCAGTGAGATCAACGGCATGGTAAAAAAATCTTCAGGTTTTCATTTACTTAGCAAGGTTAATTCGACCAATACATCAACTGTATTGCAACACGGATGGTCTCCGTCGGGCGATCATCAAGAAAATGGAAATACGGATGCCTGCCAACCAGGACGCCTTTGCTCTATACTTCAGAGCTTACAGCTTGCTAGTGACCGACAGGACGTTATTGATGACAGTGCATTCGATAGGCAAAGGACTGATTTTATTGCTGTTTTCAGTACTTCTGGTTGCCTGTGACAACAGTAACGGCGATGGCACTCCTGTTAACCCGTTGATTTTACTGAACGAAGCCGCCGTCCTGGAGGGTGACTCCGGCTTTACCCCTCTGCCCTTTGAACTGCAAAGTCCTGTCGCACAAAGTGTCGCCTACCGTACATACAACATTACAGCCGCTGCCGGCAGTGACTATGTCGCTACATCCGGCCAACTCGACTTTGCGGCTAACGAGGTCAAAACCGTTGTCGTTCAGGTAATCGGAGATACGCGAGTCGAGGCCACGGAAGTTTTCGGTCTCGAAATAACCTACCCTGATGGCACCCGAAGCCGCTTCGAAGGCACCATCATCAATGATGACTTTCCGGTGGTCAGCGTCGAAGACCGGTCAATTACCGAGGGTGATCAGGGCACGCGTTTGCTGGAGTTTACGCTGCAGCTGGAGCAGAAAACCGTCGATCCCTATAGGGTGCAAGTCTCAACCCGGGACCAGCCTGTTGATCACGGCATTGCTGAGCCTGGTGTCGACTATGAGCCCATCGACGAGATTGTTGAAATACCAGCCGGGGCCCAAAAAGTCATTGTTCCTGTTGTGATATACGGCGATCTGGTCATTCAGCCGGATTTAACCTTCATACTGGATGTCCATAATCTTGATGGCGAACTACTGGACAGCGCAACCGGCACCATACTCAACGATGACGGACCCGGCTTCAACGCACCCTTTGTGTTTCTCAGTGATGTCGAAGAAGAAGAGGGCAGTGCTGGGGAGGTTACCGACTTCGAATTTACCGCTACTCTGAGTGAGCCCGCCAGCTTCGTCTATGAGATGAATTATGAGGTGATTATCACTGAGAACGATACCGCAACACTGGGAGAAGACCTGCTACCGCAATCCGGCATCCTTTCCTTTGCACCGGGGGAGACAGAGAAAAGCATCATCATAGAGGTGCTGGGTGACGATAAATTTGAGGCGGATGAAACCTTTACCCTGGTGCTTAATACCGGCACTGGCTTCGAGTTCGCTCGTGCGACTGGCACTATTATTAATGACGATCTGCCCATTGTGAACGTTGACGACGTAGCCGACCTCGAGGGCGATTCGGGCGACTTGACGGCATTCACCTTTACCGTGAGCCTGGCGGAGCCACCACCGATCAACATTACTCTTGAATACCGAACCCAGGCGGGCACAGCAAAAACGGGCATCGACTTTAATTTGACCAGCGGTCAGCTAATCTTCACGCCCGATAATTTCAGTCAGACGGTCGATGTCATCGTCATAGGCAATAATGTTTATGAGCCGGACAAGATTTTCTATCTGAATATAAGAAAAGACAAAGACGGGGATGTGCTGGCAACAGGCACAGGTACCATCATCAATGATGATTTGCCAACCTTGAATGTCAGCGTCGCCGGTGGACCGGAGAAACTGGAAGGTGGCCCGGGGCAAATCAAGGAAGTGACCATTGATGCTTTTCTGAACCAGGTTGCACTCAGTCAGACCGACTTTTACTTTAAAACCTTCGATGGCAGTGCCACCGGTGGCGATGCGCCGGGCAGTGGTATCGATTTCGAGCACAACGAAGGACAGGTTCGATTTTTGTCCAACACAAACACCCCCGAGCAACCTGTCACTGTCTCCATTTATGGTGATGCGCTGTTCGAACCCGATGAGAATTTTTTCGTCCGGTTTTTTGCCAATCAGAGCGATGCAACCGCCAACATCAACGAATTGGCAGTTGCTGAGGTGATTATCCTCAATGACGACTTTATCTCTCTTGAGCTATCACCTGCGACGCTTGAAGTGGTTGAAGGCCAACCCGAGCCAGGTGACACCACAACCTCGCGAGCCCTGACGGACCTGGTAAACCCCGCGGATGCGCCTGAGATCCTGGTCAGTGGCGCTATCATTGAGCACGACTTCGATATTGCCATTGATGTTCTGGATTGGCTGGATACCGACACCCACGACCTCAACCTGAATGCTTCGCCGCTGATCATCAGTGTTCCAGCAGGTAACTACTACAACGCCCCCCAGTCCTTTGCCATCGAAGGTATCAACATCATTTCAGATAGCCTGGTCGAGAATGATGAGTCGGTGAAACTGGGGATAACGGCCGCCACCTTTAACGACCCTGCTGTTATTGCCGGTGCCAGCACGGAATTACTACTGACCATCATCAATGATGATGTTCTGCAAGTGCAGTTCGACAACACCGGGCCGGTACAGGATACAGAAAACGATCCGCAAAATACGCCGAGAATTGAAGTCATCAATGCGCTTGCCAGCAATTACAATCCAGCGGGCCCGGGCGGCGCACCACTGGAGCTGGAGATCAGTCTCGACAACTTGACCTCTACGGCCTCCAATGCCGATTTCGACACCATGCCCCTGACCATCGATCTATACGATCTATCCGCGGGTGGCATTACCGCAGGCCAGACCTTTGATGTGATAGAGGTGATTGAAGACGGCCTGATAGAAGCCCCGGAAACCGCCTTCCTGCAAATGGCCTCGCTGTCAGCGCTGATTGAAGTTAACCCGACTGCCAGTGAAGCCGAGTACATTCTGTTAAGCAGCGCCCGACTGACCATTAACTTTACCGAACCAAATTACAGCTATACCGGAGGTATTGCCCCTCAAGAGGACGAGCGGGTTGCCCTACGCATAGAAGGCGGTATCGTTAACGCTGATTCGCCCGCATTGAGTGTGAGTTTCTTGCTGGTCGACGATTCCGCATTCGAAGATGTTGACTATGAATCCGGCTCCAACATCATGATCCTGCCAGAGGGTGACTACACCCAGGCAGGTGGTATCGTTCTAACATTCAGCGACGACCAACTCGCCACTATTCCCAACGCCATCGTTGAAGCCGACAAGCACTTTGGCGTAGAGCTGATCGCCCCTTCCATGCCCTTGTCAGATTATCTTCTGATTGGCCCGGAAAAGGACACGACGGTGACCATAATCAGCAACGCTACCTTGAAAGTTGAATTCGAAGCTGACTATTATCAGGGCTATGAAAACCTTGCGAATAACTTGCCACGAGTGGTCGTCACCGGGCAAACCAATGTTAGCGTTGATATCCCCATCATCGTTGGCAATCTCAATGATGAAGATTACCCTGCCGCCAACCCTGGCGACTTCACATTGAACACCCTGACCATTCCTGGTAATCACAGCGGCACGGTCTCCTACGCGATAGACCTGGAGTTGAATAACAACAACACGGCCGAATTTAACCGGACCTTACCACTTGAGTTAGCTCCTGGTCTTGATGATCCACTGGAGCTGGGCACCAGAACTACCACCCTCTATCGGATTCTGGACGACGACCAGGCACTAATGGTGCACGGCAGCAACAGTAGCTATTGCGCCAATGATGCGGATGGCGGCATCGAATGCGACGACACAGCAGACGGCTATGACCTCCAGGATGCCAAGCTCAGTCAGACAGCGCTGAGCGTCAGCAACCGTCGAGAAGCAGACTTTAATGGCGATGAAGACGATGTCTGGGTCTGTGTCGATGATGATCTGACCGGGTTGAGCTGGGCGTTCCAGAAAGACCCGCCAACTTCTGTCAATACCAATCAGCTCAACACTCGCCTTGCCAATACGGGCAACCTCTGTAGCCGCAGCGACTGGCGCCTGCCTGTGCTGCCAGAGCTATTGAACCTGCTGGACTTCTCAAACGCTCTCGGGTTGCTGGACGCCACAGTTTTTGACAATGTCGATACCTCAGCGACCAGCTATTATTGGACAGGCACCAATAATGCATCCAGCCAGCCCTGGACCTTGTCTTTCCATGACGGACACCTCAGGGCCGGCGTTGCCCCTAACAACAATAATAAAATCTTACTGGTTTCATCCAGTGCCGCCGTGCAGCTTCAGGAAAACAGCGGTGAAGCAGCCTATGCCTGTGCCTCGCCCGGTACAGACCTGCCCGCCGAGGCAATGACCGACCACCGTTTTATCGTCGACGGCCCAAGCGACGAAGAAATCATTACCGACAATCTGACCGGGCTTACCTGGTCCAGCCGCAGCCTGGAAGTGGATTTTAATACCCAGGATTGGGGAGTTGCATTGCAATTGGCCAGTGACGAAAGTTTTGGCGGCAGTAACGACTGGCGGGCACCGACGATTAAAGAACTGCTATCGTTGCTCTATTTCGGCTGCGATACCCTGGCTGGTACTCGGGACGACTTGCGTCTGCCGCCCCATTTCCTGCCGAAACTCGATGGTGGTGGCGAACCGCTGCTGCTGATGTCAGCGACGCCGGTCAGTGCAGGGCCGGGAGGCGATTTAAACATCTGGGTGGTGAATCTGGACCCTGATAATCCTGCTGATCTTCTGGAAACCGCAGATCCGGTCACTTACATAGAGAAGATGCAGATCTTTCTGGTGAAGGACTGAAAACACATCTCCTCAATCAATGCTTCTCAAGGGGTAACGCAGCTCCCAGTTGCGCCCATCAAAGCGCAGTGCGGGCACATCCGGAACCAGGGTGCTGATCGCATCACCGGCGAGCACCACATTGGACGGGATCTGGAAGCCTGGTTGAGTGACGGCGTAAAGCAACGTATCCGGGAACTGGGTCATGGACTCGTTATCAAGCGCAACTCGCCAGGGTGAAGCCACAGCTTCCTGCTGCGCAGAAAGCTTCGATGTCGCCTGCAGTGTTTCAAACAGGACATCAAACACCTGGCCGTCGGTAGTGACGGCCACCTGAGTACCGTTAATGTTGACGATATAGGCAACCGGCTCGGTAAAGCCCAGGCGAATCACTCCCTCTATATCGACATCCAGTACCAGTGGATCAGTTGGCTCTTTGCCAATGCCCAAACCTGCGATCAGTTCAACAGTTGAAGCCTGAAGGTTAACCGAGGTGTCTTTCAAATTTACAAAGTCACCAATGCCGTTCAGTATCGACCCTTCCGTTGCCTCAATCCTGATCTTGCCGATTTCAGACGACATAAAACCCACCGTCATATCACCACTGGTCGTTCCGGCTTCAATGCCTTCATAACCCGACACCATAGCATCCGGCGTCATGACGAGCCCTTCATCCAATACCATGATTACCGTTCCGCCTGAACTGGCCAGCCTATCCGACAGGCTCAACTGATTCGCATTGACCGTGAGCTGGTCTACCACATTAATGCTGCGATCCAGAGACAGGTCTGAACTGGTATTAAGGCTAAAATTCTGCAGTGCGATGGTTTCGCCAGCGGCGCCCATAGTGATATCACCGCCGCCACTATTAAGCGTCAGGTTAAAGGTGCCATCGATACTGGCATTGCCCAGATTAATCTGGCCATCCTGCAAGCTGGTATCGATCAGAGTGTCTTCGCTGAGGGTAATGGCCTGAACCACCGAAAAATCCAGGCGTTCATTGTCGACATAAACATCACCGCCCAATTGCAGGCTGGACGCCTGTTGCAAAACAAGGTTCTCAAGCCGACCATTGGCACCCACATTGCCAAGCGAGACGGTACCGGCCCCGGCATTCAGCGTCAGCGTATGAGGCCCATTGACGGTAATGCCCGCCAAATTAATGGTGCCATTGGCTCCTGCGGTATTGATCAGCGCATCATCAGTCAGCAGCCACTGATTGCCTTCAAGGCGCACGCCGCCTGCACCCTGAGTATTCAGGTTTTGCGTCAGACGCAGCGTATCGGCCTGAGTGACCACCAGGCTGTTAAGCGCCTGATTGGCTCCAACTTCGTATAGCGTCAGGTTACTTCCATGGGCGTTAATGCTCAGATTGAAAGAACCATTTATGGCGACATTGTCAGCCATGGTTCCCATATTCAATTGCCCGGTCAGCTGGCTATTGCCAATCAAATTCAAGGCACCGGCAGCGCTGAAATCCAATGCCCCGCTTGCCACCAGATTTCCCGCCAGACGCATCTCTTGAGACTCGATCGTGATTGATTCCGCTTGTGACAGACTCCCCAGCGTCACTATTCCATTGGCGGCCGTTATCGTCACCGCCTCATCCTGAGCGTTTAAAGTAGTTGCATTCAGGCGAATATCGCCGTTTGCCGAACTCAGCTCAAAAGCACCGACACCTCCGTAATTGAAGATCCCCAACTGACTCAGATTGAACAGATTCTCGACATGGATGTCGCCGGTAAAGGTTGTTTGTCCGGCATTGGGGTTGCCCTTGTTGACGATCAGGTAGTCGAGCGGGGTCGCATTGGTCTGAGTTCCCAAATGCAGCGGTCCGCTCTGCACGTTCAGGGTTAAACCAAACCCCCCGCCGATATTATCGGCCAGGCGAATGGCGCCGGCCCCTGCGCTTTGCAGCAGGACGTTATCTGCAAGGGTGATCTGACCAGCCTGGCTCAGGTCAATACCGCCAGCCCCGGTGACTATGTCACCCGACAGCTGCATCGCATCTGAGGTCGCTGACAGGCCACCCACATTGATATCCGCCACACTCAGGCTATTAGTACCGATCAACGTTAATACCTGACTGCCTGGGGCCGTAATCTCTGTTTGCATAAACTGAGCGCTTTGATTTGCTTGCAGCCGTGTATTGCTGCTAATGCCGAGGCTGGCGGCATCAACATCAAGAAAATTGGTGACGACTTCATTACCGATATCGATGGCACCCGGCGTTGTAAGCGCCAGTGCATTCAAAGGATCACTCTGGCTACCAACGTTCAGCAAATTAATGCCACCTGCTCCAGCATCAATAAATAGGTTGGCAGCCCCTCCCTCAATATCGCTATTAAACGTCAGGGAGGTGGCAACATCAAAACTGACAAAGCCGTTAGGGCGAATACTGCCTGCATCCATAAATACAATGCCGTCAGAAGTAATGAAACCCGGGTCGATTCGGACCTGATCACCGGTTTCAACCGTCAGATTGCCAATGTTATTCATCGTACTGAAGTTAATACCATTGCTGCTGCTTAACCCATTGCTGATATTCAGGTTGGTACCATTGCCGTTGATAGCACCCAGAGTGATTTCAGTGCCCTGAGTGCTGATCAGAACAGAATCGGAAGCCAATTCGAGTTGGTTAATACCGGAGTCAAGAACCAGCGCTTCAGTGCCGCCAAGTTGCAGGTTTCCGGTCAACGTCAGGGTATTGGTATTGGTAATATTCAAAGAGTCAATGCGGTTGCCAAATTGGCTAACGCTACCAAGCGTCAGATTATTGGTTCCCATATTAAAACTCAAACTGGTACCGGGCGTGGCAGTCAGACTGCTAATATTGGAATTATTACTGAACGTCAATTCACTGAACGCCTGCCATAGAAGCCCATGCTGAACCCCCACATTAAGCGCATCGATCGTCACAGCGCCAGAACTGAACACGTTGCTGGCATCAAGGTTCAGGGTTTGTACCTCCAGCGGTTCTGTCAAACCAAAAAAAACGATTGCATTACCAGCCAGAAGGTCCAACCGAAACCCCTTATCCTGCCCGTTAATAATATCGTCGTAGATCAAGACAGAGCCGGACGCATCGAGCGTCAAACGGGAAAAGGTTGAATTCACCAGATTGAGATCAAAGGGTGTTTCGAGAAAAATATTGCTGTCTGGCACCGTTGTTTGAACGATGACTTCACCGCCATTACCCAGGCTGTTCAGGGCATTGATAATCGAACCGATTTGAACCAAAGAATCGACATCAGGGTCGTCCGGGTTGAAGACACCGGTCGGGTCTTCAATAATGTTGTCATTGGGTGCATTCACGATGCGAATATCACCCGGATCGAGTAGCCAGACGCCGCCCTGGCCATTTGATGCCGAGACATCAATCTGCGCATCCACCAGTAGGGTCTGTTCACTGGAAGTTTCAATGGCCCCACCCTGACCCTCGATGCCAGCGCCCGTTGCCTTGACACTACCGTAGACCTGAGTGCGATCAGTACTCCAGATATCAATAACGCCACCATCGCCCTCTACCGTGGCGCTGGCCGACAGGTTCGTACTCTGGCCCAGAAAAACCTGCTCGGCGCGCTCTGACTCACCGACGACGCCTGAACCGATGTCAATGGTACCGCCGCCAGTAGCACCATCTGCGCTCACCTGGCCAGAACCAACAATCGCAATCTGCTGGCCCTGAATAGAGATATCACCGCCCCGCCCCTGGCTGGATCCTGCCTGAATACTGCCGTTTATCCAGGCGGTTCCCTGATCGGATTTCAGCACCACCTGACCGGCATCTTCGGTTATCGAAGACACCGATACCAGGCCTTCCATATTCAAGGCCGAGTTGGCGAGGCTGTCCATGGCACTGGTCGACAAGCCGACATAGCCCCCCGCTGCCCGCAGTTCGCCACTGACACGGATGCCTTCCTGAGCCAACTGGTCCGCTACCTCGTCGTTGACCAGGTAGCCAATGCCGGAATCCAGCAGAGTGACAACACCGGTACTGTGATTGCTCAATTCGATGTTGGCAGAGTCGATCACCCCGCCGACCTCAAGGCGTGGCGCGAAAAAGGCCAGGCTTTGGGTAGCCGTGGTTTCGCCCCAATGCTCGATCGCCCCGGGTTGACCAGAGGGAGTCAGCGTCAACTGATGGCCATCCAGAGTGACATTGGCTGTGGTCGCCACCATGGCGTTCACATTTATTGAAGAACCGGCACCGAAATAGATGCCATTCGGGTTGGCCAGAATGACGGTGCCATTCGAGCTCAGGTTGCCGTAGATTTCGCTAGGCTTGAAATCGTGAATGTGATTCAGAGTGTAGGATTGGCTGTTGGGTACGTGAAAGGTAACCGATTCATTGGCGCCGATGTCAAAGCGATCCCAGCTTATCTCGGCACCCTGGCTGGTCTGATGTATCTGGGTGTGGGTACCGGTGCTGATCTGGGCGTCACCCTGTTGCACAACACCACCACTGGGCGCCGCCCAACCCTGTGAAGCGGCACAAATGGCCACAGACAAGGCCAGGCGAGGCAGGTGACCTTGCGGTATAGGTAACGAGTCTCTGCGCATCACAGGCCTCTCCAGTGGCGATTAAAAGTGACGGCTGATACTGAAGCCGATATTGAACAAGCGCTCATCGCTGGGCAACTGACCACCAATGGGCACCGCCAGCTCCAGGCGAGACGGATAATGCCTGGCCAGCCGGAACTCAGTATAGGCGCCAACACTCATGGCGGTCGGTTTTCTGACTTCATTGGGGCGGGCATCATTCAACTCGCCTCGAGCCAGATCCCAGAACAGGGCCAACTTTACTTGATCAATGGGCAGGGTCAGAAAAGGTGCGCTCGACAAGCCGTAATACTCAACATTCAACGCCCAGACGGAATCGGCGATGCGATCACCCTGAGGGTAGCCGCGCACCGTATCGGCTCCACCGAAACTGTATTGTTCCATTGAGGTCAACAGGTCTGGGCTGTACTGAATTTGGCTGCGCAACAGCAGATACTGACCTCCAATGGCCTGAATACGCTCACCAGTAAGACGCAACACTCGAAAGGTGCCACCGGCAAAATCGCCCGACCGACCCAGGCGGCCGCTGTCTTCGTCAGAGCTGCCTTTGGCACTGCCCCAGAAGTCACCTATACCCTGACTGATGCTCAGCTCCAACTGGCTAAAGCCGCCACCCAACAATTCATCGGTCTCGCTCCAGCGTCCGCCTAATTGAAGTACTGTAAGAGCGTAGTCACTCAGTATGGCTTCATTCTGCTCGGCGCTGGACGCCTTCAGGTTCAGTTCAAGAAAGGCACTGGTGCGTCCGGTACGAGTACGTTGCAAAGTCCGGTCATTACGAATATAGAACTGGCGGGTGCGACCTTCGATATCCAGCACTTCCAGATCCCCACCGACACCGAACCGGCTGACACTGTAGCCAAGGGTAAAGTCTGAATTGTCCCATAGCCAGCCCGGTCCACCTGCCTCCAGTGATTCGAGCGGAAATTGATAACTGATCTGCCCTGAAAACGCATTGGCGGGGAACATCGAGAACCTTAGTTGCCCTGCCAACTGATCCGCCCGACCGCCCATATTGTTGTAGCGCCCGCCGAGAGTTAGCCGATAAGGGCCGGTATCCTTGCTCCCATGGTTATCGAAACGAATTGAGCCAGCGAAAGGCGTTTCCTCTACAACATCCAATTGCATTTGCGTTGTACCGGGTACCGAGCCAGGCGCCAGGGCGGTTCGTATCTCTATGCCTGGATAATCGGACAGGCGCAGCAGCGTCTGCTCCAGGGGTTCACGCTGAACCGCCTCGCCAATCTGAGGTCGAAACAACAGCACCAGGATTTCGTCATCATAATGGCTGTTGTTCATTGGAGTGACATGCTCCAGCCGGCCGATGACCAATCGCACGGCAATGGTAGCGTCCCTGATTTGCTGCTCCGGTACTATGACTCGTGCGAGGAAAAACCCTCGCTCCCGCAAATAGGCCGTCATCAAGTCGACCAGTTCATTGAGGCCGGCCACATCGTACTCACCGTCACGACTTTGTCGGTGTTGCTCAGCCAGCGCGAACAAGGGCTCGAGTGCAAGCCCGGCTTCAGCCGCATGGTCAAAATCAATAAATTCGAATTGCTGGACAGTCAGGCGGGGTGCCTGGTTACCCGAGCCAGGAGCAGTGGCCGGCAGACCGGGAGTTTCGAACCGAGTAGAGGTGCTGTCATCAAAAAAGGGCCCGCTTTGCTGCGCCTTTATTGCCCCTCCCTGCAGCAGCAGGCCGGTGCTGATAACAATACTGACTATTCCCTTATTCAAGCTCGGCTCCTCTGCAATCGAGCACATCTTTGGGCGTTGATTACTTTGCCAGATAATGGCTATTCATGCCAGCGAGCATTTGCCGGAACGCTCGCTAGCTGCCGAACTTCCTCAGAACAATAACTTCTTTTTTAAAATCAAACACTTGGATATCCCAAAGTCTGTCGGTACAGAATTTCCAATGGCAGCCATACGATTTTGCAAGAATTACTGCTAAGGTTATAGCCAACTTAAAGCACTCAGTGCGCCCTTTCGATTGCCAGGGTGGCCAAAAAACAAAAAGGAAGCAGTAGATGATTCACATTAATATCAAAGGGTTAGTTGCCAAACTTAATCCAACTTTAAGAGACACCCTGGAAGGCGCTGCCGGACTCGCCATGGCCAACAGCCAATACAATGTGGAAATCGAGCATTGGTTATCGAAGTTATTGGAGCACCCGGACACAGACCTGATAAAGATCGCCGAAGCCTACGATCTCGACTCGGAAACCATGGCGCGCCAGTTGACCGAAAGCATTGAAGGGTTCAAAAAAGGCAATACTCGCCCACCGGCGCTGTCACAAACCCTGGTTGACCTTGTGACCCAGAGTTGGTTACTGGCTTCGGCCGAATACGGCCACCCTCAGGTAACCAGCGGCCACCTGATTACGGCCGCTCTACTGGATGGCAGCCTGAGTGTACAACTGAAAAATAGTATAACCAGCCTATCCTCTTTATCTGGCGAGGCACTGAAAAGTTATCTTCCGACCATAGTGGGCACCACGTCCGAGTCGGCATTGATTCAACAACAGGAAAGTAACAACCGAGGCGCCTCCGGTGCAGCTCAGGCCGACCCCATGGCAGGCTCTGCGCTCAAGCGTTTTACCGTCGACCTGACCGAGAAAGCCCGAGGCGATGACATTGACCCGGTATTGGGCCGAGACCAGGAAATTCGTCAACTGATCGACGTGCTGATGCGACGCCGGCAAAACAACCCCATTCTGACCGGTGAGCCGGGTGTGGGTAAAACCGCCGTAGTAGAGGGGCTGGCACAACGCATCGTCAAGGATGATGTACCAACACCGATCAAGGGGGTGAAGCTGCTGTCCCTCGATATGGGCTTGCTCGAGGCGGGTGCCAGTGTCAAAGGTGAGTTTGAAAATCGCCTCAAGGCGGTGATTCAGGAGGTAAAGGATTCACCTGACCCCATCATCATGTTTATCGACGAAGCCCACACCCTGATCGGCGCCGGTGGCCGTGAAGGCCAGGGTGATGCCGCCAACCTGATGAAACCGGCTCTGGCACGGGGCGAATTCCGCACCATTGCCGCCACCACCCTGGCTGAATACAAAAAGTATTTCGAGAAAGACCCGGCCCTGACGCGGCGTTTTCAGGTGGTGAATGTCGAAGAACCTGACGAAGTGCGGGCCATCAACATGATGCGTGGCATTGCCCGTTCGCTCGAACAACACCACAAGATCATGATTCTGGATGAAGCCATTGAAGCGGCGGTGAAACTGAGCAGCCGCTACATCCCCGCACGCCACTTGCCAGACAAGGCAGTCAGCCTGCTCGACACCGCCTGCGCCCGTGTTGCTCTCAGTCAGGAAGCGACGCCGGCCTCCATCGAAGACGCACAAAAAAGCGTAGAGCAACTCAAGATCAATCTGGAATTGTTCGAGCAGGAGCAACTCAGCCAGGGTGGACTGGACGACAAAATCAGCCAGTATCAGACCGAACTGACCGAGACCGAGCAGCGTCTGGCCGAACTGGAAGCTCAGTGGCAAAAAGAGCAGGAAAAAGTATCCGCCATTCAAGCCTTGTTCAAGCAGCGTGCAGAGCAACCGGATGATGCCGCAATAACAGAACAACTGAATCAGGCCCGCACCGCACTGGCAACGCTCCAGGGAGAATCACCCATGGTGTATCTGAGTGTGGATGCCAATGCCATCGCCAGCGTCGTCGCCAACTGGACCGGCATTCCGGTCGGACGCATGATGACCGACCAGCTCAAATCGGTTCTGGCGCTGGAAGACCGCCTGCGCGAAAGAGTCGTCGGTCAGGACCACGCCTTGCACGCCGTCGCCGAAGCCATACGTACCTCCCGCGCTGGGCTGATGGACCCACGCAAACCCATAGGGGTGTTCCTGATGATTGGCACCTCGGGGGCCGGTAAAACCGAAACAGCCTTGGCGTTGGCTGAAGCCCTTTACGGTGGCGAGCAGAACCTGATTACCCTGAACATGAGCGAGTTCAAGGAAGAGCACAAGGTGTCCATGTTACTGGGTGCGCCAGCGGGCTATGTCGGTTACGGTGAAGGCGGCGTACTCACCGAGGCCGTGCGTCGCAAGCCTTACAGCGTTGTACTGCTCGATGAAATGGAAAAGGCCCACCCCGGTATTCAGGATGTGTTCTACAACCTCTTCGACAAGGGCACTATCAAGGACGGCGAAGGCCGTGATATCGATTTTCGCAACACGGTCGTGATCATGACCTCAAATGCCTGTTCAGGGTCCATTGCCGAATATTGCGAACGGAACCCCGTATTCAACGACAAGGAATTACTGGAGGCAGTTCGCCCTGAACTGCTGGGTCACTTCAGGCCCGCCTTCCTTGGCCGCACAACCATCATTCCTTACTCACCCCTGTCGCGTGAAGTGCTGGCGACGATTGTGGGCATCAACATGAAACGCATCGAACGCCGAGTCAGGGAACAGTATGGCGCAACGTTCAGTTACGACGACGCGGCGGTGCAGGCCATCGTGGACCGCTGCCAGGACCCGGATACCGGTGCCCGCAATGTCGAAAATGTTATCAGCCGCAGCATTCTGCCGGAGCTGGCCACCCAGTGTCTGGGGCAGATGGCTGAGGGTCACACCATAGGCTCAGTGCATATCGCACTGGATGATCAACAGCAGAGGTTTACTTATCAACTGAGTTAACGCCACCCTGGAGTGTCGGTTTGCTACCGACACAGGCCGGCAACGCCGGGACCAGGAAACCCGGCGGCCTTGCAGGCCACGTCGTCGGATACAACCCGACGCCCCGGTGATCCAGCGCTCAGGCTTTGGTTTGAGCCATTTCTTTTTGCAGTGCCTGCTGAGCTTCTTTCAGTGATTGCCCTAGCCGAGCATGAAAATCGTAGGCATTGGCCATGGAAACGACAATCCGATCCGATATGGTTGCTTGATTCGGCACACTGCGATGGATATTTCCCAGCTCAAAAACCACTTCGCCTCGTCCGACAAAAATATTCAACACGTCTCGGTATCGGTAATCAATGCCCTCTGCAAACTGAACTTGAACGCGAGTGGGTTCCTCTTGCGTTGCAGGCGATGAGCCGTTCTCACCCCTTGCATCACTACCCCTTTCTGAATCTATCATAAGACTTCTCTATCATTTAATCGATGTTATGACAGTGACATGACCTTGACCTGGCTCGGTACGAGAGAGGCACCAAAAGCACCAGGGCTCATACCGTTCTGTCCGGTGGGGGACAGCATCCGGGTAACCGGTAAGCCACCCATCAAGGTCGTAAAACTGCCCAGCATGTTTCGAGTTGGGCCCATCACCATGCCGGACAACGGGTTGGTGTTCACCCCCGCATTGTCGCCATTACTCATCGGTGTCACTGTCATCATGTTATGAGCCGGCATCGCCATGACCAGAACCTTGACCTGAGAGGGTATGGAGGTCATGGGCATGGCAATGTTCGGATAAGGGATGGGTGTCGGTACCGGCCCCGCGGGTGTAGGGATGGGGGTCAGACATACATCCGGCATGGCAAAATCCATACCGGCCATCTGTGTTTTAACAAATACCATGGTACGCTCCTTAACCCATGTGAATGCGTTCGGCATTCATTCTTAGATCCTTGCGGGCATCGACAACCGTTTGCTTGCTTTGCTGCAGATGCGTGTTGATGACTTGCTCTGACAATTGATGTGCCTGTCGGACTTCCTGACCGCGCACCATGCTGATCAGGGTGCGCGCATGACGACAAATACGGTCGCTGATGACATCCAGGCTTTGGCTAATCAAGCGCAAGGTACCGCTGTGCAGTGTTGCCTTATCGGATACCGCGTCCAGGTTCGTTGCAGCTACGGACAACTGCCGGGTAGAAAGCTGCGTTTCCTGATTGATCCAGTGGGCACTCTGGGAGCGGATGGTAACCTGATCTGGACTGGTCAATTTGACCGGTCCGCTAAACCCCAGGGTCACCTCTGCCTGCTCGTTTTCCCGCCGTTCCAGAACGGACAATACATAAAGGGTTCTCTGACTACGGCTGAGCAGCACCCAATCACCCGGTTCCGGGTTGACAAGGCAAGAGACGGCACGTCGACCTGTCTCAATACCCGCTGCGGTTTGCAACAGCACTCGGCCACCCTCGGTACTCTGTACTCGAGCTTCTTCCATGCGGCAATCCTGCTGTGGCGAAGCCATGGGGACTACGGATGGTCTCATAATTGCCTCCTGAGTAGCATGCATCTAAACATAGTGATAGGCTCTCATCGTCAATATCAAGCCGGACCGCGCTCGGCCTGAGCACGTTCCTCGTCGGTTTCCAGGGCTACTGCCCGGTTGGAGCCTGTCCATAGGGTTTTTTCTTCCACGATCTGATGCAAATTCGTTCGATAGAGCTCGGAATCCAGTACCACCGAACCCGACAGGTCGGCATGAGAGAAATCCACATAGGTCAGGTCTGCCTTCTCAAACACGGAATCACGACACTGACTTTGCGTAAACTGTGCTTGCTCCAGATAAGCCTTCGTAAAATCACAGAAATTAAGGATCGCGTCGTTAAACATGGCTTGCTTGAGGTGCGCCTGCTCAAATCGGCTACCCGTTACTTCACTTCCAATAAACAGGGCATTGTCCAGACAGGCACCGCTGAAGTTACACCCCGTCATCACGGCGCCAGAGAAGCCTGCCTGTTTCAGGTCGACCTTTGAGAAGTCGGCCTGAGTCAGAATCACTTCCTGGAATTGAGGCTGAAAGAATTTCGTGCGACTGAAATCAAAGCCGGTAAAATCGATGCTTCTGAAATAGGGCGTATTGAACTGAGCCCCTTCAAGCTGTATCGCCTCCAGAGTAATATCGATAAAGTTGGCACGCTCATGCTGGCTGTAAGCAAGATCGACACGATCAAGAGCGCAATTGAGCCAGGCACAATTGTCGCTCACCAGGCTGCTCAGTACCGCTTGCCTCAGATCACAATTAACAAAATTGGTCTTGCCGAACTCAGCCTTGATCAAACTGCTTTCGTTGAATGAGCACTCCTGACAATTGACATAGCTTAACACCATTTGATCGGCCTGAAGCGTCCGCAAGGAACAGTTGATGAAATTGCTCATCACCACCCGACAACCATCCAGAACAGCCCGGTCAAATACACACTCAA
Organism: Saccharospirillum sp.; assembly: GCA_022565595.1. Lineage (GTDB taxonomy): Bacteria > Pseudomonadota > Gammaproteobacteria > Pseudomonadales > Natronospirillaceae > Saccharospirillum. Next base: position 61,133 of record JAIUML010000006.1, on the reverse strand, counting down.
TAAACTGACACTCGGCAATCTCCCCTTCATTGAACTGACAACCGCTGAAATTGACTCGGTGGAATTGCCCGCCATGCAACTCAATACGCCGATAGTCCTCGCCCGAACAATCCGCATCAATCAGTATCGGCGTATCCCCTTGCCCTTTTACCCAGTTCAGCAAACGCTCTTTATTCACGACCAGGCCTCCAATCCTTGAACAGTGTTTTCTTCAGATTGGCATTGCGGAAATCGGTTTCCCCAACAACCACACCGTAAAAGTTCGCGCCATAAAGATTCGCCTTTTGAAAATTGGTCGCAGTGATTCTCGCGTCCTGAAAAGAGGCTTCCATCGCATCCAATTTAACCAGACTGGCCTTTTCCAGATTGCTGTTAATAAAGAGGGAGCCTCGCGAAAAAGCACCATCCATCACGGCCTGAACCATCTGAGCCCCACTAAAGTCACATCGACCAATGGTCGCCTGGCTAAAGTCTGCCTGCTCCAACTGACATTCCCGAAAATTCGCCAACTCCGCTGATACCTTGCGAAAACTGGCTTTCGTTAATACGCAGTCTTTAACAAAACGAATGTTGTTTAAATCCGAGTGGTCAAAGCGAGATTCTGTCAAGTCACTGGAGACCACGTTCACGCTTTTCAAAGAGCACTGTTCGAAAACAGCTCTGGTCAGATCACAGCCCAGAACATTCGACTCATCCAGAACGGACCGCTCGAAGCGGCACCCTGTCATGTCCAACTCATAAAAATTATTCCGCTGGATTTGACAATCGATAAACACAACACCGGACAACCTTGCCTCTTGAAAAGCATCCATTCTGCCGGTAAAAACACAGGTCTCAAAGTGGCTGTTTACCAGGGACGCCTTGCCAAAGCCCGCACCGTCAAAGAGGCAATCAACAAAGGTCGCATTTTCTATCTGGCTGGCGCCGAGATTGGCGTCATTGAATCGACACCGAGTAAAGCGCGCACCCGTCAGATTGGCATGAACCCAAAGTGCCTCGGTAAAATCGACATCGACCCAAACACTGTCGGGAGCTTCTGCGTACTCCAGATAGGCGTTGTTCATTCCAACACCGCTGACCTGAACGCCCTTTAGATCGGCAAAGGCACCATCCCAACCAGCCAGACCTTCGGCCTGGTCCAATCGGCGCTGAAAATCGGAGCGTAAATCCGGCGGCGGGACGGGATGAGGCGAGCGAGCATCTTCTATCAGGTGCGCACTGAGTCGATACCCTTTTTCTGCCTCTACTTTGCTATAAGACAGTTTTTCCTGTAAGTCATCCATATCAACCAATTGCTGTTGTATCGCATCCGGTTCAATGCCCATGGACTGCAGAATCATCAGTTCTTTTTCGGCCGCTTCCACCTGCGCTCTAATGGTTTCCAACTGCGCATCCAACTCTCTGGACACTCTGGGGAGGGGGGGTGGCTGATGGCGTTGATCAAGCGATTGCTCTAACTGATCGGCCAGATCCGGATCCAGGTTCTGCTCTCTCATGGCTTCAATACGTTCGCGAACCGCCGACACCGCTTTTTCTTCGTGCTCACGCGTTAAACTTGAGATGTAGTCGCTCAATTCATCCAGAGCTTTGAGGTCCATGCGAGTGAAATCAATACCGCTCTCGGATTCTGCATAGCCTGGTATGACTTTGTCGATCAACGTTTCTATACGTTTCTGTTCCTCTGAAGCCTGAGGTTTCTGCTGAACCACCTCCTCGATACTGGGTGGCTGAAAGTCTGCTGGAGGAGTGTGTTCAAGATCATCCAGACGATTCTTCATCTGATCGGTGACCGTGGCGGTTTGCGTCTCTATAAAGGCCTGAGTATTGTCCTCCGCATACCCTTTGATGGGCATATCAGATTCCGCCAACAAAGACTCGAAGCCACAGGTTACACCGGCCGGAATAAGGTCAACGGTATTCAACATGTATTTGACCCCGTCTTCCGGGTCCGAACGTTTGATCAATTGCTCCTGGTAGTGCGCTTTCGATCTGGGTTCATCCGTCGAGTACTCGTGACCGATTAATACTCTGGTGATTTCACTCGCGTTCATGCTCTGTGCAGGATAATTGCCTCTATGGATCAATACACCCATATTGTCATTGGGAAAGAACCAGACCGTATCCAGCTTACTTTCCAGTTCAATAAAGTGGGATGAACCATCCTGTTCAACTTCGATATAGAGTCGTGCGACGATCCCCGGTAGCTGCCCACTCAAGGTGGGATATTCCAGGTTCATACCCGATATCCGGTAGCGTTCTTTTCCCGTCAGATATCCGTCAAATTGCTGGTCGGAGGCCGCATCATTAAAAAACACAGGATTCAAATCTTCCGGAAAACCCGGCATGCGCTCTTCTATGTACTTTTGATCGTAGGTCCCTCCCAACGCCTGACGCACCGGCCAGACAGGATCGACCCGGTTCAAGGAGGCTGGGGGTGGCCGATCGGATGCGGCAGTCATGATGCGTTGATGGTATTCCACATTGGGCAAGGGCGTACGCTTGACGCCTTCGAAAGTGACCTCATCCAACCCTTTGCCCACCGGGTTAAGTGTTGAGCCCTTCCCACCGAAGGCCAATTCATAGCGGATTGGCACTTCGGTCACGGCTTCCGGGCCGGTAAAACCACTGCGACTCCAATAACGGTCACCAAACACAGAGAGTGTTTTTGTGCGCGTACCCAGTTCCACCTCAACCATGCCACCGGGCACCGGCCCAGGTGAGAGAAAAGACCCGGCGACCAGATACTCCGCTTGGACCTTCGGAAAACCGGCATCGAAGAGTTCACCCTCTGCTATCGCCGCGGCTATGGTGCGCCACATCGACTGCTCGAGTATTGGCTTGCCCGTTGATAACTCAAATGCCCAGAGCGATGACAGCGTAAACAGGTGCTGATCAAAAACCTCCGTCGTGCGGTGAATAATGCCGGAGTGCATGGATTTGATGACTTTCACAATGTCAGTGCCTTAACCAAAGATCTTCACCATACCGCCAGCCAGATTGACTTCCGACCACTCCAACTCGGAGACCACTTTCTTGAAGGTGGCAGAAGAGACCTCAAGCGTGGGTGCCGAGGTCTTCACCTTGATGGTCGGGCCCGGGCCTTCGATGTCAATTGAACAGCCTGGTACGCTGATTTTGGTACCACCTTTGTAATCACTGGAAACGGTTATGCCCGAGAAGGGTGCTTTAAGGCTCAACTCCAAAGCATTAATATCTAGACTCAGGTTCAGCGTGGCGGATATCGACATGGCAATATTCGCTGAAGCACTGGTGTTGAAGGCCAGAGAGGAAGAAAAGGCAAACTTGGCGGTCGCACTGTTGCCATAATCAAACTCGAAACTGGTGGAGGCCATTCCAGAAGACGCTTCGGCTTTGTAATTCTGTATGCCTCCAGTGATGACATCTCGTTTGGTCGTCGCTGAACTTCGCCCAATGACGACATCATCGATGCCTTTGACAGGAGATGAAATGCTCTCGTGTGAAACAATGCCGGTACTGGTCCACTTTTTCTCTTGAGTCACACCACCGGCAGAGTGCGTCCATGAAGCCGGGTCACCACTTTTTCGCATGACCAGCTCAATGGACTTGTTTCCGGTATAGCTGATATCCAGGCTGGAACCATTGGTCACTGATATAGCGTGTCCTTCACGGAAGTCATAGGAATTGCCAAACTCCTTGGTGGTCCAGACGTTGTCTGATGTCCACTCCCCTGGCAATTCTGTATCCACGTCTTTGTCAGTTATCCAATTGATCTCAGCCCAACCAGGCCCTCCCGTCGCCAGGATATCACCGAAGATTAATGCATCATCGTCTTTAGCACTATTATCCAGCGACCCAGGTCGATTCAGGATCGCCTTCTGGTCAATATGCGCTTCCTCATAACTGTTACCCAGGTTGTAATTCCAGTACCCACCAAAGTCATAGATATTACCTTCCTGAGTGGTAATGGTGTCGTAACTGGAGAGCTCGACATTGGCTCGCCTCATGATGGACTTCAGATTAGGAACATCGCCATTGGTGTGAAAGTCTTTCAAGCCTGTCGGGTTGTAGTCCGGATCGTCATCAATGAAGTTGGCGAGCATATCACCGATCAGCGGACGCTGATCATCGTTGCTGCGGGCAATCTGGCGGACATCGGGAAACCCTCCCTGGTAACTGCCGGCACGACTGGCGACTTCCAGCCAATAGGATCCACTGGTAATGTCGCGCATACCAGCCGAAGGGCGGGTATAATTGGGATGATCCTCATCGTTCAGATCAAACGCCCAGACCTTGCGTCGGACCGTATCATCCCCGTCCTGGTATTCGGCAATGTACTCACCTGCATCAAGGTCTTCACCCAGGTAGTCGTCCGCATTAGCGTCATCCACTTCCGACTCTTTACGCAACCAGGTTGCATGGACGACGGTAGAGGTTACCTTCTCGTTTTCATCAATAATGTAGGCGCCAGGGTCTCCCCAGGCTTCGCCTTCCTGCTGGAAGAAGGGAGAGGCGCCAATCATGAACATGGGGTCGTTCGGCTCACCGATGCGAGACCAGGTGCCAGAGGACGGGCTTTGCATAACGATGCGTTCTTTGCCCGACTTGTCCTCCATCCGAATACGGTTGTTGCCGGCGGTTCGTATGACGGATTCTGTCTGGTTTTCGGCACTGACCGGGCTGGGCGTTGTCTCCGTTGATACTGCTCCGGCGATTACCGGCCGATCCGGGTTGCCGTCGATAAAGGTCAGCAACACCTCAGTGCCCTTGGTCAGCGGGAACTGCATGCCTTTGCCTTCGCCCGCGTAGGGTTGCATCATACGAATGCGGGCGCTGGCTTTGCCGTCCTGATGTTCGTCGTTGATGTCGAACGGCAGCCTGACCTTGTAGCGGCCCTGTTCATCCAGTTGGGCGTAAGGGCTGTCCTGTTCGCCATCGATCTTGCCATGCAGGGTGCCCGCCACCTTGGGTTGACTGGTCTGGCGTGGGTGGCGATATTGCACCGAGGCCGGTATGGCCTTGAACGAGTTGCTGTAGATGTTGATGTCTGCGCCTTCCGCCAGGCTACCGATGACCGAGGTTTTCAACAGGTTGGTCTGGTCGCCTTCGTGAGTCACTTCAACCACCATGTATTCCTGGTTGAAGCTGTCGCGGTAATGCTGCTGCAAATTGAACTTGAAGCCGGGCGTCAGGAAAGGGACAGTACTGCCACCGTAAAACGACTGTTTCTGGCACAACAACTCTTCGGCACGGAACTGAACCAGGCGTTCGCCTTCCTCTGGCGTCTGATAATGCTCGCCATAAATAAAACTCTCACCGCGGCCATTGGGGTCCACATCAGCCCGCACCACCATCTCCAGTGACGGGCGTTCCGGGTTGTGGTCTTTGAGCGCAATGGTATGGGGCAATTGAATCTGGCGGCAGGTAAAGTCGAGCACGATTTCGTCGCGATGCCCCTGTTCCATACCGGATATGGGCGAAAATTTCAGGTCAGCCCCCTGACGCATGGGTTCATGCGAGAAGGCACTGTCGGAGAGAATCAGGCGGTCACCATCGGCATCGTGGTAAAAATAATAGTAGATGCCTTCGCGTTCCATCCAGCGCGAAATAAAGCTGAAGTGGCTTTCGTGATAGTGGCAGACGTATTCGATCGGGTTGTAGGTGCCTTCGAGTGCGCCGAGGTCGTAATCCAGGGAATCCATGCCGCCATCGGTCAGGGCACGCTCGATGATTTCCGGTACTGCCTGGTCCAGAAAGACCTGGTTGTGCTGGGTCTGCATCAACCACCAGAGTTTGGGTACCAGACGCGCTCTATAGAAATAATGCCCATTGTAGGCATGCTGCTGTTCAAACTCCGCAAGTATGCCGTTGTAATGGACATCGTCACCCGCTTCACGGTGCATGGTAAACACCGCCTGGGATTGCAGTATTTCGGATAAATCCAGATCGGCTTCACCCGAGACCAGCATGATGTCGAACTGGTAGGGCGTCGAAATGGCTTCAAGCCCTTTAAAACGCAATACGGCGAAGGTGGTTTGAGATGCACTGGCAGCGTAGGATTGAAAGCTGAAACGCTGGGTGGCGGGATCCTGAAAGTACTCCATCACTGACTCCGGTCGACTGACGTTCACTCACGATCGATGCCATTCCCTGGTGGTCGCAATCGGCGGAGGCCATGAATGCATCACTTTCAGTTTAGCAGTGGTTGAACGATGATCCTACCCTTGATAGGGGGTTCTTTACTGCGGAAAAGGCAGGCGAGTCCATTTAGGCAAACGGGAAAGGGGCAGACAGGACTAAGCATTTGTTTTTATTGAATATATTTTTATAGACTAAATATGCGCCCGGTTATCTCCTTTAGCTTTAAACCTAAGCGCTTGAGACGTTTCCCAGGGTGTCTGCCAACAACTGACCTTGTGCCGATATTGCGTCCTTGCCTTCTGGCCTACAGCGCTGATACTGCCCTTGCGCATCCAATTGCCAGGCTTGCTGATTGTCCGACAGATACAGCTCCAGATCACGTATCACCTTGTCTCTGAGCCGTTTGTTCAGCAACGGAAACCCAGTCTCTACCCGATAAAACATGTTGCGGCTCATCCAGTCGGCACTGGCCAGGATCACTTCAGGATCACCATCGTTCATGAAGTAAAAGGCACGGGTGTGTTCCAGAAATCGACCAATAACGGAACGAACCCGGATATTCTCAGAAATGCCCGGCAAGCCTGGCCGGATTTGACAGATGCCTCGAATAATGAGGTCTATCTGAACGCCGGCCTGGCTGGCTTCACAGAGCTTTCGCGTCAATTGTTCTTCGTAGAGTGAGTTCATCTTGGCGATGATGCGCCCGCTCTTCCCCGCCCTGGCATTCCCTATCTCCTGATCGATTTTACGCATCAGCGTCTTGTGCAGCGTAAAGGGAGATTGATAAAGCTTTTCAAGCTTGCTGACCTTGCCCAGACTGGTCATTTGCAGAAAGATTCGGTACACATCATCGCCAACTTGCTTGTTGCACGTCATCAGCCCGTAGTCGGTGTAAATCTGTGCCGTTCTGGCCTGGTAGTTTCCGGTTCCCAGGTGCACATAATGGCGCAGCTTGTTGCCTTCGCGTCGAGCAATCAACAACATCTTGGCGTGAGTCTTGTAGCCGACAATGCCGTAAACGACATGGATGCCGTATTCCTGCAGTCGCTCGGCCAGGGCAACGTTGGCCTCCTCGTCAAAGCGAGCCAGTAACTCGATGATGACGGTGACTTCCTTGCCTGCCTTGGCTGCTGACACCAACGCCTCAACTATGATGGAGTTTGCCCCGGTTCGGTACAGCGTCTGTTTGATGGTCAGTACGGTCGGGTCCTTGGCGGCCTGTCGAATCAAATCAACCACAGGCATAAAGGAGTCGAAAGGATGATGCAGCAGAATATCGTTCTTGCTAATGGCATCGAACATGTTGGCCTTGCGGCGCAACACCTTAGGGATGCGAGCGTCAAAGGGTGGGTAAAGCAGATCTGGCCGGTTGGCCAGCTCAATAAGATTAACCAGTCGATTGAGGTTGACCGGGCCATCCGCACGGTACAGGTCGATTTCGGTAATTTCGAATTGCTTGAACAGGAACTGCACCAGTTCGTCCGGGCAGTTGGTGGCGACTTCCAACCGCACTTCATCGCCGTACTGACGATACACCAGCTCGCCTTCGATGGCGCGGCGTAAATCACCGGTTTCCTCTTCGTCGACAAACAGGTCCGAGTTGCGCGTCACCCGGAATTGGTAACAGCCCAGCACCTTCATGCCAAAGAAGATTTCATCCATGAAGAAGTGAATGACCGACGAGAGGAATACGAAATCGTTGGCGCCGGAGCCGGTTTCGTCAGCCGGCAGACGAATCATGTCCGGCAGGGCTCGCGGGCACTGGACGATGGCCTGGCCACTGTTGCGACCAAAGGCATCCTTGCCTTCGAGTTTGACGATGAAGTTAAGGCTTTTATTGAGAATGCGAGGAAAGGGGTGCGCCGGATCCAGCCCGATCGGGCTCAGCAACGGCAGAACCTCGTGCTCGAAGTACTGTTGCAGCCATTGTGTCTGTGTCGCCGACCAGTCTTCGCGCTTGATGATCCGGATGTCGTGCTGCTCCAACAGAGGCAGCAACTGGTTGTTGAGGATATCGTACTGGCGAGTGACCAGGTCGTGAGCCTGATCAGCGATCAGACTGAGCTGTTTGCTGGGTGTAATGCCATCCGGCCCGGTCAGGGTAGAGCCCGCTTCGAAGCGTTCCTTGAGGCCACCGACCCGTATTTCGAAGAATTCGTCCAGGTTGGTGCTGGAAATGCACAGGAAGCGCAGCCGCTCCAGTGGCGGAATCTCGCTATCCAGCGCCTGAGACAGCACCCGATCGTGGAACGCCAGCAACGAGAGTTCACGGTTGATGAAGTGTTCGTGGCTGATGGGACTGGATGACATACTGCACCTCCTGCTGGTTGAGTGCAGTGTATGACGGTTGGATGACGGTTGTGTTACAGAGGGGCTTAAAGCCCCTTCACCGCATAAATCCCCGGCGCATTGCGCCAGTAACCCTTGTAATCCATGCCATAGCCAAACACATAACGGTCTTCACATTGCAAACCGATGTAGTCGGGAATGATGTCCGGGCGGGCTTTGCGATCGTGTTGTTTGTCGACCAGAACGGCGATGTGGATCTCGCCCGCGCCTTCTTTGCGGCTGTGATCGACAATGGCGCCCAGGGTGGCGCCTTCGTCGTAGATGTCATCGACAATGAGGATGGCGCGGTCTTTCAGGGACTGTTGTGGGTAGGTTCGCCACTCCAGATCGGCACCGCGCGTCTTGTCGCGGTAACGGGTGGCGTGTAAATAGCTGATTTCGAGCGGGAAACCGAGTTTGGTCACCAGTTTGCCGGTCAGCACCAGACCGCCATTCATCACGCTGAAAACGATGGGGTTTTTATCGGCCAGGTCCTTGGAAATTTCCGTGGCCATGGTATCGATGGCGTGCTCGACCTGAGCTTCTGTAAAGAGGCAATCTGCCTCGTTCCATACTTGCTGGATATCGGAGGGGATGGCGGTCATTACTGCCTCAATGGTCAGGATTTTTGGGGTAGCGAACTTTAGCCGGTATTACCGAGCTGTGCAAGGGACTATACAAGCCACTCAATGATAGTATAACGGCACTCGAAATACAGGAGAATTCAATGCGCATTGCCTTGATCTGGGCCATGGCCAGCAACGGCGTGATCGGCCGCGACAACAAGCTGCCCTGGTACCTGCCCAACGACCTCAAGTACTTCAAGCAGGTCACCACCGGCAAGCCCGTCATCATGGGCCGCAAGACCTACGACAGCATTGGTAAGCCATTACCCAATCGCACCAACATCGTCATCACGCGGGATGCCGGTTTTCAGGCTGAAGGCGTCAAGGTCGTGCATTCGCTGGTGGCGGCTATTGAATTGGCTGAGGCGGAGTGTCTGGTCGGGGGCAGTGATGAGGTGATTGTGATGGGTGGCGCCCAGATTTATGAACAGGCCTTGCCACGGGCGGACCGGCTTTATGTGACGCTGGTGCATGCTGAGGTGGAGGGCGATGCGCGCTTTCCGGCGATAGACCTGAACGCCTATCAGGAGCGGGCGCGGGAAGACTTCAAGGCGGAAGGGCCCAACCCTTATGATTATTCCTTTGTGGTGTATGAGCGGGTCGTCCAGTAACCCATTTTGGAGCCTCAAGATTCAAACGCTCCCCTGGAGTGTCGATGTCCTCATCGACACTCCAGGGGAGCGCAGCCCGCTGGTTTGACCCCGCACCCCGGCCAGTCGGCTGGCGCCGACTACGTCGATGAGGACATCGACACTCCAGTTCAGTCGTCTTCGAAGTGGGTTAGTCCCTTGTGTGCGCAGAAGAGTGAGGCGATGCCAAAGGCGACGAAAACCAGCAACAAGGGCACCAGGGTTTCGTTGTAAAACAGGCCGGCGAGGATCGACAGCGGCACCGAGATAAAGTTGGTCAGGGAGCCGACCAGAGCAGCGCCTATACCTGCTACTGCGCCCAGAGGCTTCATCGCCAAGGCATTGAAGTTGCCGAACATCAGCCCGACCCAGAAAAAGCCCAGGCAACCGAACACCATGAATTGCATCAAGGGGGGCACCCCGCCCTGCAACAACGCCAAAACCAGCAAAATGCCAAAACTGCCTATAAAGCCGATGAGCGCCACATAGCTGATGCGTTTCATGCCGAAGCGTTGCACCAGTTTTCCGTTGGTAAAAGAAGAAAGGCCAATCACTCCGGCCAGAATAGCGAAATAAAGCGGAAACCTGAGCCCTACATCATAGAGATCAACAAAGATGGCCTGGGCACTGCCGAGGTAGGTCAGGAAACTGCCGAAAACAAAACCCGCCGAGGCCACAAACCAGAGCGTGGTCTTCTGCGCAAAGACAAAGCGGGTTGATCGCCACAAATTGGGCAGCGATACCGGTTGGCGTTTTTCCACAGCCAGGGTCTCCGGTTGGCGAAGGCCGAACCAGATGCCTACGATCAAAGCCAGAGCAATAAATACTGCAAAGATGCCGCGCCAATGGCTGAGCAAAACCACACCCTGCCCGACCGCTGGCGCCAGCATGGGCACCAGAATAAAGACCGTCATGATAAAGGACATCACCTGCGCCATGTTTCGGCCGACAAACTGATCCCGTATTAGAGCAATGGATACAATACGCGGGCCGGAAACGCCAAAACCCTGGATCAGACGCCCCAACAACATGACTTCCATGCTCTCGGCCAGCATGGAGACGGCCGAGCCCGCCATAAAAATGACCAGTCCAGCCAGAATGGTAGGCCTGCGCCCAATGGCGTCCGACAGTGGCCCGAAAAACAACTGCCCCACACCCATGCCGAGGATTACAAAGGAAATGATCAGCTGTGTTTGCGCGATGTCTGCCGCATTCAGATCTCGGCCAATTTCTGGCAAGGCAGGCAGCATGGTATCGATGCTCATGGCGACCAAAGAAGTCATCAGTGCCATGAGGGCGACAAATTCGGGTAAGCGCAGTGCAGGCTTAACGGCCAGGCTCTGGCCGTATCTGGATTTCATCTTTCAGTCCTGGAAAGCTCAGCATCGGAAAAACCGAGTGTACCACTGATCGAAAGGCCGCAAAGCGGTGTTCAGGAATGCCAACTCCTTGAAACTGTAACGATTCGAGAACTTTGCCACTCTACCCGGCTGTGCCGAGACAGCATCATCCTGCTATTGGTAATTCAGGTCGAACTCGAAGAAGGCATCCTCGGCAAGGCTGCCACTCTCATTAAAAAGGCTGACTTGCCCCAGAAAACCCACTATGCGACCTTGAACGCGCCAGGTACAGGTACCGTCATCGCCACCATCAACGCAATAGATTTGAATTCTCGCTGGGTCACGAACCTGCTCAGCGAAGTTCATCAGAGTGTCTTGCTCCCAGGCTATGATCATCGAATAGTCCTTGTTGGGTGACGGAATAGCAAAAGTGACTGGCTCCCCAAAGGGTGTCAATGCATCACCATTACCGGTTAGCAACCACATCTCTATTTCGTCGTCCAGCACCGGCCCTCTGTCGAGTAAGCCGACGAACGAGGAATCGGCACTCACCACCTCAATGGGCTGATCCAGATCCAGTGTCTTGATCAGACCCAGCAGCAGCGTCAAGTGATAGCGCCCCGGAGGCATATCCTCACTTAAACCAAAGCGTATACTGGTTGACGAGTTGTACAGGACACGGTCGGCGGGGAATATTTCACCATCTTCGTTGGTGAATTCCAGCGCCAAACCCGGCTGATTGAACAGCCCCAGGTTTTCACCATAAAGTGATATGCCTCGCTCACCGGGCATCAAAATGGGCCGGATCACCCCGGTCAAACGGGCATCTCCGATCCATTCGACCTCGGTGCCCGGCAATGGCAAGACACCGTCCGGGAACTCACTGTAGTTGCCATGATCCAACTCCAGGCTCACATTAAAGACGTTGCCACTGAGACCTTGTACCAGGGGCCGCAAGTCCTGAACGCGGATACGCAAGTCCACCCAGGACATATCAGAAGTATCGAATGCATGGCTGCTGTTCAACGCCAACCGCTCCTGGCGGCCACTGCGATCCGTCAACACCAGTGTCGGCCAGTACCCATCGTCTAGCGGGTCTGCCAGATGGGTGCCATAGAGCCTTAAAAAGTCATTTTCGTTATTGGAATAGAGCACTCGCTCATCGAAACGACCGCTGCTGGTGGTAATCTCGGTGATCGAGGCTCTGGGTGCAACATCAAAAATGATTTTGCGGGGAGCCGTCAATAGTTGCCAACCTTGATAGGCGTCATTAAGCCTGTTCAATATAAATACTGGAACACTGGCGCTGCGCGAAGCACTACCCAGTCGATTGGACGCGCTACTCACCATTTGATTTGTAGTACTTTCTCCCAATTCGATTAAACACTCAGCAAAACGATCATTCCCTGCCATACCGATTAAAAGATCTATTACAGGGGAAATAATGGTACTTGCTGTAACCAAAGTAAGCTCTGAGGGAGTACTGGACTGGTTAACGCCTTGCATCCAGGCGTCTATTGCCACACCGTAATTAAAAGTATCGGCCACTGAAGGTACCAAGAGCGATTCAGCAATACATTTGACGCCTTTACTGTTGCTTGAGGAGTTGGTAGCCCAACCAATGGCAGGCATCACTACCAGCTCCAACAAAGTCCGACCCAAAACCTGGTTGGCAATAGCGCGCTCACTTTGGTTCAGTTCGTAACTCGCCAGCCAGCCTAACCCACCCGTCAGTACTTCAACATGACAGGGACGCATTTTGCATAGGGACTGGTTATTGCCGGTCAAATAAGCGACAGAAGGCACGTTAAAAAAGCCGAAATTGGAGCCACCAAGCATATCCGTATCAAAGGGATGGGTAATGTGATCTTTCAACACTTCGCCACTTCGTGAGTCAACGACACGCAAGCTCACATAATAAGGCCCCATATTCTGTACACAGAGGTCAGATGGCCACATGTCGGACGGGCGACTCAATGCACCCATACCAGTGCATTCGGTCAGGCTACGGTGGTAACCAATATTGATATTGGCATAACTGGAGGTACCGGACACCGCATCCTCAAGAATCACCTTGACGATGGGCTGATACAGGTTGCCACCGGCCATAATGGCTTCTACGGTGTCCCCCAGAAATTCCAGACGCCACCATGAACGCTCCTGCAGCACCTGAGCGGGCTCGGGCCAATAGGCAATGTCTTTAACCTGGCTATGGAAGGCCTGGCGTGCGTAAAAGCCTGCGTTCAGATCACCATTCAAGCCATCCAGCAACAGGCTTTCAACCTCCGACAGTTGATCAGCAACCAGGGGTAATGAATAGCCATAGTCATGGTTTGCTGTAGTGTGCGCCCCAACGTGATAGGACCAAATCCACTCTTTCAGAGAACTGCGCGCACCCAGCTCGACCCTGGTCTGGTGCGGCAAGACAACGGCACTCACCGACAAGGGGTTGTCATCCTGGTAGAAACGCAGTGTCCGGCTCATACCAGCTGGGACCCAGTAGGTCGCTTCCTCGCCCAGGCGAAGCAGCCCGGAATCCGTCAGAACGGACCAGTCCAGCGGCTCAATGAGTTGATTCGCCGTATCTATCGTCACCGGTCGCATGATCGTCGCTTGCAGATAATAATAATCGCCGCGGTCGTCTTCCCAGTTAAATGTCTGGCTGATCGGCAAGTCAGGCAAGCTGACAACAATGGCATTCGGCCGTATCTGATCAACCGGCAACGGCTGGTCACCCAAACGCAAGGCGCGCATCTGATCCAGGCGCTCACCTTTCAAGGTGACCTGAGCACCGGCACGCAACGGTTCTTCCAGAGGGTAAAGCAGTGGTGTATTGGCTTTGAGTGCCTGCACCGAATGTTCAGTGGTGGCATAGGTTGCCGCTACCAGACTGACCGCATGTGGCATGATTTCCGGCTGTTGAACCGCTATGCGACCCTCGCCATCCGGGAAGACTTCCTGAGCGAAAATGCCATTGGCATGGTGCCAGCGCAGCCACCAGGGGCCGCCATAGTGAAACAGCCCCGTGGATTCAATAACCAGATCCGCACCCGGCATCACCTGATCGTCCAGCTCAACACCAGGCCTCGGGGTATAAAGCCGGTCAATCCGCAGTGCTGGCCCAGAGGTAACCACCAGAGGCGGGTTATAGGGATCGGCATCGAACTCATCGGGGATGCCATCGCCGTCACTGTCCTGTACCCAGGGGGTTGGACCGCCGTAGCGTAACCAGTCTGGCGTGGTGTTTTCTGCGTCCGCAGCTCTGGGTTCTTCTGCAACCGGCAAGGCGTTCGGAGATTCCGCCTGGTTCTCTGCATCGGCACTGGTGGAATTGGAGGCATCCCACTTGGCCGTTTCAGTGTTGCAACCCAGCAAAACAATGGGGATCAGCATCCATAAGGCGGTACGCATCAGTCTGCCTCCTCTATGATCAGCTTGATCGGCAGCTCAACCTCGTTGACACCATCACTGACATCGACCGAGAAGCCGGTACTGCCCAGGAAGTCACCTCCCTGAATGTGGTAATAGCGCTCACCCTTCCGATGAAGCTCTATCGAGCTGGCCGTGACACTCTGCTCACAGAGAACGTCGTCGAAATGAACCGAACGTAAAACGCCGCTGCCATCGAGTCGTTGCCAGAAACACAATCCATCTCCATATTGACCAGACAACACCAGGCCTCGAGGCGAGCTTACCAACTGATAACCTTGTATGGACTCAACACCATAACTGCCGACCGTCAATTCGTTAAGGGTCTGCACGCTGCCAGACTCCGGGTCAATACGTTGCACGGCCCAGCGGTCCACACCAACATCGGCCAGCCAGTAGTACTGACCATTCATCTCGATCAGGGGTTTGGGTGAATCAGCCTCCTGCGGCACACCCGCCAGCAAACCACTCGCCAGCAGGGTGGCATCGTTATCACCGGGCTCCCAGCGAATCACATCATACCCGCCATCCACCAACAACAAACCGAGCAGAACATCACCGCTCGTGTTCAGGGTGTAGGCAAGTTCCGCACTGCTCACGTCAGCACTGTCGACGTAATGAAACGCCACGGCTTGCATGGGTTCTGTCGGGGAGAGCGCATAAAAACCATACTCAGTACCGTAATCAGCCATCACCACGGTAAGCTCACCAAAGGCATGTAGTCCACGCATCGTTGCACCGTCCAGCGACAGCCAATTACTCACCTCGGAACTCATGCTGCCAGGCTCAGTACAGAGGAGATCATCAGACACCAGACAGACCTGTTGTTTATTGGCGATGACCTTCGCCGCTTCGCCACTACAGGGGTACTCGCTGTTGACCTGGTTGCCGGTTTTCACGTCCAGGTAGGACCAGGTCATATTGTCGCGGCAGAAATACAGATCTTCGGTAAAGGGGCTCGCCAATCGAGCATCGGTACCCTCCGGCAAGCCATCCGTACTCCACTTCTGCACGGAGTTTCCAGGAGACAGCCAATTGAGTACGGTTTTATCGGCTATTGTTTCATCGAAGTAAAGCGAGTCTGACGCCGGGTTGGCCATCAGATTATCAATGTCATGTTCAGTGCTATGAATCAACATCAAACCAAAGCTATAGTGCCAGACCCATACTGAGTGATGGCCAGTTGCATCACGACTGATAAAGGCGACACCGCCTTGCCCCCAGGGCACTGCCGAGAACTGGCTCGGTTCTTCAGGCGCCAACAACACGGCCTCGGCGATTCCCCCATCAACCAACAATCCCGAACCGCTTTCACTGACGCGTGCGCCCAGGGGCTGGTTCGGCCGCAGAAAGAAGCTCAACGGCTGCTGCTCAGGGTCTTCGATATAGGCTTCCAGCTCGGCAAAGTTGATGTAGAGTTCAGCACCACGCTCCTTGTTGAACTGGGGCGTGGCCAGCACTATGGGCGGGTCGTCTTCTGCGGTAATCAGCAAGGACAACTCAGCGCTGTTGGTCAGGCCGGCATCGTTGCTCACCGTCACTTCAAGCAGCGCAGAGGTGTCTGCCAACAATTCTGGCGCCGTCAATTCGGTGATGGCGTTTTCCGAGTTGCTGAGCACAACATCCGGGCCAGAAACCGGTTGCCATACAAAGCTCAACGGCCGCCCATCCGGGTCGTAACTGGCACTGGCATCGAGGGTGATCGACTCGTTCTCGTGCACCACCAGATTGCTGGCCAGCAACACCGCCCTGGGCTCAGAGGGTTCGTATGGCGTCAGGGTGACCAGGGTGGAGTCGCTGCCGGCGAGGCTGGCACCCTCGACCTCTGTTACCTGAAGGCGGAAGGTCGAGCCTTCACCTTCGTTAAGCAGCGTAACCGGTATCAACACCGCCGACTGGCCCGGCTGCAACCAGACCTCGCCACTGCTGGCAATAAAGTCTTCGCCATCGATGGCACTGTCGCCATCATTGGCCAACACCTGATAGCTCACCCTGATGGCTTCCAGTGCGGGTCGATCCAGTTCAATGCTGAGCAGAACCATGCCCATCTGGTAAGGTTTGGACAGTGTCAGATCTGAGCCCAGATAAAGTTGATTGCCATCCGGTGTGCCAGTACAACCGTTAAGCGGGTCGAGTGGGCAACGGTCTACACTGTCGATCAGGCCATCGCCGTCGGTATCGGCCAACCAGGGCAGAGTGTGCCAGCGATAGGGCCGCCGCATGATTTCATCGGCATTGGTCAGGCCGTCTTCGTCGGAATCCGCAGCAGCCGAAGCCAGGCTGTTATCATGGCCGAGGCGCATCAGGCCTTCGGCCAGCAACATCAGCCGCAGCCGGTAACGCAAATCGAGACTTTCGGTTTGCCACTGCAGCAGCTCCGAACCCAGGTAATGCGTCGGGCAGTCGGTGAGGAACTGGTCGAGCAGAACTTCGTTGCCTTCTTCGTTCAATCTGGCCCAGTCATCATCACTGACAAAACAGCCCAGATCACGCCCTGCCTGATTGAAATCCAGCTTTTGTCTCAGCCATGCGCTGCTGTCCAGGCCCTCCGGTGTGTCTTCGAGCCATGTCTGTATGGTCCGAGCATCATCCTTCAGCAACCCGTCGTCGAGCAGTGCCTTCTCGAGCTGCTCAATAACGGCCGTTATATTGTGCCCCTCATGACGCTCCGCCAGGGTGGTGTTGAACTCGCGAACCCAGCGCAAGCGGGCACCGGGCTGGCCCAGACGTTCGAGGCCACCAATGCCTCTCAGTCGTGCTTCCTGTGCGAGCAATTGCTCGAGCACCAGCAAGACCAGGGACTGGTCGGCATCAAATTCAGGCCTGATATCCTGAACCAGAGTCTCTCTCAGCCACTTCAGGTAGCCTGCACGCCATTCTTCGACGGTGTCCCAATCACCAACCCATTCATCAGCCACCGTGCTGAATAGCCTGGGTGTCAAATCGGGTTGGATCGGCAAGGTCAATAAAAAGACCTGGCGTGCGGTTGAATCGCCAACGGCGACCACCCGGCTGGCGCGCACCAGAGTTCTGACACCGGCGGGTAAGCGCATGGCGGGCCATTGATTTTCATCCAGAGCTTTATCAGCCAGCTCACGCAATCGAGAAGCGGCAACGTCGATTTCAGACAATTGCGCATTGTCCAGATCCGTCGGGGTGACCAATCGTTCCGGGTCCCAGGCAATATCACCATAAAGGGTGGTAGCACTTAGGGTGTCCACTGGCATCCCAAGGTTAGTACCATCGAGTCGATACTCCACCTCATAGAGCCGCCGAGCGGCCGGATACTCCTTGAAGCGCTGACGTTCATTCTGGTGCTCGACACTCCCTTCTTCCGGGCCATCGATAAAGGTCAGCGTTGCCGGGTCATCCGGGCGGGTGCCTCTGAGCTCCTCATCAAAATCACTCCAGCCGTCCTTGTCCCGATCTTCGGGTTCAACACAGACTTCCTCATCAAACTCAATCTCTGCGCAACGCAGCCAGAGGTCAAAACGGCTCCAGTTGCCATCGCTACCCGGCTCACCATCATCGGCTGAAAGCGGGCTCAACCCCATGGCGATTTTTACCAGATCGGGAATGCCATCGCCTGAGGTGTCACGACGGTGGCCATCCTCATGGGTGCTGTAAAGCTTGTATTCGCGTACAACGTCGTCCACCAACACGCCAATGTTGGAGCGCAACTCGACTTCGAGGTCATAGTCCCCATCGTGCACCAGGTAGTGCACGCGCTCGAGATAACCACCGCTCACCTCGTCAAAGGACTGAGGCGTCAAGGTTTCGGAGATCCAGCTACCTTCATTAAAACGCCAGCGCAAGATGTAATGGCCGCTCAGGCTGTCATCCACTTGCAGGCGAATGGCCAGAGTTTCGGTGTAATAGCCGTCTGCCGGCAGTACTCTTAACGGTTTGGGGCCGCTGTCCTCTCCCAGAATGCGGTCTGCCTCAGCCAGGCCGATCACCGAAACTCCAGGCTGCCCGGCACTCATCGAAACTGAGCTTTTCGGTAAGCTGTTCACCAATGTCTGATGGGGCCCGGACAATGCGGGTGGGTTGGTCAGTTGATCGTAATCCAGCACCCAATCTCCAGCACTGTAGCTGGTGACTTTGCCATCAACGGTGTCGACCAACCAGAAGTTGGCAGCCCGGTCATCAAAGAGAGCCGAGCCCCAGACGAAAGCAGGCAGCCCTAGAAGACAGGCGATAATGAGTGCCTTTGTCCTGATCATGATCCGCTCCTTGCCTTAGTCTTGCAGTTGATAGGCAAACCAGTCCGAACTGCGCCAACTGCGAATGCGTTTTTCTGAATCGAAATAGACAAATTGATAGCGGTAGTCATAGCCTGACTTCAACCCAGCGCGATCATAAAATGCGACCCTCAAACGTTCAGGGCGATGCTCACTGGCAATGGTCCAGATGTAGGGATCACGCAACCAATGCACCCAGTGACCACCAAAATTATCCATAGCGGTTGGCGGGAAATAGCCCGTTAACCAGTGCACATAATCGATCATTGGGCTGACCTGAACAAAATCAGATACCTCACCGCCGGGTGAACGGGCCTGACGGTACACCATGAAATCCCGATGTTCGCTCAATACCCCGTTGTACTGGGCATAGGCGCTTGGCCGACACAGAACGTCGGCCAGATAATCCATTCGTTGCGGCACGACCAGATCTTCGTCTTCGTAATTCACCACGTCATAGGTGTACACGAATTGCAGGCAGTCGTATTCATTGTTCAGCGTGAACTCACCCAATGGAATGTACAGACCATTGGCAACCGGCACCTGGCTACCGCCTCCTGCTCCACGTATCACATAGACCGACTGGCCATCACGCACAGTCAACGTCGGCCCCTGCTCTGGCTCAGACACCGTCGGCCAGGGCAGCCATTGAGGAGGAGGGTCTGCCGGGTTGGCCAACCGTGTATCGCACAGCGATGCACTCCAGTTGGAGTAACGCGGTTCACCAACAATGGCCGAGGGGCCAAAGGATCGCATACGCACACACCACTCTTCTTCATCGGCCTCACGTTCGGGTATGTCCAGTTGCGTCAGTTGATCGCCACCGCCGCTCAATTCCACTACTGGCAAACGCTCAACAATGGGCGCCAGCCCATCTGGCGACAAACGGCTCAGCTCGATTTCTACCGAAGACTGCGCCTGAGTCGATGCAGCCCATTCAAGATCCATGCGGTTGCTGATCGAGGTCATGCTGATCGGCTGAGGCGGTGCCAGGCGAACCTGTTCAGATTGGCCGGGTACATAGCGACAACCGATTTGAGTCGTCGTAGAGACATTGTTATTGGCATCACGGGTGACTGCAAATCCACAGAACTCACCAAAGCTGTGCTCAAAAACCAGCTCGGACTCTGTGCTGCCACAACTGGTTAAAACCGCCGAAGTCGTGCCGCTGACTTGTTGATTCAGCGTGACACAATGCTCCGGATTTACGGGTGTCACTCGAATGGTAATCGGCCCAACAACGACGCCTTCGGGTGCTGCTTTATCCTGTTCACAGTATTGAGGCGTAACGCCCACCGTACCCTGGCCACACATACCGGGTGTATTTCCATCCGCCGGCAGTGAACAACTGACTTCGGTTTCGCCTTCCCGATAGAAAAAGGTGCGCACAGAATCGGAGCCACAGTTGTAGAAGAAATCCTTGTCCGGGTTGGCGCAAAGCTGGGCATCGTTGTCGCCGATCATGGCCTGAGTCGCAGGATATTCATCGGTCGTAAAACCATCCTTGCTGCATTGAAAGGTCAGGGCACCCGCAGAAGGCATGTAACTCAGGAACTGCCAATCGTCCTTGCCGAACTGACCGCCTACCGTGCAACCGCATAGGCCACGTTCGGGTTGCGTTACTTCTACCAAAGGTGGCTCGGGCATCGTCCTGTCCGGGAAGTTGACCCGCACCGGCTCACTGAGCAGGCTGAGCCGGTCAGTCTTGCTGCGGCTGGCAAGTCGATACCAGAAAACTTCACCCTTTTCCTTTGCGGGCATCTCATCGAGCAGAACGATCTGATCGCCACCTTGCAGTGACACACGCTGCTCCTCTACCTCGATACGCTGCCCACCGAAAGGCTCAACGGGTTGGCACTGAGTGCCCAGAGGCCGTTCCAGGTGATCAGCATAACCATCGCCATCGCTGTCCTGAAAACGAGCGGCTTCGTGATAGGTATCGAAGCGATACACCAGATACTCCGTCACTTCCAGTTGCACTCGACGGCGCACATCGGTAGCGCAATCTTCATCACTGGTCACGAATTCCAGAAAGCCATCGTCCTGGGCCGTATTGAGATTACAAAAACGACGCTCACGACCAAAAGCAGCGCGATAGCTGTTGAGGCCTATGGCATCGAAGGTCAGCTCAACTCTCTGATTGGCTTCATCAAGATAGGGACGTACATCCCAGGGCGCCGGAGGACGAGCCATATCACGCACAACCACCAGGGTTTCGACCGTCGGACCATAGTGGCCCGCCAGGGTTCGGGGCACCAGATAGTAGGCACGCCGATCGCCCGGCTTCAACCCAGCCGTCATCAGGTCATCCTGAGTTTCGAGCCACTCCGGTACCATGGGGTCGTCGTCTGGAGTGATGGTCAGCAGCGTATCGTTTACCCGTTCGAGGTCGTCGAAGATCACCCGGCCGCGTTCATCGTGCGGCCGCTGTGCGGCCTCGCTGGCCAGATCACGCGGTGGCGCGTCATCCACATTGTCACGGCTGCGGTAGAGGTTGTAACCACTGATGAATAATTGGTTGGCAAGACGATCGGCCGCGTTGTCGGCACCGGGTTCTGCCCAGTTCAAGGCGACGCTGTAGTGATCCCGAAAATCGGGCCGATCACAAAAGGCCTGCTCGATCTGGAAGAACTGCTCCGGTGCCAGTATTTGCTGCGCTTCAAGGGTATTGACCTCGGCCAGACCAACGCGACGGCTTTCGCCTTCTCCGTTATGGGCGCGCAATTCATAAAGGTAGGTGCCGGGCTCTTCTGGCTGATCATGCCAGCCGCGATAGCGGGCGATGGCCAGGTTAAAGTCCATGCGCGACGCCAGATGCCCCCAGAAGGGTTGATCGTTCAGGCGATCGTGCAAAATTTGCCCAAACTGGCTGGCATTGAAGCCTGCACCCAGACCCTCCAGCAAGGCTTCTTCCTGCAATTGCCCCAGGGTCTCCAGCAAGCGCTGCTGCTCCGAAGGCGCCTGGTAGAGCGCGGTGATTTGCGCCGCACTCATCACGCCACGGGCGGGAAAGGTTTTTAGACGTTCATCGCCTCTATACAGACTGAAATAAGCGATGTCTTCCGGCAGGTTGCCTTCGACCAGGTCCCAACGCAAATAGACGCGCTTCTGGTCTTGCCCCTGGGCCGACATGGCACCCTCTGGTGCCTGCTTGGCTATAAAATAAAAGGGGCTATCGGCCCAGACTGATGTGGACATCAGTACCAGAATCAAAACTGTAAGCCATTGGCGCATAAACAACATCCCGAACAACCCTCCTTTAATGCACCGCACTGGTGGTCAGGTCCATGATGGACCAGCCATTTTGATAGCCTGCCTGGAAACGGGCATCGCCCGTTCCACACCAACTGTCTTCGCGTGAACGCGGTACCGATGTCCAGGTCGCCGGTTCACACAAACCCGCACCGGCCACACCGAATCCTTCTCCGACAAAGGAGATATCGCCGTCTGCCGTGACACTGCCGAGCGCCCGCACCTGGCCGCGCAAGGAGCCAATGCACAACACCTTGCCATAAGCACCGCCACCGACCAGACCACCGACCGTTACTGGTGGGCCTGCCAGCACCCAGGCGCCCATATCAGCGGAGACACCAATGGTCAGCGGGCAGCCATTTGTCCAGACGGGAATCGAAGCCGAGCCGCGCACATAAGCCCCGGAGAAACCCGAGTCTGGAATGGGTATGAACTTGGCTACATCCGGGTCCAGTTCCAGCAACACTTCCTGATCACAGGTTCGGCCCACCAGGAAGGCGACCTCGGCCTGAATGTCACTGAAGACGGCACCAGCGGCAGCGCCCAGATAGACTTCCTGGCTGCCCAGGCCTGCAGCAAAGGCCGGGTCGTAAATCACGAACTCGGTAAAGCCGATATCACCGACCACCGCCAGGCCACCAAAAACACCGGTTGGCTGCAAAGCGAACGCCGGGTTATCGGAATTGTTCAGGGTAAAGCCGAGGTAGACCTTCTTCAGCGTGATGTCCGAGGTGCCTATACGAGCCGGCAGGTTCATCGCTGCGATGGTGACATCCAGGGTACTGGCGGCATCGGGTACGTCGCAAGCCATGTCCTTGTCGTTGGCACTCCAGCTCACGGCCGTGAGCGAGGCACCAAAGGTATTGCCGGGTTCCCCCTCGCTGGCCGGGGCCATGGTCCACTCGGCTTGAATGTGCGCCCTTTCCAGCTCATGGCCCGCAATGACGCCATAACCATCGAGTGATGCGCTTTTCAACGGCACATCTCGCACCGCTGCCTGCGCCTGCTCGAGTACCTCATTGACCTGATTTTCGACCTGCTGCAACGCCTGGCGAATGGCCTCATTGGCCTGGTCCGCCAGCATCATCAGGTTATCGTTGAGTTGCCGACCCAGCTCGGCAAGTTGCTCATTCAACGCTTCGCGGACATCCTTGACCGGCTCTGAATCCATGATTTTGCTGACGATATAGCGACGCAACTGATCGGCCGAGAAGGTTGCCAATGGCAGACGTCCATCCATCTGCTCGGTCAGAATTTCCGCCAGGTTATTGCGCTGCAAACTCAGGCCATCACGAACCAGATTAAAGGAGAAATCAAACACATCCACATCGTCTTCTTCGCGCGACACCAGAACGGTAATGTTGTCGTTTGTAGCGCGAGCGATTTCCCGATCAATGGCGGCGACCGAGAAGTACAGCTCGGTCTGGTCGCCCAGACTGATTTGCTCCTTGACGCTATTCAATTGACCAATAATGAATTCCATTGGAATATTGATGATGGTTTCAACCGTTGTCAGGCTGTTTTCTATCTGATCCAGCGTACTCTCGACATCCGCTACGAAACCAGCAATCGCAACCACACCCTGGCGCGTCTGGTTGACAAAATCCTGTACCTGGGCGACCACCTGCTGAATATCCGATTCACACAATCGAGAACGCAACGCCGACTCCGCTTCTTCAAGCTTCTGCGTCAGGCTCTCGGCATTGCGCGACAGAGTTCTGCGGGCGTCGTCCATGGCATTGCGAGTCGCCGGATCCTCGACAATGCTGTCGGCCAGCAGGCCCAGCAATTCACCACCCTCCAGCACATCCAGAACGGCACGGAGATTATCCAGATGCTGCCAGGCACTGTTCAGGAAGCCATTGACTTCCATACCCAGGCCGGAACCACTGACCTGACACTGGGCTTGTGCAAAGCCGCTGATCTGTTCTGCCAGCATATCGACTTCGGTCAAGGCCAGTTGGACCTCGTTGATCAGGGTCGGCAAGCGATCGAGCTGAGTTCGGGCATCCGCCAGGGGTTGGCGAATCTGGTTGCTGATGGCACTGATCTCGTTTTTCAGGCCGCGCCCATAGTTGATCACCTGGTCGATGGCCGCTTCGAGTTGCTCTGGCGATTTGGCGCCTTCCACTTCATTGGCAAAATCCTCCAGGTCCGTCACCAGTTCCAACAGGTAGCCTCTTAACTGCAACTCTCGGGTATCGAGCTCCGCGTAAACCGGTGCCAGTAATTCGGTGTCTATGCGTGCCAGCAATTGATCCGGCAGGGTACGCACCTGAGCCATGGTGTTGGCCAACACCACAACCGGGTCTTCGTTGGTGGGCATCAGCGGCGCAGCGGCGGCACCAACTTGCTCGAGCCCAACCAGCAGGGCTTTTTCCAGAACCGTATCGACACCCTGCTGAGAAAAGTTCGTAATGCGCTCCATTTGCTGCGACAAACCACCCAGGGTGGGGGCGATCAACGGCTCCTGAATCAGGCCCGCTTGCATCAACAACTCATCGACTTTTTCCAGACTGGCGGTGTTGTTCAGGTCCACCTGAAAGCGCAGTTCCTGCAATCGCTCAAAATCCGCACTGGCGCCAAAACTGAGTTTGGTGCGTTCCGGGGTGATGTAGTCAATGCCGGCATTGGCTTCGAGCACGAACAGATCCTGCTCCCAACGCCGACCCAGAAACTGCGGGCTGCGGCCGGGGTCGGTCAGGTCGTAATAGACCGGCAAGGAAAAACCAAAACCGGTATTGCCCCACTCGTAACGAGCGGAGAGATCGAAGTCGGGCTCATTGGCGAGATCCAGCACCAGGCTGCGGTTGGGTTGCTGAACCAGTGCAAGCGGCATGGTCGGACTGTCGCCAAAAAGGCTTTGCCGAGGCGCCACAACCGAAGGCTCAGCCTCGATCGCGGCAAAGTTGATGCGGTTCGCCAGGCGCACATCGCTTTCCAACGCCTGCCAGAAAGGGACCGCCACCTGACCACTGAGCAGAGCGGTGCCATAGCGCCCGCCGTTGTCATTCCAGGGCTCACCCAGTTCGCCAGCCGTGGCCGTCATCGGGAAACCCGGGTGATCTTCATTGGCATCGAATCGATATTGATCCTGATGCTGAGTGGTCGAACGCATGACCTCGCCAAGGGCAGACCAGGTCACGTCCAGCAGGAGGGATTTATCCAGGGCCAGGAAGTCGGCTTCCTGCATCAGGGTCAGGTATTGATCGGCCACCGAACATTGGGCCGATGGCAAGCCCTGGCTGTTGGTGAATTCCAATTCAAACAGCCGCGTCTGAGCTTGCCAGGCACCCAGCTCACAACCGCCTTCGCATTGCCCGGAAGCGATGCGCGCGGTACCGAGTTGGCCGCTGCAGTTAATGTCCAGACTCTCGAAAGCCACGGGGAAATCGGCATCACCAGGCAGGTCGATACCACCGTCGACCCAGTTCCGCTTGTCCATCCGGTTGTTTTCCAGGCGCACGGCAAAGCGATCGAACGCCATGGGGTAGCCATAGACCAGCGGTGGCTCTGTTATGGCGGACAGGTCGGCATTGAATACCCCGGTCACACCGGCGTTGGACAACACCAGCTTGGTGGCCGTATGACCCACCAGTGACAACTCGTCACTGCCCAGGTTTACGGTCAAGGGTCGAGCGCCATAATCGAAACCCTGCCCAACTTCTGGCTGGCCCAGTGCATTGGCGTAGTACTCCGGCCCCAGGTTGATGCCCGGTGCGAAATAGTTGCCGCGCCTGTAGGCTGGTGAGCCGGGATCATGAGCCACAACCTCGCCCGGTTGCTGCGCCCGATGCGCGCGCAATCGCTGTGCGGCCACACTATCGGCAGGCACGATAAAGCCCGGCAGGACGAGGGTGGCGGCATCTCCTGGCTGCAAATCGTTCGGCCTTTGCCAGGCGTCACCATCGGCCCTGGCTCCCCAGCGAACACCGTCGCTGCTGTCGGCCACAACAGCACCGATAAAGGTGCCATCGGCACCGACCTGGGCATTACCGCTGACCTGGTGCTCTGCCGTTTGCCCAGGCAGGCAGGCCGCTTCACGACAGGAGGTGTTCTGCTCCAGAGTGAACGCCAGATCCAGGTCACCCGACACCAGGCGACTATTGCTGACCGCAACACTGAACGACTGCCAATCCAGGTCGCCACTCGGCCAACCGCTGCGGCCACTGCCCGAGGCAAATTGGGTGGTTGCTGTGATGCCGGCATCGCTCAGGAGCAAGGTACCGGGCTCACCATGGTAAAATGGCACCGTATTCGAAGGTACCTGACCAAAACGAGGGTCCGACGGATTCAGGTGGGGGTCGACAATCATTTCCGTGCCAGCGTACAACAGTTCAAAGCCATCGGGCCCCAGATCTGCACCGGATATCCAGTAGCCAAAGGGCAGGTGTTCGGAAGCCAGAATCATCTTGATCAGCACCTGGCCTTGTTCACCGTCTGGCCGAGTGGGCACCTGTAAATAGGGCAGTGACTGAACAGGGCGTTTCCACTCGTTCTCACCTTCCTGAAATAGCGGATAAAGGTTGGCCGAATACAACACCCGGTGAAAATCCGGCACGGGGATGACCTTGCCATCCAGCACGATGGTGCCGGCAGTGACCACCAGCGCTGGCTCCGTTGAGGCCGAATCGGCCGTTACACAGACCTCACCATCGACCGAGAGCGCAACCTCTTGCTCCATAAAGAAAAAGGGCCTGGTATAGGTGCCTGACACCAGAATACTGCCCGCCTCACACTGGCCTGCACTGTCGGCCGCCGTGTTGATCACAAGGTCGTCCGGGTCCAGCTGCAACCGCTCCGGGCCAAAGGCAATATGATCAGGCAATGGAAAATAGGCCGGCAGATCGGACTCGGCCACCAGATCCTCTGCCTCACTCGACGGCAAGCTTGCCTTGAGCCGCACGGTCCAGCCCTGTTGCCAGGCGTCGGACAAAAAGCCATAAATCGTCAGTTGGTTCAGGGACGCCAGCACTCCGCGCTCAGGCGTACTGGACAACCGGACATTGGTTACCGCATCCGCCGGGTAAAGGTAATCTGCCAGGCGAATGCTGTCCTTGAGTTCACCTTGTTCCTCTGCCAGCAGCCTCAGTTCCATCAGCCATTCAGGCCCTGGTAGAGCGCACTCTTCGTCTTCGCCACAATTGGCGTGCAGGCCAAAAGCCAGGCCAAGCGCATAGGGGTCTTCCAGCGGGATATTGACTACCGGCGCCAGACTGTCGCTGCATTCTCCAAGCAGTGGGTTTTTGGGTGCTCCGGAGAACAGGAAACAGGCCGAGAAATCAACCAGTGAGGCCTCTGCCAGGGCCAGAGCCGTCTCTGGTATTTCGTCCAGAATGCTGACCTGGGCCTGCCCGCGTGCCACCGCCAGGCTGCTATCCGACAATCGGACCGTGAAGGTTTTGATCGGGTCCTGAACGGCATCGACAATCAACGGCACTGGCAGAGTGAGGCTGCGCTGCCCAGCTTCAAACTCCAGCTCGAGGTCCGTCTCCAGAAAGTCATAGCCCGCCAGGGCGCTGCCTTCGGTGGTCGTCAACCGAATGCGCTCCTTAGCCAACAGGAAGGACAGGCCAGTACGCCGCACGGTAATCAGCGCTTCGCCCCGGGCTTCATAAGCCACCACATCCGCTACCGATATGCTGGGCTCGGCAAATTCAAACCAGACGCAGTGGGGGTCGCACAGCCAGGTAACGTCGACCAGATCGTCGAGCGTGGGTAACTCCCCAAAGGCCTGGCTATCACGAATCTGTTGGTAGATATCCGCAGCATCCATTCCGGCCAGAACCGACAACCCCTGCTCCACAGGTACGCCGCTGCGCAGGCCCTGCAAGAGGCCGTAATAGTCGCCAGGCATCTGGTCACCTGAACGCGGCAGGTTCATGACAGAACCGGACAACAACAAAAGACTCAGGTTCGGGTCATCCAGCGGTGCCTTGTCGTCAAATTCATCGGGGAAAAGGGCACCCAGCCTGGTTTCAGGTGCCAGGCCCAGCGCAGCAACGAGATTCTTCTCCGTCTCACCGATCTGCTTTTCCGGGCTGCCATCAGGCGGCCATTGCCCGTCCAGCATCGCTGCTGCCAGATCGGTAAAGAGGTGAACGTTCTGGGGTTCAGGGTCGGCCATAAAGACGGCAGAAAGCGGTTGCGCTAACTGGACGAGTTCGCCACTGAGTTCGTCAATAAAGGCCCCAGTCGCTTCCAGCTTAAACGTCTCGCCAATCATGGCGTCGAAGTGGTACTTGTCTCCCGAGACTTCGACTTCAAAGGCATCTCCCCAGCCTTTGATCGACGCCTCGTAGCGCTGGGCGTGAACCTGCAACGACCGGAAAGGCCCTTTGACAACACGGCCGCTGACGGTAAAGGTGCAATCTATGACGATGTCCTGATAATCGGCACCACTGATGACCCCCTCACCGGCAGCAACGCTACAACTCTGCACTGGCGCATCGGGCTGCTGCGCAATCTTGACCGAGAACTCGGCAGAATCTTCCAGGGCCGTCGGGAAGGTGAAGCCACCATTGGCCGTCAGCACCAGATCGTCGCCGTCCAGGTTTTGCACGACCAACTCATTACCATCGAGCAGGCCATTCAAGTGGCCACCCAGGCTGTAGGTATCGGGGAGTGTCGGGTCTGGATCCGGGTCTGGATCGGGATCGGGATCGGGCTCAGGGTCGGGGTCGGGATCAGTGTCCTGATCCGGGTCCGTTGCTGGCGGCGTATCGGTATCGTCCGGAACAGCAGCCGAGCCACCGTCACAACCAGCGGTCAACAGCAGAACCAACAACAGGCTGAGAATCCAGACAAGCCCTCTGGGCAACAATTTGGCCATATGTACATCCCTGGCTGACTCACACTGAACTGCCTCAGGCAATGGAGCAAAGCGCCATTTCTCGGGTCAGTGATTCGTCAAACATTGTCATTTTATAGTCAAGTAGACCATACCGAAGTCCTTTCCGGGCGGCTATCCCGCAAATGCAGTAACCCGTTTGGGTTAACCCGGTCTCACCCTTGCGGGTATTTACCCGGATTAAAATTGCGGTTCTGGTGTCAGGGGTTGACGCTGGGGAGGGTCTGCTTGAGGCCCTGGATCTGAATGGCAAAGAGGTGTTCAAGTACACGCGCCTGAGCTTCGACATTGCTGGAAGCAAACTGCTCAGGCCATTCACCGCAATAGGTGACCGCATCGACAATGCCGGTTTTCAGCAGGAGGGAGACCCCATGCACCATGGACCAGGCGCTAAAGGAGGCGACCGCTCTCTGGTAGTCGGTGAGTTTTTCACCCTGGAGCTCCAGCATGTCGCTGATGAGGGATTCGAGCAATTTTTCGGAGCAGGCGGATGCTTTGATCAGTTCGGGGGTCAGGTAATGCTGTTCGGGGGTCCAGAAGAAGATCAAATTGAATACGCCGGAGTGCTCGAAAGCAAAGCGCATGTAGGCGCGGCCGAGTATACGGACCTTGTCTTCGGGGCTGGCGTCTTCTTTACCGGCGAGGGCTTCATGCAGAAAGGCGTCGAAGCGCACAAAGCCTTCGGTTTTCATTTCAACCATCAGGGCCATTTTGTCGGCAAAGTGGTTGTAGGCGGCGGTGGGTGTCACCCCGACTTCTTTGGCGAGCGCACGCAGACTGAGGCTATCGAGGTCGCCCTGTTCGATGCTTTTAAAACCGGCGTCGATGAGGGCGGCGCGCAAGTTACCGTGATGGTAGGCGGATTTTTTCTGACGACTCATGGTGCTACCTGTCATGAACACCTCACAAGTCTACCAGATGCCACTTTGGGTTGTCTGTTTCTCAACTCTGCCCTTCACTCATTTTCCTGAGGTTCGCTATAGCACCAGAACCCGCGCCGGCTACTGGGTAGACCTATCCGGGGTCGCCGTAAACCCATCCATGGGGGCTTGGCGGCAGCCATCCAGGCTGCCGACATCCCCGGATAGGTCTACCCAGCATCCGGCGCTAGCCCCCAGTGTATTCCGATACCGGAATTACTAATTCGGCCAACGCTATCTCTGGCTAGCGACGGATGTGCGGTACCCCACTCTGGGGGAGTCCGCAGCCTGGACGGCTGCGGTCTAGTCTCCATGGACGGATCTACGACGACCCCAGAGTGGGGTACCGTATAGCCGGCGCGGGTTCTGGTATCCGTTACGACCGCGAATTGGTAAGTCAGTAGAATCCATATCTGAGGTTCAGTACCACTGCGTCCTGGTGGCGGTACGGGTGGAGTGTCTGGTTTTCTTCCCAGGCCTGATAGTCGACCCATTGTAAGCCGGCGGACAGAGGGTCTGAGACTTGCCAATCGGCTGCGAGTCTTGAGACGAGGCCTTCATTGCCTGGCAGGCCGACCAGTTGTGCAGTCAGGGCGAGTCGGTCGTTCCAGGTGGTGTAGCGGGCTCGTGCGGATTGCGAGAATTGCCAATCGGCCGCCGCCAGTGGTTCGGCTGAGTCCAGCAGGTATTGGCTGCCGAGTTCCAGGGTTAGTGTGAGTTGACGGATACCGCTGTATTCGACACCAACCATGTTGCGCCATTGAGTGGTTTTGGCCCAGGGCTCTATGGGGTTGGGGGTGGCGAGTCGTTCGCCCTGGTGCAGGGCCTGCTCGGTGCGCAATAGCCAGGCGCCTTGTACCCATTGGGCGCCTGCGCCTATTATCTGGCGGCGGTCGGGCCTGAAGGTGAAGGCTTCCGGGCCTTCACTGCCCAGGGTTATGGCTTCCAGGCTGGGCTGGTAGGTATTGACGTCTGCAGCCATCAGGGAGAGGTCGTAGCCGTTGCCGCTGTGTTGCCAGCGTAGTGCGTAGCCAAAGGGGTTTTCAGCTTTGCGTTGGTTGATGTCGGCACCGGTGGCTCGCAGTCCGGCCAGGGTGTCGAAGTCGTCGTAGGCACTGGCGAGGCGATCGGTGTCGGCCCACCTGAGTATGACCAGGTCGAGTTGGCCGGCCCAGTTGAGTGTGAGCGCTGGTATCGGTAGGCGGGTGTCTTCGAGGTCCTGCTGGCCGGGCCAGCGCTGGTCACGCCGGGCGAGGACGTCAGTGACGATCAAGGATTCGGCTTCGCCCCAGGCCAGGGTCTGGTAGCCGGCCTTTAGCCAGGCGTCGCCGCTTTGCCAGCCGAGGTAGCTGTCGGCCCATTGCCATTGCCAACGGCGGGCGTCTTTCTGGTCCTCATTGAACTCATCCCCTTGCCATACCTCGGCTTCCTGCAGGTCTGGCAACCAATCCTGAGCGATGGAGCCGGCAAGGCGTGCTGACCAGGCGTCCTGACGCCAGTTGACCTGGCCATAGAGCTGGGTCTCGAAACGCGTCAGGTCGGGTTGGCTGCGATTGACGCCCGGTGCTGGCGTGCCATAACCGTAGGCTGTTTTGTGCTGTACCCAGCCCATCCAGGTGATCGGGCGTTCCGACTGCGCTCTGGGTGGTGCTGAGGTGGTATCGATGTCGCCAAAAAAATCGGCCTGGGCCAGGCTGGCGATGGTCGCCAGCACTGGTACCCAGACCCAAGGAGAACGCGGTGTCATTGCGGGCCTCGCTGCATGGCTGCGGTGGTAAACAGGCTCGGGTCGCTGTGCTGGTTGTAGGTGACGTCATGAATCTGAAAGACGCTGCCGTGCTCGCGTTGACCGTTGCGGGTGGTGATCATCTGAATGCGATGGGCCGTCCAGATGCCGTCAACTTCGCGGATGTCGCGCGCGGTGAAATACTTGATGCGACCTCCGCGTTCGAGCCAGATTTGCGCCTGTACCTGCATGAAGTTGTCCTGGCGAATCCACAGGCGCGAGCGTTCGTATCCGGTTTCGCTGGACACCCGCTCACGGTATTCGGCCTTGGGCGTTGATTCGATCAACCAGGCGCGATGACCGTCGACTTCTTCGTTGTCACTGATCAACTGATAGTCGTACCAGTCAATGGTGGTGCCATTCAAATCCGAGTAGGTAAAATCACTGCCCATAAAGGAACTGGAGCGATCACTGGCGGCGACACGACGCACCTGCTTGAGCGCAGGCAGATACAACCAGGCTTCGTCGTCCCGGGCATCGTGGTCGTAGCTTAAATAGGCGGTGCCTGCGACGTCGGCCGGGGCGAGGAAGAAGGTGATGGCTTTGGTAACACCCTCTTCCTCCAGGGAGAACAGGCGCAGGTCGCGCACGCGCTCACGTTCGTTGCGGTCAATCAGAATCAACTGGGCTTCGGATACGGCCGAGTCTCCGGTGTAGCGGTTGTCCACTCGCTCCATGATCTCGCGCGCGGTCAGGTTCTCTGCCTGAGCAAAGCCACTGAAGGTAAGCAGAATAACGGCAAGGCTTTGATAAAAATGTTTCGTCATGACAGGGATCCTCCTGTGGATTCAATCAACTTCGGTTGCGGTACCTGCTCGCGTCGGCCATCGATCAGATGCAGCAGCGCAGGCAGGAATATCAGATCACCGATCAGCGCCAGGGCCATGATGCTGGCGGCAAAAAGACCGGTGTAGATGTAGGGAATAAAGGAGCCGAACAGCATCATGCTGAAACCGAGCACCAGCACGATGGAGGTAAAAATCACCGCCCGTCCGGCCTGGTTGGCCGCGGCAGTAATGGCCTGTTCGGCGGTTTTGCCAGCTTTACGGGCACGCAGATAGCGGTTCATCATGTGAATGGCGTCGTCCACGGCGATGCCCATGGTCATGGCACCGACCACCATGGTGCCGAGGTTCAGTGGAATGCCGAGCAGGACCAACAAGGCACCGGTCATCAGGATGGGGACAATGCTCGGCACCAGAGCGATTAGCCCGTATTTAAAGGAACGGAACAACACCATAAAACTCAATGCCATTATGGCCAGTGCCACTAGGAAGGACTGGAACATGCCGGTGTTGATGTACTCATCCTGAGCGTTGTACATGACCAGACTGCCGCTGATTTCTACTGGTAGATTGGCGTAGTTGTCTTCCAGCTGAGCTGACAATCGACCAAGAAAAGCACTGGTCTCACTGGCGGCCATGTTGCGAATCGGCACAGAAACGCGCAGCCAGCGCTCGTCAAAATCCTTCAGGTCGGTGAGGTCTTCATCGCTGCCGCTGTTGTCGTAAAGCAGCAGGAATTGCGCCGCCATCGGTCGGCTGTCGGGCAATTTCAGGTAAGCCGGGTCATCAAAGTTCAGTGACTGGTTGATGCGCTTGTGGAAGTCGACAAGCGAGTTGATGCGACCGGTTTCCGGTTGGGCGTGCAGCCAGGCTTGCAGTTCCTCAACCTGGCTCAGGAATTCGGGTTCATGAATGCCACCCGCTTCGCCGCTGTCGATCATCAGGTCCACATTCTGGATGCCGTTGTAATGGTCATCGAAATACAACAGATCTGCGCGGGCCGGGTTTTCCTGTTTGAAGTAGGTAATGAAGTTGGAGTCGACCTCGATACGCGGAATCAATACCAGGCTGGCGGTGAGCAACAGAGCACCCAGCGCCGTCAATGGCCGACGGTAGCGGTAAGTGAAGCCCGGTACGGCATGAGTAATACGAGCCACCATGCCGGTATCCACAGTGTGGCGGGTACGCTCAGAAAACCAGGGGATAAAGCTGAGCACCGCAGGCAACAGCGTCATCGCCAACAGGAACATCAGCATGGAACCAATGGCACCGAGCCAGGCAAATTGCTGAACCGGCACCAGTTGGGTAACGCTCAGTGCCATAAAACCGGCCGCTGTAGTGAAAGCCGTGAAAAAGGCCGGCACCCAGAGATGCTCTACCGTGCTTCGCGCCGCTTCCGGCGGTAACTGGCCCTCACTGCGGAAGCGGTAAAACTCGACCAACACATGCACCGAGACCCCAACACCGATGATAATCAACGCCGGCACCAGGGCAGATTCAACCACCGAATGCGGCCAGACCATCAACCCTTGTATGCCGCTGACCAGGGTGATGGTGCTACCGATCAGCAACCAGGGCACCAGGGTGCCGGTGACCGACCGGAAGGTGATGGCCAGAATCACGATCATTACCAGCGCCATGGCCGGGTTGATCCAGGCCTGGTCGTTCTTGGAGAGCACTTCGAACTGTTCGGTAAAGACCGGCTGACCGCTAAGGTGCAGGGGGTAGCCGCGAGATTCATAGCCTTGCTGGTCGATAAAATCGCGCACCGCCGCCATCAGCGACATCTTCAACTCGCTTTCACCCACCTCATACTGCACTCGCGCCGCTATGCGGGTGTGGCGCAAATCGTCCGTCAGCAAGGAACCCAGCGCCATCTCCTCACCCAGCATGATGCTCCGCGCTTGCGCCAGTTCTGTCGGGTCGTCCCAACTGTCAAACACCTCATCGGTACTCAACATGCCACCACCGGAATGGGTGTACTGGTATTTCGACAGCGACCGCACCTGAGTGACTTCCGGTCGGTTCTCCAGAAAGTCGGTCAGCTCGGCGATCACACCCAGCGTCTCGGGGGTAAAGAGGTCGGCATCTCCTTCCGGCGCGACCACGCCCACAGACAGATATTCCACATCACCAAAGCGCTCCAGCAGATCGTTGAACGCCAGCAAATTGGGGTCGTTCTCGAGGAAAAAGCGCTCATTGGAATTGTCGTAATAGAGATTGCTCATCGGTAGAACCGCCAGCCCCAAAGCCAGCACCACCCCTGCAATCACCCCCCAGCGCCCGGCCACAATGGCCCTGGCCCAGGCATTGATAAAAGTCGGCATCACCTTGCTCCTGTGTGATGGTTAATGTTTACGTTGCTTAGTTAACGACACAAAGTTACCACTGCTTAGTTAATGATGTAAAGATAACAGCGTAAATTTATTTTCGGAGAGAGGTGTTCAGGAGATTGAGGGGGAAATGGAATGGCTCACGACCAGACTCTGGTCTGGAGTGTCGATGCGCGGTGCCTTTGGAGTGTCGATATCACCATCGACACGGCGTGCGTCAGCGCGCTTGGGTTTTACGGCTGGGCCGGCAGGCTTACGCCTGCTACGTCGATGATGATATCGACGCTCCAGAGAACATTACTCAGCTAACCATAACAAGCTCTGTTCGACCCATTGCCACGCCACCGGGTCGGCCTTGCCAATGTTGCCATCGTTGAACACCATGGCGACTACGGCATCCTGTTCTGGCACCAACACCAACAAGCCATACCAGAAGGTATTGGAGCCATTGTGCCAGAGCATGGGCCCGGCCTCCGGCTTGTCGTCACGCAACACCCAACCGTAGGCGTAATTCTCCATATTCGGCCGATGCAGGCTCTGGTAACTCTCCGCATTCAACAGGGTTCCCTCACCTCGCTCACCGGCCAGATGCTCATAGCCATACCGCGCCAGATCCACCAGCCCCATGTGCACCGTGCCCGCAGGCCCCATGATGGCCGTATTGTCCGCGGTCTCACTCACAGCCCTGGTGAAACCCAACAAATGCTGATGCCCACGCGGCTCAGTCAGTTCATCACCCTCACTCCGCGGCGGCCCGAAGCCCGCACTGCCCAGTGCCAACGGCTCAAACAAACGCTCCCGCATGGCCTGCTCCCAGCTCTGGCCGGTCAGCGTCTCGATCACCACCCCTGCCAGGGTATAGCCAACATTGGAGTAGACAAATGTCGTTCCGGGACTGTGCTTGGGTGGCTTTTCCAGAACCCGCAAAACCGCCTGACGCCGGGCATCAGGGCGCTCGGTTTCCTCCGGTGACGACCTCAGATTAAGCATCATGGAAAAATTGGCCGGCAGTCCCGAGGTATGACTCAGCACCTGAGCCAGGGTCAAGCCCTGCCAGTCCGGGTGTGCCGCCTCTGCCATATCCAGCAAAGGCAATAAAGGCGCGTCCCAATCCAGCTCACCGGCCTCTACCAGGACAGCCAAGAGAGTCGCCGTCATGGATTTGGTGATCGACCCTATATGCCAGCGATCATCCACCGTCACTGCCACACCTGAGCCCTTCTTCCGCTCCCCGGCGGCCGCCAGGTAACGAACTTCACCAGCCTGAAAGACCACACCCGCCATACCGACCAGACCGGTTTCCAACTGTTTTTGTTGCAGCCATGCATCTACCATACTTTGCTCCTTTTCGTTGGCCTGACTGCCGAAAGACAGCAAAGCCAGTATCATGCCGACAGTAGGTATTAAACGACCATTTCGAGCGTGAACCTTGTTCATTGCGAAATCCAGGGTTACCTTGAAAGACGGAAATCTGCATTCCGGTGCATTTAATGCACCAGTAATAGCGGAGTCTGAGCACCAGACCAAGCACCAGAAGTCATCTTTGCAGGTTTGAAATAGAAACTCAGGAAGGAATAAGATGATACACCCTGGAACAACAGGCAAAATGACCCTTACAGGGCTGCTGACAATGGCCCTGATGTCTGGCTGCGCGATGAGCCCGGCGACCACCGCGAACAACAGCGACGAACTGATGGGTCAACCCATCAGCGTTTTGTATCAGCAATGGGGTGAGCCGAATTACACATCCGACACTGCCGGTCAGGAGCGGAAGCTGTACATCTGGGACATCGATGGCTGCATGAACAACGTCTCGACCCGCGCCGACGGCACCATCATTGGTTACGCCGCCACCGGCGATTGTCACTTTCAGCTTGATCAATAGAAACTCAGCTACACGTTACTTCGCCGACTCGAGCTCTCCGAATACAAACAAAAGCAACCCCCCTTGGTTGGCATAGGGCTATGGAGTAGAGTGTCCGCTTTGAGAAACAGGAGGCCCAGCGCCCATGAAAAAACACCTCACAGTGCTTGGTCTGGGCATCGGCCTGGCCTTCAGCAGCCACGCCTGCGAGCAAAGCGTGGCGGAGGGTATCGCCGCAGGCAATGTGGTAATTGCCGCCCAATACCTGCCAGGGCCAGATCGCCCCACCTATACCAGGCAGCTTATCGGTATCCATCAAGGGCTGGGGCTGAGCGGGCCAGCACAGCCCCTTGATGCAGAACAGTCAGGTGTCTTTTACAGGATTTCTGTGGGCGATGAGCTGAACAACCAACCCTACGAGCAGAACCGGTACCGGCTAAACTCAACAGCCCTACCCGAAGTCAATGTAACCTTGTACAGCCAGCCAAGTGACAGTGAATGCCGAGTGATACAAATCCACTTTGATTCACCCGACAATGGCGCCGGTGACGTGTTCGAGTCGTTGTTTTTATCTCTGGAGCTGGAGCTGCTATAGAGCCGATAGGCCAAACTTCCACTGGAGCGTCGATATCATCATCGACGTAGTTGGCGTTAGCCAACCAGAATTCAGTGGGCTCACGCCCCCAGCGTCGAGTACAACTCGACCCTACAGGGCGGTGGTCCGTATTGGAGGGTCGATGTCCCCATCGACGCGGCGGACAAAGCCCGCTGGTTTGACCCTCCAGCCCGGCCAGTCGTTTGGCACCGACGGTGTCGATGAGGACATCGACACTCCAGGAGATGTTCCGCAGTTTCGGAATTAGCAAACAGCCCTCTGCAGCGATATCAAGCACACTAAAACACCCTCCATATCATTCGAAAATGGTCGTCATGGTGATCGACGTCGGCCCCGTCCCTGCAACGAACGGTCCGCCAGCCAAACCGAGAGCGCCGGCCCTGGCATCGATGGTGTAGATGGAGACATCGTTCGAGCTGTAATTAACCGCATAGACGAAACGACCACTCGGATCGGCGGTGACAAAAATAGGGGCGTTACCGGCGAACTCGGTATCGCTGAGACTCAATTCACCCGTATTGTTGTCTATTGTGAAAACCCAGACGCCATTCGAGCCGAAGTTCGCGACAAAGGCAAAACGACCGGTCGGATCAACAGCGACCGAGTAAGGATCGATGCCCGTCACTACAGGATCCCCCACGGAATTGAGGGCGCCCGTACTGGCATCGATGGAGAAGACCGAGACAGTGTCCGAACCATGATTCGCCACATAGGCGAAGCGCCCGCTCGGGTCGACAGCAATGGCGAAGGGCGAAACACCCGTGTCCCCGGCACTCATAACCGGGCTCAGCGCGCCGCTGGCGGCATCGATGGAGTAGACTGAAACAAAGTCCGAACCCTGATTCGCCACATAGACGAAGCGCCCGTTGGGCGCGACGGCGATGGAGAAGGGGTTGTTGTCTGTTGCCACGTCACCGTCATCCGGGTCTATCAGGGTAAGCGCACCTGTGCTGTCGTCAACACTGTACATCGAAAGGGTGTTGGCCCCCTGGTTGGCCACATAAGCAAAACGTCCGCTCGGCTCGACCGTAATGGCGATGGGCCCACTGCCAGCCGAGACAGGACTGCCGATCAAACCAAGCGCACCGGTACTGGCATTGATGGTGAAGGTGGAGACATTGTTGGAGAGGCCATTCGCCGTATAGACAAATCGCCCGCTCGGGTCAACCGTGACGGAACGGGGCATACAGCACGCCACGACCCCAGTGTCCACGGAAGTCAGAGCGCCACTGCTGGCATCGACACTGTAGCCCGAAATACTGTCCGAATTGTAATTCGACACATAGGCAAACCCCGCCCGAACACTGACTTCTGCTGCACCGCGTGATACCGCAATGGAAGCCGGGGCCACCCGGCCGATGACTGTGAAGCCATTCGCCAGCGGCGTGAGCGTCCCGGAAGTTGCGCTGATCCTGTATGCCAGCACAGAGTTTGAAAACCGATTCACCACATAGGCGTACTTCCCACTCGGATCGACTGTCACCGAACGAGGACTACTACCCGCAGCCACGGGACTGATGATCGGGGTGAGAGCGCCGTTGCTTTGATCCATGGCGTAGACCGAAACGTTGTTCGAGCCGGAATTCGCGACATAAACGAAACGCCCACTCGGGTCGACAGCGACAGAGACCGGGCCAAAACCATCGGCCACAGTGGTGCCAGGGGTAAGCGCACCAGAACTGTCATCAATGATATAGGTAGTGACATTATTCGAACCCACACTAGACACAAAAGCAAAACGCCCAAGCGGGTCGACGGCAAAAGAGGTAGGGCTGCTTTGGGTATCGACAGCACTGCCAACCGCAGTGAGCGCACCGGTGCTGTCGTCGATGGTGTAGGCCAGGATCGTGTTGGAACCGAAGTTCAACACGTAGGCAAAGCGCCCACTCGGGTCGACGGTTACCGACCAGGGGCTGATTCCCGCAGCGACGAAATCCCCAACGAACTCAAGCGCGCCTGTCCTGGTGTCGATTCGGTAGGCCGCAATGTTATTCGAACCCTGATTCGCCACATAGGCAAAACGCCCGCTGGGATCGACCGTGACCGAGCGGGGATTGGTGCCCGCGGCTACGGCAGGGCCGATGGGGCTGAGTGCGCCGGTGCGGGCATCGATCTTATAGGCCGATATATCGTAGGAGTTGAAGTTCGCCACATAGGCAAAGCGCCCACTCGGATCCACGGTGACGTTTTGAGGGTTGCTGCCTGTCAATACATAACCACGCGACCGCAATTGCCCTGTGCTCGCGTTCACCGCGTAGATGGAGAGGGTGTTATCGCCTTCGTTTGCGACATAGGCAAAGCGCGGAACGGTGCCAAACGTCTGAGCCGTCACTTCAACACTGGCGGGTGATTCTGCGGGTCCGCTTGCGGCGACGATAACAAAGTAGTAATGGGTGCCTTGCGTCAGATCCTCTACCCACAGTGGGCTGGTGACCCCAATCAACTGGCCTTCGTAAGTCGCCGCAATGTTGATGTCGATGCCGGCATTCGTACCGTAAAACACCGAATACTGTTCAGCCCCCGCTACTTCGTCCCACTGGACCTGCACTCGGGATTCGCCTGCCAGGGCCTCAACATTATGGGGCGCTGCGAGTTCCTGTAAAGTGAACTCGGCGCTGACACTGCAGACTTCACTGATCAACCCGGTGGTATATGAATGACCCTGCAAAGTGCCGTTGCAACCCGACACAGACGTCAACTGATAGCCCAGGTCCGCGCTGAGAGTAAAGGTTGTACTACTACCACGATCGACGGTGATTT
This sequence comes from Saccharospirillum sp., assembly GCA_022565595.1. Lineage (GTDB taxonomy): Bacteria > Pseudomonadota > Gammaproteobacteria > Pseudomonadales > Natronospirillaceae > Saccharospirillum. Next base: position 21,251 of record JAIUML010000006.1, on the reverse strand, counting down.
CTTGCGGGGTAATGGAGCCACCGTTGCTGGCACTGGCAGTGACGAGAAAACGAGAAGACCCACTCGACGTGCTGCCTCCACCACAAGCCGCCAACAAAAGTGCCAGCACTAAGGTAATCAACAGTCCTGCCTTGCCTGAAGTGTTCATCCAGTATCCTTAGTTCAAGCAATCGTTAACCAGTAAGGCCTGATACGCTCAAGCCTCCTGCACAATCAGGTGCAACTAACGCGAGAGGCTGCTTCTGAGCCGAATCACCAGTACCGATTCGCCACCCGGGTTGGTTGGGTTAGCGCCTTCCGCGGAAAAGGGATGCGACCCGGCAGTGTCTACAAAGAGCGAATAGGCCCAGTCTCCATCCTGACTGATCGCCACGCTGTGCGGGCTTTTGACACGACTGCCCATCCAGGTCGACTGGTGCAGTTCGGTCAGGTCGCTGTTGAATCGCGCCATAAAAGCGCCCTGGCGAGCAGGGTTTGGATTCTCTTCCAGCAAGGCAAAGTCAAGCTCTGGCAAATCGCCAGAGGCATGCCCGACCACATAAACCTCCCTTGTTATCGGGTGAAGTACGAGCGCCTTCACCGTTTGTACTACGCCCGCCGACGAAGGAACACCATAATAAGTGGACTGCACCACAGCGCTCAGATCCGGCTCAAGGCGGGCGACATAACCGGCATTGCCTGCACCGCCCAATAATTGGGGTTGAGCGCCACCCTCTCGGCCGGGCAAATTAAAAGAGGCGCGCCCCGCTATCACCACTTCGCCGTTTTCGTTCACCGCAATGGCGGTCACATTCCACTGATTGGAGCCGCCGAAATAGGTGGAACTCAGCAGCTCGGTCAGGTCGGCATTCAGCCGTGAGACAAATCCATCGGTGCTGGTGCCTGGTTTCGATTCCTGAAGCGCGCCTGAGGTTGTCGGAAAACTTGTGGAGGCGGTTGAATTGACGACATACACATCGCCGCTGGTCGGGTGGATGGCAATCCCATTATGGGTTTTATCATTGCTGGCGCCCCAGTCCACGCCCAGGGCCGTGCTGCCGCCGCCACCGAGAAAGGTCGACTGCCGAACCTGATGCAGCTCCGGGCTGAACCGAACCAATATCAAGTCATTACTGCCTCCGGCAAAGGTCGGCTGAGCCCCCCCGGTAACTTCAGGCAAAGCGGCATTGCTTGTGGTGTAACCGGTGAGATAGAGGTCACCATTAAGCGGGTGCAACACCACGCCGGTGAATGACTGAGTGCCACTGGTGCCATAATAAGTCGCCGCCAATGGTGCTGAGAGGTCTGCTTTCAGGCGCACGATGGCAGCACTGGTTTCTATCGCGCTGGACTGAAAAGGCTGGTAAGCCACGCCGGTATCCGGGTCGATCACTGGCGTACCGCTTTGATCACGCAGGCCCTGTGCCGTCATTGTATTGCCCGTTGCACCGGCGATGATCAGATCCCCTAAGGCAGGATCGACGATCATGGCATTGCCGCCTGCCCTTGTATTGGCATTGAAAAAACCACTGAACGGCAGGTAGGTAGCACTGATCAGCTCACTCAAATCGGCAGAAAAACGAACCACCATACTGCACCGGCTGGTACCTGTGCAGCCCGGGTCGCTGGTGATCCAGGCCCCAGGCGTTGTCGGTGCGACCGGGTCATTGACCATCAGCAGCGCATAGACATCCGAGTTGATTGGGTGCTGTAAAACCGCCAGGGATTCATGGCTTTGGCCAGAGGTACCAAAAAAGGTCGACACCGCACCGGCGAAAGGTTGCGCCGTCACTTCTGCACTGGCGGGCGATTCCGCCGGGCCTGTGGCCGCTATAACGACAAAATAATAATCATCGCCGTTGGTCAGGTCATCCACCCAAACCGGGCTGGAGACATCCATCACCTGGTCGAGATAGCTCGCAGAGTTGTTGATATCAATGCCCGGGTCCGTGCCGTAGAACAGGTTGTATTGGGCGGCATCGTCCACCTCATCCCACTGGATTTGTACCCGTCGCACGCCAGCACTGGCTTCGGGATTGGCTGGAGCAGAAAGCGCCAGCAGAGAAAAAACCGCACTGACACTGCAGGCTTCGGTGACCAGGCCTGTGGTAAAGACATCACCCGATAGGGTGCCATCGCAACCGCTGACAGAATCCAGCCTGTAACCGAGATCAGCACTCAGGGTAAATTCTGCACTGCTGCCGTGATCGACGCTTTGCGACTCGGGTGCGATGGCACCACCGCTGCTGGCATTGCCGGTCAGGTCGTATTGGTTCAGTGCAAAATTGGCTGTTACCGTACAGGCTGCTTCTACCGGTCCGGTGGTAAAGACCGTACCTGACAAGCTGCCACCGCACCCTTGAATGCTGGCCAGGCTGAAGCCCTCGTCGGTTGCTACCGAAAGCGCTACTGCCTCACCTTCAGAGACCTCCTGGCTGGCAGGGGAAAGGCTGCCACCATCGTTAAAGGACGTCGCCACTGTATACTCGGGCAAGGTAGCCTGGGGGCCATCACTGCCGCCACCACCACAAGCGCTGACTAAAAGGGTTGCCAAAACCACCGCAAAAAAAGTCCATTGACCGGCATTCATTCCATCTCTCCTGTTTCCCGGGTGTGAGCGACAGGGAATCATGGCCTGTGAAGGCTAGCAGCGGTATCACATGAATTGGGGAGGTTATGGTTTGTTTGCAGTCACGGACCTGGGTGGTTCAGACTCCGAGCTGCGCTGCCATTCCGGTGGCTTCCACAGGTGTTTCAGTCGCTCCAGCAAGGGCCCCGGCTGTGCCATCTCCCGGAACAGATCCACATACTCGTGGGTCCAGAGGGTGATCAGGTTGTTGGAGGGCACCGGTTTGGTAATGCCGTAATCGGGCGGGTCCTGTGCCTTTTCATCAATAAAGGTGCCGAACAGCCGATCCCAGATGATGACCACACCGCCATAATTCTTGTCGATATAACCCGGATTCCGGCCATGGTGAACACGATGGTGGCTGGGCGTATTGAAGAACCACTCCACCCAGGCCGGCAAGCGGCCAACCACAGTGGTGTGGATGAAAAACTGATAGACCAACGACAGGGCAAAGGCGATGCCCACCCAGACCGGGTTAAAGCCGATCCACACCAGGGGGATGTAGAACCACCAGTTGCCGTTGAAAATGTTGGTCGCATTCTGGCGCATGGCGGTGGTGAAGTTCATTCGCTCGGAGGAATGGTGCACCACATGAGCTGCCCAGAACCAGCGAATGCGATGGCTGCTTCGGTGCATCCAGTAGAAGCAGAACTCCACGCCAATAAAGGTGAGCAACACCGTCCACCAGGTCAATTCCAGATCAAACCATCGGAACTGATACACCAGAGCATAAACCGGAAAGGCAATGATGCCGGCAAAGAGCAGCTCCGATGTCTGATAACCAGCACCCAACAGGAAGTTGCGCACTGCTTCAGGCCCGTTCATCCGTTTCGGGTCGTGGCGAATGCGCAGATATTCCCAGACCGCCACCCCGACAAAGATCGGCGTTGCCACCACAAAAATCAATTGGCGCGCGTCCAGCGCCAGCCACTGGTTGGCCCAGAGCCAGAGTGGCATCAGGCCACTGCGCTCGATAACGGTCAGGATGGATTCCAGCAGCACTTGCACACCTCGTTGATTCATTTTTATACAGAGTATTTTCCACCTGGAAGGCTCTAACCGATTGACGATTTACGCCAGCTTTTTGACAATAGGCGTCAATCTGGATTAAAGAGGAAGGCAATAATGGCTCAGGTCATGCGCGTGACGGGCGCCTGGACTCGTCTGCTGCAGGACTGGTTTGACGCCAACGCCATCACAGCACCGGAACTGCGCGGCGCATTGAGCCGCTGGAGCCAGCATGAAACCGTCCCCATCCCGATCTGGCGTGAGTTGCTGGCGAGAGGTCTGGCGCTGGCACCTGAGCAGGCTGCACCGGAGCTGGCTGTGGGTGCCTGCGTCACCCCGGCTCATGTCGGCGTCATGGCTTATCTGGTGCTGGCATCGGATACTCTGGGAGAAGCCCTGCTCGCCTACCAGCGCTATGAGCGGTTGTTCTATGGCATCAATCTGGCCGAGGTTGAGGCCGTGGGTGAAGATGTTGAAATCCGCTGGCCAAAGGCCGAGCCACCCCTGGGGCAACGGGCCGATGGCGTCTCCATCGCTGCCCTGGTGACCTTCATGAGACGGCAAATGGACAACCCACCTCCGCCCAGCCGGGTCTGTTTTACCGGCAGCCTGAGCCTGGCGGCACAGAGCGCTTATGAGGCGTTTTTCAACTGTCCGGTCACCACAGAGGACAGCCACGTCAGAGTTCGCTTTCCCGTCGCCCAATTAACCAAACCCATGCCCAGAAGGGACCCAACGCTCAAGGCCCTGCTCGACCAGCAAGCCCAGGCACTGCTGCGCGCCCTGCCCGCCCGCACCGAGCTCGACAGCGCCCTGCACCAGGTGCTTCCCAGATTGCTCAGTGACGGCCAGGCCAACCTGGAACAGGCGGCAAAAGTGATGCATCTCTCGCCCCGCACCCTGCAAAGACGCCTCGCCGAACGCGGCCTCAGTTGGCAGGAATGGCTCGACAGCAGCCGAGAAGAGTTGGCGACTCACTACCTGCAGGACCCGGGGCTGGCGTTGAGTGACATAGCGCTATTGCTGGGATATTCGGAACAAAGCGCTTTTAATCGAGCCTATCGCCGCTGGACAGGAACCACACCAGCAAAGGCCCGTAAACATTGGACGCAGCAAAGTGGAGCGTCGATATCATCATCGACGTAGCAGGCGCCAGCCTGCCGCCCCGGCCGTAAAACCCAAGCGCGCTAACGCACGCCGTGTCGATGGTGATATCGACACTCCAAAACACCGCGCATCAACACTCCAGCGTCACAAATACTCCACCCGCAACACGATATCCTGCTCGTAATTGCCAAAATGCCGCCCGAACAAATTGATGCCGCCGACATGGCGAGCATCTTCCTTCACACCGATTCGAACACTGATAAACCGATGACTCATCAAATCCAGGTCCGCACAGGTAATGGCCGATAACCAGATGCCATCAATAAAGCTCCCCCGCTCGGTAACGCGCCAGCCTTTCAACAAACCATGCTGGGTATTGCGGTCCTCCCACCAGGGCGGGTTCAACAAGCCCCTTTGGTCACCAAAGTCGGCCGGTGATGTCCAGGTGCCAATCTCGACGCCGTTGATCCAAAGGGTAATGTCGGACGGCCAGTCCGGGTGATACATGGGCGCCTCTGAGCAGATCTCCATCGTCAGCCAGATGTTTCTGGGGGTAACCGACTGGGGCAGACGATTGGGAATGCGGTACTCAAGAAAACCGGACTTGAACCACACCAACTGTGCCCTGGGGTGATCCGGCTCATAAAAGGAGGCGGGGTCATCGGTTAAACCAATCAGCCCTTCCTCGCTTGTCAGCCCACAGGTAGGCGTCACTTGAAAATCGCTGTAAGCACCTACCGGCCAGGTGAACTCCCAGATCGGATGCTCATGCGTCGGCTCGCCATGAGTGGGTAAATCTATCACCACTCTGTCATAGACCCGCTGGCAGATGCGCTGCACTCCACGCTCACCGGGCTTTTCCTCGATATGCACCAGGCCACACTGCTCAAGCTTCTTCACATGCTGCGACACTGTGGATAAAGGCTGCCCTAACGCACTGGCCAGATCGCCAACACTGCGCAACCCCTCCGCCAGCTCACTGAGAATGTCGACACGGATGTTATTGGCCAGCGCCTTGATCAAAACCAGCCCCTCATCCGACTCCGGTCGGATGACCAGAGTCGGCGACACATGAACACGATCGGACTGCAAACGCCCCTTTGTTTCCATTTTTATGAAACCTTTAATCTGACCAGCCGTAGGTTTAAATAAACCAAAAATCCTTTTTTATCTATATTTTTCAATAAGTTACTAAACTATTTGAAATAACACAGCGGCCTTGCCGTTATCACCAACTTAACCCATTATTTTAAAAAAACAACAACCAAGGTTTTACCGATGCGTTCTTCACCCTGGATGAGTCACAACACCCTGTCGGGCTGGGCCTTCATACTGCCCTACCTGATCGCCTTCGTGCCCTTGCTGCTTTGGCCATTTTTCCGCGGCATCTGGATCAGCTTTCACGACTGGAACCTGCTCGCTGTAACCTTCAATCCAAGCGCCAAGGTGTTTATCGGTTTAGAGAATTACGTCAATCTGCTCTGGGGTGACAACCTTTCCTGGTCCCTGACCCAGTTTCCGATCTTCCGGCTCATCGTGACTGGAGGCGCCCTGTACTTCTACTGGCGGGCGGTTCAGGCCGCCGGATTCAACCGCGGTCGGCTGATCACCCTGTTGGCGGTCCTCTTTGTCAGTGTCGTGCTGCTCGGCCTCACCGGCGACTGGTACGACCCACGTTTCTGGACGGTCGTGCGCAACACCGTCGTCTTCGTGGCCATTGTCGTGCCAGCCACCACCCTTCTGGCCTTGCTGCTGGCGATCGCATTGAACCGCCCCGGTCGCTGGGCGGCCACCATGCGCTCCCTGTTTTTCTTTTCACAGATACTCTCGGTGACCGTGGTCACCCTGATCTGGCAATTGATGTACGGCGTGCGCAACGGCTTCATCGCCAACCTCCTCGCGCCCTTCAACATCGCCTCACCCAACTGGCTGACCGACGACAGCCTGGCCATGGGGGCCATTGCCTTCACTACCATTTGGTGGTCGGTTGGTTTTGCGCTGATTCTGTTCCTGGCCGGCTTGCAGCAGATTCCGGGAGACCGTCTCGAAGCGGCCACGCTCGATGGTGCCACCGGCTGGCGCAAGCTGTTCTACATCATCATTCCGTCGATCATCCGCACCGTTCAGTTCGTGATGATCATGCAGATCGTGTTGCACTTTCAGGTCTTCGGCCAATCCCAATTGATGACCCAGGGCGGCCCGGGGGACTCCACCAACGTCTGGGTGCGATATATCTATCAGTCGGCTTTTCGGGATTCTGAAATCGGCTACGCCTCGGCCATGGCCACCTTGCTGTTTGCCTTCATGCTGATCTTTTCCGTCATCCAGTTCTGGGTGACCAAGCGCCAGGAGTCCTGATCATGATGCACGATAATAAACCCCCAATATGGCTCATGCTCAGCATCAGTCTGCTGGCGTTCTTCTGGCTGATTCCTGTGCTGTGGATGTTCTCGCTCTCGCTACAGCCCAACGACCTGCTCAGCCGCACCACGGCCAATACCTTTCTCGGCCTGGTACCCATTCCTTTCACCCTGGATAACTACAAGGCGATTCTCGACATCGGCGATACGCCGCGCTGGTTCCTGAACAGTTTAATCGTCTCCGGTACTTCCACCTTGCTGGTGCTGGCGACGTCGACCCTGGCCGGTTACGCCTTTGCCCGCATTCCCTTCTACGGCCGTCGGGTGGTCTACCCTCTGGTTCTGGCCGGGCTGATGGTGCCGGAGCAGGTGGTCTTCATTCCGCTGTACATCTTCTTCAGCGACCTGGATGCACACAACTCGCTCTCAACCCTGGCGCTGCCCCGTGTCGCCCTGCCCATCGGCGTTTTCCTGATGACGCAGTTCTTCAAGGACGTGCCGATGTCGCTCGAAGAAGCCGCCCGCCTGGAAGGCTGCGGACACTGGCGCATCTTCATCTCCATCATGCTGCCACTGGCAAGGCCGATGCTGATCACCCTGACCATCATCACCTTCCTGTACAGCTGGAACGACTACCTCTGGCCCCTGGTCTCGGCGCAGCGCCGCGAGTTTTTCACCATTACCGTGGGCCTCGCCAAAATTCAGGGCAACTTCGCACAATCTCAAGGACTGGGACAATTGATGGCCTCCGGCGTGCTCGCCTCACTCCCGGTGATCATCCTCTACCTGGTATTCCAGAAATACATATTGAAAGGCATTGCATTATCAACTGATAAATAACCATCAACTTCCGCGTATGCGGATATTCACAACAACAATACGGAGTCACACCATGAACAAAGCACTTATCTCCACCGCCCTGGCCGCCTGCTGTGCTACAGCCAGTATCGCCCAGGCACAGACCACCCTCGAACTGGCACGCTTCTTTGGCGACTGCGACAATGCCGGTACCGATGTCAGCGCCGCCGTAGGCGAAGCCTGCATTATTCAAAGCATCATCAATTCCTTTGATGCCGAAGACAATGGCGTAAGGGTTGACACCCTGCCCACTGACTGGGGTAACTACTACGACCAGTTGATGGCCATGTATGCTGGCCGTAACGCCCCGGATGTGCATGTCATCCACAAGCATCGTATTGCCCAGTTTGCCTCCCTCGGTGCGCTTAAGGCCCTGCCCGAAGAAGACTTGCGTAACGCCGGCATCGACCCGGGCGACTGGGCACCACGCGCACGCGAAGCGGTCAGCTACAACGGCGAACTGTATGGCGTGCCGATGGACTTCCACGCCAACCTCTGGCACATCAACATGGGGCTGATGGAAGCAGCCGGCCTGGTCAATGACGCTGGCGAGCCGATACTGCCGAGTTCACCGGAAGAGCTGGTTGAGCACGCCCGCATGGTCAAAGAGGCCACTGGGGTCGACTACCTGACCGCCGACTTTGCCGAGTTCCCGATTGGCGTTCGCCTGGTACTCGCCATGCTTTGGCAGCAAGACACCAACATTTTTGACGGCGACAATGTCACGGTCAACACGCCCGAAGCACGCCGCGCGGTCGAGACCATCATGTCACTCTTCGATGGTGGCTACGCTCGCCCTAACCTGAACTACAACGATTCACAGCAGGCCTTCCTCGCCGGTGAAGCAGCGATTCTGGTCAACGGCACCTGGGTAGTGGACTTCTACGACGCCGAGGCCGCCAAGGCGGACGTGGCCCTGAACGACTACTACGCAGCCGACTTTCCGACCCTGTTCGGAACCCCGGCCACCTGGGCTGATTCCCACCTCTGGTCACTGCCATCCACCATCGCCGGTGAACCCGAGAAATACGAAGCAGCGCTAAGCTTCCTCGCCTGGCTGAACGACCACAACATTGATTGGGCACGCACCGGCCACCTCGCTGTGCGCGAATCGGTACTGGCCTCGGATGCCTATCAGTCGTTGCCACACCGCGATGAATACGCCAACACCGTGAACATTGCCCGCGACACCCCGGCTTCGGTTCGCTACAGCGCCATTCAGGATGTGTTGAACCGGGAACTGCAATCCATCTGGCTGCAGGGCAAGGACATTGAGCGGGCGCTGGCCGATGCCGAGCGTGAGATCAATCGGATTCGGTGATTCCATTTTTCATTAAGGCACAGAGTAAGCGGCAGATGCCGGTGGTGCCTCTGCAGGGGAGTCCACAGCATGGATGCTGTGGTCTAGGCCCCATGGACGGGTTGAGTGGGCGGCACTCCGCCCGACCCTGCAGAGGCACCACCGGTAGCTGATGCGGACCCTAGCGAATAAGGCAAAAGCAAAATGACTCAACGTTGGACACCCGAACAAGCCCGGGAATGGTATCAGCAACACCCCTGGCCGTTGGGGTGCAATTTTATCCCCAGTACGGCCTGCAATCAGTTGGAGTTCTGGCAAGCCGAGAGCTTTGACCCGGCAACCATTGATCGTGAACTGGCACTCGCTCATGCAACCGGGTTCAACCTGATTCGAGTGTACCTGCACGACCTGGTCTGGAAAGCCGATTCAGACGGCTTTGTGAAACGCATTGAACAGTTCCTGGCAATGGTAGAAAAACACCAGTTGACCGTGCTGTTCGTGTTCTTCGACGACTGCTGGAACAACTACGCCTTTCCCGGCCCTCAACCGGAGCCACGGCCCGGGGTGCACAACAGCCAATGGTTGCAATCGCCCGGCGCGCGTCATGTGATCAACCCGGACAGTTGGCCGCGACTGAAGGCCTATGTGCAGGGAGTTCTGGCGCACTTTTCAGACGATCGGCGTATCTTCGGTTGGGACCTCTATAACGAGCCCGGCAATGAAGGCATGCTTGGTAACTCTCTGCCTTTGCTGGAAGCCGTGTACCAGTGGGCACGGGAAGTGAACCCGAGTCAGCCGCTGACCACCGGTGCCTTTCGTTGGACGGAGGGGTTCAAGGCCATCAATGAATGTCACCTGGCCAATGCCGATATTCTGAGCTTTCACGATTACGAAGATCTGGCGGTCACGCAAGCGGCGGTAGAGCGTCTCTTGCCGTTAAAGCGTCCCATCCTCTGCACGGAATATATGGCCAGGTCGCAAGGGTCAGAATTAAGTACCCATCTGCCCTACTTTAAAGAAAAAGGCATTGGTGCATTGAACTGGGGCTTTGTCGCCGGGCGCACCCAGACCAACTACCCCTGGGAGTCACAGCCCTCGAACGAGGCGCCAATGCTCTGGTTTCACGACCTCTACTACCCCGACCAGACACCCTACCGACCGGATGAAATCGCACTAATCCAATCGCTCAGCGCGAACTAAAGAAGTACTTCGTCCTTTGCGGCCCACGGGCCGCTTTTTTATGCCCAGGGATGGGCGGTATCCCGAAAATGCAGGAGCAATTTTTGGGGCATGCCCAGGGATGAGCGGTATCCCGAAAATGCAGGAGCAATTTTCGGGGCATGCCCACCGCACACTGGAGCGTCGATGTCCTCATCGACGTAGCAGGCGTCAGCCTGCCGACGACCCGGCCAGTCGTGCATCCTCTGCGTAACGTTCCTTGAGCGTTCTCCCCAGGGGCACGCGCGCCAATAGAATAGCACCCAGAATAAAGAAGCCGATGACCATCAACAGGGCATTCTGGCGGCTGAAGATGTCGGCGACAACGCCAAACATGGCAGCCAATATGGCAGCGGAACGCAGAAAGAACCCCCACAACCCGAAGGCACTGCCGGCATGGGTTTTCTGTGTCAACTGGCCGACCAGTGAACGACTGGAGGACTGAATGGAACCGATGCCTGTGCCAGCCAACAGTGCGATGTATACAAAGAGTGACTTGGCCTCGGTGCCCACCAGGGCAGCCAGATTCTGCAATTGATGCATGCCGGTAATGGCGACCAGCCAGATGCCAATGGTAAGAAAGAGCGTAGCGCGAGCGCCAATGCGCCGATCGAGAAAACCAAAGGCTACCGCACCAAACATGGCGCTGAACTGGGTAGCCAGAAAGATGGGCACCAGCTCCGCGGCCGACATGCCCAGTTCGCTGGAGGTATAGATGCCGATGAACTTGATGACGGCCTGTACACCAGCGGTGTAGAACAGAAAGGCCATAAAGAACTGCATCAGCACCGGTTGCTCGCGGTAGGTCTGAAACAGGTTCAGGCTTTGTCTCAAGGGCTTGCGTACCACGGTCGGGTCTGGCGTCACTTTGCGGTCTTTCAAGAAAATGAAGGTGGGTATGGCGAACACCAGGAAGTAGATTGAAATGGCGACCATACTCCACTGCACCTGGCGAATGTAGAGCGCTGGTTCAGTGACCGGATCGGCAGTGACCATGAGAATGGTGACCAGAATCATGCTGATCAGGCCGCCGATATAGCCAACTCCCCAGCCAATACCGGAAATGACTCCCATGTTCTTGCGGCTGGAGATATCTGGCAGAAAAGAGGAAATAATGGCTTCGCCCAACATCCACGCCGTGTTACTGAAGATCAAGAAGCCAATACCCAACCAGATGTACCCCGGCTCCACCCAGAACAGCGACGAGGTGAACACCACACAAAAGGCCGTCGACCAGGCCAGCAGCTTCTTCTTGCTGGCGCCCTTGTCGATCCATTGACCGACCATGGGTGACAGCACCATGGCGGCGAGCATGGAGCCGATCAGGGCAATGGTCCAGTAGCTGTCGCGCCAGGCGCTGTCCTGCGGCACGATGTGACTGACAAAAAAAGCGCCGTAGACGAAGGAGATGACGATGGTGGTATAGGCCTGGTTGGCAATGTCGTACATTGCCCAGCCGAAAATCTCTTTCTTGCTGCCGGGGTTGGTATCAGTGCTCATGCGGGTTCCTTGCATTACGGCGTGAGTTGTCAGATTCAGAACAGGATAGTAGCCAATTCATGGAATTGCGTCGAATGCTTAATAGCGCGCCACCTGTTGGAGCGTCAATGGGGACATCGACACTCCAGGAAAGCGACTTCAGAGCCTAAAATAAAAAAGCCCGGCACATGGCCGGGCTTTGCTTTACTACGCCTGGTAAAACCTGGACGTATTCACCGCATCAGTTGAACTGAATGGTGTTGGCACCAATGTTGGCGCCGGTGTACAGGCTGGTGTATGGCCCGTCCAGAGTCAGCTCTTCATTGACCGCGATGTCGTTATCAACTGTCAGCACGAAGCTGTAGACCACAGAGCCGTCATCCTGTTCAGTGATAGACAGGGTGTTGTCCGCATCTGTGATGTTCGCATCGCTGTCCAGGGTGAACATGTTTGCGATTTCGAGTGAGCTCAACACACCATTGCTGTTTGCGTCTGCAGCGCTGAAGTCGACTTCATGCGTGAAGCTGTAGCTGACTTCTATGCGTGGGTTCGCACCTGAGAACAGGTCATAGGAACTGGAGACCGTAAAGGCACGTACGCGGTTCATAACGGCAAACTCAGGCGCTTCAAAGAAGCGTGCTGTGGTCGCATCGTCATAGTCCGCCCAGGCGGCACCGTTCGCGTTCGGGATTTTACTGAAGTCTAGAGCGCCGTGACGGAAGCGCAGCACGTCACTGCTGACGTTGGCACCGAGGTTGGCATCGTTGAACTGACCAGCATCGAATACAGTAGCGATGTCAAAGGCTGAGAAGCCCAGGTCATCGTACTCCCCTTCGATGTTGTTGCGACGGTTTACGGTCAAAGTACGAGTCGCAGCATTCCAGCTATAGAAGTTGGAGTCAGACAGGTCGATGTTGACGCCATTCAGGCTCATGGCGCTGCTTGGGTCTTCAATGGCATCGATGTCGATGACCTTGTCGAATACCACAATCAGGTTACGACCTTCGAACACGGCAGATTCAACCATAGGCGGAACCATGTCGCGAACCACAACTTTCGGGTTGGCGTCGGCCGTTGCTACGTTGCCGGCTTTGTCTGCAACGCTGTCGGTAAAGTCGATCACAGCACCAGACTCTTGCAGAGCGAAGGTGTAGATGTCGCTTACGTCGAACTGAACCAGATCAGCATTGACAGCGAAAGAGTCGTTGTCGTTGCGGAAGACATGGTTGTTGACGACAAAGTTTTCTGGAACAACCGTACCCGCTACCTGTTCATAAAGCGGTTCCAACAGCAGGTCGTCGGCCAGAGCTTCGGTGAAAGCCACACCAACGGTGCGGTTCAGGTCTGCGCCGGCTTTCCAGGCCGCAAAGCCAAGACGGTCGTAAATGCCAGTATCGGCTTCGATGAAGTAGTCACCCTGCGCCACGGTCTGGTTGTTTGAACCGAAAGGGTTGCGGGTGTTGTATTCAAACAGACGCTTGAAGGTGTTGATGTAGTCTTCATCACCCTGTGAGCCTTCGCTGGTACCGTTCACTTCACCGAAGAGGCGAGGCGTCAGGTCGAGGTAGGGCGTGCCCACTTCAACATTGGAAATGGCCGATTGCTCACCACCACTACCGTACTGCAAGGCAACAACCAGACCTGAGTCCTGATCACCAGCACCATAGGAGGTTTGCAGTGCAGTCGTTGGCGGTACATTGTCAACCAGCAGCAGAGTGCTTGGGTTGCCAGCATAGCCGAAGTCGTCGAAAGGCGTGACAACCACTTTGTCGCCAGGAACCACACCGTCAAACAACAGCTCAACGGTGTTGGCACCGTGCGCAACAACCTGACCGAAGTCAGGATCGATGGTGGTATCCAGCTCACCTGGGCCTTTCAGTTCTTTCGCAGCCAGAGCATTCCACTTGGACTCATTGTCCTTGTCGAGTACTTCTACGCGGTAGTAGGAAGCGTTGGTAGGCTCAAAATGAACCAAAGCGTTGTCCACATGAACAGTGGTGTCGCCTGGCAAGCCAACGGTACCAGCAATTTGACCCAGGAGTGCCGTCAAACGCTCTGCTGAATCGGCACCATTGATACCGTCGTAGTCCAGAGCGGAGTTCAACTGGTGAATGCCTTCACGGCCATCGTCTACGTCGGCAAAAGCGCTGTTGATGGCTTGAACCAGACCCAGGTTGTCAACGCCGTACTCATCCCGCTCTTGCTGGGTGTAGTCGGTAACTTGAGTCGCGTCCTGGTTGGCTTCTTTATAGGCTTTCAGAGACAACTTGACGTAAGTTGAACCCTGGGCGGTAGTAATGATCTGGTCGAAACCGATATCGGTACCAGTAGTCAGAGCGTTGGAGGGTTGCGCAACGTCCTGGAAGTCGTCTACCAGCAGCAGGATGTCGAGATCATGACCTTCCGGAGCAGGGCTGCTCAGGTTGATGGTCAAGCGATCACGGTTGCTGTTGAAAGACAGAGTGCTGTTCAGATAGGTGGCGTCAGTCACATCACGAACCACAACCGACTGACCGTCCAGGCCGTTGGCCATACGCTCACTGAATTGCAGAGTAATGCTGTTGGTGGTGCCTTTACGCAGCATGCCAGTGCCGGCATTCTGGTCTACCACTTCCTGCACCATCTTCACCCAGGGTGAAATGGTATCGGCGCTGAGAATCGGAGTTGCATCGACGCTGCCCAGATTCACACCGGTGTGTTCGTCTGAAGTATCGGCTGAGGCGTCCACCTCATAACCTTGAGCGGCCAGGCGAAGAATGGCATCAGCAGGCACATTGCTGAAGCTGAAGCTGCCATCGCTGGATGTGGTCGCTGTGTAGCCTTGAGTACCATAGCTCGTGCTGACACCATCCTGCGGTTGCTCCTGATCCACACCGATAGAGGTGCTGACCATGTCCAGACCAACCAGTACATTGCCCAGGGCTTCACCGGTTTCGGCGTGGCGCAGAACACCTTCAACAGAAGCCGTCAGCGCTGGCAGTACCGCAGTACCGGCAGAGGCATTGAAGCCATCAATGAAGGTAGTAATGGGGCCTTCTACAGCAGAGTCTTCCTGGGTACCAGTGAAGATTTGCGCTTGTGGCTGTACGGTTACCGTTGCGCGCAGGTAGCCAGAGGGCGGCAGAATGGTCAGCGACAGCGCCTGTGCATAGCCGTCGGTATCGTTCTTCACGGTCTGAGTGACCGCGACGTCATCAAAGTAATACTGACCGCCGGCGTTAGTCACCGCAGTATTGTTACCGAGATAAACCGTTGCACCCTCAATCGGGTAACCGTTGGTGTCTGTCACCAGACCTGTGATGGAACCACGAGGGTTGCTCACATAGGCAAAGTTATTGGTCGTGTTTTGGCTTTGCTCAGAGGGTGTGGTGGTGGTGTTGCCGTTGTCGTCGTTGCAACCAGCCAGTGCCAGTGTTCCTGTGGCGATGGCGATAACCAGGGTTTTCTTGCTCCATAATCCTTCAGACATTGTTTTCTCCAGAGAACGTTCAAAGTCCATGTCGGGTTCAAGGTTCCATGAACCCAACACCTTTTGGTTTGCGCTAATGCGCCAGAGAAAACGATATTCAAGAGAAACACGGGCGACTTCGCGCCGGAGGCACGCTCGCACCGATGAGACAAGGTGGGTATCTTCCTTGTTTCATTCCCTAAAATATCGCTTTCCTTTTTCCTTTCACCCCCGACTGTCCAGGCAGGAGGCTAAGGTCTTGCCAGGTCATCCAACCTGGTTTCCAAACCCGATGGGCTCAGAGGACGGGCGCTATGAAATGATTTTGTCAGCCCGATGTCAATTCACTCTACCATCCCATTCGTATTTTTGTGACGCAGTACCGTTTTCCAAAGTATATGCAAATCATCTGATAGACAGCCCAATTCTTTTTGGGCAAAGGATAAAAAAGAAAAAATTCTTCTTTACATCTTGTCGACACTCGGCGCTTAGGATATTCTTTGTTCCGTTGTCGGCCGATTTCCGGCAACACCCCAACCACGAAGCAGACTAACGACCGGAGGCAGTGATTATGAGCAAGCACAATACTCTCAGCACACAACGACGCCCCCGTTCCGTAATGGGTAATGTCACCTGGCATGGAGCGAATGCTCCGTTGCGTCCGCGATTCGTGTAACCCTGCCTCACGAGCCGCGGATCAATACCGCGGCCCTGTATCAAGCGACACCCTTTTAGCCCTGTCGCCGTTCTGCGCAACCTCGGTCTTGATCCATAGCTCCGCTGGCAACCTTTTGATTGCACTGGAGAAAGACCATGAAATTAATGAACCTGTTTCAACGCATAAAACAACGCCGCGACCTGAACTCCTGGTTGAAGCAGCAACGTAGAGGACGTCTGGATCTGGATAACCTGAGTCCGCACATGCGGAAGGACCTGGGTCTGGATAACGTGACCTATGAGCAGCCACTGGTCTGGGAGACTCCGGCCCAGCAGCAGGAGCCTGCTGCCAAACCGAAGAAGGAGAGGGCCGGGCCATCTAGCGCTTAACCCGAGGGGGCACCGGTTACGCCAATACCAACATTGGCTCGGTGCCCTCTGATCCGCTGAGCGGCTAAACAGCCGTCTATCTTTTGGTCAACTGCCTCGCAAGCGAACTTCACCGATATCATCGAAACGCACCGGCATTACCATCTGTCCGTTAAACAGAATTCGCCTCAGGTGCAACCGTTCATTCTCCACACTGACGATAACCCCCTCGTAACGACGCCCATCGTTCAGACGAACAACGACACCTCGCTCCAGAAAATTATCCAGTTCAGTCACCGCCAATACCCGTCCGGGAGATGCCGATCGGCTCGGTGTAGTGGCAGGGCTTTCCGTTGCGCGCGGGCTGCTTTGAGCTGATTCCGACGATCTTGCTCGCTCAATCGGCCGCTCGACAAAGGCCAGTTCAACCCGCCGAGGCGTGCCCTGGTTGACGGTCATCTGAGGAGCCAGTTGCTCCAGAATTGCCTCTGGAGAGCCTGCCATGGCAAGTTGCATCATACTGACGCCAGGATAGGCTTCTATGGTTAACCGCTCCGGCTGCTGCATGAATTCACGGTAGCCATCGACCAGTTCATCGCCCAGTTCGACATGAGCGCTTCCCCACATCTCCTGCCAGGCCTCGATGTGCTGCTCGAGGTAGGCTTCCTGGGTCAGGCCAGTTTCACGCGCACAATAGCTGATCACGCTGTTGGTAAAGCCCAGATTGGTGTAACTGAATTCGGCACGGCGCAACTGGGTGGCCAACATGCCGGCCATGGGGTCGGCTGCATCATCCTGGATTGCCAGGTCCACGTTAAACTCGAGCCGGTACATGCCCTCTGTGGTCAATTCACCCAGTATCAACAGGCGGGAGGTATTGACTGACCAACGATACTCCAGCGCCATATCCGACCTGGGGTTCTGGTAACCCATCAAGTCCAGATCCGCAAAATTGAAGTAGTCTCGCTCAGCGCAGCCCGCTGCATAAAGATGCCGACTCGGCCCAGCACTCGGGCTTTCCGTCAAGTTCGCCAGCCAGTCACCCCGAAAGTCCATCTCTACGCCCTTGAATTCAAAGCGCAATGTCTCGGGTGTTCTGTCGCTTTGCATAACCGCAGCAATCTGCATCAGGGTAAAAATGCTGTCGGTCACCAGGGAGACGCGCTCAACGCGCAAAACATCGTTACTGGCGTGAGGGTAGAACGCCAATTGATTAACCTGCAGCGTGCCACCCGGGGTGATGTGCACCGCTCCGTATTGCAGCGTGCCAACGGGCGCCAATTGCTGCTGTGCCTGTTGCAGTTGGTCCACGACCCGGGAGGTCACCAGATAATAAGAGCCGCCACCGAGAACGACTAACACCAGTAAAAAGACAAGAAGGGTTTTTCTCATGCGGTCCTGCTCCCTGTGCCGTAGTTACCCAGCCGGTGATTTCAGGGCTGGACTGCCAAAAACAGAATACCCGAATACCATCGGGCTCACTAGTGGCCCATATCTGGAAATGTGGCTTGTGCACGGTCCGGCACTTACAGGAAGGATTCCAGATTGGCCGCTTGAATGGTGTAGCCGGCACTGCCGAGGTCCGAATCCTGATGTTCAACACGCAACCGGCCGGTCACGTAGACCGGGTCATCCAACGCCGGCGCTCTGAACTGGCCGTCCGTCTCGACGTAGACAATCTGGTTCGACGGTGGTGGTGGCGTATGAATGCAGGCACCAAAATAAGGGACCAGCAGGAAGCTCAACACCCGGTCTTCGTCCAGCTCCAGTGGCACAACAAAGCCGGGAATTCGTACCACGGTCCCATCGTACTGATCAACCACCGGCGCATTGGCAAAGAGCTGCACCATGTCGTTGTAGAGGCGCTGGGCTTCGGGGTCGTCATCCGACAAGCTGGCGAGGTTGTATTGATCGAGATCGAGCTCTTCGGTCAGGCTGGTAGCATTAAAGCCTTCAGGAATCAGGTCCGCCCAGCGCAGTTCCACAGCACCATCCGCCTTTGCGGACGTTACCATGATCAAAAAGCCAACCAAACCAGAAAGAAACTGCCTCATACCTTTGCCTGCATCCTGGAGTCCAGGAATTGATGAATGGAGCGTCGATATCATCATCGACGTAGCAGGCGCCAGCCTTCCGGCCCCGCCGCAAAACCCAAGCGCGCTACGCACGCCGTGTCGATGGGGGCATCGACACTCCAAAGACACTCCATTGTCCTAATTCGCCGTCAACCCATCCGCCAATGACTGACGATAGGCTTTCCAGCCCGGCACCAGCCCGACCAGAAAGGTCGTCACCAGAAAACCACCAAGAATCATCGATAGGGTGGCATCCGGCAGGGTGATCGCCAATGATATGCCATATTGGCTTTGAACCCAAAGACCCACAGCGGCTATCAGACCCCAATGGACCAGTATCGCCAACATCAAACCCAGCAACCCATAAAAGCCGGATTCCAACATCAACAACCCCAGAATATGGGCAGGCCTGGCGCCAAGGGCACGCAAAATTGCCATTTCACGGCGACGCTCGTTCAAGCCAGCCAGAATGACAGCCACCATGCCCAGAGTCCCAGTCACAACCACCATAAAAGACACCGCTATCAGCGCATTCTCAGCGATGGCGATCATCTGCCACAGCTCCTGCAAGGTGGCGCCAGGAATAATGGCACTGAGCGGCTCCTGCCGATACTCGTTAATTCGACGCTGAAACTGAAAGGTCTGAATACGGGATTTCATGCCGACAAAAACAGCGGTGACGCTGTCCGGTGTCAGATCACGCTCCAATGCTTCTTCGGCCGATATCGTCAGACCTGGAATGCGCGCACCGGATTGCCAGTCTATATGGATGGCCGTGTAACCCTCCAGCGGGATATGCACCGAGCGATCCACGGGCGTGCCCGTGGGTGCCAGAATACCGACCACAACAAAGGGTTTGTCGTCGTGGTTTTCGAAGGACGTTCGACCCAAGCCATGAGCAATGACGATTTCATCACCCAAATCATAATCCAGAACCTGAGCAACTTCATGACCAAGCACGGCCTCATAAACGACATCGCGATCGAACGCACGGCCTTTTTGCAGGGCCAGATTCTGCCGACGCCCATACTGGTAGTGCTCAAAGTAATCGGTGTTGGTGCCAATCACTCGATAGCCGTGATGAGAATCACCGAGCGTAATCGGAATCGTCCAGGCAACGGCGTTGTTGTTACGAATGTCGTCGTAGGTTTGCCAACTGATGTTATTGGTGGCGTTGCCAATACGAAATACCGAATACAGCAGCAGGTTCAGATTACCCGTGCGGCCGCCAATGATCAGGTCGGTACCTGAAAGCGTGTTGGCGAAACTGGACCGTGTGTCCTGACGGATTCGATCAACCGTCAGCAACAGGCACAGACTCAGTGCCACCATGGCCAGCGTCAACACCACAGTTGAACGACGATTCCAGAGGCTGGCCAGTGCCAATTGTATCCAGTTCATGCGGCCACCTCGCGCGCTTTGCCAAGCGTCAGGGTCTGATCAAACCACTTTGCCAGGTACCGATCGTGGCTGACAAAAATCAGCGAACTGCCAATGGCCGCACATTGCTGGCTGAGTACCGACATGAAGTTCTCGACGTTATCCTGATCCAGCGCCGAGGTTGGCTCGTCGGCAATGATCAATTCGGGGGCACCCATCAAGGCTCGTGCTGCCGCTACGCGCTGCTGTTGGCCGACGCTCAATTCAGTCACCGGTCGCTGCCAAAGTGCTTGTGGGATGTTCAGTTGACCCAGCCAATGGTGGGCCGAGGCCTCGAGTGTTCCATAGGCCTCAAGTGCTCGCTTTTTACGCCCTGCAGATAGGCGGCACGGCAACAGCACATTGGCCATTACCGTGAGATAAGGCAGCAAATTGAATTGCTGGAAAATGTAACCAATGTGGTGTGCACGAAACTGATCGCGTTGCTTGCCACGCCACTTCGACACCGGCTGATCGAGCAAGTTGATGACGCCTTGCTGAGGCGTTAACACACCCGCCATCAGGTTCAACAGGGTGCTTTTACCGCTGCCGCTGGCCCCTTGAATGAACAAGGACTGGCCCAGCTCCAGTTCAAGTGCATCGATAGAAAGTATCGGCTCAGCTTTAGGGTGCCACCGAAACTTCAGGGACTCGATTTGCAAAGCCAATGACATGAAAAACCTCTTGGTAATGAAATTGAAGGCATGTGGAGCGTCGATGTCCTTATCGACGTAGTGGGCGTCAGCCCACCGGCTTTTGGCGCCAATCAGAACCGCAATCGAGCGTTCCGTGGTGTCAGCTCTGCCGCACCTTGCTTGTCTTCTGTCAGGTACTGAACATCAAGCTCGGTCAGGTTCGGGAAGGCTTCGAACAGGCCAACCTGAATGTCCGTAAGGGCGTCAATGTTATCACAGTGGAAGGTCCACTCGGTGTACACATCACTATGACCATCGTGGTCATGGTCATGATCGTGGCCGTGGCCGTGATCATCATGCCCGTGGTCATCATGGCCGTGGCCGTGATCGTCGTGACTGTGGTCATGGCCATGATCATGATCGTGGTCGTGGCCATGATCGTGGTCGTGGTCGTGGTCGTGGTCGGGGTCGTGGTCGTGGTCGTGGTCGTCGCAGGTGTTGGGGTCGGCACCCTCGTCACCTGTGTTGCAGCTCTGCGCCGCGCACACATCCTCTACGTCGTGAAGCGCATGCCCAACAGCGTGAGGCACCTCAGACGGTGAGCATTTGTCGTGGAACGCAAGCACAACCTGGAACGCATCCCGGCAGGACACGCTGCTGCAGTCGTCCTCGCAGTTCTCCTCCAGGTACTCGGCCATCTCCGTCGCGTG
>JAIUML010000005.1 GCA_022565595.1 Saccharospirillum sp. | reverse complement strand
GCATAGTGACACCAGATGTACTCGCGGTGAGATAACTCACCGGGTTCAACCGCCGGATGCGGAAAACCGCACGTCCGGTGGTGTGGGAGGAGTAGCAGGCGCAATCCTGCTACTTCGACCCGATCAGCAAGGAATTTCAGGCTGAGGCTTTGCGTTCTGTGGGTAGCCAGCCGGTCATCAGTTTGATCCAGGCGTAGGCGGCGATGGAGCCGATGAGGATGACAGTATGTAGGGGAAAACCACTGTCAATAAGGGCGACGATCAGGGTGATCTGGACTGCGTAGCCGGAAATCAGGGCGCACCAGCGGCAGTAGAGGGCCGAGCGGGACCATTCGTGCCAGCACACCAGGGGCACGAATAAAAAGGCCACAATCCATTGTGTCGTCAACAGGAAAGAGTGCAGTGAATCTAGTTCAATCATGGGTAGGGAGTTTAACCCTGGTTGCAGGTTCTGTAAAATAGAAAAGTGATAAAAAACGATAACTTAGACACACTTTAAGAACCAACTTCTCAAGAAGGTATACTGGTTCCTCCATTTATGCCAAACAGTTCACATTAAAGAGGCACTTGACTTCTTCATTGTTGAATATGGCTGACTTTTGCCGGACGCATGGTAGCCTTGTTCAACTTCTTCTATGCAGACGCTTCTATGACCTGGCACTTCGGGCAGAAATTGGCTCTCGTGATGTCACTGCTTGTGGTGGTGGCTTCGGCAATACTTGGTTATTCGCTCGTCATTCAGCAGTTTCGTCTTATGGAAGAGCAGTTCAACCGTAATGGGATAACAGTGTCGAGTCAGCTCAGTGCAGCGTCGGTGGAACTGCTGTTCACTGACGATCATCTGAGTCTCGGCAGTCTGGTTTTTTCTCTGGTGGAGCAGGAGTCAGTCGTTGGTGCGGGTATTGCCAATCGTGAAGGCGAGACAGTAGCGACCTCCGGGGTGGTCTTTCCTGCGCTGGAATCCCATTACCAGGCTCGCGAGGCCGTTCAGGTTAGCCAGAATAGTGAACGCGTCTGGTTTGTGACGCCCGTCAGTTTTCGCGGAGTGCAGGGCGGGGTGGCCTGGGTGGGGCTGGACAAGTCCGACATCATCGCGCGCCAACAGGCCGCCATACGCACCAGCCTGATCGTTGTCGCCTTGCTGGTGCTGGCCATCAGTCTGTTGGCGGTTCGTCTTGGGCGCTCGCTGGCGCGGCCGGTTCAGGATTTGAAAGACGCTGCGCACGCCATAGCCAATGGGCAGTTGTCCTTTCGTGTGCGCGAGCCTCAGCCTGTTGAATTCAGGCCTCTTACGCGCGCATTCAATGAGATGGCCGCTGGCCTGGAACAGAAGCAACGCGTAGAGCGGCTGTTTTCTCGTTTTGTCAGTGACCCTGTGGCCGCTCGCTACCTGGCCAGAGATGAGATCGTACTTCATCAGGAGGGGCACCGTGTCGAGGCCAGTATTCTTTTTGTGGACCTGGTGGGCTACACCGCCTTTAGCGAGGGTCGTGATCCTGAACAGGTCGCAGAGGTGCTTAACCGTTACTTCACTGAATTTGCTGATGCCTGCCACCAATACAGCGGTACCGTCGACAAGTACATCGGTGATTGTGCCATGCTGTTGTTTGGCTGCCCGCAGCCCGACCCGGAGCATCGATTCCATGCCATGCAAGCTGCCTTGGCAATACGTGATCGAGTAGAGCGATTGAATGTCGAGCGAGCAGAGCAGGGCCTCTCTGTGCTACAGATTCGAGTCGGGTTGAGCAGTGGCACTGTTCTGGCTGGCCTGTTGGGGTCCTATGAGCGCCTGCAATACACCGTTGTAGGTGCTCCCGCCAACCTGGCTTCGCGTCTTTGTGATCTGGCCTTGCCCGGGCAGGTGCTGACCGATGAAGCCTTTTACCTGGCCCTGAGTCATCGGCACCCTCTCAATGTAGATACATTGCAAAGCATTGAAGTGAAGGGCTTCTCATTGCCAGTCAAGATGGTTGCTGTGCGACAATGGCAGGCCGATAACCCGGATCTTCATCCCAGCTCTCAAGAGGCTTCATCTTAATGCCTGTTCGGCTGCTTTTAATCTGTGCGTTTTTTCTGTTGAGTGGTTGCGCCAGTTACCACGCCCAGCGCGCGGACCTTTCTGATCAAGTGGACCTCTGGCTCGCTCAGGACCAATACTTGCGCGTGCTGACAACCCTGGATGCACTGCGACCAAGTCACCCTGAATACGAAACTCTGCAGGCGCGAGTACCCGAGATACAGGAACAGAGCAAGACCTATCGTCAACAGGCGCTGGTGCGTGCTGAAAGTTTGGCGCTGGAATCCAATTGGGCGGCTGCTGTGGCTGTGCTCGATAAGGCATTGAACAACCTCGGAGAAAACGAAGTGCTGCTCGAGCAGCGCTCGAAATACGAATCCGAACGGCTGCGTTCCATCAGCCAGAGTGAGAGCGCCATTCTTATGGCGCGTGCACGTTTCCTCCTGGTCAGCCGCTCGAGTGAAGAGACGCTGTTGCGAGCCAACCCGGATGGCTTCTGGTCCAGGCAGCGCTTTCGCAGTTTCAACATTGAGGTTCAGCAAACCGCGAATTCGTTGACGCAACTGGGCGACCAGTGGCTGGAGGAAGGCAACGATATAGCGGCTGTTGAAGCTCTGGTATTGGCCAACCGACTCAGCCCTCAGGCATTATTGCGGGATCGGTTGTCAGCCATTTATGCCTCCGATCGGCAAAGTCGACCTGCCCCAACTGAGGTTAATGGCAGTACAGAAGTTGCTCTGGCTGAGCTGGAGACGGCCTTAAATCAGGCGTTGCAAATGAATGATCTGGCCGAAGCTCGGCACTTGACGAACGATATAGCTGAACTGGACCCCGCTGCAGCCGGTGAGCATGAGCGCCTGGTTGAGGCGCGCATTGATGCTCACGGAGAGGTTCTTCTGGAACGCGGCCGCCTGTTGTATAGCCAGGGCTTTTTGCAAGAAGCTCTGGACGTTTGGCAGGAGGCTTTGCGATTCAAACCGGGCGATGTCGAGCTACAGGCCTATGCTGAACGGGCGGAAACTTTTTTACGCAACCTGGATCAATGGGGGGAATAAAACACCTCGCCAATCCGCTATACTCGCGCCTTTTGTTAACCTTCTCATACCACAGTTTTCAGGTACTTTATGCTCGATTCTAAAGCTCTGGCCCAGCTCCAGACATTAAAAACCGATATCAAAGCCACCAAACCGGTTTTTACCGGCACGGTGAAGGGCACTGGGCGGAGTTTTGGCTTTGTCATCAATGATGAGACAGCGGATGAATACTTCCTGCCGCCAGAGTCGATGAGCAAGGTGTTTCCGGGCGACAAGGTCCGATTTTTTGTGGAGGAACAGGCAGACGGCAAGGTGCGCGCCGAGCTCGAAGGGCTGGAATCGTCGTCGCTGACCACCTTCATTGGCCGTTACGTCGAGCGAGGCAAGGTACAGGGTGTGGAGCCTGAAGATGCATCCCATGGCAAGTGGTTGTTCGTGCCACCCAAAAAAGCCTCGGATGCCAGGCATGGGCAATGGGTCAAAGCGTCCGTTAGCCGCCACCCCTGGGAGACCGGAAAAGCTCAGGCAGAAGTCATGGCTGTGCTGGGGTCCGAGCAGGAACCGGGTACCTGGCACGCCCTGGCCATCGAAAAATATGGCCTGCAGCGAGAATTCACAGCCGATATTGAAGCAGCGGCGGAGCAATTGAGTGACGCACAGATTGAAGCCTTGGGCGCAGGTCGGATTGACCTGCGCGACCTCGCTTTTGTCACCATAGATTCAGCCAGCACTCGCGATATGGATGACGCCCTCTTCGCCGAAGAAGATGAACAGCATGGCTGGTTGCTGCGGGTGGCCATTGCTGACCCCTCTGTGTGGTTTGAGTCAGGCTCGGCACTGGACGCAGCGGCCAGTCAGCGCCTGACGACAACCTACCTCCCCGGTTTGCCACTCAGTATGTTACCGGAGCGTTTGGCGAATGACCTCTGCTCACTATTGCCCGAGCAGGACAGGCTGGCACTGGTGTTCGAATTGAGGGTAGAGCAGGATGGCCGTATCTCTCGTACCGAGATCAAACCCGCCCTGATCAATAGCCATGCCAAACTCAGTTATAGCGAGGTCAGCACCTGGCTGGACGGCGACAGCCCAATACCGGCTCAACACTGGCATCTGGAAACCCTCCATGCCTGCTGCAAAGCCCTGCGCCAGTGGCGCGAAACCGAAGCTCTGGTCATGCAGGATCAACCAGACTATCGGGTCAAGGTCGACGAGAATTTGGCGGTGGTAGAGGTTCGGCGAGAAGACAAGCAGACCGCCCATCTGTTGGTTGAAGAATGCATGCTGGCGGCCAACCGTGAGGCCGCTCGTTGGTTGCAGGAGGGTGAGGCCCTGTTCATGACTCACCCCGGGTTCCGTGCCGATCGTGGCGATGAACTCAAGGGTTTGCTGCGCGAAACCGCACCTCAGGTAGCGGATGAAGATGGCTACAGCCTCGAAGGCTTTCGGCAGATCATGCGGGCGGCCAAACAACAGGCCGACAGCCCCTTGCACAAGGTTTTGCAGAAACGCCTTGAGCGTGGGGCCTGGAGTCAAACCGTTCGGCCTCACTTCGGGCTGGGCTTCGATGCTTACACGACGGTGACGAGCCCAATCCGCAAATACACCGATCTGACGCTGCATCGCATCATTCACGCTCAATTGAGCGGCAGTACAGCCTCAGTTCCCGCTGGGCTGGTAGAGGCGCTTAACGAGCGTTTGAGCCTGAGTCGTCGGGCCGCCAACGAAGTCGACAACCGCTTGCGACTGGATTGGCTGAACCAGCAGCCTCAGTCAGGCTGGGCCGGAAAAATAGTGCACATCAATTCCGGTGGGCTGATGGTGCAACTGGTCGATAACGGGGCAACCGGCTTTGTGGATATGCGCTCAGCATCGCCCAAACTGAGCTACGACCCTTTGCGTGTAATCATGAAAAACGATCAACGGCAGTTTGAACTGGACCAGGCGGTAACAGTGCGCATTGTCAAGAATGACGGGCAGAAGCTGGAGTTGGCACTGGAATAGTCGGATGTAAAAAACCGGGCTCATGGCCCGGTTCTTTTATGCAGGCATGGTGCAAGCGGATCAGCGATGGGTGCTTTTCTTTGAATGCCAGTACTCGAACTCGTCCTGGGTGAGGGCGCGAGCTTCGTCTTCGAGCATCACCGGAATGCCGTCACGTATGGGGTAGGCCAGTTTGGCGGCTGTTGATATCAGTTCGTCTTTTTCCCGGTCGACCTGAAGCGGTGCCTTGGTGACCGGGCAAACCAGTATATTGAGCAGTTGTTTATCGATCATCATGGCGGTGTTCCTCGTCATCATCGTCGTCCGGCAAGGGTACGCCGGGTACAGGGTCCAGGCCACCGGGGTGTGCCGGATGGCATTTTCCTATGCGTTTCAGGGTGAGCCAACTGCCTTTGATTGCGCCGTGGTGTCGCAAGGCAATGAGCGCATATTCCGAGCAGGTAGGGTAGAAACGGCAACGCGGCCCGAGCAGCGGGCTGATAAACCAGCGATAAAGGTTGACCAGCCCTATCAGTAGCCATTTCATCAGCGTATGGCCCTACACTTCACGAGACCAGCGTGTGCCTTCGCGTGTATCCTGAATGACGATGCCATCCACCAGCAGGTCGTCCCGAATTTTGTCGGCAAGCGCAAAGTTTTTCGCCTTTTTGGCGGCAATGCGGTCTGCAATACGTTGCTCAATTTCGGCCTCACTGGGGCCTTCTTCGGATTGCGCATCGCCCTTGAACCAGCTCTCCGGATCCTGTTGCAACAGGCCCAGGGTATCTGTCAGCAGGAGCACTTCTCCCTTCAGTCGAGCTCGTTCGTCGTCGTCCTGAGATTTGAAAAAACGGTTACTCAGGTCGTGCAGAGCTGCCAGAGCTCGGGGGGTGTTGAGGTCGTCCAGCAGAGCTATCATGCCTTCGCAAGCCAGAGGGTCCGTCGGTTCGATGGCCGTCAGGTTCTGACTGTCACGCATCAAGGTATAGAGACGATCAAGTGTCTGCCGGCTCTGCTGCAGCAGTTGCCCCGACCAGTTCAGACGTGAACGGTAGTGGGCAGAAAGCAATACCAGCCGCACCAGTTCACCCGGCTGAGTTTTCAGCAGGTCACGCAACACAATGAAGTTGCCCAGCGATTTGGACATCTTCTCGCCTTCGACATCGAGCATGGCATTGTGCACCCAATAGCGCACATAGCCCTGGCTATCGGGCACGCAGCAAACACCCTGAGCAATTTCATTCTCGTGATGAGGGAAGACCAGGTCCGTGCCGCCGCCGTGAATGTCGATGGTTTCACCGAGGTGGTGCATGATCATCGCAGTACATTCGATGTGCCAACCCGGCCGGCCTCGGCCCCAGGGGCTATCCCAACCTGGCAGATCGTCGGTTGAGGGTTTCCACAGCACAAAATCCATCGGGTTTTGCTTGTAGTCCGCCACCTCGACGCGTGCACCGGCGAGCATGTCGTCCAGCTTGCGGTGCGACAATCGGCCATAGTTCTCCATGCTTTCGACGGCAAACAATACATGGCCGTCGGATTCGTAGGCATGGCCTCGTTCGATCAGGCGGCGGATGATGTCGATGATCTGCTCAATGTGTTCCGTTGCTTTGGGCTGCAAGCTGGGTGTCTTGTTGCCCAGAGCCGCCATGTCTTCCTGATAGGCCCGGGTGAAGGTCTCGGTATAGGTCTTTATGTCGATTCCTTCAGCCTTGGCGCTGGCGTTGATTTTGTCGTCCACATCGGTGATGTTGCGCGCAAAGATGACGTTGGGATAGAGCTGACACAACAGGCGGTAGAGCAGGTCAAACACCGTTGCAGAGCGGGCGTTGCCGATGTGTACATAGTTGTACACTGTTGGGCCGCAGACATAATAAGTGACCCGGTCCGGGTCTGCGGGGACAAAGGGTTCTTTTTTACCGCTCAGGGTGTTGTACAGAGATAGCGTCATGGCAGTTTTGCGTGATCCTGTTGGTTGGGCGGATTCCTGGCCGGATGTTGGAGAAGCCAATGGACGAAGTTTACCATTGCTGGCAAGGGTGGTCATTCAGACTCGGCAATGGCACCTTTGCGCACCCCTTCATAGGCTTTTACGCGCCAGTGTGCCTTTGGCTCAGCCTGGCGTAATTGGTCAGCCAGATGGCTGGCAATCAATTCGACGGTGCTGTCCGTCGTCATGGTGTAGCACTGATGAGTGGGCAGCCAGACATCAAAGCGGCCCTGTTCGGCCTCGTAGCCGATATGAGACAGACCCGGCTCATCGCTCGGTAGTTCGTCTTCGGCGGTAATGAGGTAGATGTCAGCAAAGCGTTCAGCCCATTCTTTTTCTGCCTCGCTATCGCGCTGACCATCCCGTTCGATCTCGATGCGTGATCGATGCCCATGGCAGATGCGTTGGCAATCGCCCTGGTGTTTTTTCAGCCCATGGGTGTAGTGATAGAAAGGCCCATCGATCTGTTCCGTGCGCAATTGCAACCGCACACGTTTGACGTTGGCGGGCACCAGGCTGTTCAAATGGGCTTCAAGCATGGGCGTTACGCTGCGCAGAGTGACTTCTTCGGCATCGACCAGGTAGACCGCTTCGCGGGGCGACTGGTAGCGCAGTTTCAGTTCACCATTGGGGGCACGGTATTCAACTTCCAGGCGCTCGCCGAGGTCGGTTTCGGCCAGATGGAGCCCTGGTAATTGGGTCGGCAGTGCCAGGGTGTGGTCCATGCCTTCATCCAGAGCGGCCTTGAGCAGTTTCTTGACGTGGCCAAAATCAAAGACCATGCCCTCATCGTTCAAATCGCCTTCCAGTTCGACATCCACAATCCAGCTTTCACCCACTATGCCCCGCACCGGGTGCAGGTAGCTGAAATCGATGACGGTCAGGTGATCAACAAAAAGGCGACTCATGGTGTGTCCGAGCAAAAATGGGTGCGAGATTTTAACAGGAAGCAGCCAATGCGTCAGCTTTGTCCGCCATTTGACGCTCATATCACGACCACTGATGAACTCGAACAATCAATTATCTGCTAGACTTGGGTTTGAGTAACAAGGGGAATCAGCGTGAAACAGGACGACCCCTGGCTTAAAGCCGGGCTGGAGATGCGCGCCATGCGCAAGAGCCTGGGCCATTCCTGGCTGGCGGCAGACGACATCATTCGTTCGATGCGCGCCCTGCGTGAAGCCTTGCCTCGGCCCGATACCACGCCGGCCCTGCCAAAGCCGCAACCTGAAGCTGAGCCGGATCAGGACTGATCAACCCTGATCAACTGTTCCGGGGCTTGGGTTACTTGCCCTTGCCCGTTATTCTTTGCCGCCCTGATTAATCTCCACGACAGGTCACCATGAAAACACCTCTGATTACCCGCGAAGGCCACCAGCAATTGAAGGCGGAGCTCGACCAGCTTTGGCGCATTGAGCGTCCGGATGTTACCCGCAAGGTGTCCTGGGCGGCGAGTCTGGGTGACCGCAGTGAGAATGCTGATTATCAGTACAACAAGAAGCGGCTGCGCGAAATTGATCGGCGGGTGCGCTACCTTCGAAAATGCCTGGAGCACCTCAAGGTGGTTGATCATGTGCCGGAGCAGCTGGGTCGGGTGTTCTTTGGCGCCTGGGTCGACATCGAGAACGAAGAGGGCGAACAACGGCGTTTTCGCATCGTCGGGTACGATGAGATTTTTGATCGCAAGGATTACATCTCTATAGATTCCCCCATGGCCAGAGCCCTGCTGAAAAAGGAAGTCGGGGATGAAGCGCTGGTGCGCGCACCGAAAGGGGATGTCTATTGGACGGTTCTGAACATCGAGTACGGGCTCGAGTCAGTCGATTGAACGCTTTGCACGAATCAGGCTGCGGATCAGAAAGCGGTTGGGGTTCAGGTGGTTTACCAGGCTCTGCTCCAGGGGCATTGGTTCACCATTGATCCAGCAGGCCAGCAATTTGGCGGTCAGCGGAACCGAGCACAGCCCTTTTGAGCCATGCGCCGTATTGATCCAGAGATTGGGTAACCAGGGTGGTGGGGCCAGCCGTTGCGTCAGCCGCTTCTGCAGGGCTTTGCCATAAAGTCTGGTGAAGGCTTCCG
Organism: Saccharospirillum sp.; assembly: GCA_022565595.1. Lineage (GTDB taxonomy): Bacteria > Pseudomonadota > Gammaproteobacteria > Pseudomonadales > Natronospirillaceae > Saccharospirillum. Next base: position 191,775 of record JAIUML010000005.1, on the reverse strand, counting down.
GTTCGATCAGCGGGCCGACCATGGGCAGATAGTCGGGCGAGGCCGCTCTGGTTGAGGCGCGCGAACCAACTGCCTGGGCGTCTGCCTTGATGATGCCTGGTAGCCGCGCATGCAACTGCTGGAAGTTCTCGATATCGTCCGCAGCCTGGCATTTGGCATCGGCCTTGTTGAGGTGGAAGGTTGCGCCCAGGCAGTGTTTCCCTTCATGGGATGGCACCAGGTATCGATCCGAGCAGATCACTGTTTTCAGCTTGGCCAGCAAGCCTTCGCTGGCGATCTGGCTGATTTGACCGGCGATGGGCCGAACTGGCAGGTGTGAAGCCTGAGTGATCTCTGGCAACTGCCAGGCCGTGGCAAGGATGACCTGGCTGGTGTTCAAGGTCCCGCTGGCACCAGCGGTCTCGTAGCTGATCTGCCAATGGCCCTGGTGGTATGCCAGGTGCGTGACTTTGTGATCGGTGAGCAGGCCAATGTTGGGGTGGTTCAATCGCTCTGCGACCAGGTCGGCCGGGCTGATCCATCCTCCGTCAGCAAAGTAAAGGGCGTCGCTGTCCAGTGGCACTCCAGCCAGTTCGCTGGCCTTGGCCGCATCGACCCATTCAACCAGTTCTGCGGGATAGGGCTGCTCGCTGCGAAAACCGGCAAAACGCTTTGTCTCTTTATTACCCTGATTCAGTTGCAACAAACCGCATTGCTGGTGTGGCAGGCTGGCCGGTAGATCGCGTAGTCGGCGTTGCGCCAACATCAAGGCACTCTGATAAAAACGGTTGCTGGCAGATGACTGATGCGACAGCCGCGCATAAAGCGCCCCCTGGGGGTTGCCGGATGCCCCTTGTGCAAGCCCCGGCTGCTGCTCAAACACCGTGACTTGCCAACCTCGTTCGGCCAGTTCTCTGGCGGTGTGCGCTCCGGCGAGTCCTGCGCCTACTACCAGTGCCCGTTTGGGCCCGGTAGGGCGTGGCCAGGCCCATTCATTGGCGGGCCAGAGGCCGGGTTCTGGTGGCCCTTCAAGGCCAATGAACTCGGCCGCCAGCATGTTTCTTTTGTGCCCAAAACCCTTGATTCGCTTGACCCGGAAGCCGCCGCCAGTCAGACCATCGTACACCGTGCGAGCGCTGGTAAAGGTGGCGACCGTGGTGCCTGGTCCACTCAGCCTTTGCATGGTGGTGAAGAGTGCCGGCTGCCACATGTCCGAGTTTCTGGACGGTGTAAAGCCATCCAGAAACCAGGCATCGACCTTGCCAGTCAGTTCACTCAGGCTGTCGTTGGCGTCGCCAAACAACAACCAGAGCTCAACATTGGGCGAGAGTTCCAGGCAATGATAGCCGGTGACAGCCGGCGGGTAATGGCGCAGCAGTTGCTCGACCTGCTCTGCAAGTTGGGGCCAACAAGCGAGACTCTGGCGAATGTCCTGAACGGAAAGCGGGTATTTTTCGGTGCTGACAAAGCACAAACGAGCACCTTGCGGAGCCTGCTTTTCAAAATACTGCCAGGTGGTCAAGAAGTTCAGGCCAGTGCCGAACCCCGTCTCGGCAACGATGAAGATTGCGTTTTCTGCCATTTGTGCAAAGCGTTGGCCGAGTCGGTTCTGCTCAATGAAGATGTAGCGAGCTTCATCCAGCCCTCCTTCGACGGAGAAATAGACATCGTCAAAACGAACGGAGCGTGGCGTGCCGTCGGCACCCAACTGCCAGTGGGCGTTTTCCATATCAGTGTTGGGTTGGTAGCTGCAGCAGTTGGTTAAGCCAATTTTCGAAGTATGCCTTGGGCAAGACCACGTCACTCAACGAAAAGCGGTTCAATTCTTCGAGGGTGTATTGAGTAGCGATGAACAGTTCCCATTGGACGATGACATCGTCAGCCACCGTGATGCCCTGGTCGGGAGTGGTGGGCAGCTCATCGCTGGTACTGCCATCGTACTCTTGAGGAAAGCGGGCACACCACTCAACGATCTGGAAGTGGCTGAACCTCGACATGGAGCCGAGCAGACCCTGGCTGATCAGGTCAACCAGGTTGGAGAGGGTATGGGGTTTTGATATAGGGTCAGTAGACCAGGCCATGGGAGTACTCTGAAATTTTCGCTCAGCTTAACACAGTCTGTTGCTGTCACCTGTTTTGAATAAGGGCGCTTAGCCCCAGGCGTCGCGGCGCTTGGCACGCATACGCGGCAGGACGATTCCCAGAATCAGCCCTATAACGATCAGGCCACCGCCAGAGAGCATCATGCGGCTTTCACGTGTTTCGCGAGTATTGGTCAGTTCGGAGTGAAGGATATCGAGTTCATTGCGCAAGCCAGCGTTTTCTTCGGTCAACTGCTGGTTGCGTTGGTCCAGGGCAATGGCGTTCTCGCTGACCTGGGTTATCTGGCGCAGTTCAGAGGCAAGGCGCATGTTTTCGGAGCGCAGTTGATCCAGGTCGCTAAGGTTGCCACCCGAGATTTCGAAGGATTCATAACGTTCTCTCATTTCGTCGAGTTGGGTGGCGAGTTCATCCCGCTCTGCTTGCAACGCCTCAAGTTGCAATGCCGCGGTCGGCTCATTTTGCAGGAAGCGCTCTGCTACCCAACCTTCAGTACCATCCCTTAGGCGGACTTGAACAAAGCCACTTTGCGGGCTACCCAAGGTTTGCATCTCGGTGCCGGACTGAATGGTTTGTATGATCTGAAACTGATCACCGGCGCCTGAACGCACATTGACCCAGAGTTCGTCCATTAGCCATCGCGTTTCTGCCTGGATGGCACTTGAAATCAATAGAGCAATCAATAAGGTGAAAGAGAAACGGCGCGAGAAAAAAGAAAACATGAATCGATACCCAATAAAAAAATACAGTGTTGAAAACAGGTTGTCTTTGTTGATGTTCTGCAGAGCACCTGACCATCATATCGTCATCTGACAGGCCCTGGTACGGGCATGGCAATTAATAAATGCAGCCCGATAGTGTATAGCCTTGCCCGTTTCTGGTCACAACCCGGTGCCTGGCTTTACATCAACTTTATGGCAATACCTTTTTAAAGGGTTTTACCCGCACCTCTGAGTAAACCCCTGCTGCTATATAAGGGTCTTCATCCGCCCATTGCTGTGCGGCCTCCAGAGAGTCGAATTCTGCGATAACAACAGAGCCGGTAAACCCGGCCTGGGCTGGGTTTTCACTGTCGATGGCCGGGTTAGGGCCCGCCACCAGCAACTTTCCTGCAGACTTCAAAGCTTCCAGCCTTGCCAAGTGGTGGGGACGGGCAGCCATTCTTTGTTGCAAGCTATCGGGCACATCCTGAGACACGATACTGTACCACATTTAATACACCCTCCTCGGGAGCAGGCGTCGTTGAAATCGGGCATAATAGGGCGGATACCGAGAGTCATCAATAGGGGCGTTTTTTGTTCGAACCCATATCACACAGCTGGGAGCTGCATTGCCACAGTCTTTTTTCGGACGGCAGTTTGAGTGCTCAGGCACTTTACGACCTGGCGCTGGAGCGCGATGTGCGGCATCTGGTGCTGACCGATCATGATACCGCCGAGGGTTATCGTTGGCTGACAGAGCAGGGGCAATTGCAACCTGAGTGCCAGCTATGGCCCGGGGTTGAGCTGTCCAGCCAATGGCAGGGCAGGTCGGTTCATGTCGTCGGCGTCGGCATGGACGTCACCTCGCCTCATTGGCGGCAGATCGAAGCCCGTTACGCAGTGGCCCGCGATAAACGGCTGGAACGAATCCTCTTTCTGCTTGCTCGGGAAGGCTTGAACATCGATGTCGATGCGCTGCGAACCCAGGCGGGTGCAGGTACCCTGGGGCGGCCACACATTGCGCGATATCTGGTCGACAGTGGTCAGGTGAAAGACAGTGCAACGGCCTTCAAGCGCTGGCTTGGGAATGGCAAGGTGGGCGATGTCAAGCAAAGCTGGCCTGAACTGGCCGAGGCGGTAGCCGACATTGCCGGCAGTGGTGGCGTGGCCGTTCTGGCGCATCCGCACCGTTACAAATTGACCTGGCGTAAACTGGATCAACTGCTGACAGATTTTACCGATGCCGGTGGCCGTGCGGTCGAGGTATGCTGCCCGGCCATGCCCGATGCCATGCGCAAGCGGCTGGCGGCTTACTGTGCGCAAGAAGGTGTAATGGTGTCAGGGGGTAGCGATTTCCACCAACCGGACACTCCCTGGGCGAGCCTGGGGCGTTACCCTCAGTGGCCGACCCAGGCGCCTTTGCTCACAGATTGGCTGCTGAGTCAGGCGGTTTAGCAGTTTTCGAACTTCGCAGGTGGTGGTAAAGTCAGCACCTGTGTCTAATCCGGATGCCCTTGGCGGGAGCCAATATGAGTCAATTTTTTGTGATACACCCTGAAAACCCTCAGGCCAGACTGATTAAACAGGCGGCACAGATCGTTCGCGAAGGTGGAGTGATCGCCTACCCGACAGACAGCGCCTACGCTCTGGGCTGCCATATGGGTGACAAGAGCGCCATGGATAAAATCCGGCGTATACGTCAAATCGACGATCGTCATCACCTGACTCTGGTATGCAAGGATCTATCCGAGCTGTCCAATTTCGCCAAAGTGGACAACGTCGCTTATCGCTTGATAAAGAACAATACCCCCGGTCCGATCACCTTCATTTTACCCGCCACCCGAGAAGTGCCGCGCCGTTTAATGAATCCCAAGCGGCGCACCATCGGCATGCGGGTGCTGTCCAATCGCATCGCTGCAGACCTGCTCGCCGAACTGGGCGAGCCAATGATGAGCACCACTCTGATTCTGCCCAACGAGGATGAGCCGCTGAACGATCCCTACTATATAAGGGATATATTGCAGCATGAGCTTGACCTGGTAATTGATGGCGGGTTTTGTGGCTTTGAAGAATCCAGCATTGTCAGCCTGCTGGATGAAACACCAGAAATCCTCAGGGAGGGGGCTGGCGATGTCTCCCCCTTCAGGCTCTAAGGCGGCCTGGCTTCATGACCACGGATAAACCGGATAACAGAGCCGACAGCATACCGAGTGACGAAAGCGCTGCTGCGCCTGAAACCGTGGAAACGCCATTACCCGCTGCCTTGTTCAGCGCCGAAGAGGTGCCAGAAATACCAAGGCCAAAAACAGCCAAGGAGCATGCACTGGAGCGTTTGCGAGCTCAGGCGAGGGCGGAACAGAAGGAAATGCCCTTTGCCGTAATCGACGGCGAAGCGATGACGCAGATTCCAATGGATCTCTACATTCCGCCGGATGCGCTGGAAGTCTTTCTGGATGCGTTCGAGGGGCCTCTTGACCTGCTATTGTATCTAATCAAAAAGCAAAATCTCGACATATTGAATGTCAATGTCTTCGAGATCACTGAACAATATATGCAGTACGTAGAATTGATGCATGCCATGCAGCTCGAACTGGCTGGCGAGTATCTGGTGATGGCTGCCATGCTGGCTGAGATCAAGAGCCGGATGCTGTTACCACGCAGCAAGGACGACAGTGAAGAAGAGGAAGGCGATCCGCGAGCAGAGCTTATTCGGCGGTTGCAGGAGTATGAACAATTCAAGACGGCGGCAGAAAACCTGGAGGAGATGCCGCGTGTTGGGCGCGATATCTACACCACTGCCGAAGCTCAGCCTGATTTTCAAAGACCGAAAGTGCACCCGGATGTGGACATGAGAGAATTGATGTTGGCGTTGAAGGATGTTCTCACCCGCGCCGATATGTTCACCGGGCATGAGATTCAACGGGAAACACTGTCTACCCGACAGCGAATGGCCGATGTGCTGGAGCGCCTATCCGGTTCGGCCTTTGTCCCCTTTATCACCTTGTTTGATCCCAAAGAGGGAAAGCTCGGCGTCGTGGTAACCTTTTTGGCCATTATGGAACTGAGCAAGGAATCCTTGATCGATTTGATTCAGAATGAGGCCTTTGCGCCTATTCATGTTAAGGCTCGAGTGGAATGACCGATACAGAAAACCCGAATCAGCAAGAGCAAGTGAAGCCGGAATCCGAAACCGAGGCAGAACAGCCCGAAGTGCCAGAAGCCGAGTCGGAACAGGCCGAGGGCCCACCAGCCAGCGATGACGAGGCATCGTCTCTGAATGAGCCGGACCCAGCGGCGCACGATGATTTGACGCTGGAAGCGACAGACGGGAATGAACAAGCAGAAGAAGGCAGCGATGAAGGCGGCGACCCTTACGGTGGTCACTCGCCCGAGCACATCAAACAGGTGCTGGAAGCGGCGTTATTTGCCGCGGGAACAGCTCTCTCTGTAGCTCAACTCTCAGCGCTGTTTGAACCCGAGGAGCGACCCCACCGGCGGGTGGTTCGAACCCTGGTGTTGGAGTTGATGGCGCATTACCAGGCTGGTGGTATTCAACTGGTAGAGGTCGCCAGTGGTTATCGCTTTCAAACCCGGTCCGAATTGGGAGAATGGGTCAGCCGTCTGTGGGAAGAACGCCCGCAGCGATACACTCGAGCTTTGCTGGAAACCCTCGCGCTGATCGCGTATCGACAGCCGATCACTCGGGGTGAAATCGAAGACGTACGCGGTGTCTCGGTCAGCAGCAGTATTATCAAGACGTTACAGGAACGGGAGTGGGTGCGGGTCGTTGGCCATCGCGATGTGCCAGGCCGGCCGGCCATGTATGCCACCACTCGCCAGTTTCTGGACTATTTCGGTTTGCGCAGCCTGGACCAATTACCCAGTCTGACAGAAATTCGCGATCTGGATGACATCCACCCCGAACTGGGCTTTGATACACAGACAGATACCGAGAGCGCCGGTGGCGTCGACAGTCAGGCTGAGATCAGTTTCAGTGCCATGGTCGACAAGTTGCGTGAAGGCGAGCGCGAAGGTAAAACCGGCAATGAGTTTATAGACAATCAGCTCGACTCCCAGTTACAGGAAATGGATGCCGTTAATGAAGCCATAGAGCAAGCCTTCGAAGCGCAACGAGCCGGACACAATCAACCCGGGCTGGAATTGAGCGACGAAGACGACGGCTCGGAAGCATCCGGCTCAGAAGGAACTTCCGAGACTGGCGTATCCACGGCGCAAGATCACCAGACTCAAACACCTCAGAATCAACCAACCACAGAAGACGAACCAGTGGCTGAAGAAGCCCAGGATGACGAGCCTGAGTCCGAGCTCGATGAAGCCGAACGCTGGCGCATCATTCAGGAAAAGCTGGCTCAACAACAAGCCCTGCTGGACGCTCGGGAGAGTGACCCGTCGGGCGGAGATGACACAGAAAATGACTAAAGAACGCATTCAAAAAGTACTGGCCAAGATCGGTAAAGGTTCGCGTCGTGATATGGAGCGCGCCATCGAGGAAGGTCGGGTCCGCTTGAACGGTGAACCTGCCAAACTGGGTGACCGTGCCGGGCTGGGTGATCAGATCGAACTGGACGGCAAGCCGGTCAAGATTGAGCAGATCAAGGCGAGGCGGGTACTGGTCTACAATAAACCGGAGGGCGAAGTCTCCACCAGGCGTGACCCTGAAGGACGCCCGACGGTGTTTGACCGCCTGCCGGCACTGCCCGGTGAGCGTTGGATCGTCGTCGGACGCCTGGATTTGAACACTTCAGGCCTGCTGTTGTTCACCAACGATGGTGAACTTGCCAACCGCTTGATGCACCCCTCCGGGATGATCGATCGTGAATACGCCGTGCGCATTCTCGGCGAAGTCCGACCAGAGCACGTGCAAGCCATGCATGAAGGGGTCGAGCTCGAAGACGGACCCGCCCGTTTTACCGACATCCAGGAGTTTGGTGGCAGTGGTGCCAATAGCTGGTATCACGTCGTGATTATGGAAGGGCGGAATCGCGAAGTTCGGCGTTTGTGGGAAAGCCAGGGCCTGAAAGTCTCGCGCCTGAAGCGAGTTCGCTACGGTTCAGTTTTTCTGGATGCCGATGTGCGTGCCGGAACCTGGAAAGAATTGCCAAAGGCGGAAGTGGATAAACTGGCTGGCTTGGTGGAGTTGCCTAAAGCACCCTGGAAATCCATTCTAGCAGGCAAGCATGACCCTAATCGCCGCAAGATGGAGCACCAGAGAACTCGCCGTTCGGTGGCGTCAAAAGGGCCCAAAAAAGCAAACAGAACTCGCTGACCCGTTTCAGAGATGAGTGAGCCGGTCGTGGAGCGAATGGGCACAGGACCGGGCCACTATTCAATTGGCAGGCCAGACGCCATCAACACTGCGAACATGGTTGGTTACCACTCTATTCCGGCCTGCTGCCTTGGCATCGTACAAAGCACGATCAGCACGCTCTACCAGATCCGGCCAGTCGGCTTCGTTTTCATAGTGCGCCACACCTATACTGACGGTGACCGGTTGATTCGGATTGGGTGAACGGGTGTGTTCTGCTATGGACCGGCGCAAACGCTCAGAGACCAGGCGCGCCAGTGGCAGGTTCGAGTCAGTCAGCATGACCAGAAACTCCTCACCTCCGAAACGAAAGCAGGCGTCGCAACCGCGTATTTCGTCGTTCAGGATCTGGGAAACCTGACGTAATACATCGTCACCCACCAGATGACCATAACGATCGTTCAGTACCTTGAACTGGTCGATGTCAATCATCAGGATGCTCAAGTCCTGATGATGGCGCTTGCAGCGGTCAATTTCACGGCTCAGGGTCAGTGCCATAGCACTGCGATTGCTCAAGCCAGTAAGGGGGTCGATCATGGCTGTGGCAACGGCAGAACGGTGTTTCAGGCTATTGCGTAGCGGGTAGATCAGGACGTCCATCTGGGCTTCTATCATGGCCAGCTCGCGTTCGGCAATGCGTCGTGTCTTGCTGAACACGATTTCGCCAAATTGTTCATCTCCCATGGCCAAATGATAGCTGCATTTGTGCCGGCCGGATTCACCCATTTGAATGTCTATCGACACGCTTTCGTTTCGATAGTGGCAACCGGATAGCGGCACCAGATGCTGTATTTCGCTGAAAAAGGTGCGCAGCAGATACTCTGTGTCGAGGCTGGTCTGCAACTGGGTCATCAGGTGCAGCCGGAAGTCCTTGACGGTCAGGGCTGTGGCAGAACCGTTCTTGACCAATTCAGGCTGGTCAATATGCAAGGCTTTGTTGCCTTGCCAATGGGGTGTTTGTGAGGATCCGCTGGACATGCCGTGTTACCGCTTTTTGCCGTTTGATGGTCATTAAGCGATTTGCGTGCCAGTTTTAAAAAGCCTTTATAAACAACAAGATAGAATGAAAAGTGACGGTAATTTGGCAAAGCGGCCAGGCTTTGCCGCTAAGCGCCTGGTCCGCTATGCCGGTTTTTTGGCGTGTTGAGAGCGTCAATGGTCGGCTTACACCATGCTGATATCTGGCCCGGAATCGGCTTCCTGCAGTGCCAGTTCGGCACCAGTCTTGCGTGCCAGTAATTGATAGTGTGCGGCGAGCTCTCCATCAGGATCAGCAATTACCGTTGGCGTGCCGCCATCAGCCTGCTCGCGAATGCGCAAATCAAGTGGCAGGCTTTCCAGCAGGCTGACGCCGTATTCTGTCGCCAGACGTGTACCTCCGCCTTCGCCGAAAATATGCTCGGCATGACCACAATTCGAGCAGATGTGTATGGCCATGTTTTCGACCACACCCAGAACCGGTATATTCACCTTGCGAAACATCTCGATGCCTTTTTGAGCGTCGAGTAGCGCGATGTCCTGGGGAGTGGTGACGATAACCGAACCGGAAACCGGCACCTGCTGCGACAGCGTCAACTGGATATCACCCGTGCCCGGGGGCATGTCGATGATCAAGTAATCCAGATCCTGCCATACAGTCTGGTTCAGCAATTGTTGCAAAGCACCCGAGACCATAGGCCCACGCCAGACCATCGGTGTTTTTTCGGTGACCAGGTAAGCCATCGACATGCTTTGCAGGCCGTGCGCCATCACCGGAATAAAATGCTTGCCGTCTTTGGTGTCGGGACGAGTACCGGCTTTCACCCCTAGCATGGTGGCAATGCTCGGGCCATAAATATCGGCGTCAAGTATGCCGACCTTAGCGCCTTCCTGTTGCAGCGCCAGCGCCAGGTTGACCGCCGTCGTGCTCTTGCCCACACCGCCTTTGCCAGAAGCAACAGCAATGATGTTTTTCACCGACTTCAAGCCTTCAATCTGCTCACGCAGATTGACCCTTCCAATCGCAAAATCCACACTGACCTTAACATCAGACAGATCCAATTGGGCCTCAAGATGGCTGGCAATCAACATCTCCAGACCCTTGACGGACAGACCAGAGGCGTAACGCAGCGTCATTTTCACCTGTACTGGTGGACCTGGCTGGATGTCTATATCCGCCGTATCCGCAAAAGGGCGGCCGGTGTGAGGGTCGTTCAGAGTGTTCAGAGACTGGTGGATAGCAGCTAGAGACATGGGATACCTGTTTTTGGTTTATATGGGGTTGAAGTGGGGGTGGGGGAGGGCGTTTAAAAGGGCTGCTGTCAGTCCTTAATCGATAAGCTGGGCCACTGCGCCATTTCTCATCATTCGGACATCAGGTAAACTGTGCGGCCCTTCGGTACCATCGGCACCCGGTACCGTTCAATTGAACTTTGAGGAAGAGCCTACTCATGAGCGACACCCGCAAGATACTGGTGACCAGTGCCCTGCCATACGCCAATGGACCCATTCACCTGGGTCACATGCTGGAGCACATCCAAACGGACATCTGGGTGCGCTTTCAGAACAGTATGGGCAACATGTGCACCTATGTCTGTGCCGACGACACTCATGGCACAGCGGTCATGCTGCGGGCAGAGAAAGAGGGCAAAACACCCGAAGACCTGATTGAATCCGTAAATGCCGATCACAAGCGCGACTTCGCCGGCTTTCTGATCGACCATCACAACTATTACAGCACGCACTCGGACGAGAACCGCTACTACGCTGAGTATATCTATGCCCAATTGCAGAAGAATGGGCACATCAGCACGCGGAACATCTGGCAGCTGTATGACCCAGTGAAAGAAATCTTTCTTGCTGACCGCTTTGTCAAAGGGGATTGCCCAAAGTGCGGTGCACAAGGGCAATACGGTGATGCCTGCGAGGTGTGCAGTGCCACCTACGAAGCCAATGAACTGGTCAACCCGAAGTCGGTCTACACCGGTGCGACTCCGGAAATGCGTGAGTCCGAGCATTACTTCTTTGAACTGCCGCTGTTTCAAAACATGCTGCGGGAGTGGACGCGCTCCGGCACCCTTCAGGACAGTGTTGCCAACAAGCTGGCCGAGTGGGTGGATGCCGAACTCCAGGCCTGGGATGTCAGCCGGGATGCGCCTTATTTCGGTTTTGAAATTCCCGGGTCACCGGGCAAGTATTTTTATGTCTGGCTGGATGCGCCTATTGGTTATATGGCCAGCTTCAAGAACCTCTGTGACCGCCGCGACGACCTGGATTTCGACACCTACTGGGCGGTCGATTCCAAAGCCGAGCTGTATCATTTTATCGGCAAAGACATCATCAATTTTCATGCCTTGTTCTGGCCTGCCATGCTCGAAAGCGCCGGATTTCGCAAACCGAGCGGGGTTTATGCGCACGGCTATGTCACCGTCAATGGCGAGAAGATGTCCAAGTCGCGGGGCACCTTCATCATGGCCAAAACCTATCTGGAGCACTTGAACCCGGAATACCTGCGCTATTACTACGCTGCCAAACTCGGCTCGGGTGTCGAGGACATCGACCTGAGCCTTACCGACTTTGCCCAGCGTGTGAATTCGGACCTGGTAGGCAAGGTGGTCAACATCGCCAGCCGTTGTGCCGGCTTTGTCAAAAAGGCGGGCGGTAGCTTGTCGAATACCGTGGCCGAACCCGAAATGCTCAGCGCCTTCCAGCAGGCAGGCGATCGCATTGCTGAGGCCTATGAGCGCCGCGAGTTCAGCAAGGCAGTGCGCGAAATCATGAACCTGGCCGACCGCGCCAATGAGTACATTCAAGCCAAGGCACCCTGGAGCATGGCCAAGGAAGCAGGGCGTGATCAGGAAGTACTCGACGTCTGTTCCATGGGCATTCATCTGTTCCGACTCATCAGCATCTACCTTGGCCCTGTATTGCCGGAAATGAACGACAAGGTGAAAGCCTTCCTGAACGTCGATTCGCTGAACTTCACTGATCGCGATCAGGTGTTGACTGGCCATGCCATTAACAAGTTCAAGCCTTTACTGACTCGCATCGAAATGACTCAAATCGATGCACTGATTGAAGCCAGCATAGAAGATGCAGCAGCTGAAGCCGCGCCCAAGGCGGCGGCAGCAAACAAGCCTGCCACCGAGAAGAAAGCAGCGCCCGCAAAGACGAATGAACCCGAAGAAATAGAGTTCGGTGATTTTGCCAAGGTAGATTTGCGAGTTGCTCGGGTACTGGCTGCCGACCATGTGGAAGGTGCCGACAAGTTGCTGCAACTCACCCTTGATGTTGGCACCGGGACACCACGTCAGGTTTTCTCTGGCATCAAGAGTCATTACCAGCCAGCAGACCTGGTCGGCAAGAACGTAATCTACGTGTTCAACCTGAAGCCGAGAAAAATGCGCTTTGGTGTCTCCGAAGGCATGGTGTTGGCCGCAGCCGGCGGTGACCAGCTATGGGTACTGGATGCCAGTGATGAAGTGCCGCCTGGTACTCGAGTTAGTTGAGCATAGGTCGTAAACAAGGGCTCAATTGAGCCCTTGTTTACGAAGAGACCTCAGTTCAAATGCACACTGGCAAAGGTCGGTTCATCCCGAGCCTGCGCCAGGGCTTCAAAGGCCGAGCTGCCTCTGCCGGGGGGTAGGGCACTGATGTCGAGCGGAAGATCCAGGTCGTTCGCTGTGACCAATACTCGCTGTCCCACAGTCGATGGGCTGAGCGATCCAAGGCGTTCACTGCGCGGTGGAATACCGAACTGCTCCCGGTAGCATTTGGAAAAGTGCGGTGTGGAAACAAAGCCACAGGCGGATGCCACTTCAATTATGGACAGTGAACTCTGCTTGAGCAGTGACCGGGCCCGGTTGAGCCTCAGCCGCATGTAATAACGCGACGGCGAGCACTTCAGGTTTTTCTGGAACAGACGCTCCAGTTGGCGACGCGACAAACCGGCGTAACTGGCCAGCTCATCCAGGGTCAGCAACTCCTCCAGATTGGATTCCATCAAGGCAACGATTTCTAGCAGCTTGGGCTGATTGGCACCAAGCATGTGTTTGAGCGGGATGCGTTGCTGATCCTGTTCATTGCGCACATGGTCGTAAATGAACATGTCGGAAATGCCGGCGGCCAATTCCTTGCCATGATTTCTGCCAATAATATTAAGCATCATGTCCAGCGGAGCGGTGCCACCAGAGGAAGTGAAACGGTCACGGTCGATGCTGAACAGCCGTGATGACAGGTCCACCCGAGGGAAGGCCTCCTGCATGGCTGCGATGCACTCCCAATGGGTGCTGGCTTCGTAGTGATCCAGCAAACCAGCGCTCGCCAGAACCCAACTGCCGGTGCAGATGGCACCGAGTTTGCGATGTCGGTCGGCTTGTTGCCGGAGCCAGGTCAGGTGTTCCTTGCGCGCAGCACGGTAGGGCGCAATGCCACCGCAGACAACGATCATGTCCAACGCCGGCGGCGTCTCCATGGGGCAGTCGGGAGTGACATTGAGACCATCGCTGGCTCGCACTGCCTCACCTCCAGGACTCAGGGTATGCCATTGATAAAGCTCCCGACCGCTCAACTGATTGGCCATACGCAAGGGCTCAATGGCCGCAGCCAGTGAGATCAATGTAAAGTTGTCGAGTAACAGGAAGCCGATGCTGGTGGCTTTTTGGGGGCGATCGTTCTGAGTCGGTGTCGGCATGGGAGTTTCTCCAGTAGCCTGGGGCGCTGTTGTATGTCTGTCAAAATGCGCTGAGTCATTCTTGTTGTCCTGGACCTGGGTACCTGCTCAGTTGCGACATCGGTACCCTGATCGTTGCTGGCTACTTTAGAAGAAATGTCGTTTTCAGACATGCATAATTTAAAGACTGTGCATAAAATCAATGTTGCTGTGTGGCAACAATCTTTGATAGTTGTTTTGCAGAGTTACATTCATGTCCCTGGAGGCATCAAGGCGGTGAAGCAATGGGATCGGATTGAAGCCTTTGTTGAGGTTGTCAGGTTGGGCAGCTTCTCGACGGCGGGTCATCAACTGGGGGTATCGACGTCCCATATCAGCCGCTCGGTGAGTGCGCTGGAGCAGTCGTTGGGGACTCAGTTGTTGTATCGAACCACTCGGCAGATTCGGCTGACTGATGCCGGTAGCCTGTATTACGAGCATTGTCGGCAGTTGTTCGAGGGGTTTCGTGAGGCCGAGTCGGCGTTGAGTGATCTGCAATCCAGCCCGAAAGGCTTGCTGCGGCTTCAGGCCAGCACCAACTTTGGCGAACGCTATATTGCCCCCCTGGCCAATGGTTTTCTGCAATTGCACCCGCAGTTGTCTTTGCAGATGCACTTCACCAACAGAGCAGTGGACCTGATTGAAGAGGGTTTCGATGTCGCCATTCGGATGGGGGTATTGAAGGATTCCTCGCTGATCGCCCGACGCCTGTGGGATCGTCGTGAACGCATTGTCGGCTCGCCTGGTTATTTTAATCAGGCGGGGGTGCCTGAGCAGTTGTCGGACCTTGGTCGGCACAACTGCCTGATTGGCTCCCGTGATCGGTGGTTGTTTTCGGTCGAAGGCGAGCGCCGTGAGGTCAGGGTCTCGGGTCGCTGGCAGGCCAACTCAGACATCGCCATGTTGGATGCCGCTCTGAAAGGGCTCGGTATCACTCAATTGCCGGAGTACTATGTTGATGAGCATCTGGCCAGTGGTGAACTGGTCAGTGTGCTGGATGCCTTTCAATTTTCTGATTCTGCGGTCTGGATCGTCTACCCCCGGTTGCGCTTCCTGCCGCCCAAGGTGCGCCTTTTTATCGATTATCTGGTCGAACAAATCGAACATTCCTGATCCCGTTCAATTCCTCTCTGTCGTTATCCGGCATGTCAAAGTCGTACCAATGGCATCTGCAGCCACTGACGACGCCTAATCTTTGATCAATGCCATCGCATCTGCCTTTACGCAGGGCATGGTGACAGCCATTGACGGCTTCAAAGAGAGGAATGCCGGATGACCGATGAATACGATGACGAAGATCTGGACCTGAGTACCCTGCCGGATGATGAACTGGTCGAGCAGATGTTTGATGACCTCTACAACGGTCTGCGCGATGAAATTGTCGAAGGCACCAACATTCTTCTCGGTCGCGGCTGGTCAGCGAGTCGAGTGTTGGATGAAGCTCTGGTCGAGGGCATGCGCATCGTTGGTGTGGACTTTCGTGATGGCATTCTCTTTGTGCCCGAAGTGTTGATGGCCGCCAACGCCATGAAGGGCGGTATGGAAATTTTGCGCCCGTTGTTGGCCGAGACCGGTGCGCAACGCATTGGCAAGATCGTGATTGGCACGGTCAAGGGTGATATTCATGACATTGGCAAGAATCTGGTGTCGATGATGATGGAGGGCGCCGGTTTCGAAGTGATCGACATCGGCATCAACAACCCGGTAGAGGCCTACCTCGAAGCGCTGGAAGAACATAAACCCGACATTCTGGGTATGTCGGCGCTGCTGACCACGACCATGCCTTACATGAAGGTGGTGATCGATACTCTGATTGAAAAGGGCATCAGAGACGACTACATCGTCATGGTTGGTGGGGCGCCCTTGAATGAAGAGTTTGGCAAGGCGATTGGTGCTGACGCCTATTGCCGGGATGCTGGTGTTGCCGTGGAGAGCGCCAAGGCGTTGATTCAACAGCGACGCGCAGGCTGAGGGCTTATGCAGCCCGTTCGAGTGATCGCCTGTGGAGCATTAGCGCGGGAGTTGAAGGCGGTACAGAGGCTCAATGGCTGGCACCACTTGCACCTCGTCTGCTTGCCGGCCTCATTGCATAACCGCCCCGAACAGATTGCCGGTGCTGTCCAGCAGGCGCTGGAACAGGCGAGGGCGGAGGGTTGCGAGCGGTTATTTGTGGCCTATGCCGACTGCGGCACTGGTGGTGGCCTGGACAGAGTACTGGAACCGCTCAAGGTGGAACGCTTGCCTGGTGCTCACTGTTACGCAGCCTTTGCTGGTCTGGAGCGTTTTGCCCAATGGCAGGATAACGAACCAGGCACCTTCTACTTGACTGATTTTCTCGTCCGACATTTCCAACGGCTGGTTCTGAAAGAATTGGGGATTGAGGCGCACCCCGAGTTGGCGGCACTGTATTTTGGTCACTACAAGCGTGTGCTTTACCTTGCTCAGCAGGTGGACGCTGAGTTGTTGAACCTGGCTGAACAGGCAGCGGCCCAGTTGGGGCTGGCGTTCGATTGGACGTTGACCGGCTATGGCGCGTTGCACAGCGCGCTGATTCCGATGATGGAGGTGAGCGAATGGCGCAACTGATACGGGTCAGCTGGCGTGATATTCCGGCGCAAATCATTGTTAAAAGTGGCCGACAGACAGCGCGTTTGCTGTTGTCTCAACGTTTTCAGAGTGCCATCGATCGGGCTGCCATGCGCGCCGGCAAGGGCCAGTCCGAGGCTTACCTGGCAGACTGGAAACGTTCCGAACCACAGCACTGTGAGGGTGACATTCATGCCCTGGCGGAGGCTGAAATAGCCGACCTGGAAGCACAATACAGTGATGATCGATTGCAGGCTCTGATAAGGGCCAAGGGGCTGGACGTTGATGTGGTTGAGTGATCCAGCTAACAGGGGGTTGTGATGCGAGCTATACGACATTGGACGGTGCGCCATGCAAGGGCCTTCGAATGGCTCTATTTGGCATTTGAACCGGTGTTGTTGCGTCTGGCGCCATTGCTGCGTCACCGGCGCCTGGAGGGGCCCATTACGGCGGTAGAGCGGACGATCAAGGGCGTTCTGTTCGACTGTCAGATGTGCGGCCATTGCGTACTCAGCGATACCGGCATGTCCTGCCCGATGAATTGCCCCAAGCAGTTGCGCAATGGCCCCTGCGGTGGCGTGCGCGCCAATGGATACTGCGAAGTGGAGCCGGATATGCGGTGCGTCTGGGTAGAGGCGCACGAAGGCAGTCAGCGAATGCGTCACGGCAATCGCATTCGCATGGTGCAGTTACCGGTCGATGCATCAATCAAGGGACAGTCATCCTGGTTGGCTGTCATTCGCAGCAAAGAGGACAAAAGGTCCGCCCATGAAGTTTGATGACGAACCCATCCCCGGGTACTCCCTGCCGATATTGCCTGGCCATGTCTCCCCTGGAAGGCTGGAACGGGTGCTGCGCGCGGGCAAGTTTGCCGTGACCACCGAAATCAGCCCGCCGGACTCAGCCGACCCGGAAGAGGTGCTCAAGCGTGCGGCTGTGTTTGACGGCTATGTTGATGCCATCAACGCTACCGATGGTTCCGGTGCGCATTGTCATATGTCCAGTGTTGGCGTCTGTTCTTTGCTCACCCGAGTCGGCTACGCCACTGTTTTGCAGATATCCTGCCGCGACCGCAACCGCATTGCCATTCAGGGTGAAATACTGGGAGCGGCGGCCATGGGCGCCTGCAATCTGCTCTGCCTGACCGGCGATGGTGTTCAGGCAGGTGATCACCCTGAGGCCAAGCCCGTCTTTGATCTGGATTCGATGTCGTTGCTGTCCATTGCTCGCACCATGAGAGATGAATCCCGTTTTCAGAGTGGTCGCAGCCTCGATTTGCCGCCGCGCATTTTCCTCGGAGCGGCCGAAAACCCCTTTGTGCCACCGATCGATTGGCGCGCCCAGCGTCTCGCCAAAAAAGTTCAGGCTGGCGCCCAGTTCATTCAGACTCAGTACTGTTACGACATTCCTCGGCTAAAACAATTCATGAAACAGGTGGCTGATCTGGGCTTGCTCGAGGGCCCTAACCGGGTATTTATTCTGGTGGGCGTTGGTCCCCTGGCATCGGCCAACGCTGCCCTATGGATACGCGACAACGTGCCCGGGGTGCATATCCCTGATGCGGTAATCGAGCGTCTGCGCGGCGCGGCAAACCAGAAAGCCGAAGGCCGACGCCTCTGTGTCGATTTGATTCACCAGATTCGTGAAATCCCCGGCGTCAGTGGGGTGCATGTGATGGCCTACCGACAGGAAGAGTCGGTGGCCGACATTATTGAAACGTCGGGGGTACTCGAAGGGCGGGTGCCCTGGTTCCCCGGCCGCGACACACCGACTGTAACCCAGAGGAACCAGGCATCATGACCGATACCTTGATCAGCTCCGCGACACGCGAAGTCGTCATCGGCTTCGAACGACCCTTTGTCGTCATTGGCGAACGCATCAACCCGACGGGTCGCAAATTATTGGCCGCCGAGATGGCCGCAGGTGATTTCAGCCGGGTGGTGACCGATGTCGAAGCCCAGGTGGCTGCCGGGGCACATATGCTCGACGTCAATGCCGGTATTCCGCTGGCGGATGAGCCGGCCATTCTGGCGCAAACCATTCAACTGGTGCAGTCGATTACCGACCTGCCGCTGTCCATTGATTCGTCCATCGTCGCAGCGCTCGAGGCCGGATTGGCGGTCTATCAAGGCAAGGCCCTGGTCAATTCCGTCACCGGAGAAGAAGACCGACTGGAGACGGTGTTGCCCCTGGTCAAGAAATACGGGGCGGCCGTGGTGGCGATCAGTAACGATGAAACGGGCATTTCCGAAGATCCGGATGTTCGCTTTGCCATCGCCAAAAAAATCGTCGAGCGTGCGGCCGACTATGGCATACCCGCCAGTGATGTGGTGGTCGACCCCCTGGTGATGCCCATTGGTGCGGTGCGCATGGCCGGGCGTCAGGTGTTCGCGCTTTGTCATCGATTGCAACGTGAGCTCAAGGTGAACACCACCTGCGGCGCATCGAACGTCAGCTTCGGTTTGCCCAATCGCAATGGCATCAATGCCGCCTTCATGAGCATGGCCATTTCATCAGGCATGACATCGGCCATTACCAACCCGCTGCACAGTGAGATCATGACCGCCATCATGGGGGCCGATGTGTTGATGGGTCATGATCCGGATTGTGGCCGCTGGATCAGCAAATTCCGCGAAGAACCACCTGCCAATGCCGACGGGTCAGCGGGCAGAGGCCGTCGGGTCACTCGTCGTCGCCGGGTCGCGCAATAGGGGCTCGCTCATGGAAGAAGCACTGGTCGTCTTCACCCCTTCCGGCAGACGAGGGCGCTTTCCGGTGGGTACGCCCCTGTTGCAGGCGGCTCGAGCACTGGGCGTCGATATTGATTCAGTCTGTGGTGGCCGAGGGCTCTGCGGTCGTTGCCAGGTCACTCTTTGCGAAGGGCACTACGACAAGCATGGCCTGACCTCGCAGATGGACCATCTGAGTGGCTTCAGTGAGGTGGAGGCGAAGTTTGAGCAGCGTCGTGGTGCGCTGAAAAGTGGCCGCAGGCTGAGCTGCTCCACGCTTTTGCAGGGTGATGTGCTGATTGATGTGCCTGCGGAAAGTCAGGTGCATCGGCAGATTGTGCGCAAGCGGGCGGAAGTCTTTGATATACAGCTGGATCCGGTTCTGCGGCTTTATTATGTCGAGGTGCAACCGCCGGACATGCATTTGCCGTCGTCCGATCTGCGCCGTTTGAAAGAAGCGCTGGACTTCAATTGGCGGTTGACTGATCTGTGGTCAGATATTCGCGTTGTTCAGGAGGTGCAACCGGCCTTGCGCAAGGGCGACTGGAAAGTCACCGTGGCGGTTTACAACGACGAACGCATCACTGCTGTCTGGCCAGGTTTCCATGGCCAGATATTCGGCATAGCGGCAGACATCGGCTCAACCACCATAGCGGCCCATCTGTGCAACCTGCAAAGCGGGGAGGTGGTTGCCACGGCAGGGCGCATGAACCCTCAAATTCGCTACGGGGAAGACCTGATGAGCCGGGTCTCCTGGCTGATGATGAACCCGGGTGGCGACCAGGAAATGACACGGGCGGTGCGTCAGGCGCTGTCTGATATGGCGTTTGAATCGGCGAACGAGGCGGGTATTGCCGTTACCGACATCATTGAAGTGACCCTGGTCGGCAACCCCATCATGCATCACCTGTTGCTCGGCGTCAGTCCGATCGAGTTGGGTGGTGCACCTTTCGCCCTGGCCACAGACGAGAGTGTGGCGGGCCTGTGGGCGACCGAAATCGACCTCTTTATTCACCCCAATGCCCGCATTTACGTCTTGCCCTGCATTGCCGGTCACGTGGGCGCCGATACGGCCGCTGTCATTCTCTCGGAAACCCCCTATTTGAACGAAGAGATGACCCTGATCGTCGACGTCGGCACCAATGCCGAAATCGTGTTGGGCAATCGGCATCAGTTGATGGCCTGCTCCAGCCCGACCGGGCCGGCGTTCGAGGGCGCACAGATCAGTTGTGGTCAGCGTGCTGCCAATGGCGCCATCGAGCGGGTGCGGATTGATCCGGACAGCCTGGAGCCACGTTTCAAGGTGATTGGCTGTGACCTCTGGTCCAATGAGCCTGGTTTCGATGAAGCTGTTCAGAAAACGGGTATCACTGGCATCTGTGGTTCCGGCATCATTGAAATCATGGCCGAGATGTACCTGGCCGGTATTCTCAGCTCGGACGGCGTCATCGACGGCTCCCTCGCTGAGCAATTCCCACGCATTGAGGCGGATGGGCGAACCTTTCGTTATTGCTTTTATGAAGGCGAGGGGCGTCGGTTGTCTATCACGCAAAACGATGTACGCTCCATTCAGCTGGCCAAGGCCGCTCTCTATGCCGGCGTTCGATTGCTGATGGACAAGATGGGCGTTGCGGCGGTTGAACGCATCAGCCTGGCCGGAGCTTTCGGCAGTCATATCGATGTCAAGTACGCCATGATTCTGGGTTTGATACCGGATTGTGAGCTGGAGGCGGTGAATTCCATTGGCAACGCGGCCAGTACGGGCGCTCGCATTGCACTGCTGAACAAGGCGGCCCGTGCGGAAATCGAAGAGGTGGTGCGCAAGGTCGAGAAGGTGGAAACCGCTGTAGAGCCTCGTTTTCAGGAGCATTTTGTCGAGGCCATGGCCATCCCGCACAAAACAGCGCTTTATCCGGAGTTGCGCAAGGTGGTGACCTTGCCAGAACCCAGATGGCTCAGCCGCCAGGAGGGCGGTGGCCGGCGTCGCAGAGCCAAGCGCTGAAGTCAGTTGCGCATCTGGGTATAGAACTGGTACATACCAGCGAAGGTGTCGGGTGCCTCTTGCTCGAAGCGGTGCCATTGCGCCAGGTTACGCAAGTCTGCCGCATCGCCATGGTGATTGCGAAAGGCCTGGCGCACGGCGGGTGAGGTCACGAAGCCGAGAAAGGACAGCCGATGCCGGTCCAGCATGGTTTCCAATTGCAGTGGGGTAAAGCGGTGTTCCTGAACATGAAACAGCAGGTCCCGGCAGCCACTGGCCGAATAGAAGTCGCGGCTGGTGAGCAGAGCGCTGAAGTCGCCTTCGAGTCGCTCTTCCAGTAACCACGCCCGAAAGCGCCTGATGTCATTCTGGTTGGGTTGATAGCCAAGTCGTTCAATCCAGTCACGAGCTTCGACAACTATTCGACGGGCCGCTTCACTGTACAGGCCGATTTTCAATAAACCGTTGGGCAATAGCTGCTGCTTGAGTGCGGCCAGCCCCGCTTCAGGGTCTGCCATGTGGTGCAGTACCCCTGAGCATTCGATGACATGGAAGCCTTCATCTAGCTTGTCCAGTTCGAGTATGTCTGCCTGCAGGAAGCGCACATTGTTGATGCGGTAGCGTTGCGCCATCTGCTGCGCATAGGCCAGGCTACGCTGGCTGAGATCTATGGCGGTGACCTCAACATTGCGGAAATAGCGTGCAACGTGCAAGGCGTGGCGCCCGGTGCCGGCCCCGGCAATAAGAATACGAATGGTGCCCATGTTAAAGAACTGGGGCGCCCTGAAGCCCTCCAACTCAGCTTCCAGTGCCCGCCCATAATTGGTGGGCGTGTTGTAGTTCAGGTGCAGCCAGCGCGGGTAGGGGTGCTCTTCGTACTGTTCGCGTACCTTTTGTGAGACAGCATTGTCGATTCTGGTCAGACAGGGAATGTGCCTGGCTGCCTCAAGTTCCTGAACAATGCTGACCAGGCAATGACGTACCACCGGTCGGGCATAGGTGGGCCAACGATTGAGCGGAATCTGCGCCATCCTCGTAGCCCCCCTGAGGGCATGGATGGGCTCATACATGCCATACATCAAGAGGGCATTGAGCAGATCGCTGGCCTTGGGTGCTCCATGGGCAAGGGTACCCTCCAGCAGATCGGCCAGGGCGTCAAGCAATGCCCGTTCTTCATCGTCCTGGATGTAAACATGCTCATTGTGGCTCGCCTGCATCATGAAGCTGCTGGCCAATCGCAACAAAGCAGCATCCTGAAACTGGCCCGCCAGGCTGTGCAGCAGCACCTGTTTTCGTACCTGAATCAGGAAGCGCTCCAGGGAGGCACTGGTAAAATAAAGCCTGGACAGGGACAGGTTCAGTAACTCATCACTGGCCAGGTCCTGGAGGTCGATGACAGCGTCCGGGTCGTCAATGTGGTATTTGTGGATCAACAGTGAGGCGGCCAGTGCGGCCATGCCATCGTGGTCGACGTCGTCCAGCTTGAGCCATTCGATCAAGTCGCGTTCCAGTTCTGGCTGGAAGGAGTCGGCCTGGATATGGCGAGTGACTTCAAAGAGCTTTGCCTTGATGTGGGCATCGTTCGGGTGCACTCGGTATAGCTTGCGGTAGCCATTGAAGGCCTGAACGACATTGCCCTGGCGAGCAAAGGTATAAACCAGTGATGTGGCCGCACGCGTCTCCCCCGGTGCCAGATCAAGGCTGGTGGTGAAGCACTGCAGTGCTTCATCATAACGGCCAGTAGCCAGGCGGACGTGGCCGAGGGAGTACCAACTGCCGGCATCCGATTTTTCGATTGCCAGTGCCTGTTCCAGGTAACTCTCTGCGGTGTCGTAGAAGCCTTCGTCCAGGGCGATGCGGCCAAGCAGGTTCAAGGCACCCAGATGCTGTTCGCTGAGGCGCAGCAGGTGTTGAGCATGGCTGCGTGCGTCAGCGCGATACTGAACGCTGTGCTCGTTACTGACACGATCACTGGAGCTCTGCTCATAGCATTGCCATGCCTTGGCTTCGAGCGCTTGCAACGCTTCTTGAGCGTCACTTCCTCTCTGATGCGTCATATCCAGTGCCAGGGTTGACTGTTTCATATTGCACCCGCTTGGTCATCGTTTTCGGGACGCCATCTCGCCCGTCGTTTTGCCACAGTAACGGCAAGGTCATGCCGCTTCTTGCCGGTTTCCGGCTGCTGTTGGCTCTCATATCAGGGTTCTGCAAGGTGAGTGCCAATAATCAGTATTGGTATGAAAGGCGGGGCTAACTATGTAATAGCTGTTTAAGCAAATTTACGCTCAATATTTTCGGCAGGGGGCCGTTAACTGGATTATGCTGTTCGGGTAACTGTTCAATTGGGCAGGTGAATCCCGGGAGGCGGCAATGAAATCATCATCAAGCGGTCAAAGAGGTGAGTCCATGTACGCACAGGGGATCAAGCAGTACCAGTCGGTCAGTACGGAAACGTCCATAATGGACGCCGACCCCCATCGATTAATACAACTGTTGTTTGAAGGCGCACTCGCCCGGATTTCAACCGCCAAAGGCCATATGGAGCGGAAGGAATACGACCGCAAAAGTGACATGATTAACTCTGCCATCGATATCATCGGTGGCCTTCAGGACAGCCTGAATACCGATACTGGCGATGTTGCGCTGAATCTTGAGCGCCTTTATGACTACATGATTCGCCGTCTGTTCGAGGCCAATGCGCGCAATGATCTAGTCGCTCTGGATGAAGTCAGTGGTCTGCTTGTGCAAATCAAGAGCGCCTGGGATCAAATCAGAGAGGAGGCGCTGGGTAGCGCAAAAGGGCCACGTGATGCAGGATAACAGCATGCTCGAAGCGAAATTGACCCGTCAGGCAAGGGTTTTGATCGATAGCGGGTTTCAATTGCAATCCATGCACAGTTTGAAAGAGCTGGAGCAATGGGATGATGCCGTCAATTCCTTCCTGCAAGCCATCAACCAGGAGCTGGCCGATGGCCAGCTCAAGAGCCCTCGCTTGGAGCGGTATCTGAAACAGTTGTTGGAGCTCTATTTGTCGGTGATTCAGGAAATCGCCAGACTTGAAGACAACAAGGCCGCTGAAGCGGCACGATTGCACCAGAAACGTTGGGCGATCACTGGCTGACTATGCGTCTGTCCATAAGGCCACACCTCTATGCAGGGCAATGATCCAATGGGTTTTCGGTTTCTGCACCTCTAAAAGTCAACACTCTTTGTTAAAAAGTGTGTCTGTCATCACGAAAATGATTGCGTTATCATGGCGAGGAATGGGTAAATCCCTGATTCTTTTGGGTATTTTTTCCGCATGAGCGGGTTGTCGTTGTTGCAGTCATTGGATTGACAGTCGGAGGAATAGCGTCTTTACTGTTTATAGACAGTCAATAAGATGACGTTTGACTTGGGAAAGTATGACAACTGAGCCGTTCTATTGTTAAGGAATGTTCTGAATGTGGCGCGAAATAAAACTTCTCCTGATCGACGATGACGCCCAACGTCGAAGAGACTACAACGTAATTTTTAATTTTCTGGGAGAAGCCAGCGTTTGTGTCAGCAGTGAAGATTGGCGCCAACAGGCAGAAGCGGAAGTCGAGCATTCTGGAGAGCTTGTGGCTGTCATGCTGGGAAACAGCAACCAATCACTGGCGCGTATGGTTCAAGCCATAGTCGATTGGGACGAAGGCTTGCCCATTATCCTGACCTTTGATCACCCTGAGGCCGAGCTGCTGGAAGAGAGCCTGCGCCGGCAGATCATCTCCAAAGTCAAGAAACCCAGTTACAACAAGCTGCTCGATACCCTGCATCGTGCCCAGATGTATCGGGAGCAGTATGACCTGACACGAGGCCGAGGCCAGCGTCGCGAGGTCAACCTGTTCCGATCTCTGGTTGGCAGTAGCCGAGGCGTGCAGCAGGTTCGCGAAATGATGACTCAGGTCGCGGACAAAGAGGTCACGGTGCTGATTCAGGGCGAAAGTGGTACCGGGAAGGAGGTGGTTGCCCGTAATCTGCATTACAACTCGCACCGCAGGCACAAGCCCTTTGTGCCCGTGAACTGCGGCGCTATTCCTGCTGATCTGATTGAAAGCGAACTCTTTGGCCATGAAAAGGGTGCCTTCACAGGTGCTATAACAGCGCGCGCGGGTCGCTTCGAGATGGCTGAAGGTGGCACCCTCTTTCTGGACGAGATCGGTGACCTGCCGTTGCCGATGCAGGTCAAGTTGCTGCGTGTGCTGCAGGAGCGAACCTTCGAGCGAGTCGGTGGCTCTCGAACCTACACGGCGGATATTCGCGTGATTGCTGCGACTCACCGCAATCTTGAGCAGATGATCGAAGAGGGCAGCTTCCGGGAAGATCTCTACTACCGGCTGAACGTCTTCCCGATCGAGATGCCGCCATTGCGTGAGCGCTCGGAGGACATTCCCATATTGTTGAATGAACTCATTGCGCGCCTCGAGAACGAAAAGCGTGGCTCGATACGTTTCAACTCCTCGGCCATCATGTCACTGGTCCGTCACGACTGGCCCGGAAATGTCCGTGAGATGGCAAATCTCGTGGAGCGCCTGGCGATCATGCATCCTTATGGTGTCGTTGGTGTGCAAGAATTGCCGGCGAAGTACTGTCATATTGAAGAGGGCGATGAATCGCTCAATCTCAATGAGCCCATCAATCTGCCACACAACGATTCGGCAGCGCATCTGTTTCAGGAAAATACGGCCTTGTTGCCGGTCAATGGCATTGATTTGAAAGAATACCTCACTGACCTTGAAAAAAGCCTGATCCAACAGGCACTGGACGACGCCGAAGGCGTGGTCGCCAGAGCCGCTGAAAAGCTGCACATCCGACGTACCACCCTGGTGGAAAAGATGCGCAAGTATCAGATCACCAAACGCGAGCCGGTCAGTTAAAAGCGTTCAGTTTTTGATCTCAGTGTATTAATCAACCTGCAGGCCAAGCCCTTGGGTCGGGGTTTGTTGTATCAGGGCGACAGCAGCCATGGATGGCTGCTGTCGAGCCTACAGGGATGTATTTTCGGCGTCCCTGTATCAACAAACCCCGGCCTGAGGGCGGACCAATGTCTTCCATCTTAGCTTAATATCCGCAACCGCCTGGCCTGGCATCCCTCTTGCAAAGTCTCCTGAAAGTGCCAAAAAATGGACAGCAGGAGTCTGAATGGGTGCGCCAAATTTTGACAGAATAATAGAAACAGCCCCGCCGAAAGAAATCTCCGAGCAATCGCTGGCGGACTTGCAGCAGGCGTTCATGACCTTTTCGCAGGTGTCTGAGCAACTGACCGAGAGTTATCAGATGCTCGAAAGCCGCGTCATCGAGTTGAGCGGTGAGCTGGCGACGGTCAGTGAGCAGCGCATGCGCGAACTGTCCGAAAAAGAGCGACTGGCGGATCAACTGGAGAGCTTGCTTAACCTGCTGCCGGCCGGAGTGGTGGTGGTGGATAATTCGGGCCGTATTGGTCGACTGAATCCCACTGCTCAGAAATTATTGCAGACTCAGGCTGTGCCCCTTCTGGAAGGGCAGCCCTGGGTCAAGGTCATTCAGGCCAGTTTCAAACCTCGCCAGCACGACGGTCATGAAATCTCCTTGCAGGATGGCCGCCTGGTCAGTATCGAAACCTGTGCTCTTGAGAATGCTGGCCAGTTGATTTTGTTGACCGATCAAACTGAAACGCGCGCGCTCCAGGCTCAGGTGTCTCGACATGAGCGCCTAACCGCCATGGGCCGAATGGTCGCTTCTCTGGCACATCAGATTCGCACGCCGCTATCGGCCGCCATGCTGTATGCCTCCAACCTGAAAAACCCGAAAGTCAGTCAGGCTGTACGTGAGCAGTTTGTCGATAAACTGATCGGCCGGTTACACCACCTTGAACAGCAGGTCCAGGACATGCTGGTGTTCGTCAAGGGCGAGTGCAAACTGATTCACCGCCTCAAGGTGGCTGATTTGTTTGCTGCCATGCAGGACAACCTGTCGCTCAAACTCAGCCAATTCCCCGACAGCATTGAATGGCATGACAACAGTCAGGGCGTTGACGTTCAATGCCAGAAGGATGCGCTGGTCAGTGCGCTCTGTAATCTGGTCATGAATGCCTTCGAAGCGATGCCATCCGACCCTCGTATTCGCATTCACGCCAGCCAGGAACAAGGGCGCTTGCATCTGCGTATTCGCGATGAGGGGCCGGGCATGGATGAGGCCACGCTTCAGCAAATACGGGAACCCTTTTTTACCACCAAAAGTCAGGGCACTGGCCTTGGCATTCCGGTGGTGATGGCCATTGCCCGTGCGCATCACGGCAGTTGCCAGATTGAAAGTCAGACCGGTCAGGGGACCGTTGTTACCCTGATTCTGCCAATTAGAACCCCGTCTCAGTGAGAGAGGAAAACGCCATGAAAATCCTGATTGTAGAAGACGATGCCAGCTTGCGTGAAGCCGTCAGTGATACGCTCAAGCTGTCGGACTATCAGGTAATCGAATGCGATTGCGCAGAAGCCGCCATTGCCCGCCTGAAAGAGCAGGCCGTTGATTTCATTGTCAGCGACGTCAACATGCCAGGCATGGATGGACACGCCTTGCTTGAGCATGTCAGAGCCCATTACCCTCAGTTGCCCTTTTTGCTGGTCACGGCCTATGCCGCGGTCGATAAAGCCGTCGCTGCCATGCATGCCGGTGCAGTGGACTACCTGGTCAAGCCCTTTGAACCTGACCAGTTGATTCAGTTGATCGAACGCTATGGTCCGCAGCCGTCTGTCTCTGCTCTGGACGAACCGATCGCTCAGGATGTCGGCAGTCAACAAATACTGGCGCTGGCACGCAAAGTGGCGGTGACCGACAGTACCATTCTGATCAGCGGTGAAAGCGGCACAGGCAAAGAGGTGCTGGCGCGATACATTCATCAGCATTCGCCGCGTGCCGAACGTGCCTTCGTTGCACTCAACTGCGCTGCCATTCCCGAAAACATGCTTGAGGCCACCCTCTTTGGGCATGAAAAAGGGGCCTTTACTGGTGCTATTGCCAGTCAGCCTGGCAAATTTGAGCAAGCCGATGGGGGTACCCTTTTACTCGATGAAATATCGGAGATGGACCTGGGGCTGCAGGCGAAATTGTTGCGCGTTTTACAGGAGCGGGAAGTGGAGCGCATCGGCGGCCGCAAGACCATCTCTCTGGATGTTCGAGTGCTGGCAACAACCAACCGCGATTTAATTGCCGATGTCAAAGCGGGTCGTTTTCGTGAAGACCTCTTCTATCGCTTGAGTGTGTTTCCGTTGCAGTGGCAGCCACTACGACAGCGGCGCGCGGATCTGCTGCCGTTGGCCAATCACTTGCTCGCCAGGCACGCTCAGAAGATGCATAAGGGGGCTGTTTCTCTGGATGAGTCTGCGCGTCAACGCATTCTATCTCATGATTGGCCCGGCAATATACGGGAGCTGGACAACGCAATACAGCGGGCGTTGATTCTGCAAAGTGGCGCCCGTGTAACCGCCCAGGATCTTGGCCTCGACGGCGAGCAGTTGATCGATTTTGAAGCTCACCGTTTCAGTCAAGCGCCTGTGCGTTTTGACGAGGTCGAAGCCGACCCTATCGACATCGAACCTCAAGACAGTGACAGCATTCACACAGACCTCAAACATAAAGAGTTTGAACTGATTCTGAATGCCTTGCGTGTCACTCAGGGTCGAAAGAACAGAGCGGCGGAAAAGCTGGGAATATCAGCCAGAACCTTGCGCTACAAGTTGGCTCGTATGCGCGAAATAGGTATGGATGTGGATGGTGCCATTGCCGGTATCCGCTGAAGACAGGGTTGAATCGAACAAAAAATCGAACCTGGCCCAAGGCTTGCTAACTACCTTCTATAACACCGACAACGTCAAAGAACAGGCAGTGACCTTCCTCAGCGTCACAAAAAGGGGAGCAGCATGACAGACCGCATGGATATCCAGAATGTACTTGGCCAGATGCGCGCTATACGCGAGCAGATGCAGCCGAATCAGGTGCAATCAGATCGTCAGACCGGTCCGTCGGCCTTTGCCCAACAGGTACAGCAAGCCCGAGAGCAGGTCCAACCAGAGCGCCAGGCGCCAGGTGTCGGGCCAGTCAGTGGCCTTGGGGAGTCTCAGGCGGTAACGCAAAGCGGTGAGGTTCCATCCTTTGGCGACATGTTCAAGTCGGCCATCGATACCGTTAACGACAATCAGCAGGCCGCCAATAATCTGGCGACTCGATATGAAATGGGCGATCCGGCGGTAGACCTTCCCGAAGTCATGATCGCCTTGCAAAAGTCCAGTGTGTCTTTTCAGGCCATGACCCAGGTTCGCAACAAGATGGTTGAAGCTTACAAAGACATCATGAATATGCCGATCTGAAGTCGTTGGATCAGGGCTGACCTACAGGACACCTTATGACTGAAAACGTACCCGCCGCTACGCGTTCTGATTTGAGCGCAGACGCGCAACAGAACTCGATGCCAGCACGGGGTGATCGTCGTTCGATGGCCGCCACGGAACGTGCCGACATGGTTGAGCAGGACAACTATAGCAGCGGCCGGGTGCATCCATTGGTCGCTGGCTTTAACCGACTGCCAATGATGCGTCAGTTCGGGTTGCTGATTGGACTGGCTGCCAGTATTGCTCTGGGGCTGGGTGTAGTGTTGTGGTCGCAGAAAGAAAGTTACCGCCCGCTGATGAGCAGCAGCAGTACCTTTGCCGCCGCCGACATTATCGACGTTTTGCAGACCAACCGAATCAACTTTGATATCGACCCGGGCAGTGGTGTCATTCTTGTGCGCCAGAGTGATTTGCACCGAGCTCGCCTGGCGGTAGCGGGTGCCGGTCTGTCCAACGACCAGACGGTCGGTTACGAGTTGCTGGATCAGGATCAGCCTCTGGGAACGTCTCAGTTCATGGAAAGCACGCGCTACATGCGCAGCCTGGAAGGTGAGCTGGCGAGAACGATCGCTTCGATCAACCAGGTACGCAGTGCTCGGGTACATTTGGCGATACCAGAACGATCCGTCTTTGTGCGCGATCGCCGGGAGCCCAGTGCGTCTGTCTTTCTCGATTTGCAGGCCGGTGGCGAGCTGAACCGGGATACCGTCAAGGCGATCCGCAATCTGGTGGCGACCTCTATCTCTGAGTTACGGCCAGATAACGTTTCGATTGTCGACCAGCGTGGCCGTTTGCTGTCTGATCAACCTGAAACTACCGAAGAAGAGCTGACCACACGGCAATTCCAGTACACCCAGCGGGTTGAAGAAAGCCTGTTGAATCGAGTCAACTCCATTCTTACGCCAGTCATCGGGGGCAACCGGTTCCGCGCCGAAGTCGCCGCGGACATCGACTTTACCCGGGTCGAGCAGGCCGAGGAGTTCTATAATCCGGATCTGATCGCCTTGCGCAGTGAGCAAACCATTGACGAACAGCGAGTGGGCGATCCGCAGGGTGGTGTTCCGGGTGCTTTGACCAATCAACCACCAGGAGTGGCTCAAGCACCTGAGGTAGTAGAGGGAGAAGAGGCGCCAGCAGCACCGCCCACCAGTTCTCGACGCGAGGCGACGCGGAACTTCGAAGTTGATCGCACTTTGAGCTACACTCAATTTCAGCAGGGCCGGGTTCGTCGATTAACCGTTGCCGTGGTGGTGGATGATCTGCGGCGCATGAACCCGGAAACCGGGCAGGTTGAAGTCCAACCCTGGACCGATGACGACTTGCAGCGGCTGCGCATATTGGTTCAGGATGCGGTCGGTTTTGACCCGGCTCGTGGAGACAGCATTAACGTGGTTCATTCCAGCTTCCTGGGGGAAGCGCCCACTTTTGAAGAGCAACTCTGGTACAGCCAACCCTGGTTCTGGGACATTGCCAAACAGATATTGGCCGGGTTGTTCGTACTAATATTGGTGTTTGGCATCTTGCGCCCGGCTGTACGAAACCTGCTCAGCAAGGGAGAGTCTGAACGGACAGACGAAGACGATGCCCTTGCGGCACTCGATGTGGATGAAGATGCCATCGCCGACGACAAAGTAACCTTGAGCACGGTAGACGAATACCATCTGCCAGGGCCCTCTGAAAGTTTTGAGCGACAAATCGACGCCTTGCGTGGCTTGATCGCAGAAGACCCGGGTCGTGTAGCCCTGGTCCTGAAACGCTGGATCATGAATAATGACTGAGCAAAATACCAATTTACCGGTACCTCAACAGGCCGGAACCGAGAAAGCCAAACGGTCACTGGATGGCGTTTCCTGGCTCAATCGCGCTGCCATTCTATTGATGAGTGTTGGCGAGAACGATGCGGCGGAAGTGCTCAAACACCTGGGGCCCAAAGAGGTTCAGCGTGTCGGCACTGCCATGTCGGGGCTGAGTGAGGTCAAGCAGGATCAATTGGAAGGCGCTGTTCGTCTATTCCTTGAGGAAGTGGGCGGTCAGACCAGTCTTGGTATTGGTGCCAGTGATTACATTCGTAACATGCTGACTCAGGCGCTGGGTTCAGACAAGGCATCGGGTCTGATCGATCGCATTCTGTTGGGTGGCAACACCACCGGTCTGGATACGCTGAAGTGGATGGAAGCGCGTGCCGTAGCCGACATTATTCGTAACGAACACCCTCAGATCCAGGCCATTGTGATTGCCTACCTGGATTCGGATCAGTCGTCTGAGATCCTGTCGCAGTTTCCAGAGAAAGTACGGCTGGATATTATTATGCGTGTTGCCGCGCTGGAAACAGTGCAGCCTGCCGCCTTGTCAGAACTCAACGCCATTCTCGAGAAACAGTTCTCTTCCAGCGCAGGAACTCAGTCGCAATCTCTGGGCGGCGTGAAGACGGCTGCCGAAATCATGAACTTCCTCGAGTCCAGCATCGAGGCCGAGATCATGGATGGTATCAAGGATGTCGATGAAGACCTGGCCGCCGAAATTGCGGACCTGATGTTCGTGTTCGACAACCTGTCCGAAGTTGACGATCGCGGCATACAGATGCTGTTGCGGGAAATACCCACCGATACCCTCAAGGTGGCACTGCGCGGTGCAGAACCGGCCTTGCAGGACAAAATGCTTGGCAACATGTCCAAACGGGCTGCCGAAATCCTCAAGGACGATATGGAAGCCATGGGCCCAGTGCGCATTACCGAGGTCGAGATGGCTCAAAAAGAAATACTCAATATCGCTCGAAGAATGTCCGACTCCGGAGAGATCGTGCTCGGAGGTTCAGCAGGCGATGCCATGGTTTGACGCTGAGGGAGTATCCCCATGTCTGTAACCAGGCGCCCACCCTTGCACCCGGATGAAGAGCACTTTCAGGTGGAGACCTGGGAGTTGCCTCGCTGGGATGCCCAGGGTGAACTCACTGGAACCTCAAAGAAAGCGGCGGTGGCATCCACTGAAGAAGACGTTGAGCCGGAAAGCATTTCCTTACCGACTGCCGAGGAGCTCCGCGCCCTTCATGAAGATGCCTATAACGAAGGCTTTGAATCCGGCTATGAGCAGGGCTTGCGTCAAGGCCAGCAGGATGGGCAGAAGCAGGGTTATGAAGAAGGCCATCGCAGCGGCGAACAGGCGGGCCGATTGGCAGGGGATGCCGCTGGCAGAGAGGCCGCTCTGGCACAGGAAGAGCAACGTATCAGCCAGGCACTGCAGCCTCTGGCGTTACTTTTACAAAGCCTTAATGGCTGTCTGACTGAGCAGCAGGACGCGCTCGAGTCTGGTTTGATCGCCCTGGCTTTGCGCATTGCGCGTCAGGTGATTGACGCCGAATTGAAACTGGCCCCGGAGCACATCAATGATCTGGTGCACGCAGCCGTTCAGGCACTGCCCAATGCCGATGAACGTATTGTTATTGAGTTGCACCCGGATGATCTCGCCTATGTTGAGCGTGTCGCCGAAAGCCACTGGTCACTGACGGCCAATGAGTCCCTTAGCCGAGGTGGCTGTTTTGTAAAAACCCGGTTCAGCTATGTTGATTACAGCCTTGAGCATCGCTTTCGGCAACAGGTCAGTAATCTCCTGGCTCATCATGGATTGACCGAGCAACTACAAAGATTCGAAAAACCCTGGGGCTTGCCGAATGCAGAAATTGAATCTGAAGCGGAAATCCAGAAAGCCTCCGATGTAGTTGATGATCCGGTTGATCCGACTGACGCATCAACGGTACCTGAAGGTGATGGGGAGCCTCTATCTGACTCGGAGCATCCTGAGGTCGAGCTGCCAAACGAAGCAGATCGGATGGACGCAAAAGCAGACTCTGCTACCGATTCCGATGCAACCCCTGAGCACGAACATCAACCAGAGATACCAGAGCATGACAGTTCCAAAACAGAAGCCGACGACGAGCCCCCTCGCTGAGCGTCTGCTGGACAGTCAACGATGGTTGCCTGAGCGCACTCCCATCATTGTCGAAGGGCAGCTCACTCGCATGGTTGGGCTGACGCTCGAAGCCATTGGCCTCAATGCGACTGTGGGTGAGCGATGCCTGGTCATCGACCGCAACAACAAGGTCGAAGCCGAAGTTGTCGGTTTTCAGGATGAAAAAGTCTACCTGATGCCAGTCCAGGCCATTAGTGGGCTGCGAGCGGGCGCTCGAGTGGTGCCGCTGGAATCTGCAAACGACCTGGTCATTGGTGATGAGTTATTGGGACGTGTTGTCAATGGGTTTGGTGAACCCATAGACGGACGGGGCCCGCTCAGTTGTCGTGTCGAGCAGAGCCTGACTGGCTCCTACATTAACCCCTTACATCGTCAACCTATACGAGAGCCTCTGGATGTCGGCATTCGCGCCATCAACGCCATGCTGACCGTAGGCCGAGGTCAACGGCTTGGCTTGTTCGCCGGGTCCGGTGTCGGTAAATCCATGTTGCTGGGCATGATGACCCGCTTTACCACGGCAGATATTACGGTGGTGGGGCTGATCGGTGAGCGTGGTCGTGAGGTCAAGGAGTTCATCGAAGACATTCTTGGCGAGGCTGGTCTTGCACGCTCGGTCGTGGTTGCGTCACCCGCCGACGATGCGCCCCTGCTGCGGCTGCGTGCTGCTCAATACACAACCAGTATTGCCGAGTACTTTCGCGCCCAGGGCAAGAACGTGTTGTTGTTGATGGATTCACTGACGCGCTTCGCTCAGGCGCAACGGGAAATAGCCCTTGCCATAGGTGAGCCGCCAGCGACCAAGGGTTACCCCCCATCGGTTTTTGCGCGTATACCGCAACTGGTTGAACGTGCCGGTAATGCCGAAGCAGGCGGGGGATCTATCACCGCGTTCTATACGGTTCTGACCGAAGGTGACGACCAACAGGACCCGATTGCTGACGCTTCTCGTGCCATTCTCGATGGACATTTTGTACTCAAGCGCGCCCTGGCTGAAGAAGGTCATTATCCGGCCATCGACATTGAACAGAGTATCAGCCGGGTGATGCCGCAGGTGGTGCCAGAGGCGCATTTGAAGCAGGCGCAGAAACTGAAACAGCTGTGGTCCCGGTACCAACAGAATCGGGATCTGATTTCCATTGGCGCCTATACACCAGGAGCGGATCAGGATATCGATCAGGCAATTCAGATGTACCCTGTTATCAAGGCGTTTCTGCAACAAAGCCTGAATGAGAGTGTTCCCTTCGCCGACAGCGCCACTCAATTGCAGACATTGATTCCTGGCGCTCAGCCCGCCAGCATCCGCCAAGGGCGGCCCCTTGCCCGACCGGGTGCGCGTCGCACAGAAAGGCCGGAATAATCGATGAAACGATCCGAGCGACTGCACATCATTGAGAAGCTGGCCCAGCAACGCGAAGACCAGGCCGCCAAGGCGTTAGCGCAATTGCGCGCTCAGCTGGAGAATGAGCAGGCTCAACTGGACGAACTCGACAGTTATCGAACCGAGTATCAAAGCTATCTGCAGCGCCAGGGAAGCGAGGGATTATCCATTGTTCAATGGCGTCGTACCCAGGGCTTTATTGATCAGTTAAGCCAGGTCATGCGGCAACAGCAGCAGGTCATCAGCCGTTTTCATGAACAGGAAGGCCAATTGCTGCAACACTGGCAACGGCTGTACCAGCGTCGCAAAAGCCTTGGGCAGTTGGTCGAGCGGGTGTCTCTGGACGAGTTTATCGCTGCCGATCGGGCAGAACAGAAAGCCATAGATGAGCTGGTTAGTCAGATGGGCAATACACGCCAATTGCGATGAACAATGACAGATCCGGATACTCACTCGGCCTCGATTCTGCTGACAAGGGTGCTTTTTGCCTCTACACTCTCCAGTAAATCAAACGACACACTCAAGGAGAAGCCATGAGCGTTTCTGCCATCGCTGGTGACAAAAACAACGAAATGACCATTCGCATCACTGGCCGCTTCGACTTCAGTTCACATCAGGAGTTTCGGCAGATCTACGAGAATGCCTCACCAGACATCAAGCACTACGTTATCGATATGTCGGAAACCACCTATCTGGACAGCTCTGCCCTGGGCATGTTGCTGTTGTTGCGTGACCATGCCGGTGGCGATAACGCAGACATTCGTATTCGCCATTGCAATGAAGACGTTAAAAAAATTCTGACCATTTCCAATTTTGGTCAATTGTTCAAAATTGAGTAAGGGCGGGGCAGGCCCGCTATGAATTCCGTCACCGACCTGAAAATCCTGGTCGCAGACGACAATCGGTCTGACCGAATGATCCTCAAAGCCATTGTCAGGCGCGAGGGTCATCAGGTCATTGAGGCCGAGAACGGCCATGAAGCCGTCACAATGTACGATCAATTCCAGCCCGACATCATCCTCATGGACGCACTGATGCCGGTCATGAACGGACTGGAAGCCACCCGGCTGATCAAGAGCCGGGCTGGCGGCGAACTGATTCCCATTATTTTTCTGACATCATTGCAAGATGCCCATTCTCTGGCTGAGTGCCTGGAAAGCGGCGGCGATGATTTCATGTCCAAGCCTTACAGTCAGGTGATACTGAAAGCCAAGATCAAGGCCTTCAGCCGTATGCGTGTCATGCATGCGCAACTCGAAGCACACAACAAACAGATGGTGTTGGAGCAACAGGTCGCCAAGGCTGTCTTCGATAATGTCGCTCATTCTGGCTGTCTGGATTTACCCAATATTCGATACTCCCTCTCCCCGATGGCTGTATTCAATGGCGATACAGTCCTCGCTGAACGCAAACCCGATGGAAGCCTGGTTCTCTTTCTGGGCGATTTTACCGGTCATGGGTTGCCAGCGGCTATTGGGGCCATGCCGTTGGCAGAAATCTTTTACGGCATGGTTGCCAAAGGGTTTTCTATCGAAGAGGTACTGCGCGAAGTTAACAGTCGTCTGTACAGTATTCTGCCCACGGAAGTATTTTGTTGCGCAGCCATGGTTGAATTGAACCTCTATGGCAAATCGTTGCGCGCCTGGGTGGGCGGTGTTCCAGATCTCTATCTGCATCAGCAGCAATCGAGCCAGATACAGAAGATACGCAGTGATTCCCTTCCGCTTGGGGTGCTCGAGCCCCATGCTTTCAATCCCAGGGTGACTGAATGGCCCATGGCCAATGGTGATCGTATTTTTTTGTGGTCGGATGGCATAGTGGAGGCAGAAAACACCGAGGGTGAGTTTTTTGGTGAGCCGAGGCTCGAAGCCTTGTTCAATGGCACCGACTCCGAAGCCCTGTTCGATCTTATTCTCTTTGAAGTTGAGCGGTTTTCCTCAGGGGTCGGTCACAGTGATGACATTACTCTATTGACCGCAGCCATGGTTGATATAGAGACCCTCGGTATGCCTCGCTTTGATGCCAGTCGGGGTGCCATTGGTGGGCCGCTGGATTGGCGCATGTCGCTCGAACTGGGGCCGCAAAGCCTCAAGGCGTTCAACCCTTTGCCAATGATTTTGAATACACTGGTTGAGGTGGAGGGGTTGCGCAGTCACAGTGGTGAGCTCTACACCCTGATCTCGGAGCTTTACAGCAATGCCCTGGAGCACGGTGTGCTGAGACTGGACTCAAAGCAAAAAGCCAGTGCGGATGGCTTTGCCCGCTACTACAACCAGCGCGAACAGCGCTTGTCGGCCCTGGAGTCTGGTCAGGTTACCTTTCGGCTTGGGCACAGTCCCGAGGCCGAGGGTGGCCGCCTGACCATTGAATTGGAGGACAGTGGTCCTGGCTTTGATTATGCCAAGGCCAACCGGTCTGCCGACACACCATCGGTGCACTATGGTGGACGAGGAATGGCCCTGGTCGAAAAGCTCTGTGATCAATTGCAGTACGAAGGTAAAGGTAATAGGGTAACGGCAGTTTTTCGGTGGCCCCGACTGGAATCACGATGACGCGAGGCGAAGGCGAATGAGTCAGGAATACAGCGAAGACGTCATGCACCTGGATACCCAGGTTCTGAGGGAGTTGCAGCAACTGTTGGGAGACGACTTTCCCGATCTGGTAGAAACCTTTCTCAAAGACTCTACGCAACGTATTGGCGAGCTGGAATTGACCATCGAGTCAACCGTTGCTGAGGACGTCCGCTATGCGGCCCACAGCTTCAAGGGTAGCAGCTTGAATCTGGGTGCTGTGCGTTTGTCGGAACTGTGCCGGCAACTTGAAGAGATGGCCCTTCATGGGCGATTGTATCGCTCCTCAGAGTGTCTGGAACAAATCAAGGTCGAGTTTGACCTGGTGGCTGCCGAGCTCCAAAACAATTTGAATTAAAACCCTCGCTCATCCTCCCTGGATTTTCTGCGTCGCTCATTGGAATCCTACCTGGCCCGGCTTTTGCGTTATTCCCCTCGCAAAGGCCCATTACGAGAGACGATTGCAGCATGTTGTTACCAGGATTGTTCGCGCCTACCACACCAGAATCTAATGAAGGCAAGCGCCTTGGCCCGTTCGCAGGTTCTGCTGCAGACGGCGCAACCACGGGCTTCGGCCAGATATTCAGTCAATTCAAATCAGGACTAATGCCAGCGTCTGCGCCGGTGTCCACGGCCAGCATTGCCATGCCTTTTGGCGGTGACGAGACGGGACAAGGCTTGCCGCTTGAGCGGCAAGCGACTGGTTTTCGGGGCATCCACCCGGAACAACAATCCTTGCAGGCATTGCAGATGAGTCTCGTTGACCTTGGAGAATCCATCGATCAAGTGTTGTCGCTGGACGCCGAGCAACGAGCTGAGCTCGCCGACTACCTCAGCTCGGAGCTGGGCTTGACTGAGGCTCAGCAGGAAGAGGTGTTTGATTTGTTGCAGCAGTGGCAACAAACACCTCCCAGCATTGCATTGAATGCTGATCAGTTAAGTGAAGCAGGGCAAGTCGGCCTGGAGGCGGTCAGTGAGTTGCGCGATATTCTGGAGCTTCTGAATGACGAATTGTCTGTATGGCTCAATGCGGCAAATGGGCAACAGAGCCTGGTTGAGGATCCGGGCTCCCGCTTGGACTCGATTCTCGACAACCCCTACCTGGCTCAATGGTTTCTGGGTGAGAATCGCCCTGGCAAGGGGGCATTCACCGCTGCAGACTGGCTCGCTCAGACCATGCAGAATTTGATGAAGGCTGCGAGCAGTGGCTCAATTCCCATGACCCTGGAGCCGATGCGCCCTGAAGCGCTGTTATTGGCTGGCGTTGATGCTGAGCCCAGTCAACAGGCGCGAACACTCGATCTGGACCTGCTCGCACAGTCCAGGCAAGCCCGAGCCGATGCCCGCATTGAAGGGCAGGCTTTGACGGCGACGGAAAACATTCCACTGGTGTCCGAGCGCGGCCTTGCATCGCCAGCAATGGAAGAGAAGAGCTTGTTGACGCCCATCCTGGAACGAATGCAGCGTCCTGTGCCCATGGCGCAGGCCAGTCAAGCATTGAGTGAACGATTGGTGATCATGATTCAGAACGAGATGAGCCACGCCACTATTCGGCTGGATCCACCAGAACTGGGCATGATGGACATTCGCATTCAGGTGCAGAATGATCAAACGCAAATTCAGATTCTGGTACAGACACCTCAAGTGCGGGAGGCGTTGGAAAGCCAGAGCACGAGACTTCGAGAGTACCTGGAGCAACAAGGTCTTTCTCTGGCTGATCTTGATGTCACGGATCAGCAGCAACAGAATGAACGACAAAACAGTGAGCAGGACGATAACTCAGGTGCAACAGCGGGGCAGGGTGATACGGGAATCGAAGAGGGCGAACCTTTGACGAAACCCGCTCTTGGTCTGGTGGATCATTTTGTTTGACGGTTTTTTGGCGGGCTTGTGACATGAGCTACACTGAACAGTGAGTGTTGCAGCCCCGGAAAGCCCGTCCTGGGCTGTGGTTGAACAATGGATAGTAACAATCTGCAATTGGCGTAAGCTTTGCAGGCGAAACCTGGTTAACAACGGAAAGCAGTAATGGCGAACGAAACAGACGCGGAAACGGAAGCAGAGCAGGCGGAAAGCAGTGGCGCGAAGCAAAAGCTCAAGTGGATCGCACTGATTGCTCTGGGTGTGATATTGGTGGCCACCCTGTCCGTGGTGGGTACCTGGTTCATGCTCAGCGACCGTATAGGCGGTGATGCCAGTGCTGACACTGATGAAATGATGGATGCGTCAGCGATGACTGGTCCTGCAAGTTATCTTGCTCTACAGCCGGCCTTTATCGTCAACTACCAGGTTGGGACCAGAACCCGTTTTTTACAACTGGAATTGAGTCTGGTGACTCGAGATCCAGCAGCCATAGATGTGGCCAATACGCATATGCCGGTTATTCGCAACAATCTGTTGGCTGTGTTGGCCGATCAGGATTACGAAAGGCTGCACTCGGTCGAAGGCAAGCAGGTTCTGGTGTCTGAGCTGACCGCTGCCGCTCAGACGGTGGTTGAGTCCCACCTGGGCCGCCCCGGGATCGAAACCGTACTTTTCCGCAGCTTTGTCATGCAATAGGGGGCACCGTGCAGGATCTGTTATCGCAGGAAGAAATTGATGCGCTGCTCCACGGCATCGATGATGGTGCCGTCGAGGAAGAAGACACCGGCGACGCCGACGGTGTCAAGAACTATGACCTGACCAGTCAGGATCGTATCGTTCGCGGGCGCATGCCCACGTTGGAAATGATCAACGAGCGTTTTGCCCGTTATACCCGCATCAGCATGTTCAACTTTCTACGCCGCAGTGCAGATGTGGCTACCGGTGGCATTCAAATTCTCAAATTTGGCGAATATGTCCATACCCTCTATGTGCCTACCAGCCTGAATTTGGTAAAGGTGCGGCCATTGCGAGGTACGGCCCTCTTTATTCTGGATGCCAAGCTGGTATTTAAACTGGTTGACAATTTTTTTGGCGGCGATGGGCGTCATGCCAAGATTGAAGGCAGGGAATTTACACCGACTGAAATCCGGGTTGTACAAATGGTGCTGTCGCAAATTTTTCAGGACATGAAAGAAGCCTGGGGCGCGGTGCTGGATGTGGATTTCGAATACGTTTCTTCGGAAGTCAACCCGGCCATGGCCAATATAGTGTCACCCAGTGAAGTGGTGGTGGTCAGTACTTTCCATGTTGAACTCGATGGTGGCGGCGGTGATCTGCATGTCACCATGCCGTATTCCATGATTGAACCTGTACGCGAGGTGCTGGATGCGGGTGTGCAAAGTGATGTGGATGAAATTGATGATCGCTGGATCGAATCTCTACGGCACGACATTTTACGCGCCAAGGTGCCCGTGAACGCTCGTATCGTAGAGCGAGAGATCAAGCTACGCGACCTGGTCAATCTGGAAGCGGGTGACATTATCCCTATAGAGCTGCCAGAAACCCTCGCCATGACCGCCAATAACGTTCCCTTGTTCGAATGCAAACTTGGCCAGTCTGGTGAAAATTTGGCTTTGAAGGTGGTCAAGCCGATCCTTTCTTCGAACCGGGAAGTGGGTGATTTGAAATCCAGGCTAATGGGGCAAAGGCACAAAAAGCGCGAACGCCATGCAGTTGAAGCCATTAATGAGGCAGTAAAGCAGGAGAAGACCAATGAGTGATGAAAACTTGCCACCAGACGACGAGCAGAAAGAAGCCGATAGCGGCAGTGGCGACGTCTCCGAGGATGAGGCTCTGGCGGAAGAATGGGCTGCCGCCATGTCGGAGTCGGGCGATGACCAGGAAGACGACGAAGATGAGGACAGCGGTAATGCCGCTCGTGCACCCCTGGAGGAGTTTGGCTCAGCCCAGGCCTACAGCCGAGGTGACGACACCCCCAACCTGGATGTAATTCTGGACATTCCAGTGACCATTTCCATGGAGGTTGGCAATACTCAAATTCCCATTCGAAATCTGCTACAACTTAACCAGGGCAGCGTGATCGAGCTGGATCGCCTGGCCGGTGAGCCATTGGATGTGCTGGTAAACGGGACACTGATTGCTCACGGCGAAGTCGTGATGGTTAACGAGAAATTCGGCATTCGTCTGACCGATGTCGTTAGCCAGCAAGAACGCATTCAGCGGTTGAAATAATGAGCTGGTTCTGCGCTTTCAAAAATTTGACGCGTCTCACTCGATCCCTGGTGTTAATGACGTTAACCCTGGTGGCCAGCTCAACCACTCAGGCCAATAGCCCCCTGCCCGGTGGCAGTTCCGACTATCTCAAGCTCAGTTTGACGCTGATTTTCATAGTTGGCCTCATCCTTGCGTGTGCCTGGTTAGTGCGACGAATGTCTGGCGGTGCAGGGTATAATCATCGTCATATGAAGGTGTTGTCGGTTATGCCTTTGGGCGCGCGTGAGAAGTTGATGTTGGTCAAGGCCGGAGATGAATATCTGCTGCTTGGCGTGACTCCTCACAGCATAAATACCCTGCACCGATATGATGAGCCGGTTGATCTTGCTGACACTCATTTTTCCAGTCCATTCGCCGATCGAATGAAAGGTTTACTGAAAGGGCTGGATAGTGATCCACTGGCAAAACACAAGGCAACACACTCCCAGCGCGCCAGTAACAGGCGCCGCTCTTCCTGATAGTCTGGGCCGCTGCCGCTATCGGTGGCTGCCAGTTTCCCTTCTTTTGTTGTTGCTGTTGTTGGCAACGCCCGAGTCTCAAGCTCAACAGGGCTTTCCTGCCCTGACGATTACTACCGAGCCAGATGGTAGTCAGAGCTATTCCGTGACTTTGCAGATTCTGGTATTGATGACGGCATTGTCATTTATTCCAGCTGCCTTGATGATGATGACCAGTTTTACTCGCATCATTGTTGTGTTTGCGATTCTGCGCCAGGCCATTGGCTTACAGCAAACCCCTTCCAACCAGATGCTGATTGGTCTGGCGCTTTTCCTGACCTTCTTCATCATGTCGCCCATTTTTAATGAAGTGAACGAAGTCGCCATTCAACCCTATATCAATGAGACCATGGGACCAGAGGAGGCCATAGAAACTGGAATGGCACCCATGCGCCGCTTCATGTTAGCACAAACTCGCGAAAATGATCTTGCACTCTTTATTCGTCTGGCCGATCAGGAAGGGCAGTTCGATACACCAGAGGATGTACCCATCAACATCCTGATACCTGCTTTTGTCACCAGTGAATTGAAAACTGCCTTTCAGATCGGATTCCTGTTGTTTATCCCGTTTCTAATCATCGACCTGGTGGTCGCCTCGGTATTGATGGCCATGGGTATGATGATGTTGTCTCCCATTATCATTTCATTGCCATTCAAGATCATGTTGTTTGTTCTG
Organism: Saccharospirillum sp.; assembly: GCA_022565595.1. GTDB lineage: Bacteria > Pseudomonadota > Gammaproteobacteria > Pseudomonadales > Natronospirillaceae > Saccharospirillum. The sequence continues at coordinate 149,055 of JAIUML010000005.1, read as the reverse complement.
GTGGATGGATGGTCGATGATCATGGGATCCGTCGCCTCCAGTTTCGCTTAGGAGCCTGTTATGGAAGCTGCCAGTATTGCAGACCTGTTCTCGGAAGCACTCTTTATAGTAGTGTCGATCGTCACCATGCTGATACTGCCCAGTCTGCTGGTTGGACTGGTGGTTGCGACGTTTCAGGCGGCAACGCAAATCAATGAGCAGACATTGAGCTTTTTGCCTCGATTGCTGATTACCTTGATGATGATGATCATTGCCGGTCCCTGGATCGTCGGGCGCGTAGTCGATTACGCGGATCGAATTATCTACAACATTCCCATATTGATTGGCTGATGGAAGTTACTGACGCTCAGATTGCATCCTGGGTCAGCCACTTCCTCTGGCCTTTTTTTCGCATCGCGGCCTTTTTTATGGTGATGCCAATTATCGGTGCCCAGGTAGTTCCGATGCGTATCCGCGTAGGGTTGTCTTTTGTACTGACTACAGCGCTCTATCCAATATTGCCAGCGATGCCGATCATAGAAGTCGTCGGTTTGCCTAGCATGATCATCATCGCCCAACAAATAGTCATAGGTGTGGTCATGGGGTTTGTTGTGCTGACCATTTTGCAGATTTTTATTCTTGCCGGGCAAACCATTTCCATGCAAATGGGTCTCGGCTTTGCCTCCATGGTCGACCCAGCTAATGGGGTTTCTGTGGCAGTGCTCAGCCAGTGGTATCAGGTGTTGGTGACTCTGGTGTTTCTGGCCATTAATGGCCATCTGGTCATGATCGAGGTCATGGTGGATTCCTTTACCATGTTGCCGGTCAGTGACCAGGGCATTCAGCAGGGCGCTTTTTTTGCGATGGCCGAGTTTGGTGTCTGGTTGTTTCGGGCCTCATTGATGCTCGCCTTGCCGGCCATTTCTGCCCTGTTGTTGGTGAACCTGACTTTTGGTGTCATGACTCGGGCGGCACCCCAACTCAACGTCTTTGTATTGGGTTTTCCGATCACGATGTTGGCCGGCCTGGTGATTATCTGGGCAAGTTATTGGGCTGCATTGCCGATGGTGCAGGAACTGGTTGTTGAACATGCTGATTTCATTCGTCGTATCTTGACCTTTTAGGTAGGTGACATATGGCTGAGGAAGATCCCTCCCAGGAGAAAACCGAAGAACCCACGCCCCGAAAAAAGGAAAAGGCGCGGGAAGACGGTACCGTTGCTCGATCCAAGGAACTGAATACGTCGGCAATTTTGCTGGCGGCCGCTATTGGCTTTCTGGTATTTGGTCCGGGGCTGGCCGCTAGCCTGGCAGACATCATGAAGTTCAGCTTCAGTTTTGATCCTCAGGCCAGCTGGGATACCGGCCTTGCCATGAGTTATCTGAGCTCATCCACTTTTGAGGCTTTGTTCGCCTTGCTGCCCATGTTTGCCTTGCTGCTGTTTGCGGCACTCTTTGGGCCTATTGGTCTGGGAGGCTGGAACTTTGCAACCAAAGCCCTGGCGCCAAAAGGCAGTCGCATCAATCCCTTGTCCGGCTTGAAACGCATGTTCTCCTTGAATTCTGTGGTAGAACTATTGAAGAGCTGGGGCAAGGTATTGATAGTGGGCTCTATGTCATTGCTGGCATTATTCGCCTTGAAGAATGACTTTATTTCCATGGTCTTTGAACCGACCCTGCCCGCGATAAAACATGCTGCCATTGTTCTTTCATGGACCTTTTTATTGATATGCGCCAGTACTCTGATCATCGCAGCCCTGGACATTCCATTTCAGATATACAGCCATACCAAAAAATTGAAAATGACGATGCAGGAGGTCAAGGAAGAGTTCAAGAACACCGAAGGCAAGCCGGAAGTCAAAAGCAAAATTCGACAATTGCAACGCGAAATGGCCGATCGACGCATGATGTCCGATGTGCCTGGTGCGGATGTGGTGATTACCAACCCAACGCATTTCGCGGTGGCGCTTAAATATGAGCCGGGTTCAATGCCGGCTCCGATTCTGCTGGCGAAAGGTGTCGATGAAGTGGCACTCAAGATCCGGGAGATCGCCAACGAATACAAGATACCGGTGCTGGAGGTACCGCCCCTGGCTCGTGCGGTGTACCACCACACTAAAATTGGTGACGAGATACCCGAGGGACTCTACATTGCCATCGCCCAGGTGCTTGCCTATGTCTACCAGGTGGATCAATGGAAGAAGGGCTTTGCGCCCAAGCCGGAACGCAAGCCGGACTTCCCGGTTCCGGACGATTTGCGAGCAGACGAATAAAATCGTTGTCTTCACCCTGGTTCTGGCCCAAACCTTGCGATGTCTTCAATAACTCCCTGACATTGTCTGAATTTTGACGAATGGCATTCTTCGATAGCTTTAAAGGGCTCGGCACTCACGTCAGAAACATCGATCGTGGTGCTTTAATGAGCAACACTCGCACCAACGCCAGAATTATGACACAGCGCATGATTGGTGTGCCTGTTCTGCTTTTCATGTTGCTCGGGTTGATGACGCTGCAGGTGCCGCCCTTTCTGCTGGACACCTTCTTTACCTTCAATATTACGCTGTCCATTGTTGTATTGCTGGTGACCATCTACGTGCTAAGACCACTGGACTTCGCCATCTTCCCCTCCATCATTCTGGTGGCAACATTGTTGCGATTGGCACTCAATGTTGCCTCAACTCGTGTTGTACTGCTTAACGGTCACGAAGGTGGTGATGCGGCAGGGAAGGTCATTGAAGCCTTTGGCGAAGTGTTGATTGGTGGTAACTACGCCGTCGGCTTTATCGTGTTCGCCATTCTGATGATCATTAACTTTGTCGTGGTAACCAAGGGCGCTGGCCGTGTATCTGAAGTCAGTGCTCGTTTTACACTGGATGCCATGCCCGGCAAGCAGATGGCGATTGATGCGGATTTGAATGCCGGCTTGATCGATGCCGAATCGGCCAAGACTCGGCGTGCTGAAATTGCTCAGGAAGCAGACTTCTACGGCTCCATGGACGGCGCTTCCAAGTTTGTGCGCGGCGATGCCGTAGCCGGTATCCTGATTCTGATCATCAACATCGTCGGTGGCGTGGCCATTGGCATGATGCAACACGACCTGGCATTCGGCACTGCAGTTGAGCGTTATGCTCTGCTTACCATTGGCGATGGTCTGGTCGCCCAGATACCGGGTCTGTTGCTCTCGGTAGCGGCCGCCATCATGGTGACCCGCAACAGCGTCAGCCAGGAAATGGGTGACCAGATTGTCGCTCAGATGTTCAGTACACCCAAGGCTCTGGGTATTGCCGCTTTCATGATGTTTGTCATGGGCGTTATTCCTGGTATGCCTCACATTGCATTTTTGACGCTGGCCACTGCCAGTGCCCTGTTGGCGTTGTTTATTTATTACCGACAAAAACTCGCTGTAGGGGAGTCAATCTTTCCTGCGACCACCGCACCCAAAGACAAGGGCGGTAGCAAGCCAGGCGGTGCAGCCCGTCAGGGTGAACTCGATAAAGGTGGCCCGCCGCCTGTTGCCAGCGTGGAGAACGATAATCGCGAATTGAGTTGGGATGACGTTCAGCCGGTAGACATTGTCGGTCTGGAAGTGGGGTATCGACTGATTCCTCTCGTGGATCGTTCCCAGGGTGGGCAATTACTTGGCCGAATCAAGGGTATACGGAAGAAGCTCTCTCAGGAACTGGGCTTTCTGGTGCCGTCGATCCATATACGAGACAACCTTGACCTGTCGCCCAATGCCTATCGGCTGACCTTGATGGGTGTCGGCGTTGCCGAGGCCGAGGTCTACCCGGACCGGGAACTGGCTATTAACCCTGGTCAGGTTTTTGGCAGTCTCGAAGGCGTAAAAACCGTCGATCCCGCCTTTGGCCTGGAAGCGGTCTGGATCGAAGCGACACAAAAAGAAAAGGCACAAACCCTGGGCTATACCGTTGTTGATGCCAGTACGGTCGTCGCCACCCACGTCAATCACGTTCTTCAACAACACGCTTATGAGTTGATCGGGCATGAAGAAGCGCAGCAGATGCTCGATCTGTTGTCCAAAAAATCACCAAAATTGGCTGAAGAACTGGTGCCCAACACGCTGTCTCTCAGTCAGTTGCTGAAAGTGCTGCAGAATCTGCTGATGGAGCAGGTGCCTGTGCGTGATTTACGCACCATTGCGGAGTCCTTGACCAATCTGCAACCCAAGACCCAGGACATCAACACTCTGACCAATGCCGCTCGAATGGGTCTGGCTCGGCTTATTGTTCAGGGAATCGTTGGCAATGAACGAGAAATACCCGTTATTACACTGGATCGAGCCCTGGAACAATTGTTGCAGAAGACTGTTCAGCAAGCCGGAAGCGATGGAAATCTTGACGGTGTCGCCCTGGAGCCTGGTATGGCGGAACGTCTGCAGCAATCATTGCAGGAAACTGTGCAGCGACTGGACGCCGAAGGCAAGCCCTCGGTGCTGTTAGTGTCTTCAGGAATACGGATGTTGTTGGCCCGCTTTGTTCGCCATGCTGTGCCAGGGTTGAAAGTTTTGAGTTTTCAGGAAATACCGGACAACAAACACATAACGATCGTCGCCACCGTAGGTGGTCAGTGAGGACAGGCCCATGAAAGTCAAACGCTTTGTAGTGCCCAGTATGCAGGTCGGCCTGAAGCAGGTGGGCGAGTCATTGGGGCCTGGTGCCGTGATATTGTCCAACCGCCGCCTCGCAGAAGGGATGGAGATCGTCGCCGGAGTAGAAGAAGCCGATCTGGCTTCTTATCAGGCCAATCGCCCTGAGGTGAAAGACCCAAATGCCATCATCAAGGCGCATAGCGGGGGGGGCAAAACGCCTGCCCTCGACCAGGGCAGTATGCAGTCCTTGCTGGAAGCCATGGCGCCGAAAAACAAGGCCGCGTTCCAGGGGCACAAGGCCAGTACGCCGCAGCGCCCTGATCCGCAATCCCGGCCAGCCAGAGCCGCAGTATCGCCGGATCCTGTCGTTAAGCCGGAGCCAACAAGACCAACTGAGAAGGCGCATTCGGACAAGCCTCTGTTGCCCGCCTCGGATGAATTGATGGCTCTGATGCGGCAGGAAATTGCCGGATTGAGGACCATGCTAGAGCAACAGACCGATTTGCTGCGAGAGCCTGTCATGCCGAGGATGTCGCCCAGTATAGAGCGTCTCGAGGCACGCCTCAGTACACTCGGTCTCAGCCAGTCAATCCAGCGCTCCTTGTTGCGTCACTACGACACCGATCTGCCATTGGATACCAATTGGCGCCGGTTGATGGGGCGTTTGAGTGCGGGTCTCGCGACACCATTGTTGGACCCGGTCAAAGAAGGGGGGGTTATTGCACTGTGCGGTCCAACCGGTGCCGGAAAAACCACGACCCTTGCGAAGATGGCCGCGCGCTATGTCAAGAATTACGGTGCAGAGGATCTCGCCATCGTCAGTGCAGACTATTTTCAGATGGGCGCTCAGACCTCATTGGCGTCCGTGGCCCGTATTCTCGGCGTTCAATATATCGCCATGCAGGACGGGGAGCGCCTTGCCGAGGTGTTGCGTTCCTTGAAACACAAACATCTGGTGTTGATCGATACCAGTGGCAGCCGCGATGCCCTGAAACAATGGCAGACCGAGGTTGTCGCCACCGGTCTTGAGCACCGCCTGTCAACAGTAATGGTTGTACCGGCGACAGCACATGAGGCCAGCATGAAGCAGTTTATCGCGCGCTTTCCCGGCAGGACCATCGCAGGTGCGGTTATAACCAAGCTGGATGAGGCGCCTTGTTTTGGCAGTCTGTTTGATAGCCTGCTAAGGTATCGCTGGCCAATCTGGTACTGTTCGGCGGGGCAGAACATTCCCAGGGACCTGGAGCGGTGCGAGCCGACCGCATTGGTTAAACGCTTGATGCACACCCTGAACGAGACTGCGCCGTCGATGGCTAAAGCCGGATAAATCTTTTAAAAATCTGATATTTATGCCCAGTATTGCCTATACTGACAGGCAGATGGAGAGACTAAAGCGAATGAGTGGCTTGAAACCCGTACAGGTAGTAGCCGTGACCGGCGGCAAAGGGGGCGTTGGTAAAAGCAACGTCTCTGTCAATATGGCTGTGGCATTGGCTGAGCAGGGTAAGCGCGTGGTTTTGCTGGATGCGGACCTGGGACTAGCCAACATTGACGTATTGCTCGGTGTGTCATCCAACAAGAATCTCAGTGACGTCCTGGCTGGCAACGCCGAATTGCGAGACATCATGGTACAGGGCCCGGGTGGCGTGCGCATCATACCTGCATCGTCCGGTACCCAACAGATGGCCAATCTGGGGGAGCGCGAGCACGCTGGCATCATCACCGCCTTCAGTGAGCTGGGTGATCAAATGGACGTGCTCATAGTAGACACAGCCGCCGGCATTTCTCGGACAGTTACCAGTTTCGTGCGTGCAGCCCAGGAAGTGTTGATGGTGGTCACCGATGAGCCAACCTCTGTGACGGACGCCTATGCGCTTATTAAAGTGTTGAACCGGGATTGCAAGATGGACCGCTTCCGGATTCTTGCAAACATGGTTCGAGCTCCGAAAGAAGGTCAGAACCTGTTCAATAAGCTCTCCAAAGTGACGGATCGATTCCTTGACGTCACCCTACAATATGTCGGGTCTGTACCGATGGACGAGTGCGTCCGCAAGGCGGTGCAGCGTCAAAAAGCAGTGATCGAGGCCTATCCTCGCTCAAAAGCAGCCATTGCCTATCGCTCTCTGGCACAAAAAGTAGCAACCTGGCCTTTACCGTCCACACCCAGAGGGAATCTGGAATTTTTTGTTGAGCGCCTGGTTCAGGGAGTCGGGGTCGCCTAACGATGTCGGTGCAACAATACGCCATGTATCAGACCGAAAAGCAGGTGGATTACAACCAGTTGGTCGAGCAGCACGGTGTGCTGGTGAAACGCATAGCACACCATCTGATGGCCCGATTACCAGACAGTGTTCAACTGGATGACCTCGTTCAGTCAGGCATGATTGGGTTGTTCGAGTCTGCGCAGAACTACGATCATTCCAAGGGTGCCAGTTTCGAGACCTATGCTGGAATTCGAATCCGTGGTGCCATGTTGGACGAAGTACGTAAGGGTGACTGGATACCGCGCAGTGTCCATCGCAACAGTCGTCGTATCGCTGATGCAATCCGCGAAATTGAAATGCGAGAAGGGCGTGATGCCCAGGACGCTGAAGTGGCAGCACATCTCGAGTTGAGTCTGGACGAATACTATGGACTGCTTAAAGACACCCATGGCTCGCGGTTGTTCAGTTATGAGGAACTGGTGGAGCAGGGCGGCAATGATTTAACGCACGGTCAGGATGAGTCCAGCAGCCAACAGACACCCCTGGGGAATGTTGAATCCGACGAGTTGACCCGCCACCTGGCCGAGGCAATCAAACAATTGCCTGATCGTGAGCAATTGGTGCTGTCTCTCTATTATGATGAAGAAATGAACCTCAAGGAAATTGGAGCGGTGCTTGGGGTCAGCGAGAGTCGCATCAGCCAGATCCATTCCCAGGCTGCGTTACGGCTGAGAGGTCGGATGAAAGACTGGCATGGCCGAAACCCTCCCCTTTGACGTTCAGGAGCCCATCAGACCCGGGCTCGACGATGAATAAAACAATGACAATCGGTCGAGTCAATGTCACCAGGGCATGCATTCAGGTAAACTACTCCGAATCGGACGCCGGGCATTCTGACGCCTGCTGGTTCCTCTAAACTTTCAGGCCGCTCTGCCGATAGTATCTGAGAGAGGTCCAGGCGAGGCTCCCCTGATCGGCTTTTGATGCACCATTGCTGAAAGCCGTGCAGAGCGATGGCAGAAAGTGGCTAGTCGGGTACAAGCGTCTATGATAATTATTGACTATTGGTGATACGGGTGAGGCTATAGGAGGTCAACTTGGACAAAAATATGAAGATCCTCGTTGTGGACGATTTTTCGACAATGCGGCGCATTGTGAAGAATTTGCTGCGCGATCTTGGGTTCAGCAACACGCATGAAGCAGACGATGGCACAACGGCCTGGCCCATGCTACAGAACGGTGATTTTGACTTCGTCGTGACCGATTGGAACATGCCTGGCATGTCAGGGATCGATTTACTGAAAAAGATCCGGGCAGATGAACGCCTCAAGAGTGTTCCGGTGTTGATGGTAACCGCGGAAGCCAAGCGCGACCAGATCATTGCTGCCGCTCAGGCGGGTGTCAATGGCTATGTGGTGAAACCCTTCACAGCTGCCGCGTTGAAGGAAAAAATCGACAAAATCTTTGAGCGAGTCGACGGTTGAAGCCCGGAAAACGTATGACCGAAAGAGGCTGGCATGTCTGAATCCAATAAGCATATAACACCCGAATTCCAGGACCAGCTCAAACAATTGGCGCCAGTTCTGTTGCAGCAGGTCGAGAACGATAATCTTGAAGAGGCTGTCGCCATCCTGGTAAAGCTTCAACAGGCGCGTTCCAACGCCCATTCAGACGGTGAATTTTCGCAGGTACTGAAGCAAAAGGCTGCCGAATTGCATCAGCGGATCGAGTCAGGCGAACTGGATTCTGCTCTGGAAACCTTGCAGGAGATGCAGGACGCTCGTGATCGAGGCTTGTATCAAGAAGTCGGGCGATTGACTCGTGCTTTGCATAATGCCATTACCAATTTCCACATTGACGCAAACCCGGGCGAAAAGGTAGAAGCACTTTCAGAAATGTCGGAGGCAACCGATCGCCTCGGCTACGTCGTCAAGTTGACCGAGAAAGCAGCCAATACCACCCTGGACCTGGTAGAAGAAAGCATGCCATTGGCCAGCGAAATTACGCAAGATGCTGAACATCTGAGGTCGGAATGGAAGCGCTTGCTCGATCGAGACATGACAGCGGACGAATTTCGTGATCTGTATTGGAAGCTTGATACCTTTCTCAATCGTCTTAACGATGACTCGCAAAAACTCTATGGCAACCTGTCCAACATTCTTCTGGCGCAGGATTTCCAGGACCTTACAGGCCAGGTAATCAACCGGGTGACTGGACTGGTGAAGGAAGTGGAAGCGAGCCTTGTCGACCTTGTTTTCATGGCCAGTCAGGTCGAGGAAATCACCGGTATTGTAAGAGACGGCCAGCAACAAGCGAAGGAAAAAGACAGCCTTGCCGGTCAAGGGCCGCAGATTGATACCAGTGCCGAAGACGTCGTATCGAATCAGGATGAAGTCGACGATCTCCTTTCCAGTCTGGGATTCTAGAGAGAGCAGCTATGGGCTTCGAAGCAGATGAAGAAATTTTACAGGACTTTCTGGTCGAGGCTGGAGAGATTCTGGAGCAGTTGTCAGAGCAGCTGATCGAACTCGAGCAGAGACCCGAAGACAGAGACCTGCTTAATGCCATTTTTCGAGGCTTTCACACGGTTAAAGGTGGGGCTGGTTTTCTGCAGTTGACTGCACTCGTCGATTGTTGTCACGTTGCTGAAAACGTGTTTGATACGCTGCGTAACGGTCAGCGCGAAGTTGATGCGGACTTGATGGATACAGTGCTTAAGGCACTGGATACCGTGAATGAAATGTTTACGGACGTCAGCAATGGTCAAGCGCCGCAGCCTGCGGACCCGGCACTCATTGAATCGCTGCATCAGTACACCAAACCTCAGCAGTCAGGCGAATCCATTGGCGTAGCCGAAGAGCCGGCTGTTACTCAGCCTTCGGCTGAGCAAGGCGAAAGTCAGCCGCAAGCAGGGGATGACATTACCGACAGCGAGTTTGAATCGCTGCTGGATGCATTGAACCCTGATAAAGGCTCTACTCCATCGAATGAACCCACCCCAAAAGCCGCCGAAGAGGTTGAGAAGGGTAAGATTGAAGATCAAACTCAATTGAGCGCAGGGTCGGATGACGAAATTTCGGATGATGAATTCGAAGCCTTGTTGGATGAGCTACATGGTAAAGGGCGGTTCAATCCTGAAACATACGGGTCTGATGCACCGAAACCATCCATACCGGACACTGAAAGCCCGGCTGCAGAGGCGAAATCGCCAGAGGCGGCTAGCTCATCAGATGAAATTTCCGACGATGAATTCGAGGCATTGCTGGATCAATTACACGGCAAAGGCAAATTCAATGCGGGTGCCAGCGTAGCAAGTGGTTCCAGTGAACCGGCTAAAGCAGATTCACCCAAAGCAGATCCACCTAAAGCGGAACCGGCGCCACAGCCGCAAGCTTCACAGCCGATTCCTCCCGCCGAAAAACCACCGACGGCTGCCCCAAAAGCGGTGGCTGCAGTCGCTGAACGCCCGGCGGCGAATGCCAATCAGGATACGACGGTACGGGTTGATACCAAACGACTTGACGACATCATGAACATGGTTGGCGAACTGGTGTTGGTGCGCAATCGTTTGATGCGTCTGGGGGATGAGCTCGAAGACGAGACCTTGCAAAAGACCGTTGCTAACTTGAATGTGGTAACCGCTGACTTGCAAAGCTCGGTCATGAAGACACGCATGCAACCGATCAAGAAGGTCTTCGGTCGTTTCCCCAGGGTTGTGCGTGATCTGGCACGTAGCCTGAAAAAGGAAGTGACCCTTGAGCTGATAGGCGAAGAAACCGATCTCGACAAGAATCTGGTTGATGCCTTGGCAGACCCACTGGTACACCTGGTCAGAAATTCAGTAGACCATGGCGTTGAGGCGCCGGATGTTCGAGAGAAAGCGGGCAAACCTCGTATGGGAACAGTGACGCTTTCCGCTGAACAGGAAGGCGATCATATCCTTCTGATGATTCGTGACGATGGCGGAGGTATGAACCCTGACGTCCTTCGAGGCATTGCTGTCAAGCGCGGTGTTATGGACCAGGAAGCGGCGGATCGCTTGAGCGATACCGAGTGTTACAACCTCATATTTGCACCAGGCTTCAGCACCAAGACCGAGATTTCAGATGTCTCTGGTCGAGGTGTTGGCATGGATGTCGTCAAGACCAAGATCAGCCAGTTGAATGGTGCGATTGAAATTGATTCAGAGCAAGGGGTTGGCACTACCATCAAGATCAAGGTGCCACTGACGCTCGCTATAATGCCAACCCTGATGGTTATGTTGGCGGATCAGGCGTTCGCACTGCCGTTGGTCAATGTTAACGAAATTTTCAATCTGGATCTGAATCGAACCAATGTGGTCGACGGCAAAGAGGTGGTGATGGTGCGAGGCAAGCCTCTGCCACTGTATTATCTGAAGCGTTGGTTGATTCGCGGCAATGACGACACCAAAAGTGGTCATGTTGTTGTCGTCACTGTTGGAACCAGTAAGGTCGGTTTTGTTGTAGACCAATTGATCGGTCAGGAAGAAGTGGTCATTAAACCTCTTGGTCAACTGCTCAATGGCACGGATGGAATGTCAGGTGCAACCATCACCGGGGATGGAAAAATCGCCCTGATTCTTGATGTTCCAACACTGCTGAAGGCCTATGCTGGTTGACTGTTTTGTTGCTGGTCGTTAGTGCAACAAAGGTGATGACTGTAAAGAATTGCATTGGGCAAGGTGCCTCAAGATGAGTGGCTTTGCTCAAAGAGGAGAATGGAATGCCCGTTAAGGTGTTGATTGTCGATGATTCCAGTTTTTTCAGGATGCGTATCCGAGGGTTGATCAACGCCCACCCTGAGATGACGGTCATCGGAGAAGCGGCCAATGGCCGCGATGCAATCGACAAGACTATCAAGCTGAAGCCTGATGTGATCACCATGGATTATGAGATGCCAATGATGGATGGCATCACCGCTGTGCGTGAAATCATGAAGCAACAGCCGACCCCGATATTGATGTTTTCATCCTTGACTCAGGCAGGTGCCAGAGTCACCCTGGATGCTCTGGACGCTGGCGCTGTCGATTTTCTACCGAAGAGCTATGAGAACGTTGCAGATGGACCGAATGCTCTAAAGAAAGCCCTGTGTGAAAAAATTCTGGCTATTTCTGGTCAGGCTCGCAGTCGGTCTGCGCTGGCAAGCCAACCGGTTCATGCGCCAGCTGAGCCAGCCAGAAGATCGGCCAGGAAAACCTACAGTCAACACTTCGATCTGGTGCTGCTGGGAACTTCAACTGGAGGGCCTGTGGCACTGCAGAAGGTGCTGATGCAAATTCCCGCAAACTTCCCGGTACCTATCCTGATGATACAACATATGCCAGGCTCCTTTACCGGGGCTTTTGCTGAGCGCCTTGACCGCCAGTGCCCTATCCATGTCAGGGAGGCGCGCGACGGTGATACCTTCCGTGCAGGGGAAGCGCTGCTGGCTCCTGGTGGCAAACAGATGATGTTATCCGCGAAAGGGCGTTTGAAGATATTCGATGGCGACGAGCGTCTGAATTATAAGCCTTCTGTGGATGTTACCTTTGGCAGCGCGGTTAAATATTACGGTCGAAACCTGCTTGCAGTGGTGATGACAGGTATGGGGGCTGACGGTCGCGAAGGCGCGCGCATGATCAAGCAGGCAGCGGGCGTCGTCTGGGCTCAGGAGGGCAGTACCTGTGTTATCGATGGTATGCCATCGGCCGTCGTCAAAGCCAATCTGGCTGACGAAGTGATCGGGCTGAGTGACATTCCACGCCGATTGAAAGAGGTCGCTGGTTGAAGCCAGCTTTGGCTCAGTGGATACTGCCAGTTCAATCTTGAATTGCTAAGGGTGTGAAATGCTCGCGTTCCTTGGGTTGCTGGTAGTCTGGTTCGCTTTGTTCAGTGGCCTGCTTTTGGACGGTGGGCAACTGGGTTCGCTGACCAACTGGCACGCCGCCGCCGTGGTGTTGGGCGGTACATTCGCTGCTGGCTTGATTCAATCCGATCGGCAAAGTTGGTATTTTGCCTGGCGTTACTTCCCCCAAATTTTTCTGAAACCGGGCTGGCAGTCAGGCCAGACGGAAGCCAAACTGGTGCGTTGGTGCCAGCTTGCCCGCAAAAACGGCTTGTTGAGTCTCGAATCAGAATCCAGTCAGGAGGCTGATCCCTTCCTGCGCCTGGGGTTGCAATCCCTGGTTGATGGCGAGCCGACGCCAAGGGTTCGTCATAATCTGGAAGTGGCTATAGGTGCGCGTGAGCGTCGCTGGATGAAAGCGGTTAATTTGTTTTCTTCGCTGGGCTATTACGCTCCTGCCATGGGTGTTATAGGGGCAGCCCTTGGCTTGATTGAGATACTGACGCAACAACACTCAATGGAAGCCATTGTCTCTGGCCTCGCTCTGGCCTTTATCGCTCTGATTTATGGGCTCGGGTTGGCCGCTCTGGTATTTCTGCCCGTGGCTGAACGATTGAAGGCTCTGGCGTTTGCACGCTCGGATTTCGAAACCATGGCCCTGGATGGTTTTCTGGCCATAGCTGAGGGGGAAAATCCCCGGGTTGTAGCTCGGCGCCTTAAGGACTACGGTCTATGAGAGAGGGCTTGATGGACGCCTGGCGCCAGCGCGCTATAGCACAGCAATACTCCCCTAAAGAGCTTTCTGCGCAGTCGCTTGTCGGTTTTTTGACGCTACTGTTGATCGTTGTCGTCGTCTATTGGTCTGTATCGCTTGATTCGACGACCGGCCTGGACAGATTACAGCGTCTTTCTGCACAGGCATTCAACCTGCAAGCTACACCTTCCAAGGAGCTGGAATCTGTCACCCATGGCAGGCATTTCGACTCGCTGGAGGGAGTTGACGGAATCCGTATTCACTTTACAGAGTCAACACTGAGCGTTTTGATAGAAAACGATGTTTTATTTTTTCCCGGATCGGCCGATACAAGAGAATCAGCAGTGCACTGGTGGCAACGCCTGGTACAGGGTTTGGCAGAACTGAATCGGCCACTAAAGCTTGTGTATTTTCAGCAATGGGAAGGGCAAAGCCCCGACCATGCGGACCGGCGCATCCTGGTCGAGCAGGCGACGACGCTAAGCCGTCTGTTTACAGCCGAGCAACTGACTATTGAGCAGTTGGACATTGTCGATACTTGGATCAACCCCTATTTTGAAGGGAACGGGGTCGACGACGATGAATCAAGCGCTGCCGACGCCGTTTTGCTGATGATTGAAGTGCTGTTAGAGTCGCCTGAGGCAGAATGATTATTGATGGCGCTATTTTTGCTTAAAAACTGCTACAGCTCCGATGAATGAGCGGTCGCTGAACTCAAGGGCAACAAGCCTGTGTCGCACAAAGAAGATGGGGAGTACCAATGCACGTTTGGTCCATAGCGAATCAGAAAGGTGGCGTCGGAAAGACCACCAGTGTCGTGACCCTGGGTGCAATGCTGGCCGACAAGGGCCATCGGGTATTGATTTTTGACCTGGACCCCCAGGGCTCCTTGACCAGCTATTTTGGCTACAATCCAGATCAAATGGAGCATAGTGGCTACGATCTTTTTATGCACAAAGGCAAAGTGCCTGACGATTTGCCCGGCCAATTGCTGAAAGAGACCTCTGTAGCCGGCATGTCATTGATGCCGGCATCGACTGCGCTGGCAACACTTGAACGTAATGTCAGCCAGCAGGAAGGCATGGGGCTGGTTATTTCCAAAGCTCTGGCTCGGCTGTGGGATGACTTTGATTATGCACTCATCGATACGCCGCCTTTGTTGGGTGTGTTATTGATCAACTCCCTGGCGGCCTGTCAGAGGTTGTTGATTCCGGTACAAACAGAGTTTCTGGCCTTGAAAGGCCTGGAGCGAATGATACATACCATTGAAATGGTGACCGCTTCGCAGAAACGCTCCCTCGATTATCTGATTATCCCAACTCTCTTTGATCGTCGTACTCAGGCATCCATTAAAACCCTGAGAACTCTTAGAGAACAATACGAAGGTCGGATTTGGCATTCGGCCATACCGGTAGATACCCGACTACGAGACGCCAGTCGGGAAGGCCTGTCCATAGCGCAGTTGGCACCAGAAAGCCGGGGTGCCCGGGCCTATCAGTCTTTGTTGAAAAACCTGATCGCAAGCGGTCAGGGCTGAGGATGACCATGGCGCGGTTAAGCGAACGACGCGAGCAGAAGCAAAGTCGGTTGTCTACATCCGTTGTCGACCATCAATCGACGACGGACAAGACACTGGCCAACTATCTGGATGCCATGTTGCATGATGTCACTACGCGGCTTGAAGGCGTGGAAGAGCTGCCAGAATCTCTGCCTGCAGAAGACCAGACCAGAAGTGAGTCAATACCAGAGCCCGATCTCCCGGCCGCCGCACCCCTTTTGCCAGAAAAGTCGACTGAACTGCGGCAACCCGAGCCACCCTTGCAGTCACCAGTGGCTGTGCCGGAGTTCCGCAAAGTCGTCGTACCGGAGGCCCAGCCGACTTCGACAGTGACCACGGAATCCATGGGCGAGGTTGCCGTCGAGACTCAGGATATCTGGCTCGAGAACGGTCGGCCGGCCTGGGCACAAGAGCGCTTCGACTGTCTTATGTTTGTGGTGGATGGTTTGCGGCTGGCTGTACCGCTCTTGTTGCTGGGGAACATTCACCCACTGGATCGTCCGTTAACGCCGCTGTTCGATCAGCCAAAGTGGTTTTTGGGGCTGTTGTCATTGGCCCAGGAGCGCACTATACGCGTAGTGGATACCGCCAAACTGGTTATGCCGGAACGCTATCGCCCGGAGAGTGCAAAAGATCTCGGTTACGCTGTTGGCGTACATGATTCGGATTGGGCTTTCGGTTGCCATCAAATTGAGGGTTCGATCAGCCTGACACCTGACCAGGTGAAATGGCGTACCAGCAGGACTTCAAGGCCCTGGCTGGCTGGCACAGTTGTCGATGAAATGTGTGCGTTAGTCGATTTGCACGCTTTTTCCCGAACTCTGGAAACAGGCCAGCGCCGTTAATCCGTTGGTCGGATACAACCATTGCCCTATGAGCTATAGTAGGGTTTGGCTCAATTACTTGACTGTCAAGAATGCTGATAGAGGTAAATATCAATGACCGCACAGACTGCCAAAGCCGGTGACGATCCGGTACTTCAATGGGTGACGTTTCGCCTGGGCAATGAAACCTATGGCATCAATGTCATGCAGGTTAGAGAGGTGTTGCGTTACAGTGAAATTGCGCCTGTTCCCGGCGCACCGACCTATGTTATCGGTATTATCAATTTGCGGGGCAATGTGGTCACGGTGATCGATACCCGCGAGCGCTTTGGCCTGGAACCCTCGGAAGTAACGGATAATACCCGTATCGTTATTCTTGAGTCAGACGATCAGGTCGTTGGTATCATGGTTGATGCTGTTGCCGAGGTGGTCTACCTGCGTGCGTCCGAGATTGAAACAGCACCCAATGTAGGTAATGCCGACAGCTCTCGCTACATTCAGGGGGTTTGCCACAAGGATGACGAGTTGTTGATTCTGATAGAAATTGAGCGTTTGTTGACTGAACGTGAATGGGCTGAAATCGCCGACCTTTAAGTTCCCTATATTGCTCCGGGGTGTCGATTCTGGATCGGCACTGCGAGCACGTTGCCCTTGATTATTGATCAAGGAACCTCGGTTGGTCCGTCGCAGATAGTGTTGATGACAAAATCCAGCGGCCATTCCTGGCCCAAACCCTGCATAAAGCCTGATTACTGAATGTGACTGTCAAATAATCAACAGGGTGTATCGCGATGATGTCTAATCTATGGGAGAGCATTTTTACCGCACTGACCCAACCCGTGGCTGGCCTGGTTATGGCAACCATGCTGTTGCTCGGTGTTGTATTGAGCTGGTATCAGGGGCTCAAGATGCGTAGACTCGAACGAGAAATGATAAAACAGCAGCAGTTCTTCCGACAGGAACTGAACATGATCCGCCAGAGCGCCATGGGAGTTGGTAGTCGAGTCACATATCTGGAGCAAAAGTTTAAAAGGCAACCCACTGCCTTTGAGCAGGTATTGGCGAAAGCAGCCGATGCGCAGCCATCCAGACCAGATACCACGGCAACCAAACCGACAGCGCCCTTGCACGTAAAAACCCAGTCCGTACCCAGGGTGACTCCGGCGCCTGAAATGACTGCCAGTCGAGCGGAGCGGGCGTTGGATCGCTGGTTACAGGACAGTCGACATATTGCCTAGAAAGGAGATCGACCATTTTCAGGATCAACATTTGTCACAAGACGGGGGCGCTCTGGCTCGTCCTTGTTTCCCTTCTAGCCTCCCCTTTGGCCTTGGCAGACAGTCACGACCCATTTGAACGCGTCAATCGAGCGACATACCGCGTCAATATCGTCCTTGATGAAATGGTGCTCAAACCAGTCTCTGTGACCTATACCCAACTGACGCCAGATCCTGTTGAGCGAGGTGTTCGCAATTTTTTCAATAATGTCGGCGAAGTCAGGAATATTACGAATAACCTTCTGCAAGGCAAATGGCGTTCCTCGCTGCGTTCCAGTGGTCGATTTGCCATCAATTCGACCGTTGGTTTGCTCGGGGTGTTCGATGTTGCCAGGCCACTGGGGCTGGATATGGAGCGGGAAGATTTTGGCCAGACCCTGGGTGTTTGGGGGATAGGTTCCGGGCCTTATCTGGTCTTGCCATTATTGGGTCCCTCCAGTGTGCGCGATACGTCGGGGCTGTTGGCCGATTTTTGGCTGACACCGTTACGCTACACCGACCTTGAATGGTACGAACGAGCCGGGCTCGCAACCCTTGATGGTTTGCAGACTCGCGCAGATCTGATCGCTTCTGAAGGCTTGTTGCGAGGTGATCCCTACCTCGTTCTGCGGGAAGCCTACTTATCCCGTCGAGAGCACGAAGTCCAGGATGGCAATGTACGCGATGACGCGTTTTTGCAAGATGACCCAGCCGATGATGGTTTTATTGACGAAAGCGGTTGGGATGAGGATTTCTGGGGCGAATAACAGTGGGCGGGAGCCATATCACCCGAACTCTTGAGTAGCCATGCAATGGCGGTAGTCTGCCATTGCAGTTTATAGATCAACCAATGTTCAATCCATCGACAGGACTTCCAGGCCCAGTCGAAAGCGGCCATCTTCACCGGCTTCGCATCGAGTAACCCGAGCCCTCGCTTTCAAAGACTCGAATTGGGCGTTCGGTGAGGCGATGATCACTCGAACTTCTGTATCTGCAGCAATGGCTGCGTCCAGATGCAAACTCATGCCGGTGGCGCTCAAGTCACTGCAGGTTCCCGTCAGCCCTTGTTTCTGGCCCTCAGGATAGACGTCAACTGTGGCGTTCATGGACATCCGGATAAAATCGCGTTTTTCACTGTATTCCCGATCTGCTGTGCTCATCCTGACCTCGATATTACGAATGGAAGGAGCCCTCCGAAGAGGAGTTCGCCAGGGGCGAGATTGGTGTCATGCCAGTGCAATCCCGAACGCCACCTTATTTTCATGTAGCCTGGACTTGCGTTCGTCTGGCTGCCCCGTTAAGTTGCCTCCAATAGCCAATGGAAGTCAAGCCGATGCAACTGACAGATTCAACTCTACTGGTCGTCGATGATGAGAAAGCCATCCGCGACTCCATCGTTGCTTACCTTGAAGACAGCGGGTATCGCGTGCTTGAAGCAGAGAATGGCCAGGCGGCCATGGCCTTGTTTGAGCAACAGATGCCCGATCTGGTCATTTGCGATTTGCGTATGCCGCTGATGGACGGAACGGCCTTGTTGCGCCGCATTATGGAAATAACCGATGAAGTGCCTGTCATTGTCGTGTCTGGCGCCGGCGTCATGACCGATGTGGTCGAGGCGTTGCGTCTTGGTGCCAGTGATTACCTGATGAAGCCCATCGTTGATCTGGGTGTGCTGGAGCATTCAGTCGAGCGCGCGCTCGAGCGTTCCCTGCTGATGAAAGAGAACTACCGCTATCGGGCCGAACTGGAAGCAAGAAATCAGCAATTGCAGGACCATGTTGATCGGCTGAAACTGGATTTGCAGGCGGGCAGGGCGGTGCAGCAGCGTTTGCTGCCGGAGTTTCCGCTGGAGCATGACCAGTTCCGAATCACTCATAGAATGCTACCCTCCAGTTACCTCAGTGGTGATCTTGTGGATTATTTTCAGGTGGTACCTGGCAAGCTGGTGTTTTACATCGCGGATGTTTCAGGACACGGAGCCAGCTCTGCCTTGATCACGCTGTTGATCAAGAACCAGATTGACCGGTTCCGGGACGAAATGGAGAACGAGTTGTCGGACCTGATCCTGATGCCCGATCAGGTCTTGCGGCAAATCAATCTGGAGCTGATCAAGACTCACACCGGTAAGCATGCCACCATGTTTTATGGTGTGATCGACACCGAAGAGAGCCGCCTTGACTATGCATCGGCTGCCCATTTTCCGGCGCCAGTGCTCTGTACCCAGGACCAGTGTCGTGCGATCGAGCCCGAGAACCTGGCCGTTGGCTTGTTCGACGATGCCCAGTTTGAGACACGACATTTGAGTCTAGAGGGGTTTGAGCGTCTGTCAGTTGTCTCGGATGGCTTTCTGGAGCTTCTGGATAACGCGAGTTTACATGAAAAGGAGGCGCATCTGCTTGAGTTAGGAGCAGACCCGACCCATACTATGCTCGACGTTCTGACACAGCTGGCGGACTCCGAAAAGACCCGCTCTGTCGCAGATGATATCACCGTTTTAGCAGTCGAAAAGGTAGGTTAGACCAAACCATAATGAGCACGGGTCGTGTATTGATGGCAAACAAGTCGGGCGCCTACGTCATTAAATTGACAGGGGATGTGCGCATGACTCTGTGTACAACACTCGATAACTGCCTGAGTCGAATGATTGAAGACCCGAAGTTCAGCTCCGTACTCGTTGATGTGACGGAAGCCGAGGGGATCGACAGTACCAGCCTTGGCTTGTTGGCCAAGATTTCCCGACTTGCAACCCCAGCCATGGGCCATGTGCCTACTCTGATTTCGAACCATCCCGATATTACCCGCATTATAGAAACCATGGGCTTCCGCGATCGTGTCTACGCCATTGTCTCTCAAGCCGAGATCGATCGGACTCTGGCACTGGACGAGCAGGAGGTCGCGCCCCTGGATGAAATTTCTGCCCACGAGCGAGTGCTGGAAGCACACAAGATCCTGATGTCCTTGAACGAAAAAAACCGCCAGACTTTCCGCGAACTGGTCGAATGCATGGAATGTCACCAGCCCTGAGCTCGACAGTGTGCTATCGGGACTGGTTAGACTCGCCAGCGCTGCCTATAATGCCCAACACTTCCCTGAAACCTAAGGATATTCTGTGGGACACACCTCGAATCGCCCCCAAACAATTGCTGTACTTGGGGGCGGCAGTTTTGGCACAGCCGTAGCCAATATTGCAGCCAACAATGGGTTGCAGGTCTCGCTGTGGATGCGCAGCGAAAAACAGGCGGAAGACATTCGGCTGAATCGGGAAAACAGCCGCTATTTACCCGGCTACCCTTTGCATGAACGACTTCACCCGGAACTGGATCTTGCCAAAGCTGTCGATCAGGCCGATGTGGTTTTTGTTGCTGTACCCAGCAAGGCGTTTCGCACTGTCGTTGAACAATGCGTGCCTTTGTTAAAGCCCGATGCTGCCCTGGTCAGCCTGACCAAAGGCATAGAACCGGGCACCTTCAAGTTGATGAGCCAGATTTTGCAGGAACTGGTGCCAGGCCGCGACATTGGCGTTATCAGTGGCCCCAATCTGGCCAAGGAGATCGCAGACAACCAGATATCCGCAACCGTGATCGCCTCTTACAGCCAACCCTTGCGCCAACGTATTCAGGAATTGCTCAGTAGCCAAACCTTCAGGGTCTATGGCAATCCGGACATCTATGGCGTGGAATTGGCGGGCGCCTTGAAAAACATCTATGCAATAGTGACGGGCATGGCAACGGCGTTGGGCATGGCTGAAAACACTCGAGCCGCTATCATCACTCGTTCGCTCGCCGAAATGTCTCGATTTGCGGTACGCCTGGGCGCCAACCCCATGACCTTTCTCGGCCTGGCTGGGGTGGGCGATCTGATCGTTACCTGCAGCTCCAAACTCAGTCGCAATTACCGAGTGGGTTACTACATCGGGGAGGGCGATAGCCTCAAGCAGGCCATCAAGCGTGTAGGAGAGACTGCCGAGGGAATCAATACACTGCGCATGGTGCATGACAAGGCGGCCGAAATGCAGATTTATATGCCGCTGGTCAATGGTCTCTACGCTATCATCTTTGACAATCAACCCATCCGGGAGGTCTCGAGCCGATTGATGTCGGGCGACCTTGCTCAGGATGTGGAATTTATGGGAGCCGGTATTTGATGGACGTTGAACAGAAAGAATACAGAGAGCAACACGCTCTACGTTTGCTCTTTATGGTGTTGTTCTGGGTAATTTTGCGCATTGGCTACTTTGTGACCGCCTTGTTGGCGGTTACCCAATGGATACTGGGCTGGTTTGAGGATGAGCCCAACGAGAAATTGCGCCGTTTCAGTCGCTCTCTGGCCACTTATCAGGCCCGAATCCTGGATTACCTGCTGTTCAATCGCGATACCAAACCCTTTCCCTTCGAGGATTGGCCCTCGGAAGACAGTGACAAGGTCAGCGAATGAAGCTCTACCTGCTCAGACACGGTGAAGCGGAGCCTTACCGCAGCGACGACGCCAGTCGAGCCTTGACTCGCGTCGGTCGCGATGCCGTTGTGAAGCGCGGTGAGGCGTTGGCACCGGTGGATCAACTGTTCTGCAGTCCTTATGTTCGTGCTCGTCAGAGTGCCGACCTTGTGCAGCAGAGGCTGGGCCAAAACATCCAGATAGAACCCCTGCTGACACCGGACCAGTCGGTTAAAGCGGTGATTGACTGGTTGCAGACCTTGCCTGAAGGCGATACCTGTCTGATTGGGCACAACCCTTTGTTGAGCCAACTGGCTAACACCCTTCTGGGTGAGAGCAGCACTGTCAGCCTCCCAACAGCGGGCCTGGTCTGCCTTGAGGCAGATGCCTGGTACCCGGGCGGCGCGACTTTGTCCTTTCAGCATTGATTCTCTCTGCATCTGGGGTTGGATTCAAACAAGCGTTTGAAAGTGATCAGTGTCTGGGTTAGATTAACCGCTTTGAAAATCCGGTAAACCAGATCATGACATTGCCCATCCATTTTGCCCACGCCAATGGTTTTCCGTCGGCCAGTTATCAAACAATGCTGACCCATCTGGCTGATCATCATGACGTCCACCAGATTCCTTTGCTTGGGCATGACCCTGCCTATCCGGTGACCAACAATTGGCCTCACTTGAAGCAACAATTGATTGACAGCATCGAACGCCAGTGCAATCGACCGGTGATCGGCTTGGGGCATTCCCTGGGCGGCGCCCTGACGCTGATGGCCAGTCTGGAACGGCCGGACCTCTTCGCCGGTGTTATCATGCTTGATGTACCGGTATTCAGCCGTTTCGAGAGCTGGATGGTGCGCATGATCAAGAGCCTGGGTTTGATTGACAATGTCACGCCTGCGGCGAGATCAAAACACCGTCGCACCCATTGGCCCAGCCAGGCGGCGGCTGTTGAGCACTTCAGTACCCGTGGCCTGTTCAAGCAGTTTCACCCTCAGTGTCTGCAGGATTACATTGCCAGTGCGACGAGGCCGGCGCAGGGAGGCGGGGTAGAACTGGCCTATGAACTGTCGGTTGAGCTGGCCATATTTCGCACCGTGCCCCATACCATTAGCCTGAGTCCGGGTCAGGCTGCCTTGCCTTATGGTGTTCTGGTCGGCCGTGACACTGACACAGTGCTCAAAAGGCAATATCTGCGTATGAAGCACCAGTTGGGCTTTCATGCCATGCGTGTACCCGGCAGCCACCTGTTTCCTCTGGAGTATCCGTTGGAAACGGCACGCACTGTCAGTGAAATGATTCACCAGCTTCATCGCCTCAAGGTAGCATGAGGTGCACAGTTTTCGATTACTGAATGGCAACATAGAGGGGTTGCGCTGGGGCCAGGGGCGACCGGTACTGGCACTGCATGGCTTTCTCGACAACGCCATGAGCTTCAAGCCTTTGTCCGAGCACCTGAAGGGCGTGGAACTCTGGGTCATCGACATACCAGGCCACGGTCGTTCAGCGCCGCTGGATCAGGGTGAGGGCTGGACCATGATGCACTGGCTGCCGGTACTTGGGCGAGTGCTGGATGAACTCGATTGGCCAGAGGTGACGCTGCTTGGGCACTCCATGGGTGCCATCCTGGCGCAAATGCTGGCGGCAGTGGATCCGCGTGTCGAGCGCGTCATTTCACTCGATGCACTTGGGCCAATGTCAGATACCGATGAGGGCAATCTGGACCGCCTGCAGGAAGTTTATGCCAATCGACAGGGTCGGGTGAATCGAAGACGCTACTATCAGAGTGTTGAAGAATTGTGGCGTGTGCGCACTCGTGGGCGCTTTCCGTTGTCACTTGAAAGCGCTCGCTTGATGTCGAGTCGAGGCATAGGGTTCAATGATCAAGGCTGGTTCCATCGGTACGATCCGCGTCTGCGCGACCCCGGTTTGTGGCGCTTTACCGAGTCCCAGGTCGTTGCTTTGCTGCAGCGCATTCGTTGCCCCGTGCACTTGGCGGTGTTCCTGCAAAGCCCCTTGAAGCTCGAAGAGGAACGCTGGGCACATCGCCAGGCCGCAGTGGCGCAGTTGCATCGTATGGATTTCGAGGGTGGCCACCATGCCCATATGGAGACCCCCGAGCCGATGGCCGACTGGGTCAACACCATCCTGAAGGCTCATGGCGGACAGCCTTCCAGCTAGGCGCATCCAGCCTTAGCCGTTATACTGGGCCTCGAATACGCCACTGAATGCCTGCCTGAGGTGCCATGCCAAGAGTTTTTTCGAGTCTGGATTTTGCCGATCCTGCCACTCAGTCCGAATGTCTGACCGAATTGACATCATTGGGGGATTGGGTGCGTCTGGTTGCGACCACCATGGGCGAGCATTCGGTGTTTTTTGGGCATGGCTTCGAGTCAGCCTGGGATGAATCTGTATTTCTTTGTTTGCGTGCTTTGTCACTGGAATGGGATGCCCCTGCTGTCGTGTTCTCTTCCAGGCTGCGCGTGGCTGAGCGTCAGAAACTCTGGTCGCTGTTACAGCAACGCTGTGTTGAGCGAGTGCCTACAGCTTATCTACTGGAAGAAAGTTGGTTTCTGGGCGAACCCTATCGGGTCACACCCGATGTCCTCATTCCGCGCTCTCCCATCGCCGAACTGATCGAAAACGGGTTTGAGCCATGGCTGACCAGGCCGCCGCAACGGGTGCTCGACCTCTGTACCGGCAGTGGTTGTATTGGCATTGCGACCGCTCTGGCGTTTCCTGAAGCCGAAGTGCATCTGAGTGACTTGAGCGACGCGGCGGTGCGCATAGCGATTGATAATGTCGATACCAAGGATCTGGGCTATCAAGTCAGTGTCTATCAGGGCGATCTTTTTGCCGGGTTGCCAGAAGAGCCCTACGATCTGATCCTATGCAACCCGCCTTATGTCGATGCGGAAGACATCGAGACCATGCCTCCGGAATTCGAGCACGAACCGAAAATGGCGTTGGCGGCGGGTGACGATGGGCTTGATGTCGTCCGACGGCTGTTGGTCGAGGCGCCGCGCTACCTGAGTGACGATGGCTGGCTGGTCTGTGAGGTCGGCAACAGCGCTGCAGCACTGATCGATGCTTTTCCGGATCTGCCTTTCGAATGGCCTGAGTTTGCCACCGGTGGTCACGGTGTTTTCATATTGCCAGCGCGGGCTCTGCGGTCGAAATAGACCCGGCAGGCTCGGCTTAGTGGGGAAGGCTCGCGCTTCCCTTTCAGAATTTCGAATACTTACAGGTTGAACCCATGTCAGGAAATACCTTTGGAAAACTCTTCACGGTGACCTCCTTTGGTGAGAGCCACGGCCCGGCGCTGGGCGTTATTGTTGATGGTTGCCCACCGGGAATTGAACTCTCGGAGGCTGATCTTCAGCGGGACCTGGATCGACGCAAGCCAGGTACCAGCCGTTACACTACCCAGCGTCGAGAGGATGATGAAGTTCGAATTCTATCGGGCGTGTTCGAAGGCAAGACCACGGGCACTCCGATCGGCTTGTTGATCGAGAACACCAATCAACGCAGCAAGGATTATTCCGACATCATGAACACCTACCGTCCAGCTCATGCCGACTACGGCTATGATCAGAAGTACGGTTTTCGTGACTATCGCGGTGGTGGTCGCAGTTCTGCTCGCGAGACCGCCATGCGGGTGGCGGCGGGTGCTGTCGCCAAGCAGTTTCTGGCAACAAAAGGGGTCAGGATTCGAGGCTACTTGAGTCAACTGGGACCCATTGTCGCCGAGCAACTTGACTGGTCGGTTGTCGAAACCAACCCATTTTTTTGCCCTGACGCCAACAAGATCACTGAAATGGAAGATTATATGAATGCCCTGCGCAAGACGGGTGATTCCATTGGTGCGCGCATCAGTGTTCGTGCCGAAGGGTTGATTCCTGGTTTGGGTGAACCCATTTTCGATCGCCTCGATGCTGATCTGGCGCACGCCTTGATGAGCATCAACGCCGTTAAAGGGGTCGAGATTGGTGATGGTTTTGACGTCGTCACGCAAAAGGGCAGTGAGCACCGGGATGAACTGAGCCCCGAGGGTTTTCTGTCAAACCACTCCGGAGGCATCGTCGGTGGTATCAGCACCGGTCAGGTCATTGAGGCGCATATCGCCTTGAAACCCACCTCCAGCATTACCGTTCCTGGCCGCAGCATCAATCGTCAGGGTGAGGCGGTCGAAATGATTACCAAGGGTCGGCATGACCCCTGTGTGGGCATCAGGGCGGTGCCTATTGCCGAGGCCATGTTGGCAATAGTGCTGATGGATCACTGGCTGCGTCATCGCGCTCAGAACGCCGAAGTGGTGCCGCCCTTGCCACCCATTCCCGGCTCAGTCTGAGGCGGTGATGGTCTGGCCGCTGTCGGTCAGCAGGATGGCTCTGATCCAGGGAACTTCTTGAACCAGTTGCTGACATCTGTGTTGAATCTCATCCCGGTCTGCATCTGCCAGCAGGCGCAGTTCCAGTTCGGCGCGCTGCTGGCGGTAGTGAATGATGAGGCGGTCGTATCCGGTAATGCCTCGCTCCTGAAGCAGGCTTTCAATGGTTGGTCGCAACGGCGCCAGAGGGCGATCGTGTTGGTCGTCCAGGTCGGGTTCGTGATCGATGTGCAGGGTGACATCGGCAACATCCCGGTGCAATTCCTTGAGCGCTTTTAGTGCCCACTCATTGATCTGATGCCCTTCTGAAACACTCAAATAGCCCCCTACCTGGATATGGGCATCGACAAAGACGTCCTTACCCATCATTCGTGTGCGCATCATGTGAATGTCTTTCACGCCAGGCACCGAAGACAGTGTCTTGATCAACTCGGCCTGATGCTCTGGTGTTACCCCCCGGTCGACCAACTCCTGAATGGCTTCCCAGGCAAGGCGAATACCCATTTTGGCAATCAGAGCGGCAACGATTAACGCGGCCAGAATTTCTACTTGAGGGAAGCCCAGCATGGTCGCGCCGACACCGACCAATACGACCAGGGAGGACAGGCTGTCTGAGCGTGCATGCCAGGCATTGGCTTCAAGCAGAGGGGATTGGGCTTTTCTGGACTGACGAATGGCGTATTGGAAATAGCCTTCTTTCAACGCGATGGCTATAACAACCGTTATGACGGCCAGCCAGCTCGGTTCGGGCCTCTGATCGCCGAATATCAGGTGAATGCTCTCGTAGCCAATGCCGATGGCGACGGCAAGCAATATACCACCGAGCATAACAGTCCCCAGGGTTTCGAAGCGCGCATGGCCGTATGGGTGCTCCTGATCGGCTTCCTGATGCGATATTTTGGCGAGCAGTATGATCGGAATATCGGCCAAGAGGTCACTCAGGCTGTGCATGGCGTCGGCAATCAAGGCCGGTGAGCGGACGCTGATGCCAACGGCCAGTTTGCCGACAAAGGCGATGGCATCGACTACGACCGCCAACCAGTTGGTGCGATCGACGATGCGTTGTCGTTGTTCGCGACTTATGGCGGGTATAGCATTGCTGTTGGTCATGCGCGTCCTCGGTATTGGGGGGCCTGAGGCGGAATCATATCACCGTCTTCGTCCAGATCGGGGTAGGGCAGGCCGTGGCGGTCGCAATAAGCGGCCATTTTGGGTTGAGCCCAGCGGAACAGGGTTTTCTGGAATTGCTCATCCTGCTTTGCCTGGCGTTGGTAAAGGCCCGCCTTGAGGCGCTGCTGCATGGCTTCCTGCAGTATTATGGCGGCCGCAACGCTGACATTATAGCTTTCTACCATGCCGATCATCGGTATGGTCAGATGTTCATCGGCGGCCTGGCTGGCCGTTTTGCTTAGGCCGTATTTCTCGGCCCCCATAACCAGGGCAAAGGGTTGAGTGTAGTCAACCTCTTTGTAAGACACCGCTCGCTCAGACCATTCGGCAGCGTAGAGTTTGAAGCCTTGTGCAGTGACCTGTTCCAGAGCGGTGCTGATTGTCTCATGAGTTCGTACTTGTACGAAGCGACTGCTGCCACCGGCAGTGTCGTGATAGACCAGACGGCCGCGTACAGGCTGTACCATATGGATTTCCGGGATGCCGACGGCGTCAGCGGTGCGCAGTATGGCGGAAATGTTCTGTGCCTTGTGCACCTGGTCGGTAAGCACGGTCATGTCCGGTTGGCGATGCAGCAGGACCTGTTTAAACTTTTCGAATCGGGATCGGCTCATGGGGCTGTTTCTGGCTGAAAACTCGGGCACTTTACCTGCTTGGGCGGAAAAAGAAAGACCGTAAGGCTCGTATTTAGCCAGGCATACGCCGCCCGTTAGGTAGCGACGTAGAGGCTTGTTACTTCAGAAATGGATTTCTGGTCGGCAATTCAATAGCCTGCTCAAACTGACTCAAGCTCAGTTTCTCGGTGCCCAACGTCAGGTCCTGATCGCTCATCACAGACTCACCAAAGGAGTAGAGGACGTCGAGTCCGTTTTCTCGGGTACGCTGGTCGAATGCCTGTTGTCCGGCAGCGACGGCTTCGTTGGCGCCGCGCCAGGTATCGATTGCCTTTTTGCCGTGACGTTCCTGCATCAGCTGTTCGGTGCTTTGTGGTGAGAGCACCAGGGCGCTGGCGTTGTTGCCGCCGAAGCCTTTGGAGTTGATCAGGGCGCCGAGGCGTTCGCTGCCGCGTTCACCGGCGGGCAGGTGGTTCATACAGATGTTCAAGTGGGAATCATGGACGTCGTCGGCGATGTGGTCGATGGTACGAATGCCTGGGATAAAGCCTTCGTTCCAGACACCCAGGGTGGCCAATAGTTGGTCGCCTGCGGCCGGGCCCAGTGAGTGGCCGAGGTAGGATTTGATGGCGGCGACAGGCCAGTTCTGGATGCCGAAGGTTTTGGCGGTTTCGTTGAATATGTGGGATTCGGTTACCCGGTTTTGCGGGGTGCCGGTGCCGTGTGCCATGACGAAGGTCTGTTGCAGGCCCTGGTCTCCCAGTATGGCTTTGGCCAGGGCGGTGGCCTTGGCCATGGTGATGTAGTTGCCAACGCCGGGGCCGGAAATGGATTTCTTGTTGGCGTCAGCATTGACGAAGACGTCGGCGACGGAGCCGTGCACGGTGGCGCCGAGGCTGAGTGCCAGGGCGTCGTCCATTAATACCAGGAATTGGCTTGATTCTGCCATGGTGAAACCGGCATTGGTGGAGAAGGGGCGGCAGGCACGGCGATTATTGGCGACGCTGGTGCCATCGAGTTGGCACAGTTGGTCGTCTTCCGCGAGGGCGCCCATGATGCGGAAGCCTTCCATGATTTCAGGGACTACGGGGGCTTCGGAGTTGCCGACGATGGCTACCCGACACTTGCCAGCTTCAATGTCGATAATGCCCTGGCGCAGGTTGTACAGGAAGGTGGCGCAGGCTCCGGCGTTGGAGCCGGTATTGCCGACGCTGTTGATGACGTAGCTGTTGACGAAATCCGCCGCCATTTCGGGCAGGGTCAGCGGCATCATTTTTGAGGTGATGCGATTGCCGGTCATACCCGACTGGTAAAGGCCCTTGAGGCCGGCCTGATCCATCTGGGAAATGGCAGAGCCCGCGTAGACGGATACCTGGTCGGGGTTTATGGCGTTCAGGATGTCCTGCCAGGGCAGGCCCATACTGAGGATGGCATCGGAGGCACCGTAGACCGCCATTTGCAGGCCACGCGGATGGTGGGTCGAGTTATAGTAGTCTGCCGGGTTAAAACCGGTGGGCAAGGTGCCGGCAGACGATACCTTGGCGGTGTAGCTGCCCGGCAGCATGACGTCCAGTTCGTTACCGGTTATCACATCCACCAGTCCGCCGCCCAAATCTGTGACGGACCAGTCACCGGGTATCGGATCAGGCAGTTGGCTTTTCTTTAACTGAAACACCAGGCCCCGAGGGTGACTGAAGCGAGCTTTTCGTTGCATTGGTACGGCATCCGGGTCGTAGTGCGATGCTTTTTCAATGCGGCGTATCAGGGTGCCAGTCATGATTTGCTGATGCTGGTCAGGGGCGATTTTCATCAGTTGAGCCAGGTCTTGCCAGGTGGCGGCCATGCTTGTGGCGTCCAGGGCTTCGTGGACCATTCTACGATAACCGTGATGCATGGAAGTGCGTCCAGCAGCATTAATGCCGCCAAAACCAACAATGACTGGTAGCGCTCTCATGATAAAACCTCAATTCAGATAATGGGGCAGACTATAGTGGCTGATTTCGGACTGTGGTATAACTTTAAGGACGTATAGTGTTCATTAAGGGACTTATATTGTGAATGTCGCCTTTATTGCCTGCCCTCAGGCTTTGCTGACCGGAATAACGCTGCCGGTTGAGATGTTTTATGCCGCGAGCCGACACTCGATGCGTCGCCGCAATCAGACGCCGCTGTCGGTGCAAATTCTGGCGGAACAGGAGGGGCCGCAGCTATTGACTGGCGGGCTGAAACTGGTCGCAGACGCGACCTTTGCCGAGGCGGTGCAACCGGACCTGATATTCATTCCTCCCATGTGGGGAACACCATGGCCGGTTCTGGCAGAGAGCCAGAGCCTGCAGCGTTGGCTGGTCGAGCAATATCGTCGCGGAGCGCGATTGGCTGCGACTGGAACGGGGGTTGGGCATCTGGCCATGTCCGGCCTGCTCGATCGCAAAGTCGCCACGACTCACTGGTATTATCTTGAGCGTTTTCGGCGTCGCTTTCCGAAGGTGACCTTTGAGGGTCACCACTTCGTGACCCATCAGGACGGGCTTTACTGCGCCGGTTCGATCAATGCTCAAACGGATCTGGTGCTTTTTCTGATCGAGCAGACCTTTGGTGAAGAAGCGTTGGCGCTGGTCGAGCGGCAGTTCATGCACGAACTTAAACGCACTTTCTCCACACCCTACTACGAGCCTGGTGGGGCCGTGCATCACGACGAAGAAATCAGCATGGTGCAATCCTGGGTGCGCCAGAACCTGAGTGCCGATGTGACCCTCGAGCAGATGGCTAAACTGATGCAACAATCGACCCGTAATTTCAGTCGGCGTTTTCGTCAGGCAACCAGTGAAAGCCCGATGGCCTATGTGCTGCGGCTGCGCCTTGAACGGGCCTGTGAGTTGTTGCGTGATACCAACCTGACCGTTGCGGAAGTCGGCGAGCTCTGCGGGTTTCACAATCATGCCTACTTCGGGCGTTGTTTTCGGCAGAAGCTCTCGCTGACCCCGGGCGACTATCGCAAGGTGGTGCGCAGCAAGGTGTTTGCTGCGGGTTGATCGATCAGCGCTGCTGACTCGCCTCGGCTTTTTGGCGGGCCTTGGCGGCTTTCTTGAAGGGTCTAAGCCAGATGACGGCGTAACCGAAGGTGCTCAGGGTGGCGGCTGAAATGGCCACGCCTGGCACAAGCCCGCGTGGACTGAATGCCAGCACGATGCCGAAGATCAAATAGCCCAGCAGTATAAAACTCAACCAACTGACTCGTCCTGGGTTCGGGCGGAAAGCCGCCGCAACGAAACCCAGCAATGGCAGGGCAGTAAAGGTACCCACCACCAGGCAGGATAGCACCCATTGACCCAATGGCATGGCCGACTGATGAGGCCCATAGAGAAAGGCACCACCAAGCAGTGCAACTACCAGGAGGCTGTAGTGGGTCTTCAACTTCCGGTTCACAGACATTGAGGGAGCAGGCGTTGGATCAGTCATTCTGTAACTTCCTCGCAAGCTGTGCCAGCCTCTGGCCCTGGCGCCTCGCCAACAACAGGCTGGGTTCATCAGGCGGCTGATGGCCCGCACCAGCGACGCTGGAAGCGCCATAGGGTGTGCCACCTCTTGAGTTCTCGTGCAGGCCCGCTTCTGTGAAGGGTATGCCCGACACCAGCATGCCCTGATGCAGCAAAGGTATCATCATGGACAATTGAGTGCTCTCCTGGCCACCATGAGGGGTTGAGGTACTGGTAAAAACGCCCGCCGGTTTGCCAACCAGCTTTCCGGACACCCACAACGGGCTGCTTTGCTCAAGGAAATACTTCAACGCTGCGGCCATATTGCCAAAGCGGCCGGGTGAGCCCAACAACAAGCCGGAGCAGTGGGCGAGGTCGTCCAGGCTGCAATGGAGCGGTCCTTCTGCCGGAATGCTGTCTATTGCCGGCTCTGTATCGGCGCGCACAGCAGGCACGGTGCGAATACGAGCTTCAATGCCCGCCACACTATCGACGCCTTCAGCCATGGCTCGGGCCAATGCGGCAACACTGCCATAACGGCTGTAGTAGAGAATCAGCACATAAGGCACGGTCAGAGAATCTCCAGGATTCGTTCAGGAGGGCGTCCGATGCGAACCCCTTTCTTCGTCGCCAGGATGGGGCGTTCCAGAAGTTTCGGATACTCAACCAGGGCGGCAATGATCACAGCCTGGTCACTGTCCTTGTTCAACCCAGCAGCCTTGTACTCGGCCTCTTTGGAACGAACCAGAGCGTTTAGCGGTTCCTTGAGGCGCGTGATCAATTGAGCCAATTCGTCTTGACTCAGTGGTTCCTGCAAATAGAGGCGAGTCTGGTAATCCACCCCTTTTTCGTCGAGCAATGCCTTGGCTTCACGAGACTTGGAGCAGCGCGGGTTGTGATAGAGGATGTTGGTCATGACATACCTTTGTTTGAAGTTCGATTGATCGGTTCAAATTCAGGAGAAGATGGTGCGTACTTGAGGGGCGATTTGCAATCGACCTCATACCTCAAAGAGTCGTTCCAGTTCATGCTGGTGCCACATCTCCGCTTCAGGCCCCTTGTCAGGCCCCTGGTAGACCCCCAGGCTTTTCAATTTCTGGAAAAAACCGGGGCGGGGTACCGGCTCTTTTCCTCGCTGAATGACCAGGGCGGCACGCTGTGGACGGTTCAGCAAAGCATCGTCTTCCTGAATGGCTTCCAGCAATGCGGTGATTTGCTGTATTTGACCGGGAGGTGAGAGGCCCAGCGCTTCTGCGAGGGCCTTGTACTGGATGGTCTCGCGCCTGAGACGCAGACCCTCCAGCATATGGGACAATGTATTGGTATCGGCCATCAGGAACGAACAGGAACGGGTTGCAAGCTGTACTGTTTCAGCATGGCGCTGAAATCTGCCAGGGTTTGCATACCTGCGTTTTCGGCTTTATCGCACCAGGCTTTGAACGCTTCGACCAGTTCATCTTTTGAGCGAGTGCGCAAGGTCCATAATTGATCAAGCTCTTCTTTAAGATGGTAGAGCGTATGCAACTCTGGATGCTTGGAGAAGAATTCCTGCATCCACTCCTGGCGCGCTTCATCCCATTGTTCCTGGCCTTGCGTCAGCCATTGATTCAGACGCCGGTAATGCCTGCCAGCGCTGGCGCGAATACGATGATCCTGACGCAAATGCACGGACAGAACCTGCCGCTTGAACTGCGCCATGATGCGAAACCGATCGTTCGCAGCCGCCAGGGCAGTATCGGCGTCAATCAGGCATTTGTCCGCTTGACGGTAAACCACAGGGCCGCGCCGGATGTTGCTGGCAAGGCCAAGTGCTTTGAACAACTGAATGTAGGCCCAGCCCAGGTCGAACTCGTACCAGCGCGAAGACAGTTTGGCGGAGTTGGGGTAGGTGTGGTGGTTATTGTGCAGCTCTTCGCCACCGATGATGATGCCCAACGGGCTGATATTGCGAGCCGCATCCGGGCTTTCGAAGTTGCGATAACCCCAGTAATGGGCGAGGCCATTTATGATGCCAGCGGCCCAGAAAGGAATCCACAGCATCTGTATTGCCCAAATGGTTATGCCGATCGGGCCAAACAGGGCAATGTTGATCAATGCCATTAAAGCGATACCGGAGAAGTTGCCGAAGCGATGGCTATAGAGATTGCGTTCGAGCCAATCGTCGGGTGTGCCATTGCCGAATCGTTTCAAGGTGTCGGCGTCAGCGGCTTCCTTGTAGAGTTCGGAACCTTCCAGCAACACCTTGCGCAGACCCAGAACCTGGGGGCTATGTGGGTCGGCGACTGTTTCGCACTTGGCATGGTGCCGGCGATGTATGGCGGTCCATTCTTTGGTCTTGATGGAGGTTGTCAGCCAGAGCCAGAAGCGGAAAAGATGGGCAACGGCAGGGTGCAGGTCGAGCGCTCTATGGGCACTGTGCCGATGCAGATAAACGGTGACGGAAACAATGGTGAAATGAGTCAAAATCAGGGTGTACAACAGAGGTTGCCACCAGTGCCACTGCAAAAGGCCAGATGCCAGGGTCATTATGTGTTCCTGTTGAAATGAAGTCTCAGTATAAGCAAGGCGAGTCGAGCTGCCAATGGCAAGGATGGTTCGGGGAGGGAGGGGAATAGATCGTCGTAAACTGACCTTTCAGGGCCATGATGAGAATGAGTCTCAGAATATTAATGTGAAGTTGGTCACAGCTCTACCACTTTGTAAATAATGTGTGATCTGGTTCCGTTTTTTGTGTCAAGAAGGCTGTTATGTTCACGGCGTTGAAATGGATATGAATTGCGTCATCGGAGAAAAACAATGCGCTCTTTCCTTGAGTTTGTGCACTCTGTTCGAAATCTGCGTGGTCAACTCCTGTTGGCTTGCCTGGTAGTACTACTGTCAGCCTGTTCCCAGAGTTTCGATGGCGACGATAGTGCGGCTCGTTCGCTGAATGAAGCCGGTCAATCTATCTATAAGGCTCAGTGTGCGTCCTGCCATGGCGCCAGTGGTGCTGGTGGCTCCGGTGGGCCTCTGGTGGCTTGTCCAACCTGTACCAGTGTCGAATCCTTGATCGCCAAGATCGAACGCGACATGCCCAGTGCCGGAAACCCATTAAGGGGCAGCGACGCTCGGAACGTGGCTGAGTATGTCCATCAGGCATTCAACGGTTCCACCGCAGGCTCTGTTCAACGCGCCATACCGGGTGTGGCGACCCTGACACCCAATGAGGCCGTCTACAAGCTGGCGTTCGATCTGGCGGGCCGCTTGCCTACCGAAGACGAAGTCAGTCGTTTTACCACCAGTATTCAGGGTGAGCGAGAAGTCGTTTACGGCTTCATGAGTGAAGATTACTTCTATGAGCGACTCAAGGATGTGTTCAATGACTCCTTCCTGACCGATGCCTACCGACCGGTCAATGGTGGCCGTATTACCGATGTCTACAACAGAAACCTGATTTCCAATAATAACAACACTCGAATTTTCCGGCATCTGGATTGGTCGGATCGAGTGTTGAGACCAGATGGTGGCCCCAATTTTGATTTGAATGCCAACTACCTGAACCATTTCTCCAACGAGGCGATGGCTCGTACGCCCTTGCTCTTTGTTGAATATCTGGCACGTAACGACCGTGATTTTCGTGAGCTGGTTTCAGGGA
Source organism: Saccharospirillum sp. (assembly GCA_022565595.1). Lineage (GTDB taxonomy): Bacteria > Pseudomonadota > Gammaproteobacteria > Pseudomonadales > Natronospirillaceae > Saccharospirillum. Next base: position 114,314 of record JAIUML010000005.1, on the reverse strand, counting down.
AGTACACTGTTGTGAACCCCTTCTCCTGGCATGCCCTGGGGGGTGACACCGAAACGTCTAACGTGCGTCTTGTCGACCCGGATGGCTCTGTTGCCAACGGCGCCCTGCCCTCTGCCGGAGCGCCTCAATGGCAGACCTGGCGCAATGTGGACGACATGAACCAGTACTTCGACGTGGTCGATTTGAAGGGTCGGGACACCAATGGCAATTCCATACGAGTCAACGGTGGTTTAACGACTCAGTATGTGATGGAGGCCTTCCCTTACGATCCGCGCGATATTCGGCCCGCTCAGTTGTTCTATACCGACACTACCGGTAACCCGAAAATGGCCGGTGTGCCTCACTCGGGTGTATTGACCGACCTGGTGTTTCTGAACAAATTTACGGCCATGGACACCAACCGCCATCGCCACCGTGCACGCATGGTGTACTGGTTGTTCTCTGGTCGTGATCTGTTGGCCATTGAAGGCAACCGGGATATTGCTGCTCTGGAGCTGGATGAGGCCAACAACATGTCCGTTGGCGATGTCGACCCGACCAAGACCAACGAAGACTGTACTGTTTGCCACAAAATTCTGGACCCTGTCGCTGAAGCATTCCGGCACTTCCGTCTCGATGGCGTCTACCAGACTGAGTCTGAGCTGGAGCAAATTACCGGCCAACGGCCGCTAACACCCGGCGTCAACATCGGTTGGGCGCAAGCCAACGCTCAGTTGAACGAGTTCGGCTCCAGCAACAACTACAGCGGCCGTGAGATACAGTGGATTGGTGAGCAAATCGCTCAGGATTCTGCCTACGCCAAAGGCATCGCCCAGATTGTCGTGGCCGGGCTGACTGGGCAAGTCATTCTGGGTTCCCCCAATCCGGATTCGCCAGAAGCCTACAAGAGCGCTTATGCCCAACAGAAACGTCTGATTACCAACGCCGCTTCTGAGTTCGCTGCTGCCAATTACGATGTCAAAGCACTGGTCTACGCTGTCACCAAGAGTGGTTACTTCCGTGCAAGCGGTGTTTTTCAGAGTGGCTTGAGCCGGGATTATGAATCGCTGGGTTCCAGCCGCTTATTGCAACCTCATTTACTGAACCAGCGTTTGCGTATGTTGAATTCAGGTGGCTGGGGTGTGAACAGCAACAGTGCGCGAGGCGGTTCGAACAACAACAGCCTTAACTTGCGTCGCCTGACCGACCGTCGTTATATGGGTGGCAAGGATTCCAGGGAAGTCTTCGAAGATGCGGATTCAGCCAGCGGCATCATTGCGACGCTGGCCGAGGCCATGGCTGTTGAAGAATCCTGCGATATTGTGCGCAACGAGTTCAGCATGCCCAGAGCAGAGCGTGCTTTGTTCAAGTTGGTAGAGCCAGGCACGGACATGCGTCATCCTGATGGCATTAATCGCCGAGCAGAAACTTTGGCTATCCGCCGAACCATCGCTCAGCTCTACCTGGCGGTTCTGCATGAAGAGGTTGCTCTGGACAGTGATGAAGTCAATATCGCTTTCCAGCTGTTCAGTGGCGTCATCGAGCAGGATCTACCATCCGGTTGCTCCAACTTGCAGGGGGCAGAGCATGCCTGGTTTGCGGTGTTGGTGTATATGCTTAACGACTATCGCTTTATTTACGGATGAGGAGGCCAGCAATGAAACGTCGTGATTTTCTGAAAGTACTGAGTGCGACCGGAATGGCCGCCAGTGTTCCGACCTTTATGGCGGGTAAAGCGCACGCTTCCAGCCTGACTCCGGTAGGGCGCTACTTTGTGCTGCTCCACCTGGGTGGCGGTTGGGATCCTACGTCGTTCTGTGATCCCAAAGGCAATATTCTACGCGGTGACGTTGACAGTGGTGCTCGTAACGGCGGCTCGCCAGTGAATCGCTTTTGTGGCAACGCCATTCGTCGGGTACGGGATATATCATTGAGCAGCAGTGTCGATGATCAAATGAAATATGCCCCCTATCTCGGAACCTACAACCTGAATGATGTCGACGAAGCCGGAAGCCCGGCGGCGAACACGGCGATTCGAATCGACCACATTCAGCGTATGTTGGCCGGCACACGCAGTGGGGAAGGGGACAATGTGGTGTTGACCCTTGAGCAAGCGCCCGGTTTCGATTGGGCAGCAGCGAAATCCGGCCAGGCCGGTAACATTGTCGCCAATGCCAAAGGCATTCTGGAAGGATCAATCAATACCATCGACTTTGATGCGCTGGCCAGTGAGGTCTCAGGTGTTACCTTCGCCAACGGCTCACGGCTCAATCCGAACCTCTTTGTCTATGACGCGTTCTGCTGCCTCTACGCAGACAAGATTCGCGTAATGAACGGTATTGATAACCGCACCAATGGCCACGATACCGGTACTCGTTTTTCGAATACCGGCAGTATGGATACGGCCTTTCCCGATTTCAGCGCACTCTATGCAGCCGTTCAGGGGGCCGATCGTCCATTGGCGTTCATAACCAACGGCGGCGGCAACAACGAAACCGCCGGTCTGGTGCCGCGCTCCAGCGCCGGTGACGTGACCGTATTCAATACCTTGTCCGAGCCTGAGGGTAATTACCTTCCTGGCGGCATGAAATCCCTGGTGGATCAGGCCAAGGAGCAGCGTCGCGCCTTGCTGGATCAAAAAGAAACATTGCCAAGACGCCACCGTTTGCAAAGCCAACTTTATATGGTGCGCGATGAAGGGGTAGCATTTTCAGGTGTCGCATCCGAGTTGGCCAACCCGTCCGATCCCGCCCATATTGCGCTCAGAGACAAGGCCCGCAACAATAGGCAGAGACAGATGCGTATTGGTGCGGCCTCGATGAATGCGGGCATGGCATCTTCCATGCAGATTGGTTTCGGCGGTTTTGATACGCACAACAACCATGATGCACAGCATTTTAATCGGATTCGCGATGTGCTGGTCGATTTGCACTACCTTTGGGAGGCTCTGGAGGTGTATAACATCGAACAGGATACCACCATCGTGCTGGCATCTGACTTCGGCCGCACGCCCTGGTACAATTCCGGCAACGGCAAGGACCATTGGGCGGTGGGCAGCTACATCGCCCTGGGCAAAGATGTGGCTGGCGGTACGGTGTTGAACGCGACCGACCCGCTGGTGGGGCCGATGAATGTGACCATCAGTGGCAACCAGATGACGCCCGTACCTCCCAATACTACGGGTAGTACTCGAATCACTGCTGCCCATTTGCACAAACACATGCGCGTGATTGCCGGCATCGATCAGCATCCCTTTGCTCAGCAATTTCCCATCGACATCGAACAGCTGCCGGTTTTCGGTTAGGAGAATACAAACGTGAAATCCGTTGTTGCGGTACTGGTGTTAGTGGCTTTTCTGACGGGATGTTCAACCGTCAGCCCCTGGCAAAGGGGCACTCTGGCACGAGATGACATGAGTTGGTCTCCGGACCGGCTCGAATCGACTTTGAACGATCATGTCTACTTTTCAAAAGAAGCCTCTTTTGGTGGTACTGCCGCTGCTGGCGGTGGTTGTGGTTGTAATTGAGAGGACTGAATGTCTAACACTCTGAAAAAACTGGCCACCAGTGCGCTGGCAGTGCCCGGTATGATGCCTTTTGTGCAAGCTCAACAGCCAGCCGAAAGCGAAGCGGCTTATCGTTTTACTTTTTACAGTGAAGATGATTCTCCGGCCAGCAGAACCGATGGTGGTGCTCAGGAGCGATATCAGATACAGGTGCATCAGTTTTACTTGTTGATGCCTTATGGCAGCAACATGAGTCTGGATGTTGAAGGCTCTTTTGAATCCATGTCGGGCGCCTCACCGGCCTATACCTATCTGGATGAGGAAGGTGTGACCCGTGTTTACATGAGCGGTGCGTCAATCGAACAACGCTTCGACCTTTATGCGCAGGGACGTTACTATTGGTCTCAGGCAGAAGCCGGCATCAAGGGCGGGTTTTCCATTGAGCGTGACTATAGGGCTGTCTCGACTGGTATTGATGGGTCACTGCAGATCAATGATCAGATGACGACGCTCAGTGGTGGCATCAGCGTTGGCTACGACGTAATCAATCCGACTCAGGACTTCAGTGACACCGAATTGCAGCAGGCCAATACGCCTGGGCGCTTTGCAGCCAAGGATCAGAGCATCTGGCAAGTATCAGTCTATCAAGGCGTTGGTCAGATTGTTGATATGAATACCGTCGTCCAGGCGGGTATCAGCGTGACACATCGCTCTGGTTACTTATCCGATCCTTACCGGGAATATTCAGGTGCAGTGGTGCCTTACGATATACGCCCGGACAACCGCACTGTGTTTACCTTGAATACCGGTCTCAGGCGGTTCATGCCAAACTTTAATGCGGCCCTGCATGCGGATGTTCGTTTTCTGGTCGATACCTGGGATATTTTCTCCTCAACGGTCGAGTTGGGCTGGTATCAGAACTTTGCGCCAGACATTGGCTGGATGGTAAACAATGGGGTTGCTTTTCAGGTTGTACCCAAGGTGAGGTACTACCAGCAGACCGAGGCTTACTTCTATGAAATACCCGATCATGGTGAGGCCGACCCCTTTTACACTGCCGATACAACTCGTTACTACTCCAGCGACCCCAGATTGTCCAATTACGGTGCGCTCAGTGGCAAGTTGAGCCTCAAGACTACTTTTCGTAGCTTTGCCTGGAACCTGACCGGCGAGCGGTATGTGGCTAACCCTGCCTATGGTTTCAATGCCTCGGAAGAAACACCAGGCTTGCCATCGTTCTGGCGAATATCTACTGGGCTGGATTATCGGTTCTAGGTCCGTGAGCGCTCCTGTACACGCACATTTCAAGGCCATGGGAGGGCCTTGTGATCTTCACCTCTATGGCGAGACGGCCGTTGTCGAAGAAACCGTCAATCTGGCAAAAGCGGAAGTCTGTCGACTGGAAACCAAATACAGCCGTTATCGGGTCGACAGCTACCTGAGTCAATTAAATCTGCAGGCCGGGCAACCTCAGAAAGTTGATTCGGAAACGTCTGGACTGCTTGATTTCGCTGATCAATGTTACCGGCAGAGCCAGGGGTTGTTTGACTTGACCACTGGCGTTCTGCGCTCAGTGTGGTCCTTCCGCGATAGACGACTGCCAGACACCGATGCTTTGCAGGAATGCCTCCGGCGCGTCGGCTGGCACCGCCTGCAATGGCATAGTCCTTACCTGGTATTGCCGACAGGAATGGAACTTGATCTCGGTGGTGTGGTCAAAGAGTTTGCGGCGGATCGGGTATTGGCCATCCTATGCCAGCAAGGTGTTACCGGGCTGGTGAATCTGGCCGGCGATATAAGAGTGACCGGCCCGCAGCCAGATGGCAAAGCCTGGCCAGTGGGCATCCGTCATCCACGGCAGACAGATCAGGTGGCGGCATGGCTCCCACTGGCAGCGGGGGCACTGGCGACCAGCGGCGACTATGAGCGCTTTTTTGAACTCGACGGTCGACGCTACTGCCACATACTGAACCCCAAAACCGGCTATCCAGGCGAACAGGCGCCGGCATCAGTGTCCGTTTTGGCCGACAATTGCTTGCTGGCAGGCGCACTGGCCACCATTGCCATGCTTTTGGGTAAAGATGCCGAAAGCTGGCTGGCCAGCCTGGGGGTGCCCTTCTTATTATTTGACGAAAGTTTGACAGTCTATGGTACGTTCGGCGAGCGACTAATGTGAGAGGTGCTATGAAAATCTGGTGGGTGTCGTTGCTGGCGGTATTGGCGATGAGTGTTGCTCAAGCGAGTGAATTTCTGCCGGTTGATGAAGCATTCCAGTTGAATGTGGAGGTGGACGAGGGTGAGCTGAGCCTTTACTGGGACGTCGCTGACGCCTATTACCTCTACCGGGATAATCATCAACTCCGTGTTCACGATGGCGCCGCTGTGGGCGATGCTGTGTTGTCAGACAATCACATCATCAAGTACGACGAAACTTTCGACGAGGACATGGCCGTCCACTATGAATTCATGACGGCCCAATACCCGATCGTTGCCCAGCAGGGGTATTTTGAGGTCGTCTATCAGGGTTGTGCCGATGCAGGTCTGTGCTATCCGCCACAACGACGCTATTTTGATGCTGTCAGCGGTGAACCCATGGCGCCGCCTCAGGCTGGAACGGCTTCCGGCGGCTCAGCCAGCAATGGCACTGGCACCGTCGATCTTGATGCCTTTCTGAGCAGTGGCAATAATAGCCTTCCGAGCAGCACTGACACCCAATCCCTGACCCTGGTACTGGCGTTGGTCTTTGCGCTGTTGGGCGGTCTGGTCTTGAACCTGATGCCTTGTGTGTTCCCTGTACTGTCGATTAAAGCTCTGCATCTGGCGCAATTGGGCCACCACGCCAATGAGGCGCGCCTGCATGGCTGGTTGTACACCTCTGGTGTAGTGATCAGTTTCATGGCCGTGGCCGTGGTCATGCTGCTGTTGCGGCAATTTGGCGATTGGGTGGGTTGGGGCTTTCAACTGCAGTCGCCCTTGTTTGTCGCCTTGCTTGTCGTCCTGTTTTTTGTCATGGCCCTGTGGATGGCTGGCTACGTCGAGTTTGGCCAGAAGCTGATGGGGGTAGGGCAGGATCTAACGCAAAAACCCGGCCATGGCTCCAGCTTCTTTACCGGGGCACTGGCTACGCTGGTCGCCACCCCCTGTACAGCCCCTTTTATGGGCGCTGCCATAGGGTTTGCGTTATTGCAGCCAGCGGCAACAGGCTTGTTGATTTTTGCTGTTATGGGGCTGGGTATGGCTGCGCCTATCTTGTTGCTTAGCCACTGGCCTGGTCTTGCTCAGGCGCTGCCTAAGCCGGGTCCCTGGATGACCCATTTTCGTCAGGCCATGGCTTTTCTGTTGTTTGCGACGGTGCTCTGGCTAACCTGGGTTCTGGTTGAATTGCAGGGCACAAGCGCGTTACTGAAAATTGGTCTGGCATTGATTCTGGTTGCCGTTGCACTTTGGCCCGCGCTGACGCTCAGGGCCGTAAATGGCTGGGCAATGAAATTGACCAAGGTGGCGATACGGGCAATGGTGTTGGTGTTCGCTGCAACCCTGCTGTTTGATCAGCGCCCTGCGCCGGATCTCTGGCAGGAGTACAGCGCTGACCGGCTGAGCGACTATCGAGCGAGAGGGGAACCGGTGTTTCTGGATGTGACCGCCGCCTGGTGTATTACCTGCAAGGCCAACGAGCGGGTGGCGCTGTCTGGCAATGCTTTCGAGCAACTGGTGGCGGATCAAGGGGTGCGCTTGCTCAGGGCAGATTGGACCAACCCTTCGCCGGAAGTGGATGCCTTGATCGAAGGGCATCGGCGTGACGGTATTCCGCTCTACGCTTACTACCCGCCGGGTAGCACCGAGGCGAGGCTACTGCCGCAATTGTTGACGCCAGGTTTGGTCAGAGAAGTGTTCACGACCTGGTAAATCTATTGGGTCGAGCTGTTTGAATCCTGGAGGGTGGCTTTTGCTGCCCTTTTTTATTGCGATGCATCGACAGAAATGTCAATCAAGGTTCTATACTGAGTGTTCAGGCTGCTACTATAGCGGTTTATCTGGGCGAGCGACGGTCAGGTTCCTGGCTGACCAGGCCCGGTGCCACGACACTGCTATTAAAGATCACAACAACTGACAGGCTTCAATGTTACTTCCGGCGATACTCGACATAGAAGCCTCTGGCTTCGGCAAGGGCAGCTACCCCATAGAAATAGGGGTGGCGACGGAGCAGGGTGAGACTCATAGCTGGCTGATTGTGCCAGAACCAGACTGGGTGCACTGGGATGTCGAAGCGGAGAAGATACACGGCATCAGTCAGCAGCAATTGCGAGAAACAGGGCATCAAGTGAGCGTTATTGCAGAGCAACTGAATGAGATGCTCGAAGGGCAGATTCTTTACAGCGATGGCTGGGGTTTTGACTCCGGCTGGTTGGCTTTGCTGTATTACAGTGCACGCCGAACCATGACTTTTCGCCTGGAGACGCTGCCGCGAATTTTATCCGAATATCAAATGCAATACTGGGATGACACCAAGCAGAGCATTCGATCATCTTATGGATTGAGCCACCATCGTGCCGGTGTGGATGCACGGGTGTTACAATTGACGTACGAGGCGACCGCTCAGCGCGAGACTCAACGCAAGATGCGCAATAACGGTCCCTGAAACCTTCTGCTCTATAGGAGAGAGAATGAGCGTCGCGGTGCAAATTGAACAAAAGTTGCAGGAGTTGCAGCCCTCTCATTTGAAGATCGACAATGAGAGTCATCAGCACTCCGTACCTGCAAACAGTGAAACCCATTTTCGGCTGGAAGTGGTCAGTGGGCAGTTTTCTGGGGTGCGAGCGGTAAAGCGCCACCAGATGATCTATGCCTTGTTACAGGAAGAGCTGGCCGGGCCGGTCCACGCTTTGGCGATTCACGCCTATGCACCTGATGAATGGCAAGGGGAGGCACCTGCATCCCCAGCCTGTCGAGGGGGATCTGCTACCTGAATCCGACCGGGTTCTAGAGTTTCTCCGGGCTTTGCAGCAAGAGGTATAAATCGGTCAGGAGTTCTGGTATCTGCTCAAACATTTCCTTGAGCAATTTGGGGTTGCCATAGAGGGGTTTGAAATCGGCTTCATCGATAAAGAGCCCCGAAGCCACTTCAATGGGCAGTAGAGCCGTGGCCAGCGCTTCTTCCTGAGGGTGTGTCCAGCGCTCGGGCAGGGCAAATACCACTTCCATGAACCCCTCACTCCACAGTTGCATGGGAGAATCCTGCCAGTCTGTTTCCGGCTCAAAGGTTACTGCGACCTGATCGTCACTGTACAACTCTTCGCAGACCTGCTGGTGCAACAGCTGACATTGCTGGATAGCGTCCTTGTCGTTTGCCGTCAGCGGTCGGGCCAGAGCGTCTTCGAGCCAGGCGTCGTTCAGAGGTTCGGCGCAGATCGCCAGTGCGGTGATAAAGCCATGCAGGCCATTGATGTCCAGACATTCCTCTGCCTGAGTTTCGTCTTCCAGCCAGTCCGCGAGCTGATCCAGATCGAATTCTTGCATCTTGCCTTCACCCGGAGAAAATGTGCGCTCAGTATAGCGACTGTTCTGCCCGGACAGAACGATAAATCCATAAGCGATTGAAATAAAACGGGTTTCAATGGCTGGCGGAGGTCGTTACAATGGCGCTCTTCTCCCTGTAGTTCAACTGGATAGAACGGGGCCCTCCTAAGGCCTAAATCCAGGTTCGAGTCCTGGCGGGGAGGCCACAGTATGCGCCCCTTTTGTTAAACGGCTGAGGTCTCACGATGTCCGATACACTGGCGATTATTGGCGGAACGGGTTTAACGCAGTTACCCGGTATGTCCATTTCCAATGCCCACGATGTGCAAACCCCTTTTGGTTCGCCTTCGGCGCCGATACTCGAGGGCCAGATGGATGGGCACCGCGTACTCTTTATGGCTCGGCACGGACACCCACATCGAGTCCCACCCCACGAAGTCAATTATCGCGCCAACCTTTGGGCGCTGCAGAACCTGTTTGCGACCGATGTCATCGCCGTCAATGCGGTCGGTGGTATTACTCGTAACATGGTATCCAAAGCGCTGGTTGTACCGGTCCAGATCATCGACTATACCTACGGTCGTGAAGCAACTGTCTACCAGGGCGAGTTGTCTGGCGTTACTCACATTGATTTCAGCTACCCCTACACCGAATCACTGCGGCAGCTGTTGTTGAAGTCGGCTCGTGCGGTCAGCGAGCCGGTGATCAATGGCGGTGTCTATGGAGCCACTCAGGGCCCCAGGCTGGAAACCGCGGCTGAAATTTTCAGGATGGAACAGGATGGTTGCGACATTGTTGGAATGACGGGCATGCCCGAAGCCAGTCTGGCTCGGGAATTGAAGTTGCGTTATGCCAGTTTGTCGGTAGTGGTTAATCCTGCTGCTGGCAAGGGTGAGGGTGTCATCACCATCAAAGAAATTGAAGAAAACCTGTTGGAAGGCATGGAGCGGGTAAAACGCATACTGCATCAATCTGTGGCGGCCTTCTACCGACGCTGATTGCTTGGTTCCTGAAAAAAAACCGCCTCCAGAAGGCGGTTTTTTTTCCTATTTTTTTGTTTACAGTCAGGCTCAGCTTTCGTCCGCTTCGTTCAACTCATCCAGGCGGGGTTGCGGATGTATGATGGCCAGCACGCCAAAGCGAGGGTTGTCCAGGTAATGCAGTTCGGTACTGCGCATACGCCTTAACTCACTGAGTCGTGCACTCTCGGTGGCCATGAAAAAGCGCTGCTCATCACTGGTCAGGCTGCGCTGAGCGTCCGTACCCTCAGTCAATAGCGACAGCCCGGAGAAGGAGATGTTCATGCCGTTATCGTCTTCGTCGTCGATCAGTCGGAATGGATTATTGGTCTGGGTATAGCGGATCAGCTGCAAGTCAGCTCGCAAGTGTAAAAAGCGTTCAACATACAACTCGAGGTAGCCCTGTAATTCGTGCTGTTGCCCGAACCGCTCCCCGGCTTCGATTCGGATCGGGACAACGGTATTGCGACCCGGTACCGGCTGCGCCCAGGCTTCGTGGTAAAGTATTCGAAAGCCGCGAGTTCGGCGCATGGCTGTTGCAATTGCGGTCAGGTCTTTCGACTGTGCGCCCAAGGGAGCGAAAGCTGGCGGGTACAGTTCCGTGATGGCGAACGTCGAGTTATTGGTGTCGTCTTCTACGTCATCGACAACAGGGGCCTCGATGCGCAGGCTCGATGGCCGTGTATCTTGCTGCGGAAAGGCAGGCCAGACTTCCGGGCTCTCGACGCCGTACGCCGGATTCTCGAAGATCAGAATTTCGACCTTGAACCAACGCTCTTCTTCCTGGCCCAGTGCCAAGGAGGCGGTGAAAACGAGGAACCAGGCTGCTATCAGTCGCTTCAGATGCATGAATAGTCTCATTGTGGGTCGCGTGCGATCAGTTTGAGGATTTCCCGCACGGTGTCAAATCGTTGAGCCGCCGTTTCGCTTTTGGCTTCAAAGCGAAGTTGGGTGCCATTGCGTAATGTATAACGATGCGGTTGAGATTGTATCAGTTGCACCAGCGTAAAGGGATTCACCGAGGTTTCCTTGCTGAACTCTATGGAGCCGCCTGTTGGTCCAACGTCCAGTCGCTCTATGCCAAGGGAACTGAGCTTGTGACGCAGTTCGGTCTGTTGAAAGAGGTTCTTGACTGCTTCCGGGAGCAGGCCGAATCGATCAATCATCTCAACCTGCAGATCCCTGAGGGTCTCGGCGTTTTCGGCCGAGGCAATGCGCTTGTAGAGCGTTAACCGGGTATTGATGTCCGCTATGTAGCTATCCGGTATCAAGGCCGGAAGGCGCAGATTGATGTCGGGCCCGCTGCTGCCGGCATCTTCCGGGTTGTAGGCCTGGCCAGACTGTATGGCCTTCACCGCCTGGTTGAGCATGTCCATGTAGAGGGTGAAACCAACACCTTCGATATGGCCACTCTGCTCTTCACCAAGCAGCTCACCAGCGCCGCGAATTTCGAGGTCGTGCGTAGCTAGAGTGAAGCCTGCCCCAAGGTCCTGAGCTTCGCTGATGGCTTCCAGCCGTTTCTGTGCATCCTTTGTCAGCGTTTTCCAGGGCGGCGTCATCATGTAGGCATAGGCCTGATGATGGGAGCGCCCAACTCGGCCTCGCAATTGGTGCAATTGAGCCAGGCCAAAACGATCGGCACGATCAATCAATATTGTATTGGCGGTGGGGACATCGATGCCGGTCTCGATGATCGTCGTACACAGCAGCACGTTAAAGCGCTTGTGATAGAAGTCCGACATGATGCGCTCGAGCTGACGCTCGGGCATCTGTCCGTGCGCGACCACGATTCTGGCTTCCGGGATCAGGTCTTTCAGATGCTGAGAAGTGCGCTCTATGGTGCTTACCTCATTGTGCAGGTAGTAGACCTGACCACCGCGCAGGATCTCCCGAAGTATGGCTTCCTTGACCTGGGCGTCATCGCGCTCGCGTACAAAGGTCTTCACACTCAGTCGGCGTGCCGGTGGCGTGGCGATAATGCTCAAATCTCTCACACCCGACATCGACAGATTGAGGGTGCGCGGTATCGGCGTTGCGGTTAACGTCAGGATATCGACATTGGCTCTGAGGGCCTTGATCTTCTCTTTTTGAGTAACCCCAAAGCGGTGTTCCTCGTCGATGATCAGCAGGCCCAGGTCCTTGAAGCGAATGTCTTTCTGCAACAGCTTGTGGGTGCCGACAACGATATCGACCTTGCCGTCTGTTATCGCGTCCAGCACTTTTCGGCTGTCGCCGCTGCTGCGGAAACGGCTGAGCACTTCAACCCGAACCGGCCAATCGGCAAAGCGATCCCGGAAGTTGTCGTAGTGTTGCTGGGCGAGCAGAGTGGTCGGTACCAGGATGGCCACCTGACGGCCGGTCTGGGTAGCCACAAAGGCCGCCCGCAACGCTACTTCAGTTTTGCCAAAGCCGACGTCGCCACAGACCAGTCGATCCATCGGCTGCGGGCGTTGCATGTCATGCAATACGGCCTCTATGGCTTCGGACTGGTCGTCGGTTTCTTCGAACCCGAAACTCGCCTTGAAGGCCCGGTAGTCGTCCTCCTCCAATTGAAAGCTGTGACCTTGCTGGGCTTCGCGCTGTGCGTAGAGGTTGAGCAATTCCGCCGCTGTGTCCCGTACCTTTTCCGCTGCCTTGCGCTTGGTTTTACTCCAGCGATCATTACCGAGTTTGTGCAGTGCGATGGCTTCAGGGTCGGCACCGGAATACCGGCTGATCAGATGCAGGTTGCTGACGGGCACGAACAGCTTGCTGCCCTCGGCGTAGTCCAGTTTGAGGAATTCCTGGGCCTGGCCATCCACTTCCAGGGTTTCCAGCCCCAGGTAGCGTCCAATGCCATGGTCCAGGTGGACTACCGGGCTGCCAATGGACAATTCTGTCAGGTTCTTGATGATCTGGTCGGTATTGTCCTGGCTACGCTCCGTTCGTCGACGTCGCTGCTGGGTGACGTAGTCGCCGTACAACTGGCTTTCACTGATGAGCGCAAAGCCGTCGGCTTCATTGACCAGCCCCTGGCTAACCGGGGCTACGGTCAAACCCAGGCGAGTGGTGCTTGCCATGAATTCATTGATGTCGGTGACGGCTTCAGGCGCTATTCGGATACGCGCCAGCAAGTCCCGTATCGCCTCCCTGCGCCCCATGGACTCGGCGCAAAATAGAACGCGCAACGAGGTTTCCTTGAGAAAGCATTCCAGCCGGTTTAACGGTTCCTGGGCGCGGTGGTCAACGGGGTAGTCTTCAGGCGCCTGCAGCGGCAGGTTGGTTTGTCCTGCTCGATTCGGGCGCTCAGCCTGGTGCAGGACAATGCGTGCAAAGGCTTTCAGTCGGGTGAACACTTCATCGGCCGGTGTAAAGAGCGCTTTTGGAGGCAATACGGGAGCGGTAATGTCGTGTCGCCGGTTTTCATAGCGGTCTTCAACTTCTTGCCAGAAGTGGTTGAGTTGTTGTTCGAGCTCGCTGAAATTCAGTACCAGGGTGGCTTGCGGCAGATAATCCCAGAAGGTGTCGGTGTGGTCGTAGAAAAGCGGCAAAAAATACTCGATGCCGCTGGTGGCAATGCCCTCGCTGACGTCCTGGTAAACCGTGCATCGATTGAAGTCGACATCAAATTGCTCACGGAAGGCCTGGCGAAACTGGCGGATGCCGGTTTCGGTCAAGGGTACCTCGCGGGCAGGCAGCAGGGTGATTTGCTCCAGTTTGCCTTCAGAGCGCTGGGTGTCGGGGTTGAACCAGCGCAACGATTCGATCTCATCATCGAACAGATCAACGCGAATGGGTTGCTCAGCACCCATGGGGAAAATGTCCAGAATGGCGCCACGAACAGCGTACTCGCCGTGCTCCAGAACGGTGTCGGTAGCGCGGTAGCCGGTACTCTCGAGGATACGTCTTTGCTCGGCAAGGTCGAGCCGCTGACCAATTTGCCAGTCGAACGCTGTTTGCAGCAAGGCTTCTCCAGGTGGCATGCGATGGCTGAGGTTGGCCGCCGTTGTAATAACCACAGCCTGGGGCGCCTCGGTCAAAAGTTTGAGGACACGCAGCCGATCAGAAATAATGTCTTCGTGAGGCGAGAAGTTGTCGTATGGCAAGGTTTCCCAGTCCGGAAAAACCTCCAGCAACCAATTGGCCTGACCTCTGAACGATTTCAGTTCATCGAGCCAGCCATCAATCTGGCCCGGGTGATCGGCAATCAACAGCAAGGTGCCGCTGAAGTTGTTCATTATTTGAGCGACGTAGTAGCCGAGGGCGCAGCCTTTCAGGTTGCCGGTATGGCGCAGATCGCCCGGCCCGGTTGGCAGGTTCAAAGAGGCGTTGTGCATGGGTGTTCAGCATCGGCAGTTGAGAGCAGGGCGCGAATGCTAGCAGAAAAGCCAGGTCAGCCCAATCCGGACTGAGTCTGTCTGGGTTGTAAGGACCTATGGTTCACGGTGAAAGTGCCTGTTTCTGCGGTTTCAGCCCCATTCGAGTCGGGATAAAACAGCGCAAGGTAAATTGCCTGCAAGGTAGCCATCTTGGCTTGTGATCTTTATACTACTGCACGCATTTTTGTGGGTGGACCAACGATCGTTGCTCAGTGTTCAACAGTCGGTTGGTCTGAAACGTATTTGACAGCGATGCGAGCACAAAGGTCCGTGCGTCCTTGTGTTTGGGATTGCTCAGTCAGTGGACAAAGCACACTATGATAACGATCAAAAAAGGGCTTGATCTGCCGATATCAGGCGTACCGCGCCAGGAGATATCGGATGGGCAGCCCGTTAGAGCGGTGGCTTTGGTAGGGTACGACTACCACGGCATGAAACCAACGATGTTGGTGCGAGAGGGTGACCGAGTAAAGCTGGGTCAACCTGTTTTCACCGACAAGAAGAACGAAGGCGTGACCTACACGGCGCCTGCAGCGGGAACAGTCAAGGCGATCAATCGTGGTGCCAAAAGGGTGTTCCAGTCTCTGGTGATCGAACTCGAAGGCGAAGACGAAGTCACTTTCGATGCGACTCCAGCCGATAAGCTGGCAGAGTTGAGTACGGAAGCCCTGCGTTCGCTGTTGATCGAGTCCGGTTTCTGGACGGCTTTTCGTACGCGCCCTTATTCCAAAGCGCCTGCCATAGACTCAAAGCCCAAGGCCATATTTGTGCAGGCCATGGATACCAACCCCCTTGCTGCCGATGCTGCTAAAATCATCGCCACCGACTCGGACGCTTTTGTTACCGGCCTGTCGATTCTGACTCGGCTGACCGAAGGCAAGGTCTGGGTTTGCAAGGCGCCCGGCGCGAGCATTCCGACCGCAGACAACGTCAGTGTTGAAGAATTCGGTGGTGTCCACCCGGCGGGCAACCCTGGCACCCATATCCATTTTCTTGAACCCGTTCATGCCAACAAGGTTGTCTGGACCATTGGCTATCAGGACGTGATGGCTCTGGCTCGACTGGTCACAACCGGTCGTTTGAGTACCGAGCGTGTAGTGGCGCTGGGTGGTCCTCAGGTGAAGGAGCCCCGCCTGGTGCGCACTCGGCTGGGTGCCTCACTTGAAGAATTGACTCGCGATGAGTTGGGCGAAGGTGAAAGCCGTTTGATCTCCGGGTCCGTTTTTGGTGGTCGTGGCGGTTTGAGTGAAGTGGCCTACCTTGGCCGTTTTCATACTCAGGTCAGTGTCCTGAAGGAAGGTCGCGACCGGCCCATGCTGCACTATCTGCGTGCCGGTGTTGACCGTCATTCGGTGTTGAACCTCTATGTGTCCAAACTGGCCAAGGGTAAGTTGTTCAACTTCACGACCTCCACCAATGGTTCTGAGCGAGCCATGGTACCCGTCGGGCAGTATGAACGAGTGATGCCCCTGGATGTTCTGCCGACTCAGTTGTTGCGCGCCTTGATTGTGGGCGACCTGGATACGGCCGAGAAATTGGGTGCCCTGGAGCTGGATGAAGAAGATTTGGCACTGTGCACTTATGTCTGTGCCGGGAAGTATGAATATGGCCCGATACTGCGCGACAATTTAACGCGTATCGAGGCGGAGGGCTAATGATGGGATTGCGTTCAACGCTTGATCAAATGGCGCCGCACTTCGAAAAAGGCGGCAAGTACGAAAAGTGGTATGCCCTCTATGAGGCTGTCGATACCGTCTTCTACCAACCCAACTCGGTGACCCGTACGACCGCTCATGTGCGCGATGGCATTGACCTCAAGCGCATCATGATCACGGTCTGGCTGTGTACCTTCCCGGCCATGTTCTGGGGCATGTGGAACCTGGGTTATCAGGCCAATACGGCCATAGCCGCTGGCTTGCCCATGGGCGATGGCTGGCGTGAAGTCCTTATTGGCATGTTTGCCGGCAACGACCCTACCAGCGTCTGGGATAACCTGATTTACGGGGCTGCATTCTTCCTTCCCATCTACGCCGTAACCTTTATTGTCGGCGGCTTCTGGGAAGTTCTGTTTGCCATGGTGCGCGGTCATGAAGTCAACGAAGGTTTCTTCGTGACTTCAGTACTGTTTGCTTTGATCTGCCCGCCAGACCTGCCCCTGTGGCAAGTGGCACTGGGCATCAGCTTTGGTGTGGTTGTCGGCAAGGAAGTCTTCGGTGGTACCGGTAAAAACTTCCTGAACCCGGCGTTGACCGGTCGTGCTTTCCTCTACTTTGCCTACCCGGCCAGCATGTCTGGTGACGCGGTCTGGACCGCAGTAGACGGCTTCAGTGGCGCCACCGCACTCAGCTTTGCGTTCAGCGATGGCCTGGTAGAGGGTATGCTGGGCAGCCTGACCTGGTGGGATGCCTTTCTTGGCTTCCAGCAAGGGTCTATCGGTGAAGTGTCTACACTGATGATTCTGCTTGGCGGTGCTGTACTGTTGATCATGGGTATTGCCAGCTGGCGTATCGTTCTTGGTGTGATGATTGGCATGGTGGCCTTGTCGAGCCTCTTTAACCTCATTGGTTCGCCGACCAACCCCATGTTTGCTCTGCCCTGGTACTGGCACCTGGTCATCGGTGGTTTTGCGTTTGGCATGATGTTCATGGCAACGGATCCGGTTTCGGCATCAATGACCAACACCGGCAAAATCTGGTTTGGTATTTTGATCGGGCTTATGACGGTGATGATTCGTGTCGTCAACCCGGCCTTCCCGGAAGGCATCATGCTTGCCATCCTTTTTGCCAACATTTTCGCGCCGACCATCGACCACTTTGTCGTTGAGCGGAACATCAAACGGAGGCTTGCTCGTGTCCAATAAGAAAGACTCCATCCAGAACGTCATCAAGGTAGCCCTGATGGTGTGCCTGGCTTGCGCCGTCGTGGTTTCATCGGCTTCTGTGATCCTGAGGCCTATCCAGGAGCGCAACCAGGAGCTCGACTTCCGTCGTAACATCCTGTCTGCGGCCGGTTTGCTTGAACCGGGTCGTTCCGTTGAAGAGCAGTTCGAACAGATTGAAGTTCGATTGGTTGATTTGACGACGGGTCAGTTCACCGATGTGATGGACCCGGCTGATTTTGATCCGCGTCGGGCAGCAAGCATCCCTGAAATTTCCCGTAATCTGTCCAATCAGGAAGACATCGCCGGTCTCAATCGTCGTGAAGACATTGCCGAGGTCTATCTGGTCAGAAACGATGCGGGTGAGATTGATGTGCTGATCCTGCCGGTACGAGGCTATGGCCTCTGGTCAACCATGCGTGGCTTTCTGGCCCTGGATAATGACCTGAACACTGTGGTTGGTCTTGGTTTTTACGATCATGCCGAAACACCGGGGCTGGGTGGTGAAATCGACAACCCGAACTGGAAATCCCAATGGGTCGGCAAGAAAGTCTATGACGAAGACCAAAGCGTTCAATTGGGCGTGAAGAAAGGTTCAGTTGACAGCAGCAATGAATTTGAACAAAGGCACCGCGTTGACGGTCTGAGTGGTGCAACGCTGACCAGCAATGGTGTTACCAACATGGTGCAGTTCTGGTTTGGTGAGCAGGGCTTCAAAGCCTTTGTGCAGAACTTGAAAGCAGGGGAGGTGTAACAATGTCTGAAGCCCGCAAAGTATTGGTCACACCCTTATTGGCCAACAATCCAATTTCACTGCAGATACTGGGGATTTGTTCCGCCCTGGCGGTAACCACCAGCATGAACGTTGCCCTGGTCATGTGCCTGGCGTTGACGGCTGTTTGTGCGTTTTCGAATCTGTTTATATCCATGATTCGCAATCAGATCCCGAGCAATATTCGGATCATTGTGCAAATGACCATCATTGCGTCATTGGTTATTGTGGTGGATCAGATTCTTAAAGCCTACGCTTTTGATATCTCTCGTCAGTTGTCGGTCTTCGTTGGCCTGATCATCACCAACTGCATCGTCATGGGCCGTGCTGAAGCCTTTGCCATGCAGAACCCTCCGGGAATGAGCTTTCTCGACGGCGTTGGAAACGGACTGGGATACAGTGTTGTCCTGTTGTTCGTGGCAGCCTTGCGTGAATTTTTCGGCTCCGGCAGCTTGTTCGGCATCGAAATTCTGGCATTGGTTAACGCAGGGGGCTGGTACGTGCCTAATGGCTTGATGCTTTTACCACCCAGCGCCTTCTTTATAATCGGGGGCTTTATCTGGATCAATCGTGAGCTTTATAAGGACCAGGTTGAAGAGAACGACTTTGTCATGAAGCCTCACGTGAAGAAGGAGGCCATGTAATGGAACAGTTAATCAGTCTATTTATTCGGGCTATTTTCGTCGAAAACATGGCCTTGGCATTCTTTCTAGGGATGTGTACCTTCCTGGCGATATCAAAGCGTGTTTCCGCTGCGTTGGGCCTGGGTATTGCGGTTGTTGTGGTTCTGACCATTACCGTCCCGGTCAACAACCTGATCTTCAACTTCATCTTGCGCGATGGTGCTCTGGCCTGGGCAGGCTTCCCCGATGCCAATCTGAGCTTTCTGGGTTATCTGAGCTACATCGGCGTTATCGCTGCCATGGTTCAGATTCTGGAAATGGTGCTCGACAAGTATTTCCCGGCGCTTTACAACGCCTTGGGCGTATTCTTGCCGTTGATTACAGTGAACTGCGCCATTCTCGGGGCTTCCTTGTTCATGGTGGAGCGTGACTATTCCTTCAGTGAATCCGTCATTTACGGCATCGGTGCCGGTGTCGGTTGGGCCCTGGCGATTGTGGCCCTGGCCGGTATTCGTGAAAAACTGAAGTACAGTGACGTGCCGGCTGGCCTGCGTGGACTGGGCATTACCTTCGTAACCGTTGGTTTGATGTCCCTGGGTTTCATGTCGTTTTCCGGCGTCTCCATCTAATTCGCGCTAAGGATTGAACAGATGACTACAGAAATTATTCTCGGTGTTGTGCTGTTCACCGTCATTGTGTTGGTGCTGGTCGGCATTATTCTGTCGGCGCGCTCCAAACTGGTGAACAGTGGTGATGTGACCATTGAAATCAATGAAGATGCAGACAAAGCGATAACCGTACCTGCAGGCAGTAAATTGTTGGGTACCCTGGCGAACGACGGCATCTTTTTGTCCTCTGCCTGTGGTGGTGGTGGAACCTGTGCCCAGTGCAAGTGCAAGGTACTGGACGGTGGCGGTGCTGCCTTGCCAACAGAAGAGCAGCATTTCACCAAGGGTGAACTGCGTGAAGGCTGGCGTCTGGCGTGCCAGGTCGCCGTTAAAGAGAACATGAAAATTGAGGTTGAGCCGGAGTTCTTTGGTGTAAAACGTTGGGAATGTACCGTAGATTCCAACCCGAACGTTGCGACCTTTATCAAGGAACTGACCTTGCGTTTGCCAGAAGGCGAGAACGTCGATTTTCGTGCGGGCGGCTATGTGCAACTGGAAGCACCTCCCCATACCGTGCATTACAAGGACTTCGATATTGAAGAGGAGTTCCGTGGTGATTGGGACAAGTTCGATGTCTGGCAGTATACCTCCAAGGTCAGTGAAACGGTGGTACGTGCCTATTCCATGGCCAACTATCCGGAAGAACGAGGTATCGTCAAGTTCAACATTCGGATTGCGTCTCCCCCTCCGGGCACCAATTACCCACCGGGGCAAATGTCATCCTATGTGTTCAGCTTGAAGCCTGGCGACAAGATTACCGTATTCGGGCCCTTTGGTGAGTTCTTCGCCAGAGATACCGATGCCGAGATGATCTTTATCGGCGGTGGTGCAGGGATGGCGCCAATGCGTTCGCACATTTTCGATCAACTGTTGCGCCTCAAATCCAAGCGGAAGATCAGCTTCTGGTATGGTGCTCGCAGTCTTCGCGAAGCCTTTTACGTCGAAGAATTCGACAAATTGGCAGAAGAAAACGAAAACTTCAAATGGCACCTTGCGCTGTCTGATGCGCTGCCGGAAGACAACTGGGAAGGCCCCAAAGGCTTCATCCACAATGTACTCTATGAAAACTATCTGAAGGACCATGAGGCTCCAGAAGATGTCGAGTACTACATGTGTGGACCGCCCATGATGAACGCAGCCTGCATCAAGATGCTGGAAGATTTAGGCGTCGAGCGAGATAACATCCTGCTGGACGATTTTGGAGGCTGATTCGATAACGAACTGGAAGATGTTGATGCAGTTCAGAACGATTCGATCCTTGCTAGTGGCAGGCCTTGTGGCCTGCCTTTTTGCTGGATGCTACCCCTTTGGTGCCGGGTCTGTGGAAGTTCGGACACTCTGGGGCTACGCTATAGGGACGAGTTATACCGTTCGTGTGGTAGCAACCGAGCGGCAAGCCAAAAAACTGGATACCGAGATTCGCTCGGCGTTGAACCGAATCAACGATTCCATGTCCACCTACCTGCCAAGATCTGAACTTTCTCGTTTCAATGATGCTCCAGTGGGTGAGTGGGTCAGGTTGTCGGACGACTTCTATCATGTGCTGGCAATGGCCATGGATGTAGCCGAAACCAGTAACGGGGCTTTTGATCCAACTATAGGGCCACTCGTTGATTTATGGGGTTTTGGACCCATACCAAGGACAGATAGCAAACCGAGTGACGAAGAGATAGAAGCTGCCAGGCGCCAGGTTGGCTATCAGGGTATCGAACTGGACTCGACCGAGCAGCGTGCTCGTAAACTGGAGCCCAGGGCCTTGGACTTGTCGGGAATTGCCAAGGGTCATGCAACCGATGTGGTTGCTGATTTGATTGAAGCGGCGGGCATAGAGAGTTATCTGGTTGAGATCGGTGGTGAACTTAGAATCAACGGCAAGAAACCGGACGGCACTGGTTGGCGAATCGCTATAGAAACCCCGGACAGTCGACAGGGGTTTTACAGAATTCTCGAATTGTCGTCGGGTGCCATGGCGACCAGTGGGGATTATCGCAACTATTATGAAGAGGCAGGGGTTCGGTACAGTCACACCATCAATCCCGCTACCGGGTTGCCCATTGACAATAATCTGGCCTCTGTAACAGTTTTAACGCAAAGCAGTGCCATGGCAGACGCCTATGCAACCGTTTTCATGGTGCTGGGGGTAGAGCAGTCGCTGGTGCTGGCAGATAGGCTCGAGATGTCCTTGTTTGTTATAGAGCGCACGGAAGACGGTTTTAAAGCGTCACAATCGCGCCGATTCATTCAACTCTTTGGTGCCTCAGCACAATTGTAAGTGGAGGCTTGGGTAGAACACCGAACAGCCTTGTTCCCGTTTTATAAAGTGCCAGGAGGTAATCATGGCAACATTTTTAGCCGTTTTAGTCGTTATGCTGGTTGTGGTTGTTGCCATGGCCGTTGGCGTTATTTTTGGCAGACAACCAATCAAGGGTTCCTGTGGCGGTATGGCGGCCATTGGCATGGAATCAGAATGCGATGTTTGCGGTGGTGACAAGAACAAGTGCGACAAGGAGTCTGCCCCTTCGGTTCGGAATGCTTCCGATAATACCGATTTGGGTGTCGACGCAACCAGGAAATAAACTCCGGGAGAGACGGGTTTTATGGCTGAAGTTAAGTACGATTTACTGGTCATTGGCAGTGGCCCCTCTGGCGAAAGTGCCGCCATGAATGCTGCCAAGGAAGGTCGCCGAGTCGCTGTTATTGATATGAGAGAAGAGGTCGGTGGGAACTGTACCCATCAGGGGACCATTCCCTCCAAGGCGCTTCGTCATGCTGTGCATCAGGTGATGCAGTTCAACCGAAACCCCATGTTCAGGCACATAGCCACTCAGCATTGGTTGTCTTACAGCCAGGTTCGGGAGACTGCACAGCGGGTCATTGAAAAGCAGGTTGCCATGCGTGCCCGCTTTTACAGCCGCAACGATGTGGATCTGTACTTTGGTGTCGCCAGCTTTGTCGACCCCAATACGCTCAAGGTTGATCGTGGTGACGAACACGATGATCTGCTCAGCGCCCCGGAAATAGTGATCGCTACAGGCTCTCGCCCCTGGCGTCCACCGGAAGTCGACTTCAGCCATCCTCGTATTTTCGACAGCGATACCATATTGGATAGCAATGAGACTCCCAGGCATCTGGTCATTTATGGGGCTGGTGTCATCGGCAGCGAATATGCTTCCATTTTTAATGGCCTTGGCTGCAAGGTTGATTTGATCAACCCTGGTGCAAGACTGTTGGCCTTTATGGACGATGAAATATCCGATGGCTTGAGTTACCACCTGCGTGGCCATGGCGTTCTGGTACGACATAACGAAACTTTCGCCAGCGTGGAAGGCTTCGACGATTATGTGATCTTGACGCTAGAATCCGGCAAGAAGATCAAGGCCGATGCCTTCATGTGGGCGAATGGTCGCACAGGTAATACCGACAAACTGAACATCGGCGCCGCTGGTTTGACCGCCAATGGGCGTGGCCAACTGGAGGTGGATGATCACTACAGGACATCGGTCAATCATATCTTTGCCGTAGGCGACGTTATAGGCTGGCCCAGCCTTGCCAGTGCCGCCTATGACCAGGGCCGCAGTGCATCAGGTGTTTTGCTGGACAACAATACCTACCGCCACGTTAACGATGTACCAACGGGCATTTATACCATCCCGGAAATCTCATCGGTTGGCAAAACCGAACGGGAACTGACTGAAGCCAAGGTGCCCTATGAAGTAGGCAAAGCCTACTTCAAGGATACAGCGCGTGCCCAGATTACCGGCGAAGACGTGGGTGTTCTGAAGCTTCTGTTTCATCGCGATTCCCTGGAGTTATTGGGTATTCATTGTTTTGGTGATCAGGCTGCAGAAATTCTGCACATTGGTCAGGCGATCATGGCGCAAAAGAATGGCGGCAACACCATTCGCTATTTCCTTGAGCACACTTTCAACTACCCCACCATGGCTGAAGCCTATCGGGTGGCAGCGCTTAACGGGCTGAATCGCGTTTTCTGACTCGAATCTCAGTTATCCTGGCAGGCCAATCCCCATGGTTGATTGGCCTGCTGAATTAATAGTATCCCCTGGGCGAGCTCGATTTGTAACGGTGTACTCTGATCGACGGCAGAAAGGCTTCGTCTTCCAGCTTGTTGTCACTGCGAATCAGTCGTTGGCGCTGTGTTGGTGGTGATACTGGCGGGGCAGAGAACGCTGGCAATTCATTGAAACCCTGGCTAGGGAACAATAGCGGCAGGGAAACATTCATCGACTTTCGACGGCCATCAGCAAAGACCAGGTTTGCTCTGAGCACGGGTGCTTGTCGTTGTACGCGAGCCAGGGGCTCGTTGTCGGGCAGGGCGGCCAGTCGCTGCATTTGAATCTGAATGTGAGCCGCCTCGGTATTCAACTGCACCAGCTTTCCCCAGGCGTCTTTTTTGGTAATGCGTGTAATGGATCGGCCACTGCTGTACCAGCCAAAACCCACCCGATCGGGGCGCTTGACGACCAATGGGACATGCCGGAATACCTGTTTCAGATGCAAGCGTACCAGGCCTTCACGACTTAAGCGCTCATTCAGGTTCTGGTAGCGACGAGTCAAGGCGCCCTGGATCTCACGCCACTCGACTGAGTGATTATCCTTGATTGATTGCACTGTTTTGCGAAACTGATCTTTGGCGAGGTTAAGTTCGGCTGCCAGGGTGATCTGCTCGTGATTCAGGGCAATCAGGCCGGGATAAACCCGGGTTTCGCGTCCGTCCTGATCTTCCAGATACCATAGATCCATCAAGGCTTCTTCGATCTCGGGGGCTCGGCTCGACTCTGACCAGGGGGCCATCCAGCAGGGGCTGTCGTAATGATCGACGGACTTGGTGAATGCCAGGGTGGCCCGCCGTATACGTTCAAACTGATCGAAGATTCGTGTCTCGGTCTGCATTTTATACCGTTATCTATATGGGTTGTGTCTAGTATAGGCACTGGTTGTCTAAGAGACAATCTTCAAACAGGAGTCAAGGTTGGATCGGCTAACAAAGGGCGGGAGAGGTGGAGGAGGGCCAGGCCCTCCTCGGGCATTCAGGCTTCAGATATGGGACTTGACCAGAATTTCCATTTTTATCTGATCTTCAATGAACTTCCGGATCCCTTCAGCCAGCTTCTCGGTGGCCATGGGGTTGTTGTTCATGCCCAGACGGAATGCACTTTCACTGATAGGGGTCGGTCGCTCTGAGCTGCCGCGCTCTGGCTGCAGGGCACGCTCCAGTGCGCCGTTGTCCTGACTCAGCTCTTCCAGCAAGGCCGGGCTGATGGTCAGCCTGTCACAACCGGCCAGGGCTTCAATTTCCCCGGTATTGCGAAAGCTGGCGCCCATAACAATGGTTTCGTAGCCAAACCCTTTATAGTGGTTGTAGATTTCTTTTACGCTGACAACACCAGGGTCTGTCTCGGCGCTGTAGTCCTGTCCGGTATCCTTCTTGTACCAATCAAGGATGCGGCCAACAAAGGGCGATATCAGCGTTGCATTGGCGTCTGCACAGGCTTGAGCTTGCTCCATCGCAAACAGCAATGTCATGTTGCATCGAATGCCTTCCTGCTGCAGCACTCTGGCCGCCTGAATGCCTTCCCAGGTGCTGGCGATCTTGATCAGAATACGGTCGCGGCCCCATCCATCGGCTTCGTAGAGTTGAATCAGTCGGCGTGCTTTGGTCAGTGTTGCTTCTGTATCAAAGGATAGCCGAGCATCGACTTCTGTTGAGACATAGCCTGGAACTTCTTTCAGGATTTCCTGACCGATGCGTGTAATCAGACGATCGATGCCGTCTTCAAAAGAGTTGCCTTTCGCCATGCACTCGTCGATCAGAGCGTCGTAATGTCCGCCTTCAACGGCCTTGAGAACCAAAGATGGGTTCGTTGTTGCATCCTGAGGCTTGAATTTCTTTATTGCCTCGAGTTCGCCGGTATCGGCCACTATGACGGTGTATTCCTTGAGCTGTTCGAGTTTATTCATAAAGGGTCTCGCATCTCTGTCTTTGCCATTAGGCAGTGGTTATGGATTCAGTTAGCAGGTTCGGACTCTCGTCGTTACCCTGGCGTAGGGAAATCTGAGACAAGGCAAGCTGCATTAATTCGGGCCCGGCCACGGAATGATGCATCCCTTCGCTGAGCAAGCGTCGATAACGTTTGGCCCCCGGCTGGCCTTGAAACAACCCCAGGCCGTGTCGCGCCAGATGTTTCAATGGGGTTCCGCTGCGGCAGCCCTGCTGGATCCATTGCAGATAGCGATCAACCAGTTCGGCCTGCTCTGAAACGGGGGGCTTGCGGTCGTAGTAGAGCGCATCGACTTGCTGCAATAACCAGGGGTTCTGGTAGGCTTCGCGGCCCATCATGACGCCATCGATGCCATCAGCCAGTAAGGACAGGCAGTGTTGGTGGTCTTTCAGCCCGCCGTTGAGAATGATGTTCAGGTGCGGCATCTCTTGTTTCAATCTCTTCACACGCTGGTAATCCAGCGGCGGAATATCCCGATTTTCCTTGGGGCTTAAACCCTTCAAGATGGCTTTGCGAGCATGAACGATAAAGGTGTTACAGCCTGCTTCGGCAACAGTGCCGACGAAATCTCTCAGGAATTCATAGCTGTCCAGGTCGTCTATGCCAAGACGATGCTTGATCGTTACCGGCACATCAGAGGCGTCACGCATAGCGGCAATGGCGTCTGCAACCAGGCGGGAATGTCCCATCAGGATGGCGCCAATCATACCATTCTGGACTCGGTCAGAAGGGCAGCCGGCGTTCAGGTTGACTTCATCATAACCCCAGTCGTTGGCCAATTTGGCACAGTGGCCAAGTTCTTTGGCATCGCTGCCGCCGAGCTGCAACGCCAAAGGGTGTTCAGAGTCATCGTAGCGCAGGAATCGTTCGGCCCCGCCATGGATAATGGCACCGGTGGTCACCATTTCAGTGTAGAGCAGAGCATTTGATGTGAACAGACGATGAAATTGCCGACATGTGCTGGTAGTCCAGTCCATCATCGGAGCAACAGAAAAACGGTGCGGGTAGGGCAAGAAGGGCTCCGACAAGTTGCAGTTCAAATAAAATTTGGCCGTTAGTATAGCGTTTTTTGTATGCTACTGACAGATAAGGTCGATACATGTCCATACTTTTTCCTGGCTTTGTCAACCCTTCAAGGAGGTTTTCAGGGATAACTTTCACTTTCGTCGCTAAATATGTGCTTTTATTAACAAAAAGAGTGTGGAACACTGATGAAGTCTATGCGAGCGGGTTATACTATTCGGCCAGCAGGCTATATCGACACCCTTAGCGCCTAGAGTCCCTGACAAAGATGGCGTATTGCGCGATGGGTATGAGCAGTCTCAGACTAACCTTGGCTGGTTTTGCATCAAGGTCACTGTCTGAGTACGGGTCAGTCGGGCCAAAGTTTCCTGACAAGGTTTTTGAACGATGAATACAGCGACGTCGAAGGAAGTACTAAAAACAGAACTGGAGGCCACGCTACAGCAGGCCCAGTTGGCACTGGAAGGGTTCAGTGAAGACGCCAGCGATTTGTCCCAATTAGCCTCTGCACAGGATTTGATTGGCCAGGTTCGTGGCATCTTCCAGGTGCTCGAGGAAGAGGGTGCTGTTGTCCTTTGCGATGAATTCAATGCCTTGATCAACGCCATACCCGCAAACGAGTCCGTCAGCAGCGATCTTGTCAAGCCTAAGCTGGACGCGATCAGCCAGTCCTTGATGATCCTGAGTCGCTATCTCGAGTTCCTGAGTCTTGGCAAAAAAGCCATACCAGCTGTGCTATTGCCAACCATCAACAAGATGCGCAAAGCGCGCGGTGTCGGGCAGTTGGGCGAGGGCCACTTTTTCTACTTCAGTTTCAAACCAGGCAAGCCTTCAGCCACAAAACCTTTCAAATTCAGCGCCGATGTGGTGCGTCAATTGAAAAAGTTCCGGCATATGTATCAAGCTGGCCTGCTGCATCTGATACGTGGCGAGCGCACCGCAGGTGCCTATCGATATATGGGTCTTGCTTTGAATCGAATCGACCAATTGCTGGCAAATGCACCCTGCGCACCGCTTTGGTGGGTTGCTTCTGGTGCTCTTGAGTCGATGGCTCAGCAGGGTGCCGGGATGACGGGCACCAGAAAGCTGCTCTTCGCGCAGTTGGATCGTCACCTGAAGGACCTCATCACCGGAGCGCCTAAAACTTTGGAGCGTCAGCCTTCATTGCCATTGATGAAGGAATTCTTGTTTCTGTTGGCCCTCAACCAATCCGAAAGCCTTCGTGCACGCCAGGTGATCAAGTTCTACAAGCTGCCGCGCTTGCCTTACACCGAAACGACACTCGAAGAGCAGCGCCAGTTGTTGTTCAGTCCGGGGCGCAGTGTTCTGGTCAGTGTGTCTGAAGCCCTGAAAGACGATATTGTCGCCATAAAGGATACGGTCGATCAGGCGGCTCGCCGCGACGGTGGTTTTTCTGCGCGCGACCTCCAGACGCGAATGGCCAAAGTCGCCGACGTCTATGTCATGCTTGGGTTGCAGAGCCCGGCAAACGTTCTGAAGCAACAAGCGAATATTATTTCCGGTTGGGCTGATAATGCCGCCCCTACCGACGACCAGTTGTTAAAAATTGCGGATTCAGTGCTCTATGCCGAGAGTGCCTTGTCGCGAATATTGCAAGGCAAAGGGCAGTTGGATGGCAGTAATGAAAACAAGGCCGCCCTGGCTCAATTGCATGAGGCAAGAGTCGTGCTCATTGATGAAGCCGAGAGTGGTCTTGCCCTGGCGAAACGTGCCATAACGGCCTACATGGATTCGCAGGGAGACAAACTCCATCTCGCCAACGTAGTGCCCACGCTGAAGGGTGTAAAGGGTGCGCTGATTTTCTTGAACAGCGAAGCAGCGGCAAAGCTGATTGCAGGGGCCATACGCTTTGTTGAGCGAGATCTGTCAGAAGCGGGCACTATGGTAGAAGTCAAGAAAATCGAACACTTTGCCGATGCCTTGTCCAGCCTTGAGTTCTTCCTTGAGGGCTTGTTGAACGATACCGAGAATGAAGACATTCTCAAGTTGGCAAAACACAGCCTTTCCTCCCTGGCTGTATAACCTGCCTGAGGGCTGATGTTCATCATGATGTTCTGGCCACTACTGATCCTGTTCCTGCCTCTGGTTGCACTGCTGCTCTATTTTTCCGGCAGACTATTATTCAGCCGTGTATGGCTGATGGGGTTTGCACGCGGAATGACCGGGCTGGTTTGCGTAGGGCTGGTCGGTGTTGGTGGCTATCTCGCCTTTGACTTGTCTGCATACCGCGCCCTCAGTCAGGAATCAGTCGTAGCCACTGTTTCCTTTAACCAATTGGCGCCACAGCGCTATGAAGCTCAAGTGTCAACCGTTGTCAGGCCAACACTGCATGCGTTTGAATTGAATGGCGATGAATGGCAGGTCGACGCAAAAGTCTTGACCTGGCAAGGGCCACTAACGGTACTGGGCATGGAGCCCGTCTATCGCCTGGAGCGGATATCTGGCCGTTTTACCCAGTTGGAGCAGGAGCGTAGTGCTCAAAGGACGGTGTACGGGTTGACCTCAGAGGGCCGATTGGGTGTCGATGAGTTGACGCCCTGGCTTCCCTGGGTAGATGCTCGCTTTGGTAGCGCTGCCTATTTGCCCATGGTCGATGGGGGGATATTTGAAGTTCGACTTACGCCCAGAGGGCTGATCGCCAGGCCGGTAAACGAGCCGGCCCGACTTGCCGTTGGGCAATGGTTCTCAGAGTGAGAACAGATCAGATAGACGGGTAGCCAGCATCATGTCACCTTCGGTTCTCAGACGACCGGCCATGAAGGCCTGCATGCCGTTTAGATCGCCCGATACGATTTCCTGCAAGGTTTCCGAGTTCATGATCAAAGTGACGGATGGGTCTTGATGCTCACCCTCTACCAATTCACACTGGCCGTCCTTCACGATGAGGTGGTAGGTGTCGGCGTCTTCTATGTTGAACTGAAAGACAACATCCATGCCGGCTGCGGCGCTGGGATTGAATTGGGACTGAATGTTGCTGAACAAGTCTGCCACTGAGCTCATTGGAGTCTCCTGCTTGATGTGTGTTTTTCGATCAGGAGGCATTGTAGAAGCGCTTTTGTATAAAATCAAACGATTGTTTGAAACATCAGTTTAAATAGGAGGTAAGGGCCGTGTGGTCGGAATATCTGTTGTTCTTGTTAAAGGCAGTCACTGTGCTTGTTGTGCTGATCATTTTGGTGACCACTATTGCCCGAATCAGTCGAGGCGGCGCTGGTGCGGCTTCAAATCAGGGGAGGCTTCTGGTCAAAAACCTGAATGATGATCTCGGCAAGCTGGCTGATGGGATTCGTGAAGAGGTGCTGGAAAAAAAGGCGCTCAAGGCACAGCACAAAAAAGATAAAGAACGTGCTAAAGCAGAAGCAGGGCAACTCAAGGCTCGACTTTGGGTGTTGCAGTTCAAGGGTGACATCCAGGCCAGTCAGGTGGATAACCTGAGGCGCGAAATCAATGCGTTGTTGCAAGTAGCGGAGCGCACGGATGAGGTGGTTGTGCTGGTGGAAAGTCCAGGCGGAGCCGTGTCTGGCTATGGCCTTGCGGCTTCTCAGTTAGCGCGCATACGCGATGCGGGTTTGAAGCTGACCGTTTGCGTCGACAAGGTGGCGGCCAGTGGAGGTTATATGATGGCCTGTGTTGCAGATCGCATCATAGCAGCCCCCTTTGCCATGGTCGGCTCTATAGGTGTTCTTGCTCAGGTTCCCAATATCCACAACTTCCTGAAGCGACACGATGTCGATGTTGAGGTGCTGACCGCCGGCAAGCATAAGGCACCTTTGACCCTTATGGGTGAAAAGACCGAGGAAGGACGGGAAAAATTCCTGGGCGACCTGAAGGCGATTCATTTGCGCTTCAAGCAGTTGGTTGGGCGCTACCGGCCACAGCTGGATCTGGATCGAGTAACAGAAGGGGATTTCTGGCTGGCTGAGGATGCACTGGAGTTGGGTCTGGTTGATGATATTCAGACCAGCGATGCCTACCTGATACCGCAGTGCAAGACGAGAGACGTCATCAGTGTCAAATGGCAACCGAAACAGAAGCTGGAAGGGCGTCTGAAGAAGATCTTTGGCTCCATGCAAGACGACGTACTCAATCGCCTGTTCCAGCGCTGGCTTCCCTGATTATCGGTAAGGCAGCCACGACTGGATGCCTTACCGACGGCCACCCGGGTTACTGAACCCGGGTCACATCCACATAGAGTGTCAGTGTCTGACCCGGTTGTAGATACTTCTGATCGATGCTGTTCCAGCGCTCAATGTCAGCAATACGAACGTTGAATCGATTCGCAATCCGGTACAGCGAATCACCCTGACGGACGGTATAACCAACCCGGCGGACGACTTCTCGATCATTGACGACAGCATGGCTGTTGGCCTGCTCGACCCAGATGGCGAGAGTCTGGCCTGGTCTGAGCACATCCCCTGGAGCCATATTGTTCCATCGTGCCAGGTTCTGCACGCTGACTCCGTGAGCCCTGGAAATATCCCAGAAGGTATCACCTGATTTCACCTGATAGTTGACCCGATGCTGATTGTTGCTGCCGGCATTGCTCTGCCTGCGCTCCAGGCGCTGACTGGCGCTCAAAGAATAGTCGCTCTGGTCGGCACTGGCGGTTGGAATCATCAGGGCATCTCCCGCCCGGATGATGCTGCCGTTCAAGTCGTTGGCGCGGCGAATCATGTCAATGGTGACATTGAAACGCTGGGCAATGGTGCTCAAGGAATCACCGGAAGCAATGGTGTACCGCTGCCAGGTCATTCGGGCCTGGGGTGGCAGGTCGGCCAGCTGTTCGCGAAATCCCTCTGCCTTGTCTGTATAGACCAGCAGGCGATGGGGGCCATCCGGATCTGTCGCCCATTGATTAAAGCCCGGGTTCAGCAAATAGAGGTCACTGAGGTTCATATCGGCCAATTCTGCAGCCTGTGCCAGATCAATTTGACCGCCAACATCGACCACTTCAAAGAAGGGCTCGGTCGACAGGTAGGGCAGGTTGATACCGTAGTCTTCGGGGCTGTGAATGATTTTCGCCAGGGCATACATCTTCGGTACATAATTCATGGTTTCGCGCGGCAGCCGCAGGTTCCAGTAATCTGTCGGCAACCCGTCGGCTTCATTTCTACGAATGGCCCTGAGAACCGTGCCTGGCCCTGAGTTGTAGGCTGCCAGAGCCAATTCCCAGTCACCGTCAAACATTCGATTGAGGCTTTGTAGATAATCCAGCGCTGCACGCGTCGACTCGATGACGTCTCGCCGGCCGTCGTACCACCAATCCTGCTTGAGGTCGAACATGCGTCCGGTTGAAGGTATGAATTGCCACATCCCCGCTGCACTGCCGTGAGAATAGGCGAAAGGGTCAAAAGCGCTTTCCACGACAGGCAACATGGCCAGATCAAGCGGCATGTCTCTTGCTTCAAGCTCACCGACGATGTGAAACATGTAGCGACTAGCGCGTTCACTGACACGGTCAAAGTAGCTCTGATGGCGTGAATACCAGTTTATTTGAGCATCAATCCGGCTATTGTCCCGATCCAGATCAAAGCGAAAGCTCTTGCGCATCACCTGGTAGAGGTCGTCTTCATAGTGTCCATAAGGGTCGAATGGTTCTGGTTCGACGGCCAACTCTGGTTGGCCTTCTTGCGTGAGCCATTCGTCTGACAAGGCAACCTGTTCGGCCTGGGCTTCGGGATCATCGGAGGTGGTGATCACCTCTTCGAGCAATTCGGCATCGCTTTCTGCTGCTTTTTCGGTCTCGGTCGAGTTAAGAATACTGCAGCCACTCATCAGGAGGCCTGCACAAAGGAGCGTGAAAATCGGTCGCGTCGATGTCATATAGGTAGGTTCAGTATGGGAGCGGATTAAAAGTTAGCCGTCGATTCTATGTTGGCTGCTGCTTTGTCGCAACCCGGGTTGCGGTTTGAGCGCAGAATGAATGCAGAAAATGGGCTTACAATCACAACTCTGCCTTCATCGATACCTGAATAACCTGATAGAATGAGCGGTTAGAGTGAATGCTCATACCATCAGGGGTGGCTTTGGCGAAACGACTGCAACACAGACTCAATCGCTGGTTTCGACATGAACTGCCCGATGCCAGGGTGCAGGAGCGCGCCATGCATGACTGGTACCAAAGCGTGGTTGGTCAGGCGTTGGTCGAAACTGAGCGAGCCCTCGTCGCCAAAGCTTTGTCCGGTCGGTTCGGTGCCCACATGGTTCAGCTCGATACCGGCCTTTATGACCCCCTCTTTGAACGTCGTTTGTATGGTTGTGGCGCCCTGGTGACACAATTGGATAATACGGCGGCTTGCCCTGTTGTGCGCTCGGACCCGGAAGCCTTGCCATTCGAACCAGAAAGCATTGATGCGGTGCTCATGCACCATACGCTCGATCAATGCGACAACCCCTACCAGGCCGTGCGAGAAGCCGCCATGGTACTCAAGCCGGGTGGCCTTCTGGTGATCATCGGCTTTAACCCTTTCAGTCTGTGGGGTGCGCGCGCGGCCTTATCAAAACCGACTCAGGGGGTCTGGCGATCCCGTTTTATTCGCAGTGGCCGAGTTGCCGACTGGATGCAGCTATTGAACTTTGAATTGGAGCGACATGAAAAACACTACTTTTCTCTTCCCTATAAACAGCCCGAATGGACCCGTCATCTTGGGTTTCTGGGGCGCATTCAGCGCTTCATGATGCCAGCAACCGGGGCTGTCTATTTGTTGGTGGGCTGTAAGCAGGTGGCGGGTCGAATCAACAGCAGGGCGCGCTTCAGGGCGCCAGGCGTGCTCGACTCCCGCCTGGCCAATCGTATTGTTCGGAGCCGCTACAATGGCGAGTGAGGTTACCCTTTATACGGATGGTGCCTGTCGCGGCAATCCGGGGCCAGGTGGTTGGGGCGTTGTGATGAAATCTGGTCGGCACGTCAAGGAGCTTTATGGCGGTGAAGCCGAGACGACCAACAATCGGATGGAAATGACCGCTGCCATTGAAGGCTTAAAGGCTCTGAACAGAGCGTGCACGGTCGCTATCTATACGGACTCTCAATACCTTCGCAAAGGGGTGCTGGAGTGGATGGACGGCTGGAAACGCAATGGTTGGAAGACATCAGCACGCAAGCCGGTGAAAAATCAGGATCTGTGGCAGAGTCTGGATCAGCAGCTCGAACGTCACACTATCGAGTGGCACTGGGTAAAAGGGCACTCGGGTGACCCTGGGAATGAACGAGCTGATGCCCTGGCAAACAAGGGAACGGATGACGTTTTAAACCTCAAACAAAGGTGAGCTCTGCGTGAGACAAATTGTACTGGATACAGAAACGACAGGTTTGAGTCCGAACAAGGGCGACCGTATTGTCGAAGTTGGTTGTGTTGAACTGCTCAACAGAAAAACAACAGGCCGCCATTTTCATTACTACATCAATCCCGAGCGAGACATCCCTCAGGAAGTAGTAGCGGTGCACGGCATTGATAACGACAAGGTCAAGGACGCACCAAAATTTCATGAAATCGCCGAAGAATTCTGGAATTTCGTCAAGGGCGCCGAGCTGGTTATACACAACGCAGCCTTCGACATGGGCTTCCTTGAAATGGAATACCAGCTACTTGCCAAAAAAGGTGATCAACGCTTTGGATCTCTGACGAACATTTGCTCGGTTCTGGATACCCTCAAGCTGGCTCGCGAGAAACACCCGGGTGCCAAGGCGTCTCTGGATGCTTTATGCAAGCGCTATGGCATAGACAACTCGCACCGAACCCTTCACGGCGCCTTGCTGGACTCGGAAATACTGGCAGACGTTTACCTGATGCTCACCGGTGGGCAAACCGCACTCCTGTTGGACGCTCAGACTGATGACGATGAACCGGAGGTCACCTTTGACGCTTCTCAGGTCGTCGCTTCCAATGAGCCTCTCAGGAAAGTGCAACCGACGGAGAGTGAGATGGCCGCTCATAATGCCATGCTGGAATTGATCGAAAAGAAAAGCGGTGCAGCAGCACTGTGGCACAGCCAGGGCGAGCATTGACCGGGCCGTAAGCGCAGAGTTTCCGAGGTGTGGAATGCCAGGGGCATTGACAAGGTAGCGCCATATTGCGCTCAGGATAGTGCACCAGCGGTGATGTCAGGCCCGGCTTTTCTTGGGGTACTTTGCCGGGCCTGGAAAATCAGTGAAGTGAGCGGCGAATGACGCCAACATAGAGGCCCTCTATGGAAAACTCTTCTTCATCCAGTTTTACATGGATGGGTTCGAAGTCCTGGTTTTCCGGGTAGAGTGTGACTGATTTGCCGCTTCGTTCGTATCGTTTTACGGTAACATCATCCCCGACACGAGCGACGACGATGTCACCGTTGCGCACTTGATCGGTCTTGTGGACGGCGATCAGGTCGTCTTCCAGTATGCCGATGTCCTTCATGCTCAGCCCCTGGACCTGCAACAGGAAGTCGGCTTCCGGTGAGAACAGGCCATTGGGCAGTTCGATATAGGTGTCTATCTGCTCGGTGGCCAGGATGGGGGAGCCTGCCGCTACTTTACCGACAACGGGTATGCCCTGAGGTTCATTGGACTCTGGCAAACGAATGCCACGAGAGGCTCCAGGAACCATTTCGATGGCACCCTTGCGTGCCAGTGCTTTCAAATGCTCTTCGGCTGCGTTTGGTGAGCGAAAGCCAAGTTCCTTGGCGATTTCGGCTCGGGTCGGCGGGTAGCCTGTTGCCTGCATGTGATCCTTGATCAATTCCAGCACCTGTTGTTGGCGTGTTGTCAGTTTATGCATAGTATTGGCCTGTTTTTATGTACAGTTAGTGGGATTATATACAGTGCCGGGTTGCCATACAAGTGGTTTCCAGGTGATTTTAAGTGGCGTTAACAAAAGGTGTGGCGGTTTGAAAAGTAGCAGCCAACTCTTTCCTGTTGCTCTGGTCAGTGCCGAGTACAAATCAGGGATATACGAAGACATCTATTCCATCAAGCCCAACAACAGTCAGGACAAGACCGTTGAGTTGGCGTTGGTGCGGTTGCATTCCGAGCGAGTAGCCAAGGGCCGGCCTTTGTTGTTTGTCCACGATGCCTACCACAATCATTGGCAATGGCTCGACTATCACTGCCAGGGGATTGCTGGTGAGCGCGCCAAGGCAGGCAACGACGTCTGGTTGATGGATTGGCGTTACCATGGCCTGTCTGCTCGGAATGAGCGTTACCACCTGAACTCCCTGAGGACGATGGCGCATTACGATTTGCCGGCGCTCATCGCCTTCATTCATGAACAGACCGGCCAGTACCCAGCTTTGATCGGCTATGGCTATGGCTGTGAATTGATTGCATTAGCATTGGCCGAAAAAATTTCTGTTCCGCGCATGCTGTTTATTAACCCACAACGGTTGGCACCTGCATGGCGTTACTATCTACCCTTGGCAAAAACGATCAAGCGATTGAGTCTCGGGCGCAGAGCCTGGCGCAAAGGCTCAGGCGAGGAAATGGAACATCGAACCTTGTTGGTCGATTTGCTCGCCAAGGAGGGCTGGTTTGGTCGCTGGCGCACAGAATCGGGAGCTGCGGTCAAGCCGGCGTTACAGCATCAAGGCGAGCGCATCACCTGGGTGTTGGAATATGGCAGTGCGCCCATATGGATGCATCGGCTCGGTGTGCCTCGGGACCAGATTTTCTCTGGGCCAGTGTCTCAGCAGGACTGGTCGCTCTTGCTACCCGAGCCGTGAGGGTAAAGCCCGGAGACCTCCGGGCCCTGTTGCTGTGGAGCGACGTCTTATTCGCAACGCTTGGCGAGTGAGTCCTTGAGGCGGTGGTGCATCGACAGCAACAGTTTCTCTGTAGAATCCCAGCCGATGCAGGCATCAGTGACGGAGACGCCAGGTTTCAGGTCGGCCAGATTGTCCGGTATCGACTGGTTACCTTCCTCCAGGTTGCTTTCGATCATCAAGCCTATAATGGAGCGGTTGCCTTCCAGCACCTGGTTGGTCACGTTGTCGGCTACCAGAGTCTGCAATCGGTGGTCCTTGTTGGAGTTGGCGTGTGAGCAGTCAATCATGATGTTGCAGGGTACTTTCGCCTTATTGAGTGCTTCTTCACACATGGCAACACTGACCGAATCGTAGTTGGGCTTGCCATTGCCGCCCCGCAGAACGACATGGCCGTAAGCGTTACCACGGGTGTGAATAATGGCTACCTGACCCTCCTGGTTGATACCGAGGAAACGATGTGGAGAAGAGACTGACTTCAAGGCATTAATGGCGACGTCGAGGCTACCATCGGTTCCATTCTTGAAACCGACCGCCGATGACAGGCCACTGGCCATTTCCCGGTGTGTCTGGCTTTCTGTAGTGCGTGCGCCAATGGCCGACCAGCTGATCAGGTCTTGAAGATACTGTGGCGAAATCGGATCCAGAGCTTCGGTGGCTGTGGGCAGGCCGAGTTCGGTAATATCAAGCAGCAATTGGCGGCCAATGTGCAGGCCTTCTTCGATCTTGAACGAGTCGTTCAGGTGGGGGTCGTTGATCAGGCCTTTCCAACCTGTAGTTGTGCGAGGTTTTTCGAAGTAGACTCGCATGATCAATAGCAGGGAATCCTTGACGGCTTCGTTTAACCTTTTCAATCGCTTGGCATATTCAATGGCCTGAGCGGGGTCGTGTATGGAACAAGGGCCGATAACAACGATCAGCCGCGGATCCTTGCGATCAAGAATGTTGCGCACATCTTCGCGGCCTTTGGCAATGATGGCTGCTGCCGTTTCGGTCACAGGAATGTCTGACTTCAGCAGTTCTGGCGTGATCAGTACTTCCTGACTTTCTACATTAATGTTGTTAAGTTGTTGCATGGTTTCTAAAACTCTTTTATGAAGTCGTCTTTACATGGCGAGGATGGTAAGGGAGTAAAGAATAAAATACAAGGCGTAAAGAAAAGGTTACGTATGGCCAATCGCAAGGCATCTCAAAGACAAAAAAAGAACAGCTTGAAAGGGGTCCTGATCGGCTTCGTGCTCATTCCCGTGCTGGTAATAACCATGATCATGTTGCTGGAGGAGCTGTCTCGCGCGCAAGGTGACTACCGCAGAACGCTTTGGGATCGAGTCAGTGGTGCTCCAGCGCCTCCCCAGGGGCGAGCTGAAGTCAGTTTGCAGGTTGCCCAGGAAATATGCCGACAGGAAGTTGCCAGGCGACTGGGCAGTGAACTGATACGTGCCAACTTCGACAGTCGATCCTCACGCTATAACCAGGGCTATCAGGTGCACACGGTGTTCCTGAACCTGGAAATAAGTGGTCGAGAAAGGGATGACATATACGCTCGTTGTGACATCTCTGCAGTGCAGCGGCAGATTCTCGAATTCCGCATACACGGTTACTCGGGTGGCTTCCTATGGGGTTGATCGGCGTTGGCAGGTGCCAGGCGCCGTCTGCGCGACCTGTTTTCACACGAGGTTGTGAGCTTTTTCCCGATTTTGGTTGATTCGGGATTTTCAGCGATGCAAAAACGGCATAGAGTAATGGCATTGCTGCTACCATTGGTTATTGAATATCTCAAAATAGAATAATAATATGTTTTGATATAGCCAAGGTTGTTCATTGGCTCTGGGGCTCGGATGTCCAGACAGAGACTGCCAGTGCAAACACCATAACAACAAGGCTGACAAGCCGAAGCGCCGCTTGCATGGAGACAGAATGAAACTACAGCAACTCAAGTATATCTGGGAAGTCGCCCATCACGACTTGAATGTTTCTGCAACGGCCCAGGTGCTGTATACCTCGCAGCCTGGCATCAGCAAGCAGATTCGACTGCTGGAAGACGAACTGGGCATAGAGATATTTGCCCGCTCTGGCAAACACCTGACACGCGTGACTCCTGCCGGTGAGTCGGTTTTGAAGGTGGCCGGGGAGATTCTTCGCAAGGTCGATGCCATCAAGCAAATTGCGCAAGAGTTCAGTAACGATCGTCAAGGCAGCCTCAGTATCGCCACCACCCATACTCAGGCCAGATATGCCTTGCCTCATGTCATTGATGGTTTTATACACGAGTATCCGGATGTCGCTCTGCATATGCATCAGGGTACGCCGGTACAAATTGCCGAGCTGGCAGCGGACGGAACAGTGGATCTGGCCATTGCCACCGAAGGCATGGAGCATTTCTCGGATCTGGTGATGATGCCCTGTTATCGCTGGAATCGGTCGATTGTTGTACCCAAGGATCATCCGCTAACGCGCAAGGGCACCCTGACCCTGGAAGATGTCGCGGCGTTCCCGATTGTGACCTATGTCTTCGGTTTCACTGGTCGTTCCAAGCTGGATGAGGCCTTCGTTAACAAGGGGTTGGCACCCAAGGTGGTGTTCACCGCTGCGGATGCGGATGTGATCAAGACTTATGTTCGTTTGGGCCTGGGGGTGGGTATTCTGGCGCATATGGCGATAGATCCAGAGCTGGATCGAGATCTGGTCAGTCTGGATGCCAGCCATCTGTTTGAGGCCAGCGTTACCAGAATTGGCATACGCAAGGGCACCTTTATTCGTGGTTTCACCTATCAGTTTATTGAGCGGTTTGCACCGCATCTGACCAAGGCGCTGGTGGAGCAGGCCATGACCGCGACCAATCGTCATGATGTGGAAGAACTGTTCCAGTCGATCCCGTTGCCTACTTACTAGGCTGACTTTATCAGATCAGGTTTCAGTCGCTGCTTCACTCAAGTTGCCGGCATGCAGGCCACATTCTTTATGTGTGGCTTCTTCCCACCACCAGCGTCCTTCACGTTCATGTTGGCCGGGCAGGGTGGGTCTGGTGCAGGGTTCGCAGCCGATGCTGATAAAGCCACGTTCGTGCAGGGGGTTGTAGGGAATCTCCATCATTCGGATGTAGTCCCAGACCTGCTGTGATGTCCAGTTGGCGAGAGGGTTGTACTTGATCAAATGATCGCCTCGGCCACTGAAGCGTGTGTCGGCTTGAACGACCGGTACTTCTGAGCGGGTGCCCGGGCTCTGGTCGCGGCGTTGACCGGTTATCCAGGCATCCAGGGGTGCCAGAGCGCGTTCGAGTGGCTCTATCTTGCGAATTCCGCAGCATTCCTGGTGGCCGTCTTTGTAGAAACTGAACAGGCCTTTTTCGTTGACCAGCTTTTGAAGTGGGGCTGATTGCGGTGTGAACACCTGAATGCTTGTCTGGTAGTGATCGCGTGCACGTTCTATAAAGGCATAGGTTTCCGGGTGCAGGCGGCCAGTGTCCAGGGTGAAAATGTTGGGCTGGTCGGTCAATTTACTGAGCATATCGACAAGGACTACGTCCTCTGCGCCACTGAAGGAGAGGGCGATGCGATCGTGCTGTTGCAGAGCCTGTTTCAGAATGCTGCGTGGCGATTCGGCCGACAGTGCGAGATTGAGTTCTGTCAGATGCATGATTATTGATCTATAAAGGACGATTGAAGGCCTATGCTATCAGTGTCATCCTGGTTATTAAAATAACAAGCTTTCATAACTATATACGCTAAGTCGGATCAAAAGGGTCCACTCGCTGCCCTGGTTCCACGTGGAAACGTTCAAAAAACAGCCAGATATTGGCAGGTGAAGCGCAAGGCTGCGCTTGCAATAATGCCATTCATATTTCGCAGTTGTCATTCTCATTGCTGATCACTACTGTATAGCCCTCCCTACACTGACTATTACAGGACAACTCTGTGGAAATTGCTTGCCTGGACCTGGAAGGGGTTCTGATTCCGGAAATCTGGATCGCTTTTGCTGAAAAAACGGGGATCGAGTCGTTAAAAGCCACCACGCGCGACATTCCCGATTACGATGTGCTGATGAAGCAGCGTCTGAGTATTCTTGATGAGCATGGCCTCGGCTTGCCGGAAATTCAGGCGGTGATCGCCGAGCTCTCACCACTCGATGGTGCGGCTGAGTTTGTCGATTGGTTGCGTGAGCGTTTTCAGGTGGTGATTCTGTCGGACACTTTTTACGAGTTTGCGCAACCCTTGATGCGTCAGTTGGGTTTCCCGACGCTGTTTTGCCACCGACTCGAAGTCGCCGAGAATGGACGAGTGGTGAACTATCGCTTGCGTCAGCAGGATCCAAAGCGCGCATCCATCAAGGCGTTTCATTCCCTGAATTATCGTTGTATAGCCGCCGGGGATTCCTACAATGACACCACCATGTTGAGTGAGGCCGATGCGGGTATCCTTTTCAATGCTCCGGACAATGTGATTACCGAGTTTCCTCAATTTCCAGCCGTCCGAGGTTACGACAAACTGCGAGAAGAGTTCCTGAAAGCCAGCCATCGCCATTTGGCTTAAGGGTCGCTTCTCACTGTACCCAGAGCAGCCATCAATTGTTTGACCTTGGTGGCGCTCTCTTCGTATTCAGACTGCCATTCGCTGTCGGCAACAATGCCACCGCCACCAGCGCATACCAGCCGATCCGGATAGTGCGTCACCGACCGTATCAGGATATTACTGTCAAAACGGCCATCGTCGCTTAACCAGAAAGCGGTTCCGCAATAAGGGCCGCGTGCGGCCATTTCCAGTTCATCGATGACTTCCATTGCGCGTCGCTTGGGCGCGCCGGTTATTGAACCACCAGGAAAAGCGTCGGCGAGCACGTCCAGAGGTGTCGACCTGTCTGCCAGCTCTGCGGTAATGGTGCTGACCAGATGATGGACGTTGCTGTAGGACTCCAGTTCAAACAGCCCCGGAACCTTGACGCTGCCGATGCTGGCATTTCGTGACAGGTCGTTGCGCAGTAGGTCAACGATCATCAGGTTTTCAGCTCTGTCTTTCTCGCTATGGCGCAGCGCTTGTGCCAGCGCCTGGTCTTCTGCTTCATTGGCACCACGCGCTCGCGTGCCCTTTATCGGTTGGGTGATGATTTGTTTGCCGTTGATACTGATAAAGCGTTCGGGAGAGACGCTCAACAGCGTATGGCCCGGTGCCTGGTGGAAGACTGAGTAGGGTGCTGGAACAGCATTCAGTAGTGCCTGGTAAATCGCCAGACTGCTGGTGGCAGCGGGCAGATCAGCGATCCACTGGCGGGTCAGGTTGGCCTGGTAAATGTCACCGGCGTGAATGTAAGCTTGCAGCCGTTCAAAGCGCTGACGATAGTCGTCGGGTGTCATCACGGACTGCCACTGCAGCAACGGTAAAGACGGAATCTCTGACGCTTGGCGCCAGGTTTCAAGCAGCGTCATGACCCTTGTTCTAATGGTGTCTGCGCAATTCGGGTCGATCAGTATTCGGCAACGTTGCTGTTGGTGGTCAATACTGAGGCTCCAGTCGTATCGGTCGACACAGGCCAGCGCACTGCGTGGCCGGTGGCGGCTACGGATACCCTCCAGCTCAAAGCCCATTTCATAATTGATATGACCAGCAAGGCCGGTACTGAAGGGCAGCCCAGTGTCCGCCTTTGTCTGAAGATAGTCCTTGAGAAAGCGAAAGAAGCCCTGAGAAAGAGCGAGCGTCTCGCCACGAGCATGTAGCTTGACCTGGTTGTTGCCAAGGTACTCGAAACGCTCACTGGGCCAGGCCGCACACCACTCCCAATGATGTCCCTCCCGACGAGGTTGACCGCCATGAAACCAGATGGCACCCGCTTCACCTGCCAGATGTTGAAAGTAAGGCAAGGCAGAGTCCTGATAGGGAAGTTCTATGCACTGCAAAATTGGTCAACTCCTCAGGTTTTAGGCGGCCAGTATTCTATACGCTTTGAACGGGAAATCGTGCCTTGAGAAGAATTTGTTGCCATTTCTTCTG
This sequence comes from Saccharospirillum sp., assembly GCA_022565595.1. Taxonomy (GTDB): domain Bacteria; phylum Pseudomonadota; class Gammaproteobacteria; order Pseudomonadales; family Natronospirillaceae; genus Saccharospirillum. Next base: position 72,218 of record JAIUML010000005.1, on the reverse strand, counting down.
TAATGCCAACTAGACTATTGATTGTGGTCAGACGAACACTGGAGACTGATGTTCAGGTTTGACCTGTAACACAACAAAAATAGCAGGAGACTGAATGAGCACCGTATTGGTTGTAGATGCTGCATGTGACTTGCCGCGCCCTTTTCTGGAAGAGCGCAACATCAAGCTGTTGCCAGTGGATATCCGCATTGATGATCAGATCATCACAGACGACAAGGATGCTCAAAAACTGACCGACTTCTATCGCAGAGGGCAGTTGAACAAGGACCATGACGCTGAGTCCATTCCTTTCAGCGTTGAACAGATTGAAGCATTATTTAACGAGGAGATCGTTACTCAGTACGACTTTGCTTTGGTGCAGACCGTCAGTCGCAAACGCAGCCTGATCTATGACAACGCGACCAAAGCCTCTCTTTCGATTCTTCGCAGTTACAAGGATTTGCGCAAGTCGGCCGGTCGCGAAGGTGCCTTTGCCATGCGCGTCATGAACACCGGCACTCTGTTCTGTGGGCAAGGCGTGCTGGCGGCTTTTGCCAGTGACATGATTGAGCGAGGCAAGGCAAAGAACGAGATACTCAAATTGTGCGATACCATGCGCCAACGCATCTATTCCTACATCGTTCCCCCGGATGTTTACTACATACGCGAGCGTGCCCGCAAAAAAGGTGAAGAAAGCGTTGGGTTGCTCACTGCTCTGGTTGCAAAATCACTCGATATCGTTCCCATTCTGTGTGGTCGGATGGATGAGACTTACCCGATCGCCAAAACGAGAGGCTTTGATGCCTCCGTCAATCGGTTGTTCGACTATGCCATTGAGCGAATCGAAGCCGGTCTCTTGACCCCTTATGTTGTGGTGTCCATTGCCGGAGAAGTTGGTGATTTGTTGGCCTTTGATCGCTTCCAGGCGCTGGAAGAAGTCGCAAGGAAGCATCAGGTCAGGGTGCTGAGTTGTGTCATGGGGTTGACCGGCGGTTTGAATGTCGGGCCGGGCAGCGTCGGCCTGGGACTGGCCAGTGAAGATCATGAGTTCGCGCCTCAAAAGTGAATCACGGCCAACCCGAAGGAATCAGTCTCGGGTAAAGAAGACGCCGGGTAACCAGCTCTTGTGTAACTGGGCCGTTTGTTCAAGGGCAGCTGAATCGGTGAGGTGGAAACTGAGGGATACCAGACCCAGTCGGATCAGGTCGCCCTCCTGCAGAGCTTTACGCATAATTCGTTCCTCGTTAACAAAACTGCCATTGGTGCTGCTTAGATCCACCAGTTTAAAGCCCAACGCCGGGTTTTCCGGGTCGACGGCGGTAATGTGAGCATGCAGTGCCGAGACGGTCTTGTCTTCCAGTGGCAGGTCGTTTTCGGCCGATCGACCCAGGGTGACGAATCGATCAAAGGAGCATTTATGCAGGACCTTGCCTTTATGCAGTTGCAGCAAAATGGGCATCAGTGTTTCCTTTTAGGCTTGTTCAAAGCGTCTATATCAGTTATAGGTTACCAGAAGCAGCAGCCAAAAAACGGTACCCCGTCTACGAAATGAGACCTACGCCCTTGCCGCAAGGTTCACCCCCACGCCGGCCTGCCCTGAACCGTGGCTTGATCCATTTTGGTCTGGTTTTGTTGGCTTTGATTTGGGTTTTACACCCAACCAGCTGGGAACATCGTTTGAACCAACTCTGGATATCCGTGACCACCCATTGGCACTGGTCCGTCCAGGCCGTCACCCCGGCGTATCAGCTTGATCCGGCGCTCCCTGATACCATACTTGCACGAGTCCCTCTGGCCGATGGCGCATTCCTGGATATCAGCAGGGTGCAGGGTGCAGGTCGATACGGTATGACTGGCTTCGCCTCGCCGGTGAACGATCGATTGGCGAAAAGTTGGGCCTGGTTGCAAACTGAAGCGGCCGTTTTGCCGGCCTCCAACCCGTACACGACCTATTGGCAGCCAGCCCATCATGGCTACAAACAACTTGTCTACCTGAGTCGGCAAAGCTTGATGCTGGACGGTGCCTTTCAGGCAGCCACTGAGGCAACACCATGGCGGGTCCGCCCCTGGTTGGGCTTTCAACAGGAAGACGCCCGGTGGCCGTCGGACTGGCGAGCCGGGGTCCTGGTACTGGATTTTATGGTGCCCGAGCCACAAAGACATGCCATTGCTGATGGCCAGGATGATCTGCCCGGACTGGCAACCGACCACCCTGTGGCCTTGCAATGGTTGGCAGAGTACCAGGCCCTGAAAAGCGATCTCCTTCTGGTTACGCCAATCTGGTTGTCGCTGCTTGCTGTCGTGGCGGTATTGGTCCCCTGGTGGATGATGGCCTGGATAAAGCGCAACCCCGGCCTGGTCTGGGTGCTGTTGGTGTCTTGGCTCGCTGCCAATCTCTTGTTGATGCTTCTGTATCAATGGTGGCTGCCACTTTGGCCTGTATTGGTATCCATGGCGGCAGTAGTTTGGGTGTCGCTGAAGAGTCGGCGATCATCAACACTCTGGAGTGAGTTGATAGGGGATTATCGAGCACTGGCGAGTGATCGATTGAACCAACTGTTGTTGCAAGGTCAACTTGAAGAGGCGCAAAAGCTGCTGATGACGAAACCCTGGCTATCCGGTGATGTTGCGGGTCTTTACAAGGTTGCTCAAGCCTTCGAGCGCAAGCGTCAATATCAGGCAGCGCTGGATTGTTACCAGTGGATCATGCAAAAGGATCCCGGCTTTGAGGATGTCAGCGAGCGTCAACAGGCCCTGATAGACCTGGCCGACCCTAAAACAACTTTCAAAGCCGACGCAACGCAGCGAACAGTATTGGCACCCGCCGGGCTGGAGCAACCGGAAATAGGCCGTTACCGAATATTGGGGGAGCTGGGACGCGGCGCCATGGGTACCGTTTACAAGGCGATTGATCCCAGAATTGAACGAACCATCGCTTTGAAGGTCGTTAATCTGGATGCCTTATCGACTGATGCACTGGAGGACGTCAAACAGCGTTTCTACCGCGAAGCGAAGGCAGCAGGTCGCCTGAATCATCCCAATATTGTAACAGTGTTTGATGTTGGCGAAGAACAGGATCTGGCGTACATTGCCATGGATCTGATCGACGGTATTTCACTGCAAAAGCGCCTGGCACAAGCGCAAAAGGTGGAGGTAGCCGAGGTATGCGAGTGGTTGGCTCAGGCAGCAGATGCATTGGACTATGCGCACGCCAATGGTGTGATCCATCGTGACATCAAGCCTGCCAACCTCTTGCTGGATGAACACAGTGGCCACCTCAAGATCAGTGACTTTGGTGTGGCTCGTATGATCGGGAGTGAGCAGACCGGCACCGGCATTATTCTGGGCAGCCCAACCTATATGTCACCAGAACAGATTCGTGGTGAGCCGCTTACCGCCCAAAGCGATATCTACAGCCTGGGAGTCACCCTGTACCGGGCACTGGCTGGGCATCTGCCTTTTCAGGGAGATACACTGCCAAGCCTGGCCTATGCCATTTTGCATGAACAGGCCAAAAGCCCGAGCCAATTCAATTCAGATGTCACACCCGCCCTGGTCCGCGTTGTGAACCGGGCGATGCAAAAGAACCCGGCCGATCGCTATGCGACGGCTGGTAACATGGCTCAGGCGCTCAGGCGTCGCCTGCGAGCCGACTAAGCTGCCAGTGGGCAGTGCAATACAGTAAGGAGCGACCATGCAACACAGCCAAGTGCAAGATGATGAGCGAAAAATCTATGTGTTGGACACCAACGTTCTGATTCACGATCCTAATGCGTTTTACAAGTTTGAAGAACATCGCGTGTTGATACCCATGATCGTCCTTGAGGAACTGGACAAACTCAAAATCGGTGCGACTGCCATCGCCGCCGATGCACGTCAGGCCGTGCGCACCATTGACGCCATCCTGGGCCCAGCCAGCCCGGCTCAAATCATGGCCGGGGTTGGCATCAAGCGGATCCTCACCGGGGAGGAACTGGGAACCTTGAGTATTCTGATGCCAATGGCAGATACCTCGGTCAGTCTGCCCAGCCATTCCAATGACAATCGTATTATCAATGACCTGCTGACGCTCCAGCAGAAGGAGCCCGACTACCGTGTCATTCTGGTGACCAAGGACATCAATATGCGCCTCAAGGCCCGAGGCTGCGGGTTGGAGTCGGAGGACTACCACAACGATCAGTTGATCAGTGACATTGACAGCTTGACCACGGGCTACCATCAGATCACTGGCAGCTTCTGGGAGCAGCTCGAAGAATGCGCACCGCAGAAGGTTACAGGAGAGCAATACCATCGCATTGAGCGTGCGCACCTCCAGGAGATCCTCAAGGATGCCTTTTACGTCAATCAGTTCTTTTTCGACGAAAAAGAGTTTGTCGGTCGTATCTGTGAAGACGATGGCCATACGGTCACCATTGAGTTGTTGAACACCGGTGTTCTGATGCGCCAGAAAGCCTGGGGGTTGGCGCCTCGCGATCGCTTTCAGGCGATTGCCATGTACCTTCTGTTTCACCCGGATGTCGATCTGGTCGCTCTGAACGGAGCCGCAGGCAGCGGCAAGACCATACTGGCATTGGCCTGTGCGCTGGAACAAACGCTGGAAACCAAGACCTACAAACGCATCATTGCGACTCGCAGCACGCGCGGTCTGGACGAAGACATCGGCTTCTTGCCAGGTACAGAAGCAGAGAAAATGCAACCCTGGTTGGGTGCCTTTACCGACAACCTGGAGGCTCTGCATGCTGAGGATTTCGACCCAAGCAGCAGTGAACATTTTGTCGGTGCCAAGGTGCCGCTGCAGTTCAAGAGCCTGAACTTTGTGCGTGGGCGCAGCTTCCAGCAAAGTTTCATGATTGTCGATGAAGCTCAGAACCTGACGCCTCACCAGATCAAGACCATTGTTACCCGGGCAGGGCAGGGTACCAAGGTGGTGTGTCTGGGCAACCTGGCGCAGATCGACACCCCTTACCTTGGGCCAACCAGTTCCGGCCTGACCTATATGAGTGAGCGTTTCAAGGGTTTTGAACACGGTGGTACCGTCACACTGCAAGGGGTCGCTCGTAGTCGTCTTGCGGCCTATGCGGAGACGCATCTATAAAGCAGCAAGTTTTTCCCCTTTATGCTTTCCAGTGCCCGGCTGGGCACGTATCATGGAGGGGTTTCGTTGGCATGAGGTGGCCGCATGATCCAGATAGTCGTAGTTGATGATCATGATCTGGTGCGTATGGGGCTGGTACGATTACTGGACGATGTCGCAGGCATTGAGGTAATCGCTGAGGCTCGCAGTGGTGAAGAAGCGATCAAGCTGGCCAAGGAGCTGGAGCCGGATGTCATCATGATGGATGTGCGCATGCCGGGTATCGGTGGCATCGAGGCAACCCGCAAGATTCATCGCTCCTTCCCGGACATTCGTATCATCGCCGTCACCGCCTGTGGTGATGATCCATTTCCCTCGCGCCTGCTGCAGGCCGGTGCGTCGGGTTATTTGACCAAAGGTGCCTCCACCGACGAGATGGTGCTGGCGGTCAAAACAGTTTCGGCAGGGCAGAAATACCTTGCCCCCAATGTCGCGCAGAAGCTCGCACTGCAAAGCGTAGGCGAGGGCGGTTCGCCCTTCTCTGAACTCAGCGACCGCGAAATGCAAATCGCCACGATGATCTGCTCATGCAAGAAGGTTCAGGAAATATCCGACAAGCTCTGTCTCAGCCCGAAAACGGTCAATACTTACCGCTACCGAATCTTTGACAAACTGTCGGTATCCAGTGATGTTGAACTGACCCACCTTGCTATCCGCCATGGTCTGCTGGAACCTCAGGAGATGGTCTGATTCCAGCATGCCTGACGAACAAAGCCGATTCGATCACACCGCCTTCCTGAAGCACCTGACCCCAAGACCCGGCGTTTACCGCATGTACGATGCCGACGGGGGGCTGCTTTATGTTGGCAAAGCAAAAAACCTGAAAAACCGCGTTGGCAGCTACTTTCGCAGCCGAGGCCTGACCAACAAGACGGTGGCACTGGTTGGTCGCATCGATCGCATTGATGTCACCGTAACCCACAGCGAAACCGAGGCTTTGCTACTCGAGCAGACGCTGATCAAGCAACACCGTCCGCCCTATAACATTCTGCTCATGGACGACAAGTCCTACCCCTACATCAAGATTTCCACCGATGATGCCTGGCCCGGCGTCTATGTTCACCGGGGCGCACGCTCAAACAAGGCCGAGTACTTTGGACCCTATCCCAGCGCCAGCGCCGTGCGTGAGAGTCTGGCTTTGCTGCAAAAGGTCTTCAAGCTGCGTCAGTGTGAAGACAGCGTATTTCAGAACCGGCAGCGGCCTTGCCTTCAGTATCAAATCAAGCGCTGCAAGGCACCCTGCGTTAACCTGGTCAGCGAAGCGGAATACCAGTCAGACCTGGATAAAACGCGGGCTTTTCTGAAAGGGCGCAGCCAGGAGTTGTTGACAAGGCTGGAAGTTGAAATGGATGAGCATGCCAGTCAGCTCAATTTTGAAGCCGCGGCCGAAACACGCGATCAGCTCCTGTTCCTGCGCAAGGTGCAGGAGCAGCAGTATGTTTCCAGTGAGCGCGGTGATGTAGACGCCTTCGCGCTTGAGTTACAGGGCAAGGGCTGCTGTGTACACTTCTTGATGATTCGCCAGGGGCGATTGCTTGGCAGCCAAAGTTTTTTCCCCAAACCGGGCATTGAGGATGAGCCCGCTCAGGTAATGATGGCATTTTTGGCACAGTACTATCTTGGCCGTACCATGGAAGACCCACCTCAAAGCGTATTGCTAACTGTGCCGGTAGAAGACAAGGCATGGCTCGAAGCGGCCTTGCAGGAAGCTTATCAGAGAAAAATTCCCATTCAGGCCAATGTTCGGGGGCGGAATGCGCGTTGGCTGGAGCTGGCTCAGACCAATGCTCAGGCACAGCTGCAACAGCGCATCAGCCACCGTCAGCAGGTAGTCGAGCGATTCGAAGCTCTGGCTGACTCACTGAAACTGGATGCCATGCCAGAACGCATCGAGTGTTTCGACATTTCACACAGTTCAGGCGAAGCCACTACCGCTTCCTGTGTCGTCTTTGATCAAAATGGCCCAAACAAATCGATGTATCGAAAGTTCAACATAGAAGGGGTGGCCCCTGGCGATGATTATGGTGCCATGAGCCAGGCAATCAGCCGGAGATACAGCCGACTGCAGAAGGAAGAAGCGCGACTGCCCGACTTATTGATCGTCGACGGCGGCAAGGGCCAGCTCAGCATGGCCAGAGAGGTCATGGCGGAGCTGGGCCTTTCCATACCCTTGTTGGGTGTGGCCAAGGGTGAAACCCGCAAAGCAGGTATGGAGACACTGTTTTTCGGAACGGCCGACAACGTCATACAACTACCCAATTACTCCCCGGCTCTGCACCTGATTCAGCATATTCGGGATGAGGCTCACCGCTTTGCAATTACCAGTCACAGGGGACGCAGAGGCAAGGCGCGGGTCGGCTCCATTCTGGATGCCATTCCGGCTATTGGGCCGGCGCGACGAAAGGCCTTGATTCGCCATTTTGGCAGTGCCCAAGGGGTCAAGGCCGCCAGCCAGGAGGAAATCGCGCGAGTCAAAGGCATATCCCGTTCATTGGCACAAGAGATCTACGAGTTCCTGCACAGCTGATTGGCACCCTTAATTGGCAAAGTTTATCGGCTCAAAGTGTTTACACCAGGATGCAAAGCTGGAATGCTTCCGACGTTTCACCCTGTCTCTGCCACCAAGTTCAGTTTAAGGTTAATCATGAACATACCGAATCTGTTAACACTCTTTCGCATCATTTTAATACCGGTCTGTGTCGGAGTGTACTATTTGCCTCAGGTGTGGGCGCCCTGGCTGGCTGCTGCCATTTTCTCCGCTGCAGCCATAACGGACTGGTTTGATGGCTATCTGGCGCGGAAACTCGGCCAGATGACCCCGTTCGGTGCGTTTCTGGACCCGGTAGCCGACAAGCTTATTGTCGCTGCAGCTCTGGTCGCGCTGGTCGAGAGTCATGCCAGTTTCTGGATGACCTTACCGGCCATCGTGATCATCGGTCGTGAAATTGTCATTTCTGCCTTGCGCGAGTGGATGGCTGAACTCGGCAAGCGAGCCAGCGTTGCGGTCAATATGTTGGGCAAGATCAAGACAACTCTGCAAATGGTGGCGATCATCATATTGCTCAGCCAGCATCCTGATAAAGAAACCTGGTTGTCCATGGTCGGCCTGTTGGCCCTACAGGCATCTGCGATATTGACGCTCTGGTCAATGATCGTGTACCTGCGCGCTGCCTGGCCAACCTTGAAGTCCAAGGCGGCTTGATGTGCCCCGACGGCGGTGTCGGTTTTTGCGGAATGAATGTAAGTGCTTAAATTCTAAAGCAAAATCATTGACCTGCATCGGGTGAATGCTTAGAATGCGTCGGCGTTGTGAGGGTGGTGCCACTCTGACAGCCGCAGGAACTCCAGCAGCCTTCATTATTTGGGTGTGTTCGAGTCCCTTTTGGATATGGCTGGATGGCAGAGTGGTCATGCAGCGGACTGCAACTCCGCGTACGCCGGTTCGATTCCGACTCCAGCCTCCATTTCCCCTCCGAGATTCGTGCAAGACGGATTTCCGGCCATCGCCCGGATGGTGAAATTGGTAGACACAAGGGACTTAAAATCCCTCGATCATTGCGATCGTGCCGGTTCAAGTCCGGCTCCGGGCACCACTCGCCACAGTTTGAACCGCTCTGACCTCACTCCTTACTTTCTCATGAACCTTTCTACCCCTGCGCCTGCTTTCAATAGTACTGATTTTGTTGCCAGACAAAATGTCTGTCGTCAGCTTGCCGTATGCTCGAACGACATCTATATATAACAGGGTAAAAATTTTCAGGCATAGTATCAAACCGCCTGTATTATTGTTCTTCCAATTTGCCATGTGGGAATGCAGCGAATGGGAATATCCTGGACAGGTCGGGTTGTTATCCTGGTACTGGCGTTTTGTACGCAGTTGGTTTCTGCCGAAACAGTGTTAAGAGTAGGCGTTTACGATAATGAGCCCAAAATATTTCTTGATAGTCAGGGGCGTCCCGATGGTCTCTTTATTGATTTGATTGATGGCATCGCTCGGAGCCAGCAGTGGACGCTTGAGTATGTTTTTTGCGAGTGGCAACAGTGTTTGACAGACCTTGAAACAGGAAGCATTGATTTGCTGCCAGATTTGGCCTGGACGGCTGATCGAGCGGAACGATTTGATTTTCACCGTAGGGCCGCATTGCACAGCTGGTCACAACTCTACAGCAAAGCAGGAGAAAATTATTTATCCGTGTTTCAATTGGAGGGAAAGCGAATCGCTCTTCTTGAGCAAAGTGTGCAGCAGACAGAATTCAAGGAGATGATGGATGACTTTGGTATAGGCGTCTCTATCATTGGCGTCAGCCACTACGATCGTGCTTTTGAGCTCTTGCAGCAGGGCAGCGTGGATGTTGCCGTTGTTAACTATCAATATGGTGTTTATAAAGCTGCAGAGTATGGACTGGAATCGACTCCCATTGTCTTCCAGCCGGTCAGTCTGTATTTTGCCTCAACTCGAGGGCAGCATGCGGACATACTGGATGCTATTGATCAGCAACTGAACATCTGGATGCAGGCGCCCAGTTCCTACTATTTCACAGTCATTGACCGTTGGCAGCCACCAACCCAACCTGTGTTGTTACCTGATTTTGTCTGGTGGGGGTTGTTCGTTCTTGGTCTGGTGCTGTTGCTACTGGTGGCAGCTGCTTTGTGGTTACGCAAAGAAGTTGAGCGTAAAACGAGAGCTTTAAGACTCAACGAACAGAAGTTGAATACCATTCTTGACAGTGTCGGTGCCTACATTTTCATTAAAGACAAAACATTTCGTTATCAGTATGTGAATCGTCTCTTCAAGGAGCGAACCAGCAGGATGGGCATCGAATTGCTGGGCAAGCGTGATGATGAAGTCTTTGGCCCAGAGGCTGCCTCCTTATTGTATGAATCCGATCGAAAAGTTTTCGAGCAAGCTAGATCGCTCACTGTGGAAGAAACTTTACCTGCTCAATCTGGAGAAATGCCCAAAACCTATCTGTCGGTTAAAATTCCATTGCATGACGATACTGGCTTGCTTTACGGATTGTGTGGTATTTCAACCGATATTACAGAGCGAAAACGTTCAGAAGAATCGAGTCGGTTGGCGGCGACGGTCTTTCAATCTCAAGAGGCGATGGTCATTGCCGATGCGAGTCGCTGCATTCTCGATTCTAATGCCGCATTCTGTGAGTTGGCCGACTATTCGGCCCAGGTACTCAAGGGTCGGCGACTGGATAGTCTGGCATCACGCCACCATGACAAGGCGTTTTATCAAGCCATCTGGAATGCTGTTTTGCGTTTGGGTCATTGGCATGGGCATCTTTGGTTACGCACTCGAAGAGGCAAGGATTTACCGGTGCGTATGATGGTCAGCGCAGTCGTCGATGAATCCGACAAGATCAGTCATTATGTTGTGACTTTGCATGATGTGTCCGAAGAACGTGCTAACGAAGAGCGCATCAAGGCGCTTGCTTTTACCGATACCTTGACTGGCCTACCCAACCGACATGCCTTGCTGGATCGTCTGGCTTCTCTGGAAGGTACCCGTCTCGAATCGGGTGTGGCATTGCTGATTCTGGATGTGGATGAATTCAAGGACATTAACGACATCCTAGGACATGACCAGGGGGATGACATCCTGAAACAGGTATCGTCAAGGTTGCTGAAGTTGATGGCCGGTGAGCTGGTCGTCCGTTTGGCGAGTGACGAGTTTGCCGTTTTATTGTTCGAGGTTGGCAGAGGTGGTAACGGGAAGCCTTTTATAGATCGCGTTTTGGATCTCTGCAATCAGATCAAGGACAGTCTGGACGAAGAATACGACCTAGGGAATGATCGGTACCGTTGCTCAGTTACCATAGGTCTTGCACTCTGGAGCCCCGGGCAAGGAGGGAAATTGGGTGATCTGATGAAGCAAGCCGACCTGGCATTGCATCAAGCCAAGCAGTCAGAGTCGCGCACTATTCAACTCTATACACCAGCGCTTCAGTTGGCGTTGCGGGCACGCTATGAGCTCGAAACGGAACTTCGCCGCGCCATCGAGAGAGACGAGTTTCTGCTGGTTTATCAGCCGCAAGTCGACGTCCAGGGTAAGCCTTGCGGCGTCGAGGCGCTGATTCGATGGCAACACCCCGATCGGGGGGTGGTGTCGCCGGCGGATTTTATTCCCATCGCTGAGCGAAGTGGATTGATTATTCCTCTCGGGCGATGGGTTATTGCTCAGTCATGCAAGCAGTTGGCAATCTGGTCAAAAGACAATGATACCGCCAGCTTGACCTGCGCTGTCAATGTCAGCGCCCGGCAGTTTCGTTCTACGGATTTTGTCGATCACCTTGCCGCCATGCTCAGCGATTGCGGAGTGCTGCCAGATCGCTTGAAAGTCGAACTCACCGAGACGCTATTGCTTGATGATATAGAAGGGGCAGTGGAGAAAATAACGGCCTTGAATCAATTGGGAGTCAGCATTTCCCTTGATGATTTTGGTACGGGTTATTCGTCCTTGTCTTACCTGAAACGTTTGCCATTGGCTCAGTTGAAGATTGATCAGACCTTCGTCTGTGATGTCACAAGGGACACCACGGCTGCCATGATTGCTCGCTCCATTATTGGTCTTGGCGAGAGCCTTGAACTCAACGTTATTGCTGAAGGTGTAGAAACAGAGGCGCAATTTCAATGGTTGAAAGAGGCCGGTTGTAACGCCTATCAGGGTTACCTTTTTGCCAGGCCCATTGATGCAAACGAAGTCAAGGCGTGGGTCTCCAGTCAAGTTGCCTGCGTTAATTGATCGGCGGTCCTTGCATCAATTGCTCATGGCAGTTTTCTGGTGTCGTGATCGCCAGATAGTTTTTTCTCCCTCGATAAAGAGCAATACGAAAAAACCATAGCTGAGCATCAATAGCCAATGCTCGGCGGCCAAGGGGGCGCTTTGGAACAGCAGGTTCATCCAGGGTGTATAAATAAACGCCAGTTGTGCAAGGCTCATGATGGCTATACCCACCCAGATCCATGGGTTAGAGAAAGCTGGTGTCTTGAGCACACTTCGAGACAAGGACCGGCAGTTGAACAGGAAGACCGACTGCACCACAACGAAGAGTGTAACGGCCAATGTCCGCGCAACTTCCTCGGGCTGGCCCTGACTTAGCGACCATTGAAACAATCCAAAAGCACCTGCCAGCAAGAGGGTGCTCAGGGTCAGTATCCGGCTGACCATTTCCGTGGACAGGATGGGGGAGTTGGGTTGGCGTGGCGGACGATCCATCAATCCGCTTTCTTTTGGCTCGAATGCCAGCGCGAGGCCAAGGAATATTGCGGTAGTCATGTTGAGCCAGAGTGCCTGAACCGGCAGTACAGGGAGAGTGAGCCCTAAAACCACAGCAACCAGAATGACCAGACCCTGGCCGATGTTGGTTGGTAAAATCCAGCTGATAAACTTCACCAGGTTGTCGAAGACGTTCCGACCTTCCTCTACTGCCGCGGCGATGGAGGCGAAATTATCGTCAGTCAACACCATGTCAGCGGCTTCCTTGGCGACTTCTGTGCCGGTAATGCCCATAGCGACGCCGATGTCAGCCTGTTTCAGGGCAGGTGCGTCATTGACGCCATCTCCCGTCATGGCTACCACCTGCTCTCTGGCCTGGAGTGCGGTGACCAGTTTGAGCTTTTGCTCCGGTGCGACGCGCGCGAATACGGCGGTGCTCTGAGCTTCATTCAGGAGTGCATGATCACTCAGGGTGGCCAGTTGCTGGCCAGTCAGCACACCTGACGACCCGGCTTCAGAGGGAGGCAGAATGCCGATCTGGCGAGCAATTGCCTGAGCGGTCAGCGCGTGGTCTCCGGTAATCATCTTTACCTGTATCCCCGCAGCCTGGCAGTGTCTGACGGCCTCGATTGCCTCCTGTCTTGGTGGGTCTATCATGGCTTGAAGGCCCGTAAAACTAAGCTGGGCTGCCTGTTCCTGTTGACGGAATGCATCCAGATTCGTCTGATCGGAAGGCACCAGACATTGAGCCAAAGCGAGCACACGTAACCCCTGGCTGGCCAAGTGCTCTGCCGCTGCAATGATCTCTTTCTCTGCCAATGGCGCACTTTGGCCATCAGTGTTCAATTGGTCGCAACAACGCTTGAGGATCTGCTCAAGCGAACCCTTTAACAGAATAATGTGTTGGTCTGGGGTCCAGACATTCATTGTCGCCATGTATTGCCGATCGGATTCAAACGGAATGACGTCCAGCCGCTTATGCTGACGCACGAGTTGCTCTCGATCCAGGCCTGCCTTGATGGCTGAAGTAATCAGGGCACCCTCTGTTGGGTCGCCCTCAACCTGCCAGTGACTGTCTTTCTGGACAAGGTGTGAATCGTTGCACAGCACACCGGCCAGCAGGCATTGTCTAGTCGAAACGGGCAGATCGGAGCTGGAATCATCGTCAGTGGTCGATAGCGAGCCGGTCGGGTCGTAGCCAGTACCCGTGAATTGGTGAACCGCTCCTTGAGTCCAGAGCTGCTGCACAGTCATCTGGTTTTCGGTCAGGGTGCCGGTTTTGTCCGAGCAAATGATGGTCGTTGATCCCAGCGTTTCGACCGCAGGCAATTTTCGAATAATGGCGTGACGGGAAGCCATTCTGCGCACGCCTATGGCCAATGTGATGGTGACAACGGCTGGCAGGCCTTCAGGAATGGCCGCAACGGCCAAGGCAATGGCTGCCATGAAGTTGTCGACCCAGGAAGCACCGTGGAACAAGCCGGCAATAAAGGTCAGGCCGGCCAGAGCCAGAATGATCCACAACAGCCACTGACTGAAACTGTGGATTTTTTTGGTAAGCGGGGTCTCCAGGCTTACCGCAGAGGAAATCATCGAAGCGATTCGGCCGGTTTCGGTGTCATCACCGGTGGCGATGATGACGGCTTCTGCCTGTCCGTAGGTGACCAGGGTGCTGGCGTAAGCCATGTTGATTCGATCGGCGAGTATGGTGTCCTGGTCTAGGCGAACACACTCTTTAAGAACGGGAACAGACTCTCCGGTCAAGGCCGACTCATCGATCTGGAGGTCCCTCACCTGGATCAAGCGAGCATCGGCCGGCACCTTATCCCCGGTTGTCAGGGTGATCAAGTCGCCGGGCACCAACTCGGTAGCCGGAATGCGCATTTTCTGGCCATTACGTATGACCATTGCATGAGAGGAGAGCATTTTTCTCAAGGAGTTGATGGCCGATTCCGCACGGGATTCCTGCATAAAGCCGACAATGGCATTGATAAAGACCACAGCAAAAATCACGCTGCTGTCTATGTATTCTGACAGCAGTAAAGTCACCACGCCTGCGACAAGAAGGATATAAATCAGTGGGTTGTGAAACTGCAGCAGAAAACGCTTAAGGGGAGATTGCGTCGCTTGACTGCTAATGGCATTGGGGCCAAAAAGCCTCAATCTCTCTGCGGCCTCATTGGTGTCCAGGCCTTCTTGATGATGACTTTTTAGCGCAGCGAGAACATCCTCTTCTGCCAAGTGGTGCCAGAGTTTCCGTGAGAGATTTTCCATGAGATATGCATACCGGTTGCCAATTAGACGCTACTAAGCATAACAGCCAGGCCTGTCCTTGCCAGTGGCGTTGATCAGAATGCCAGGGACAATTGACATGCATCAGTTCTTGACTTCGTTTGGTTCTGATTCTGGTTCTGGGCCATGTGACCTAATTGACGCATGACAATGATGGTGCAATTACCAGCCAGTGCGGCTTCTTTCAGCGTGCTGCGCAGTTCGTCACAAAAACCATGGTCCGTCCAGGCGATGACGACACTGCTGTTTCCTTGCAGGAGGCATTGTTCAACCGTTGCCCAGTAATCCTTGATCACTTTGCCGTGAATGACGCGCATGGCAGTCAGGTTAACTTTGGCCTGAACCAGTGCCTGACGATTGATGACAGCAGGCGGCGCTACCAGCGTTAACCAGCGGCCCTGGTAGCTGTGCTGAGCCAGGCTTGGCAACAACAACTGGAACTGGCGTTGACTGCCGGCTCGGCAGAACACTTCGGTCACGCCTTGTGCCAGAGCAAGAGAGGGGGGCTGCTCGCGATCGGCATCGGTAAAGACTGGAGCGGGTGCTCTATACTGCGGTTGGGGCAGGGACGTGGCGGTATTGGATGACATCATGACAACCTCCGGATCTGTTTAAACATACAGTAAGTGTGTTTATATACAGTCAATCCGGAGGAGTCAACAAAATACTGTAAATTAATACAGTTCATCTGGCTTCGTGACGGCGCTCGAACAAGGTAGCCTGATGCGCATCGCTTTGGTAATGCACACTAAAGGGCGCAAGCAATGCAACGGCTATATCGGCCTCCTCCTCCGTGCGACAGGCAAAAGCATTGACGCCACAGCGAGCATAATAGGCCGCCTGATCAGGCAGAAAATCCCCGGTCAGCCGTATTTCGCCCTGAAAGCCGAAACGCTGGCGAAGCAGTCTGGCCTTGGAGAAAGCCCGACCATCGGCAAATTTTGGCAAGTGCAAAGCAATGATGTCCAGCCGGTCGAGATAGGGTTCCAGAGCGTCCGGCATGTCGTCCTCACTGAGCCAGACGCCAATGACCGCGTCTGAATCTGTCCACTCCTGGTGTTGATCCAGAAACTGGGCAATAGGAACCAGAGGCTGCGTCGCGGGCTTTCCTCTGTCTTCCAGGCCGGAAATGAACCAGGGGTCGTCGAAGACGCGCTGTCCGTCTTTAATGAGTGCTTGCATATACACGCTCCTTGAAAGGCGTCAGACCGAGGCGCTCCACTGCGTCTATAAAGGGTTCGTTGTCATGGCGTTGCTCGACAAAGACATCAATGATGCGGGTGATGACCTCTACCACCTCAATGGCCTTGAAAGAAGGGCCCAGTATCTTGCCGACACGGGCATTCAGACCCGAATCGCCGCCCAGCGAAATCTGGTAGAACTCTTCGCCTTTTTTGTCGACACCCAGCACGCCAATGTTGCCGATATGGTGGTGACCACAGGCATTCATACAACCGGAAATATTCAGGTCGAGATCGCCCAGGTCGTGCACATAGTCCAGGTCATCAAATTGCGCCTGAATCGCTTCGGCAATGGGAATGGATTTGGCGTTCGCCAGGGCGCAATAGTCGCCCCCTGGGCAGCAAATGACATCATTCAAGGTGCCAATATTGGGAGTCGCAAAACCGGATGCTTTGGCAGCCTGCCACAGCTCGAACAAGGCATCCTGGCGAACATCGGCCAGAATCAGGTTCTGGTTATGGCTGACGCGCAGTTCGCTGAAGGAGTATTGCTCGGCCAGGGCTGCGGCATCACGCATTTGTGCGGATGTACAATCTCCGGGGGCATAGCCGACTTTCTTGAGCGACAGAGTCACTGCAGCATATCCAGCTTTTTTGTGCCACTGGACATTACGGTCCATCCAGCGTTTGAATCCGGGAAACTCTTTCTGTTGTGTCGCCAACAACTCATCGGCGTCGTCCAGAACGGCGTAGTCTGGATCCACAAAGTGCGTTGCTACACGCTCAATTTCTTCTGTTGTCAGTGTTCCGGGGCCGTCCTTGAGGTGCGCCCACTCGGCTTCCACACGCTCACGAAAGACATCCACCCCCAGAGCTTTGACCAGTATCTTGATGCGGGCCTTGTATTTGTTGTCACGCCGGCCGTTAAGGTTATAAACCCTTAAAATGGCATCCAGGTAAGTCAACAGGTGCTGCGCCGGCAGAAAGGAACACACTTTCTGACCCACGAGAGGAGTTCGCCCGAGGCCACCCCCAACGAATACGCGAAAACCAATTTCGCCATCCTGGTTGACCATTTCCAGGCCGATATCGTGGAATCGAACGGCTGCACGGTCGGTTTCCGGGCTGCCATTGACGGCAATCTTGAACTTGCGTGGCAGGAAGGCAAACTCTGGGTGTAAGGTAGACCACTGTCGGATCAATTCGCACCAGGGCCGGGGGTCGGCTATTTCATCCCGCAGTACACCGGCAAACTGGTCGGTGGTGGTGTTGCGAATGCAGTTGCCTGAGGTTTGAATGGCGTGCATCTGCACTTCGGCCAGGCCGGCCAGGATCTCCGGGACATCTTCCAGTGCTGGCCAGTTGAATTGGACATTTTGCCGGGTCGTGAAATGGGCATAGCCCTTATCGAACTGGTCCGACAAGTCCGCAATTTTGCGCAGTTGGGTCGCCGACAACAGGCCATAGGGGATGGCGATGCGCAGCATGGGCGCATGACGTTGTATATAAAGGCCGTTTTGCAAACGCAGGGGCAGGAACTCATCACCAGCAAGCTTGCCGTCCAGAAAGCGCTGCGTTTGTTCACGAAACTGAGCCACGCGCTCATCTACCAGGCGCTGGTCATAAGCATCGTACCGGTACATCTTGATTCAACCTGTTGACTGTCAATGAATGGATGGCTCGACTATACCGAAAGCTTTATATTCCATAAATGATTTAATATTCATAATTTAATACGATACCGTTATATAAAGACGCTTGAACCCGGCGGCTCGAGAGGGTTAAATGTCGCTCCAATATCGACTTTCGTTCGATGGGCAAAGATGATGCTTGTAAATCGTCATTCTTGCCGGTCGCATGCGCTAAACCAATAGACCGATTAAGGACTCAAGGGGGAGTAGAGAGATGGGCACCAGGAAAGCAGGAATGAGTGATTCGCAAGCAGACGCTATTGCTGCGGTTGTTATCGTAGTAGTCGTTGCCCTGGCGGCTGTATTCTGGGTTGCCACAGCCGGTTGACACAGGCAGTTATTGCCCGGAATGCAAAAAAAAGCCGCATCCAGCGGCTTTTTTATGTCAGACGAAGCAGACTCCTCTGCACTCAGGGTGCCAGAAATCGCACCAGCAGTATCAGCAACAGCACAAAGAGTGCCGTCAGTGCGACCCCACCTACAATAAAGACCCAAATGTTCCCCTGACTGAAATCGGCCTCGCGATTACGGTTACTCTGCACTCCAACCAGACCTGCCAACAAACTCAGTATCAGGCGTTTCAGATCCGTGATTGGCTTCTTCTGTGACATCTTTAACCTTTCCAGACCAATAATTATCAACATCATTTCATAAATGCGACCAGCGGTCAGACAATGCGACAAAGTGCCCCAAAACTGGGCATTGCGGGATGAAACCCCCGGTTTTATACAGGAGAATAGCATCAATGCCGCGTTGATCGTCTGACAGGGCGAACAGTGTACATCTGAAGAGGGCCTCAGGTCGATCTGGCTCAAGACCAGGTTGGAACCGGGCCCTCCATTGGCAGAATGATTTCATAGACACTAAGCTGACCACCTATATCCAAAAAAACAGTCTGCTGGCTGTTCGCTCATAGCACAATAATAGAGGCCAACTATGACGCAATTGATGTCCAACCAAAGGAATGAGTTGCTGGGAAGTCTGCATGAACGCCTTCTCCCGCATTTTCCCAAAAAACACCATTCAGATGTACACACCCTGATTGAAGGCCTGTTTCGGCATGCTTCGATGCAGGACCTCAATACCTATGAACTGACGGATCTTGCAGGGCTGGTTGTTTCGATTTGGCGAACGCTGCAACACCATGAGCAAGGTAGCCAAGAGGTTGATGTCTTCAACCCCAATGTGGAAGAGCATGAGTGGCAGTCTGCTCATACGATTGTCTCGGTGTTGCATGAAGATGTTCCTTTCGTAATCGACTCCATACGGCTGACTCTGAATCGACTGGGCGTGAACATTCACAGCATCTTCCACGCCAGCCTGGTGGTCGAACGTGAAAAAAATGGCCAATTCAAGAGCTTCAGTAAAAAAGGTCAACGTGAATTGTTGCTCCTGGTCGAAATTGATCGAAATACCATCGAGAAAGAACGGACCGTTCTGGCCCAGGAACTGAATTCAGTCCTCAATGATGTCAATCTGGTGGTGGGTGATTTCGATGCCATGCTCAGCAAGACGGATGAGACTTTGTCTGATCTTGCGGCCAAAAAGTATCCAATTGCGAAAGAGGATCTCGACGAGGCTCGGGTCTTTCTGAAGTGGATGGCCAGTGGTAACTTCACCTTCCTGGCCTATGACGAATACATCGTTGAAAACGGCATCGTCAAGCAGGTTGAAGGCAGCGCGCTGGGGCTGTTCCGAAAATCCAGAAAGCGTCGTGAAGAAACCATCGACGAGATGTCCGAGCAGCGCCGGTCTCACGTCTTTGAACCGGAATTGTTGATTTTCTCCAAGTCTGGTCGACGTTCCACCGTGCATCGCCCGGCCTATTCCGATTATGTATTGGTCAAGAACTTCAACGACAAGGGAGAAGTGATTGGCGGTCGGCGTTATCTGGGACTATATACTTCCAGTGTGTACAACGGCTCACCTGAAAACATTCCGGTGGTTCGCAAGAAGATTGCACGGGTGTTGGAGAAAAGTGGCTTTACCAACCCCAGCCACAACTATAAAGAACTGTCGGCCATCCTGCTGACGTTCCCGCGAGATGAATTGATTCAGGCTTCGGTCGATACTCTGCTGGGTATGACCCTGGATGTGCTTGCGATTCAGGAGCGCAAACGCATTCGCTTGTTGTTGCGCAAGGACGTTTACGGCAAATTCCTGAATGCCATCGTCTATTTGCCCAGAGACATATTCAATTCGCAGTTGCGCGAACAGGTGCATGATCTGCTGGCGGAGCAATTCGATGTGGAGGGCTCTGACTTTACCAACTTCTTTAGCGAATCGGTGCTGGCAAGAACCCGTTTTGTTTTCAAGCTGAAGCGCCCTATGGAGGAAGACCCGCCGACAGAAGTGCTGGAGCGTCGCATCGTCAACATGGCGCGACGTTGGTCGGACGAACTGCATCAGACTTTGCTCGAGTCTTTTGGAGAAGAGAAGGGTAACCGTTACTTCAAGCATTATCAGGAAGCGTTCCCTGCGAGTTACCGCGAACAGTACAGTGCGCGGGTAGCGGTGGCGGACATTCACCGCATAGAAGCCTTGTACGAACCCAATGCCGATCCTCTGACGTTAAGCTTCTATCGTTCCATGGAGCCAACGGGCAGTGAGTTGAAGCTCAAGATTTTCAACCGCGGGGAATCTCTGCTGCTGTCTGACCTGATTCCGGTACTTGAAAACCTGGGCCTGAAGGTGATCGACGAGTACCCCTATGAAATCATCACCGGCGACGACTGTACCTGGATTTACGACTTTTCCTTGCTGTACGACCCGGATCCCGAACTGGATCCGGCCAAGTATCGCGAAGAATTCTCCAAAGCCTTTATCAGCATCTGGCAAGGTCAGGCGGAAAACGATACCTACAATCAGTTGATTCTTCGAGCCAGCCTCACCTGGCGCGAAGTCGCCATGTTGCGTGCCTATGCGCATTATATGAAGCAGCTCAGGTTCGGCCTGTCTCAGGAGTACATCGCCGACACCCTGATCAAGTACACCGATATTACCGATCGGCTGGCAGAACTGTTCTCGGCGCGCTTCAGCCCGGCCAAGCAAAAGGGCAAGAGCCAGGTCGATAAGTGGCTGGAAAACATCGAGCAACTACTCGAAGGCGTGAACAACATCAACGAGGATCGTATTCTCCGTCGCTACGTGGAATTGATGAAAGCCACGTTACGCACCAACTTTTACCAGGAAGAGGCCAATGGCCGGCGCAAGGATTACATCGCCTTCAAGTTCAACCCGGGAAAAATCAAGGACATACCGCTACCGCGCCCCAAATTCGAGATTTTTGTTTACTCGCCTCGGGTAGAAGGGGTGCATTTACGGGGTGGTAAGGTAGCCCGTGGTGGTTTGAGGTGGTCGGATCGCATCGAAGACTTCCGTACGGAAGTGCTGGGCCTGGTCAAGGCGCAACAAGTCAAGAATGCGGTGATCGTACCCGTCGGTGCCAAGGGTGGCTTTGTTGCCAAGCAATTACCCGTTGAGGCGGATCGGGAAAGCATACAGAAAGAGGGTATTGCCTGTTACAAGACCTTTATCCGGGCTTTGCTTGACGTTACCGACAACCTGAGCGAAGGAGAGGTCATTCCTCCCAAGCTGGTGGTTCGCTACGATGAAGACGACCCTTACCTGGTTGTCGCTGCAGACAAGGGGACAGCGACCTTCTCAGATATTGCCAATGAAGTGGCCAATGAGTTCGGGTTCTGGCTCGGCGATGCCTTTGCTTCTGGTGGATCCAACGGCTATGACCATAAGAAAATGGGCATTACCGCTCGCGGTGCCTGGGTCGGTGTACAACGTCAGTTCCGTGAACTGGGTATCAATGTACAGACAGATCCGATCACCGTCGTAGGCATTGGTGATATGGCTGGCGACGTGTTCGGTAATGGCATGTTGTTGTCTGAAGTAATCCGATTGCAAGCGGCTTTCAACCACCTGCACATCTTCATAGACCCGGATCCGGATGCGAAAACCAGCTATGTTGAACGCAAGCGTTTGTTCGAGCTGCCGCGCTCCAGTTGGGAAGATTACAACCAGGAGTTGATTTCCAAAGGTGGCGGAATTTTCAGTCGACACGCCAAATCGATTCCAGTCAGCAAGGAAATGAAAGCCGCTTTCGACATCGACAAGTCCAAGGTAACGCCGAATGAGTTGATCAGTATTCTGTTGAAAGCTCCGGTAGACCTGTTGTGGAATGGTGGTATCGGCACCTACGTGAAAGCTAGCCATGAGAGTCATGCCGATATTGGTGACAAAGCCAACGACGCTGTTCGAGTCAATGCCAATGAACTTCGCTGCAAGGTCATCGGCGAAGGCGGTAACCTGGGCTTCAGCCAACTGAGTCGGGTGGAATTCAACCTGGCCGGTGGTCGGTGTTTCACCGACTTCATCGACAATGCCGGTGGCGTCGATTGCTCCGACCATGAAGTCAACATGAAAATCCTGCTCGATGATATGGTGGCCAATGGCGACATGACGGTCAAGCAACGTAACCAATGGCTGTTCAAACTCACCGAAGATGTCTCCAGGCTGGTTCTGCGCAACAACTATCGTCAGACGCAGGCCTTGGGCGTTGCCTTTACCGAGTCTTTTCGTCGAGTGGAGGAATACCGACGTTTGATCAACAGCATGGAAAGTGCTGGAAAATTGAACCGTGAGCTGGAATTTCTGCCAAGCGAGGAAGAGATCGGAGAACGCAAGGTCAGAGGCCAGGGTTTGACTCGTCCTGAGCTGTCTGTGCTGATCTCCTATGTCAAGGGCGACCTGAAAGAACAGTTAATCCGTACCAAGGTAGCTGAAGATGCATACCTCAGTGAGGCTGTTACCACGGTCTTCCCCGAGGCAATGCGCAAAGCCTTTGCCGGGCCAATGCATCAGCACCGTTTGAAATCAGAGATCGTTGCCACTCAAATTGCCAACGATATTTTCAACTACATGGGCATTACTTACTTCAATCGATTGCAGGAAAGCACCGGTGCCTCACCGGTTGAAGCCGCCAAAGCCTATGTTGCCGCTAGAGACATCTTTGGTCTGCATGGCCTCTGGGATGAACTGGAAGCTCTGGACTACAAAGTACCAACCGAGCTGCAAAGCAGCCTGATGCTGCGAACGGCGAGAATGGTGCGTCGAGCCAGTCGTTGGTTGGTAAAAAACTATCGTACGGGTATCGATATACAGACGGCCATTGATCTGTATAAAAAACCCATTGATACGATGATCGCCAAGCTGGAAAGCCTGTTGCCGGAGGAGCAGAAAGCCAAGTGGCTAAAGGAAGCGGAATCACTTGAGGCCCTGGGGATTCCGGAAAGTGTCGCTCGGCGCGTAGCCGCAGCAGACATGCTCTATACGGCTCTTGGGGTGATCGCAGTTGCGCAAAGTCAGAATCGTGATCCCATGGCGGTGCTGCAGGGCTATTTCCGGGTTGGAGATGCACTCGAACTGGACAGCTTTGCACTGCAGGTCAATAGCCTGAACGTCAACTCACATTGGCAGGCCATGGCGAGAGAATCTTTCCGAGATGACCTTGAGTGGCAGCAACGTCGAATCACTCAAGGACTTTTTGCGCAGTTGCCTGAAGGACAGGATCTTGATGTCTTCATGGATGACTGGCTGGAACGTAACACCATCCTTGTGGATCGATGGTTGAAGATGATGAGCGAAATTCGCGCTGTCAACGACCCCGAGTTCAGCATGTACAGTGTTGCTATTCGAGAGTTGATGGATCTTTCTCAAGCGACCATGCCAGAGCTTTGAAGTACCTGACTAAGCACTGAATACGGCAAAGTGCTCATTTCGAACCCCGGTACGCTTGGCGTGCCGGGGTTTTTCTTTGATAATAGCGCCTGGCAGTTCCCGCCCAGAGATTAATCCGAGACTTCGCCATGCCTCAGTCGGTCATTGTAGATCTGCACATTAGTGCTGATGAGTTTCTACGCCATTACCAGGGTGCCGCGCGGCAAGTTTCTTGCCATTCCCGTGATGGCCGCCGCATCCGCTTTCCAACCAACATTTTGCAGCGCTTTGTGCGTCACGATGGCATTCACGGCACCTTTCGCATCGACATTGATGAAAATAACAAACTCCTGGAAGTCCATCAGATAGGCTGAACTGATATACTTCAGGCTTGGATAAAAGCCCGATATTGACTCATCTGACAGCGGCCAAAAACTGGAGAACCTTTAATAATGTACGATCTGGTGCGACGTGGTCTATTCCTGTTGAGCCCGGAAACGGCACATGATTTCAGCCTGGAAAGTCTGGGGGCTCTGCATCGCCTGGGCGCACTTTCCTGGCGAAAGTCTGTTCCAGAAACTCGGCCTAAAACGCTTTGGGGCCTGAATTTTGAGAACCCCATCGGCCTGGCCGCAGGTCTGGACAAGAATGCCGATTATCTGGATGCGTTGGGGGCGCTCGGCTTTGGCTTTGTAGAGGTTGGTACTGTCACGCCCAGGCCCCAACCAGGCAATCCCATACCACGCATGTTCCGCTTACCCGAAAGCCAGGCCATCATCAATCGCATGGGGTTCAACAACAAGGGGGTTGATTACCTTGTCGAACGGGTAAAGAAAAGCCGTTATTCAGGCGTGATTGGCATCAATATTGGCAAGAACAAGGCAACGCCGGAAGACGAAGCGTTGGGGGACTATTTGCACTGTCTGGATAAAGTCCATGAGCATGCCCACTATATCGTCGTCAATCTCTCATCGCCCAACACCCCGGGCTTGAGAAACCTGCAATTTGGCGACGCGCTCAAGGTGTTGCTGAACGGGCTCAAGGAGCGTCAGCAGTTGCTGGCCACTGCGTCCGGCAAGAAACCAGTGTTGATCAAGATCGCCCCGGATCTGAATGAAGAAGAAATCCAGCAAATTGCCATGCTGTTCAATGAGTTCGAGGTGGACGGGGTGGTCGCGACCAACACCACTCTGGCGCGTGAAGGTGTGGCAGGTCAACCTGGTGCTGAGGAAGCAGGAGGCTTGAGTGGTGCGCCGCTGCGTCACAATGCAACCAGGGTGCTGCGCCAATTCCGTGGGGCACTGAATTCCGGGATTCCCCTGATTGGGGTGGGTGGCATTCTTTACGGTGAGGATGCCTGTGAGAAGGTCGATGCCGGTGCTGATCTGGTGCAGTTGTACACGGGCTTTATCTACAGAGGACCGGGCTTGATCCGCGAGTGCGTGGCAGCCATGAACAAGAAAGCCGACTGAGCGTCGGCTTTCTGTTGGGATCCAGAGCTAGCTGGGTCAGTGGTGCATGAGTACTTCGTTGATTCGGTGAATACCTCTGACTCCGGTGTAGCCATCCCAATTGTCACTGCGGCCGTCTCGCCAGCCGTTCATCCACTCCTGATGCGCTTCGGGTTTTGTGTCGGGACACATACTTTTCGACTTGCCTTGTAGACCGGCCATGTAGCCTTTTTGATAAGCTCTTTCCAGACGGTCACGCTTTTGTCGCTTCATAGATAAACCTCTCTTGCAGTCCATGGGGGTGAACCTCAGACTATCCGGGTCTGAGGATGTAGAAGCTTCCTCAGGTACAGTTGTATCGAACAACTGCCATGCCTGTCGATGATTAAATCAGACTTAAAAAATTCTTTGAAGGTATAAAAAGTAATAATGATGTCATAATTATGTCAGCCAGCCGTGATCCGGGTGTCTCAAACGTAGCTAGAAAAAACCATACTTTCGCTTTGTAACGAATAGCGATAACCACACACATTTTAATTGTTAATTGGTATAAAAATGCCCCAGCTCATGCCTGAACAACCGATGCAGACCTTCTGGATCACTTGCCCAAATGGCTTTCATGCACTGTTGAAAGAGGAGATTCAGGCACTGACGGGTTCAGAAGCGGAAGACTGGTCTCGTGGTCTGCAGCTAAAGGGTGAACTGCCCCTGGCCTATCGCCTGTGCCTTTGGAGCCGCCTCGCCAACCGCGTTTATCTGGCGCTGGGGCAGACAGACGACGTCAGTCAGGAAGGCCTGGAGGCTCTGATTGATACCGTACAGTGGGATCACCACATTCGCCCCACTGGTACACTGAAGGTGACCTTCAACGGTCATCTGCCTGGCATCGACGACGAACGATTCGGTGCGATGAAAGTAAAGGATGTCATGGTTGACCAGATTCGCCGCCAGCATGGGGTGCGACCCGATGTTGATCGCGACCAGCCAGACATCAGCGTCTGGGTTCAGGTCAGTCGTAAACGCATTGATCTGGGGCTGGATCTGTCGGGCGATTCCTTGCATCGACGTGGCTATAGACGCGCGACCGGTCCGGCACCTCTCAAGGAAAACCTCGCTGCTGCCGTGCTTCTTGCGGCAGATTGGCCAAAACGTGCTGCCCGTGGTGAGAGCTTTATCGACCCGCTATGCGGGTCTGGTACTCTGGTAGCCGAGGCCGCCATGATGGCTGCGGATCTGGCTCCTGGCCTGATGCGCCAGCACTTCGGATTCGAAAACTGGCTGGGTCACGACCGCAAGGTCTGGAATGACCTGCTGGCCGAAGCGCGTCAGCGTCGACAAGACGGCGAAGCGAAGATGCCGGTGGTACTTGGCTATGATGCCGACGGTGGTGTCGTCGCCAGTGCCAATCAGACGCTGGAGCGGCTGGGCGTTTCGCGCCAGAGTCGCTGCTACAAGAAACCCCTGACAGACTGGAGCTTGCCGACCCATTTACCGATGACCCCCGGCCTGGTCGCCTGCAACCCGCCTTATGGTGAGCGACTCGGCAACAAGCCTGAATTGTTGGCGCTGTACCGTCGTCTGGGGCAATTGGCCACAACGGAATTTACCGAATGGACAATGGGGATACTGACCTCCGATACCCTCCTGGCGCGTGAGACAGGAATTCGCGCTCAACAAAAACTCCGTTTTTTTAACGGCCCGATAGAAACGCATCTTTACCTGTTCGAGCCTGGTCAGCAGGTTCAGCCCGCCTCTAGTGCCCATCAGGAGCAGGATAATGCCCTGCGCAACCGCTTGTTGAAAAACCTGAAACAGCGACAGAAATGGGCGAAGAAGCAGGGGATAGAGGCCTACCGTCTATACGATGCGGATCTGCCCGAGTTTGCCCTGGCGGTCGATGTTTACCCCGGTTGTTTGCATGTTCAGGAGTACGCACCGCCAAAAGAAATTCCGGAAGAGAAGTCGAGGCAGCGCCTGATGCATGCTTTGGCCATTCTAGGGGAGGTGACCGGGCTACCTGCGGATTCCATTGTGCTCAAACAGCGTCAGCGGCAGAAAGGACGCCAGCAATACGAACGCCAGGCTGAGCGGGGCGAGTTTTTTACCGTTCAGGAATCTGGCGTCGCCCTGAACGTCAATCTGCACGACTACCTGGACACGGGCCTCTTTCTTGACCATCGCCCGACGCGTCTCTGGATACAACAACAGGCCAAAGGCAAGCGCTTCCTGAATCTGTTCTGTTATACCGGTGCTGCTACGGCTCATGCTGCGGTCGGTGGTGCCAGCCAGACTACCAGCGTGGATTTATCGCGCACCTACTTGAACTGGGCCAAAGACAACCTCCACTTGAACGGCCTGGTGCCTGGTGGTCATCATCGTTTTATTCAAGTCGATTGCATGGCCTGGCTGGCAGAGAATCGCGAACAGTTCGATATGATCTTTCTGGACCCGCCAACCTTCAGCAACTCCGCCAGAATGTCCGACACCCTGGACATTCAGCGCGATCATCCGGCCTTGTTGAAAGATGCCATGGCGGCCCTGGCGCCCGACGGTGTGCTGATATTTTCCAACAATTTCCGTCGTTTCAAGCTGGATGAAAGCATTGCCGACCAGTACAACGTCAAGGAAGTGACTCATCTGACAGTGCCGGAAGATTTCAAGCGCAAGCGGCCACACCAGTGCTGGCACCTGCGACATAAAGCTCAGTAGCAGCGATAGACCACGAATTTGGGATGGCTGCTCGGGCAGTCAACCTGACTGAAAAGCCGTTTTAACGGGTGAAAATAGGGCAGATGCCGGTTGGCCACCACCCAGAGTTCGCCTTTCGGGGTCAAGGCTTGCCGCGCTTCGCGAAAGAGATGCAGGGCAATGTCTTCGGTCAGGGTATTGGCTTGGTGAAAGGGCGGGTTGCACAGGATCAAGGGCATGGGCCGAAGGTCCAGGCCTTCGATGCCGTGGTGGTGCAGGCAGCGTACTCGGTTTTCAAGGCCGTTGGCCTGCGCTGAGCGTGCGGCCGAATGCACAGCTTGTCGGCTTTCATCAACAAGAGTCGCCTGTGCTTCCGGGTGGCTTTGTAGGTAGCTCAACGCCAGCACGCCATTGCCGCAACCCAGGTCCAGAAGCTGGTCTGCATCGGGCCATTGGCTCAGGGTTTCGAGCAGAACGCGAGCGCCCGGGTCCAATCTGTTGCTGCTGAAGCAGCCGGGCTCATGCTGCAAGGTCAGTCCGGTTGGTGTAGAAAAGGTTTTTAGCTGATTGTCCGCATCGACCTGACGTGGGCAGGATAGCCGCACACAGCGAGCCTTCTTCACCGCATGCCCCGGATCACATAGCTGGAAAAAATTGGTCATGCAGACCTGGTGGCCCGTACTGAGGTGTTTCACCATGCCCAGGGCGTACACTTCGCCATCTTCCGCCAGACGAGTTGCCAGAACAGCGAGTTGCCAGCGAAACAGGTCCAGAGATTTCGGCACCTGAATGACGATGCGTTTGTAGTCGTCACGAAGCTGCTCAGGGTGCTCAATTCGGCGGGGCAGGGGAAGGCCATTAGCCCGGGCATTGTTTGCCAATGCTTTACTGGCCATGGCACTGTCGCTCCACCAGTCTGTTTGGGCATCGCCCAGCGCCAGAGCCAGAGCACCAAAGGAATCGTTAACCAACAATAGTCGATCCGTGGCTGTCGTCTCAGCCAGGCGATTGATGGCCAGTTCATCCGCGGCATTCCAGGCCTGAAGCGCCTTGCTTGCAGGGATGCGGCTTAAACGGAGCGCAGACAGCGGCGACATTTACACCCGCTCCAACAGCACGCCGGCTTCCATATGATGAGTGTAAGGGAATTGGTCGAAAAGGGCGGCGGCCTTGATCTGATAAGCCTTGCCCAGAGCGCGCAGATTGGCCACCAGGCTTTCTGGATTGCAGGAAATATAGACTATGCGATCAAAATTTCGGGCCAGGTCCAGAGTGCCGTCATCCAATCCGGCTCGAGGTGGATCGACCAATAGGGTGCTGAAGCGGTAGTCACTCAAGCCCTTCTCGCGAAATCGACGAGAAGTGGTCTTGCCCGACCAGGCTGAGGAGAATTCCTCGCTCGACATACGCATGATCGTGAGGTTCTCGATGCCGTTTGCTTCAATGTTTTCCTGAGCGCTTTTTACCGATGCGCGCGATATTTCGGTTCCCAATGCCTGCCGGAACTGAGACGCAAGGGGGATAGAGAAGTTGCCGTTGCCGCAGTAGAGCTCAAGCAGATCACCTTCGGAGTCACCAGCCTGTTGCTGAGCCCAACTGACCATTTTCTCGCAAACACCGGCATTGGGTTGGGTGAAGGAGTTTTCGTACTGGCGGAATTGGTAGTCTTTGCCATTGACAGTCAGGATTTCATCCACGTAATCCCTTGATAATACCAGCCGCTGCTTGCGCGCCCGCCCGATGACCGGAAAGCCCCATTGTTCCTGCCAATGACGGCCACGTTCGGCCCATTCCTCGTCGAGTTTCTTGTGATACACCAGGGTAATCAGCGCGTCACCGGATTGAGTGGACAGAAACTCGACCTGAAACAGGCGATTGCGAAGCTGACTGTCTTCATGCACCGCCTCCAGGACCTGTTTCATCAGATTATTGACCAGTTCGGTAGCTACGGGAAAATCGGTGACTTCCAGCGGCGTTTTCGGGTCGGCCGGGTCAAACATGGCAAACCAGGAGCGATCTCCCTCATGCCAGAGACGAAACTCGGCCCGCATCCGGTAGTGTTGCTTTTCTGAAGCGAAGACCTGGAGCTCGGGCAGGTCCATGCCGTCAAACAGTGACTGCAGCCGAAGCGCTTTTTCCTGAAGTTGGGTGTCGTACTGCTCCGGATGAAAAGGGAAGGGCATGGCGGTTCCGTATGGCTGGGGCATGGGGCGGCCATTCTATCGATTCGGTGTGGACAGGCAAGTGTTGGTGTCATTTGGTGGCTGTCGGACTCAATTATGAGCTGTCGAGGTCTTGGCTTATACTTCACCGCCCTAAAGAACCTCGATCTGGAGTAGCAGTGCAAGCTGAAGAACTGACCCAACAGTTGGGTGATATCCCGGAATTTCTCGGTAATTCCACGCCATCGGCCTGGGTGTCTCGTGCTCTGGATGAGCAGGAAATCCTGTTGATCGATCATGCCCAGTGTGAGAAAAAAGCTGCTTCCACCGCCTTGTCGATGATGTACAAGTACGTGGATCGGCGTGAGCTGTTGGCGAAAATGAGCAAGTTGGCTCGGGAGGAGCTGGTCCATTTCGATCAGGTACTCAAACTGATGGACGGTCGCGGTATTGCTTATCGGCATCTCACCGCAGGTCGCTATGCGGCTGGTCTGCATGACGTGGTCAGAAAGGCCGAACCCGAGAAGTTGATTGATCGTTTGATTGTAGGGGCCTTTGTCGAGTCGCGTTCCTGTGAGCGCTTTGCAGCCCTGGTGCCTCATCTGGACGAAGAGCTTGGGCGGTTTTATGCGTCACTGCTGAAAAGCGAAGCCCGGCATTACAAAGATTACCTGAAGCTGGCGCAGTCCTATTCGAACGAGCCAATTGATGAACGCCTTGCCGTGTTTCGCCAACGTGAGGCTGAGTTGATCAGCGCCAAGGATGATACCTTTCGATTTCACAGTGGCACGCCGGCCTGAGCTGGCTCGAACTCCGGGTCTTCAATGGCAAAACGGTGCAGCTCAGTGGCTTCTGGCTGAACCGACAAGTACCAGCCGTAGTGATGCCAGTCACCCAATACCAGTCTGTCCTGCTGGCCGTTTGCGGTTGTGTGGTGGTGCCAGTCGGCAAGGTGGGTATGGCCATGGATCAGGTGGCTGTTGGGGTGTTGGTTGAGCAGTGCCACCACCGCTGAGTCGGTGACGTCCACCAGGCCTGTGCGCCCGGACTGATAGCGTTGCCGGCTGTTCTGCCGCAGCCTTTCTGCCAGAGCCAGTCGCCATTTCAGGGGCAGGCGCCTCAAGGTTGCCAATACCCAGGGGTGACGGATGAAACGACGATAACGCTGGTAGCCAACATCCTCTGTACAGAGGGCATCGCCGTGAGACAGCAACCAGTTCTGTTCAGCCAGTTCAACGGTGCTGGGGTCAGGCAATAGGGTTGCACCACATAAGTTGGCGAAATGTTCGCCTAGCGCGAAGTCGCGGTTGCCCACCATCAGGAATACCGCCTGGTGTGTTGAGCACTGTTTCAACCGTTCGGCAATGGATCGATGAAAGTCGGTTGCTGCGTCATCGCCTACCCAGTATTCGAAGAAATCACCCAGAATAAACAAGGCGTCGTATCGCGGTGCTACTTCATCGATAAAGACGTGAAACGCCCGGGTGATGTCCGGGCGTGAGGTGCACAGGTGCAAGTCGGAAATGAGAACGGCCCGTGCAAAGCGATGCATGGTCGAATTATTCTACCAGTTCGGCTTTTTCGATGACGATGTCTTCAGTAGGTACGTCCTGATGGCCGCTCTTGAAGGTGGTGGGCAGTGCCTTGATGCGATTCACAACATCCATGCCATCAACAACTTCTGCAAAAACCGCGTAGCCCCAGCCGTCGGTGGTCTCGGAACGGAAATCAAGAAAGCTGTTATCCGCCACGTTGATGAAGAACTGTGCTGTCGCCGAATGGGGGTCCATGGTGCGTGCCATGGCGACCGTGCCGGTGGTGTTTTTCAGACCATTGTTGGCTTCGTTTTCGATGGGCGCACCAGTGGGGCGCTGCTTCATGCCGGGCTCAAAACCACCACCCTGAACCATGAAGCCGTTAATCACGCGGTGAAAAATGAGGCCGTCGTAGAAGCCGTTCTTCACGTACTCAACGAAGTTGGCCGAAGTGTTTGGCGCTTTTTCGGTATCCAGTTGCAGTGTGATCACGCCCTGAGAAGTGGTCAGTTGTACTTTCATAAGAATTCCTCGATTCAGTGAGTCAGTTTCAAGTGCAGGCGCTTGGCTGCAATAAGGGTGTTTTCCATCAGGGTTGCGACCGTCATGGGTCCAACGCCACCAGGTACAGGGGTAATCCAATCGGCCCTTTCCGAGGCTTTATCGAATTCTACATCACCGACAAGGCGACCGTCCTCAAGCCGATTGATGCCAATGTCGATGACGATCGCGCCGGGTTTAATCCAGTCACCCTTGACCAGGCCAGGCTTGCCAACGGCAGCAACCAGGAGGTCAGCCCGCCGTACATGGGATTCGAGGTCACGCGTAAAGCGATGGGTGCAAGTGGCGGTACAGCCAGCCATCAACAGCTCCATGACCATGGGGCGTCCCACATGGTTGGAGGCGCCGACCACGACGGCATCCAGACCATGTAACGGAATACCGGCTTCTTTTAGCATGGTAATCACCCCCCTGGGAGTGCAACTGGCCAGCATCGGCCTGCGCTGGAGCAGTCTGCCTGAGTTGAAGGGGTGAAAGCCGTCTACGTCCTTATCAGGTCGAATGCGTTCAACAATGGTATCGCTGTTGATGTGCTGGGGCAGGGGCATCTGCACCAGTATGCCATCGACAGAGGCATCATCGTTCAAGGTATCGATCAAGGCCAGCAGCTCTGCTTCGCGGACAGTTCCGGGCAAATCGTAACTGACCGACTTGAAACCGACTTCTTCGCACGCGTGTTTTTTCTTGCCGACATAGATGCTGGACGCTGGATCATCACCGACCAATATGACGGCAAGACCTGGCACGCGCTGGCCCAGTTCTTTGAGCTGTTCAACTTCATCAGCGATGCGACCGCGCAACAGGCTGGCGGTGGTTTTGCCATCGAGAATCTTGGCAGGCATGAGCGGCTTCCTCAAAAATTTGCCGGATTTTCTCACGCTACCTGACCAGCGGCAAGGCGGATGCCTTTGTTATCGAAACTGGTTAACTTTTAGTCGTTTTTGCCTATCGTCTTGTTTTTGCTGTATTTTTTTAAAAAAAGTTTGACGGCTCCCCACGCCGTGAGTAATATGCGCCCCACGTTGACGGGACGTACTGATCGGAGCATAGCGCAGCCTGGTAGCGCATCTGGTTTGGGACCAGAGGGTCGGGGGTTCGAATCCCTCTGCTCCGACCAATTTTCGTACCCGCAGGAGAGGCAGTTATCGGGTGGTTTTGATACTGCCATTTAGGATAAGTGCCCGTAGCTCAACCGGATAGAGCACTCGCCTTCTAAGCGAGTGGTTGCAGGTTCGAGTCCTGCCGGGCGCGCCATTCCCGTAACGTAAACGCTTTGTTTGAATGTTGTTCAAGGCGATCTGTGGTGGGCGTAGCTCAGTTGGTAGAGCCCTGGATTGTGATTCCAGTCGTCGTGGGTTCGAGTCCCATCGTCCACCCCACCTATTTGAAAACAGCAGTGCCCTGGCGTTGCAAAATAAAAGGCCGGTTTCCGGCTTTTTTTATGCGTGGTGATTTCGTTGTTCATCACCACGGGCTTTACAAGAAACTGAGCAAATGCTTCCTGGCGAGCATTTGTTCATTAACACCGGGTCGAAATTGGACTGATTCGGCCAGATCAAGCGTCGCAGCTGGAAAAAACCGCCAGCGCCCCTTGATTCCTGCCCCCTCTATCCCTACATTTATGACCCCCGAATTTTATGTTGTTGCAAGCAAGAGGAAGCCTCATGCAAGTGTCTGTCGAAACGACCACAGGTCTGGAACGCCGTTTGACTGTCGGTGTACCAGCAAGCGAAGTGGACTCCGCAGTTAATCAGAAGCTCCAGGAGACCGCACGCCGCATTCGTCTCGACGGGTTTCGTCCGGGCAAGGTGCCCGTATCCGTCGTTAAGAAACGCTTTGGTGACGGCATTCGCGCTGAGGTACTTCAGGATGTCGTGCGCGATCATTACGCCAAGGCATTGACCGAAGAGAAGCTGATTCCGGCTGGCGCCCCCAGTATTGAGTTCACCAAAGACAGTGCCGGTGAAGACGTCGAATTCGTTGCCACCTTTGAAGTATTCCCTGAAGTGAGCCTGTCCGGCTTCGATGGTTACGCCTTTACTCGCGAAGTTGCCGAAATTACCGACGCTGACGTCGACGACATGATCGATAATCTGCGCAAGCAGCGTGCCGAGTACAATGCGGTAGAACGTGCTGCCCAGAATGATGATCGCGTTAAAATCGATTTTGTTGGCAAAGTGGATGGTGAAGCCTTTGACGGTGGTACCGCCGAAGACCAAAGCCTGATTCTGGGTTCTGGCTCCATGATTCCGGGCTTTGAAGATGGCATCGTCGGTATGAAAGCGGGCGATACCAAAGCAGTCGACGTCACTTTTCCAGCCGAGTACGGCAATGAGGCGCTGGCTGGCAAGGCGGCGGTTTTTGACATTACCGTCAATGAAGTAGCAGAAGCGTCCTTGCCGGAACTGGATAAAGAATTTTTTGAAGCCTTTGGTGCTCAGGGTAGCGACATCGAAAGCTTCAAGGTCGAAGTGCGCCAGAATATGGAGCGCGAAGCCAAAAACGCACTTCAGGGTAAGGTCAAGAACGACGTCATCGAGAAGCTGCTGGCCGACAACCCACTGGACGTGCCGTCTGCCCTGGTGGACGAAGAGATCACCCGTCTTGCGCAGCAAGCAGTGCAGCAATTCGGTGGTGGTGCCCAGATGGACCCGGCCAGTCTGCCCAAAGAGCTGTTCAAGGACCAGGCCGAGCGTCGCGTCAAGGTTGGTTTGTTGATGAATGAGCTGATTCAGAGTGCCGAGTTGAAGCCGGACGAGGCTCAGGTTCGAGCCTATGTTGAAGAGCAGGCGGCCGTCTATCAGGATCCTCAACAAGTGATCGACTATTACTTCAGCAATGCCGAGCTATTGAATCAGGTACGTGCGGTTGTTGTTGAAAATGCTGCAATTGACCACATTCTAGAGAAATCCAGTGTTGCCGAGGCAACCGTATCTTATCAGGACGCCGTCAAGTCCAAGGCTGGCAATCAGGGCTGATCGCCCTTGACGCCAGCCTGTGTCAGCTTGCAAAGTTGGTGCCTGGAGCAGGCACCAACTTTTTTTGTTTTTACAGCACTCAGGAGTGGAATGAATGACAGACTTTGATGCGGGGAGTATCGTGCCGGATATCCATAATGCCGGTGGTCTGGTACCCATGGTGGTGGAACAGTCCTCCCGGGGTGAGCGCGCTTACGACATATACTCTCGGCTGTTAAAAGAGAATATCATTTTCATAGTTGGCCAGGTCGAAGATTACATGGCCAATCTTATTGTCGCTCAACTGTTGTTTCTTGAGAGCGAAAACCCGGACAAGGACATCAACATCTATATCAACTCTCCCGGGGGTTCCGTCACGGCAGGTATGGCAATCTACGATACCATGCAATTCATCAAACCTGATGTCAGCACCATGTGCATCGGTCAGGCTGCCAGTATGGGCGCCTTGTTGCTGGCCGGTGGTGCCAAGGGCAAGCGGTTCTCTTTGCCCAATTCTCGTATGATGATTCATCAGCCGCTGGGCGGTTTTCAGGGGCAGGCATCGGACATCGAAATTCATGCCAGAGAAATTCTGGAAATGAAACAGCGTTTGAATGAGATCCTCGCCTATCATACTGAGCAGCCTATGGATGTTATCGAGCGCGACACGGATAGAGACAACTTCCTGAAGGCGGACGACGCCGTAGCCTATGGTCTGATTGACCAGGTGCTATCAAAGCGCCCAAGCGAATGATACTGGCATGAAAGGTTGTTTTGAATTCAAGCAGTAGCGAGCCTTGTTCGAGTTCCCTTGTTGGTGGTGAAAGCAGGGAAAAGTCATTAAAATCAACGGGTTGTTGAAAGAGATGACTAAAGGGGCCGCAATCGGTAAAAAAACTTGCATTTGTGCCCATGTGGTAACATCTTTAGAAGAGCAACCGGAAACGTATTGGAGTAGTTGAATGGCCGACGACAGAACCGGAAAAAGCGATGACGGCAAGCTGTTGTATTGCTCTTTCTGCGGGAAGAGCCAGCATGAAGTCCGTAAGCTGATCGCCGGGCCCTCGGTATTCATATGCGATGAATGTGTCGATTTATGTAACGACATTATACGCGAGGAACTGCAGGACAGCGGGCCCAAAAGCGAAAGCAGCAAACTGCCGACGCCTCAGGAAATTCGTCTAACGCTGGACGAGTATGTTATTGGCCAATCTCGTGCCAAGATGGTTCTGTCTGTGGCGGTTTATAACCACTATAAGCGACTGCAATACGGTGAAACCAGCGACGACGTCGAGTTGAGCAAGTCGAATATTCTGCTGATTGGCCCGACAGGTAGCGGCAAAACCTTGCTGGCTGAAACCCTGGCACGCATGCTGAATGTTCCCTTTACCATTGCCGATGCGACCACCCTGACTGAAGCCGGCTACGTTGGTGAAGATGTCGAGAATATCATTCAGAAATTGCTGCAGAAGTGTGATTACGATGTCGACAAGGCGCAGCGTGGCATTGTCTATATAGATGAAATCGACAAGATTTCTCGCAAGTCTGATAATCCTTCCATTACCCGCGATGTATCGGGTGAGGGTGTACAGCAGGCGCTGCTGAAGTTGATAGAAGGCACCGTTGCGTCTGTTCCACCTCAGGGTGGTCGCAAGCATCCGCAACAGGAATTTCTGCAGGTTGATACCAGCAATATCCTGTTCATTTGCGGTGGCGCTTTTGCAGGGCTTGAAAAAATCATACGGGATCGCTCCGACAAGGGTGGCATTGGTTTCAGTGCCACGGTCAAGAGCAAGGCTGAGCGGCGCAAGCTGGGAGAAACCATTGCAGAGGTGGAGCCTGAAGATCTCGTCAAATTTGGCCTGATACCAGAATTTATCGGGCGCTTGCCGGTTCTGGCAACCTTGACCGAGCTGGATGAAGCCGCCCTGATTCAGATCCTGACAGAGCCCAAGAACTCTCTGCTCAAGCAATATCAGAAGCTCTTTGATATGGAGTCGGTCGAACTTGACTTCCGCATCAGTGCGCTCAAAGCAGTGGCTCATAAAGCCATGGAACGTAAAACAGGCGCGCGCGGGTTGCGCTCTATCCTGGAAAATGTTCTTCTCGATACGATGTATCGCATCCCATCGGAAGAGGATGTTTCTAAAGTCGTCATTGATGAGAGCGTCATCACAGGCGAATCGGAGCCATTGCTGATCTACGAACGGCAGGACAGCCAAAAAATGGCCAACGGTCAGAACGATTGAATAACAAGGGGCGCTCTGGCGCCCCTTATGTTTTTTATCGGAATCACTCTCAATCGATTTCTGGCTCCGGGACCAGCAAATTTTCGTGAAGCTCTTGATTTGAGCGTTCTCGACGCCATTATGCTTGCTATCAGGCACCCTATTTTCAGAGGTACACATGGAGCATACAGACTCCGCAGCTGACGACACTGTCTCGCTGCCGCTACTCCCATTGCGCGATGTGGTGGTCTATCCCCACATGGTGATCCCGTTGTTTGTTGGACGGGAAAAATCCATTTCTGCGTTACAGGCAGCGATGGATGATGGTAAAAAAATTCTTCTGGTTGCTCAGCGAAATGCATCCGATGATGAGCCGGACCAGAGTGACCTTTATCACGTGGGTACCCTGGCCAGCGTTCTACAACTGCTGCGACTACCGGATGGTACCGTCAAGGTGCTGGTTGAAGGCGTTGATCGAGTAAAAATTGTTCAGCTCGACGATTCTGGCGATTTTATTCGTGGCCACTTTCAATTGCTTGAAGACACACCCTTGAAGGATCGTGAAAACGAGTCTCTGGTTCGTATTCTGATGGCACAGTTCGACAAGTACGTTCAGTTGAGCAAAAAAGTACCAGCCGAAGTCATCACCTCCCTTAACAGCATCGAACAGCCTGGTCGTCTGGCGGATACCATCGCTGCTCATCTTTCGTTAAAAATTGATGAGAAGCAGCAGGTACTCGAACTGGCAGGTGATCGGGAGCGCATTGAGCATTTGCTGTCCGTTCTCGAAACAGAAATCGATTTGCTGCAGGTCGAGAAGCGTATTCGTGGCCGTGTCAAAAAGCAGATGGAGAAGTCGCAGCGCGAGTACTATTTGAATGAGCAAATGAAGGCCATTCAAAAAGAGTTGGGTGATCTGGACGAAGCCAACCCTAACGAAGCTGAGGAACTGGCCCGCAAGATTGAAGAATCCGGCATGCCAAAAGAAGCCCGGGAAAAAGCACAGGCTGAACTCAACAAGCTCAAGATGATGTCTCCCATGTCGGCTGAGGCGTCGGTGGTTCGCAATTACCTTGACTGGATGGTTGGCGTTCCCTGGTCCAAACGGTCACGTGTGCGCCATGATCTGACCAAGGCGAAAGCGGTGCTCGAGGAAGACCATTACGGCCTTGACGAGGTCAAGGAACGTATTCTTGAGTATCTCGCCGTGCAGCAGCGCGTGAAGAAGGTCAAAGGTCCGGTATTGTGCCTTGTTGGCCCTCCGGGCGTGGGCAAGACCTCGTTGGGGCAATCCATCGCTCGTGCAACCAATCGTAAATTTGTCCGTATGGCTTTGGGTGGTGTCAGAGACGAATCCGAGATTCGAGGACACCGTCGCACCTATATTGGCTCCATGCCTGGCAAGATTGTACAAAAATTGAGCAAGGTTGCGGTTCGGAATCCGCTATTTTTGCTGGATGAGATCGACAAGATGGGGATGGATCATCGTGGTGATCCAGCCTCCGCTTTACTGGAAGTGCTGGATCCGGAACAGAACCATACCTTCAATGACCATTATCTGGAGGTGGATTACGACCTTTCCGATGTCATGTTCGTCTGTACCGCCAATTCCATGAACATTCCTGGTCCCTTGATGGATCGGATGGAAACCATTCGAATACCCGGATACACCGAAGACGAAAAAATCAATATTGCCGAGCGATACCTGCTGCCCAAGCAGTTGAAAGCCAATGGCCTGAAAGAAAATGAATTGACACTCACCACTGAAGCCACTCGGGATGTTATCCGTTACTACACCCGTGAAGCGGGTGTGCGTGGGCTGGAGCGAGAGATTGCGAAAATCTGCCGCAAAGTCGTTATGGCCAATGTGTTGGATAAAACTCAGACAGCTGTGGTGATTGATGAAGACCAACTTGAAGAGTATTCCGGTGTTCGCAAATTCAAGTTCGGACTGGCAGACAAGGATAACCAGGTAGGCATGGTCACAGGCCTCGCCTGGACCTCTGTCGGCGGTGAGCTGCTGAATCTTGAAGCAACCGCAGTGCCCGGAAAGGGTCGTACCGTGCATACCGGCTCTCTTGGCGATGTCATGAAAGAGTCCATTCAGGCAGCCATGACGGTTGTACGTAGCCGAGCGCAAAGCCTGGGGATTATGCCGAACTTCATAGAAAACAAGGACATACACATTCATGTTCCTGAGGGTGCGACCCCCAAGGACGGTCCTTCTGCCGGTATCGGCATGTGTGTCGCGCTGGTTTCAGTGTTGACTCGTATACCGGTCAGAGCCGATGTGGCCATGACTGGTGAGATTACCTTGCGTGGGCAGGTTTTGCCGATAGGTGGCTTGAAAGAGAAATTATTGGCCGCTCGCAGAGGCGGGATTAAAACCGTCCTGATTCCGAAAGAAAATGTGAGGGATCTCAAGGAGATACCTGATAATATAAAGAGCGAGCTTGATATTCAGGCGGTTGAATGGATAGACGAAGTCCTGGAAGTCGCATTGGAGCGTAAGCCTACGCCATTGTCTGATGAGCAAGTTCAGGCTGAAATGGCCAGAATTCGCTCTGAGAGCCAAACCACATCCAGCCTCAGTACTCATTAGAACTGCTTGACAGTCGAAAATTGAGACTGGTATAAATTGCTTTTAGTGGAAATCCTGTGCCTGGTCTAGAACAAGCGCAATAATAAGCAAAGCGGCCAAAGCGTCTGGCGTTCTCGGTTATTCAGCCAGTAACGAGTGAATGACGGCGTGCCAAGGTCTTTGGCCATAAAAAACGAAGTTAAAGGGGATTAAGTGTGAATAAGTCTGAACTGATTGATGCCGTAGCTGCGGCTGCTGACATTCCTAAGGCAGCAGCAGGTCGTGCGCTGGATGCCATGATTGATTCTGTAACCGACACCTTGAAAAATGGCGACCAGGTTGTTCTCGTAGGTTTTGGAACCTTTGCGGTCAAAGAGCGTGCGGCTCGAACTGGCCGTAACCCGCAAACCGGACAACCCATTGAAATCAAAGCAGCCAAGGTGCCTAGCTTCAAGGCAGGCAAAGCGCTGAAAGACGCCGTTAACTGATTCTGGTGTGCGCCGGGAAGGCTCTTCCCGGCTTTCAGAATCTGAACCACAGCGTGTCGTCAGGATGCGCTTTTTTTTTATCTAGAGACCGCGTTTTACTGCGGGGTGGAAAGCTAAATGCTCCAGTCTTTACGTACGGCCGCCAGAGGGTGGGTGGGCAAAGTCATCGTTGCTGTTATCGTTGTTGTTTTTGTGTTGTTCGGTGCCGAATCCATCATTGGTATTGTTAATAGCGGTTCACCGGTTGAGGTGAACGGCGAAGGGATCAGCGACCAACAAATTCAACGCATGGTCAGCTTGCAACAACAGCAACTGATCCAGCAATTTGGTGATCAGGCGACGCCAGAACTTCTTAATTCTCCGTTCGTGCGTCAGTCGGTGATCAATTCTCTGGTTAACCAGGAAATTCAACGTCAGGCGACTGAAAGACTCGGCTTTGTTATTGCCAGTGAACAAATCAGTCGAGACATAGTGACGTTGCCTGCATTTCAGACAGGCGGTCGCTTTGACGAGCAGCTCTATCGTAGAGTCATTGCTCAAAATGGGTACACACCCACAACTTTTCGAGCAGAGCGCGCCAACCAGATGAGGTTGGAGCAGCTTCAGGATGGGCTGGCTCTGTCTGCCTTCGTATTGCCCAAAGAAGCTGATCGTCTGCTCGATCTGGATCGCCAGCAGCGGCAAGTAGCTTACGTACGGATTAATGCGGACGATTTCCTGGATCAGACCGAGGTGTCAGCATCGGACATTGAAAACTACTACAACGAAAACCCTGGCCAGTTTCTTGCGCCAGAACGGGTTCGGGTAAATTTTGTAGAGTTGCGTCAGTCCGACCTCGAGCCAGATATGGTGGTCTCTGAAGCAGATCTGTCATCTGAGTACGATCGTTACGCCAGTAGCCAACGCGCTCAGTCTTTCCGTGAAGTGGCTCATATTCTGTTTGCAAATCAGAGTGACAACCTGGCTGCAGCTGAAGCTGCCGCTGAGCGTCTGGCACAGGGTGAAGACTTCGCAGATCTTGCAGCTGAGCTGTCCGATGATCCAGCCTCTGCCAATATGGGGGGCTATCTGGGCGAGCTGGTTGAAGACTTCTTTGCAGGTCCTTTCTATGATTCTGCCTCAGAATTGCAGCAGGAAGGCCAGGTTACAGGACCAGTCAGTACCGAGTTTGGTGTTCACTTGATTCGACTGGAGTCGATTCAGAGCGTTGAAGCAGAACCGCTTGAAGCGGTTCGTGAAGAACTTGAACAACGCATTCGTCAGCGCAAAGCGAGAGACGAGTTCGTCTTTGTCGAGAATCAATTGGCCGACGAAGCCTTCCGTGCAGATGAAATCAGTAGTGTTGCAGAGGTATTTGACGCTTCGGTTCAGACAACCGACTGGTTCAGCCGTGAGGGTGGTTCTGGCATTGCAGAAAACAATTCTGTAATAACGGCGGCGTTCTCGGATCTGGTGATAAATGACAACCGTATTAGTGATGTTATTAGGCTATCGGCAGATCGATTGCTTGTGCTGCAACTGGATGCTTATGAGCCGGAACAGGTTCGATCACTCGAGGCGGTCAGGGATCAGATTGAGGCGCAACTTGGAACGCTGCAGGCTCGCGATCTGGCTGCGCAACGTATCGAGTCACTACTGAACGATGCGCAATCACAGCAGGCCTTGACCGACCAATGGTCAGAGCCAGTCTTTATTGGTCGTGAAGACGGAAGCTTGCCCTCTGTTGTGGTTGATTACAGTTTCAGTCTGCCAAGACCCTCAACGGGGATCAGCCTGGGGCAACAGCGCCAAGGCGATAATGTCTATGCCGTTGCTGTTCTGGATGTCGCCGTGGGTGAGGCCGATTCGGCCGATCGAGACAGTCTGTTGGCGTTTTTGCAAAGCCGAACAGGAGAAGCAGACTATCAGAGCTTCTTTAATGGGTTGCGGTCGAGTGCAGAGATTCGTATTCGCGAAGGGCAGATGTCCCAGTTCTGATCCTGTTATCCGGTCTTTTTTGCGGCCCTGGCCGCAAGGGTCGGTACAAATAGACTTTTTTAAAAGCCGCCATGCGGCTTTTTTTAGGCAGGTACGAGCGAACCACAGTATGCAGAACCAGAAACAAAAACTGCAGCAATTGCTGGCCGAAAATGCCATAGGCACCGAGGAGTTCGCCTATTGTTTGGGGATTGAGCCGGCACAGGCTGAAGCCCTGACGGAAGGACGGAAAAAAATCACCGCACGTTTGGCACGTCAGATAGAACAGACGTTCAGTAAACCAGCGCACTGGTTGGATGATGATGTTCAAAGTAGCGCTTCTGATCACGATCTTTTCGGGTAAGGAGCCGCCGTGTCAGCACTGACCAGATCACAGATAGAATCGATGGCCGCTATACGTCTGGTTGCGTTCGACGTCGATGGTGTTCTGACCAATGGGCAGTTGTTGTACACCGCGGAAGGCGAAACCATCAAGGCGTTTCATGTTCGAGATGGTGTCGGCCTTAAGTTGTTACAGGATATGGGCGTTGAGGTGGCAGTGATCAGTGCCAAGCGCAGTGCCATGGTGGCTGCCCGAATGAGAGATCTGGGCATTAGACGTTATTACCCGGGAACCAGGGATAAGCGTCAGTGCCTGGCGTCATTGGCAAAAGAGTTGGGGCTGGCTGCCGAGCAATGCGCTTTTGTCGGTGATGACATGGTGGATATTCCAGCCATGACCTGGTGCGGTGTTGCCATGGCACCGGCAGATGCCTACGAACGGGTGTTGTCCATTGCCGATTGGGTTTCGTCAGTGGCGGGCGGTCAAGGAGTGGCCCGCTCCGTTGCCGATGCCATATTGAGCGCCAAAGGCATTCTGGAGCAGGCCTATCATCAAGCGACCAGTGCTCATTTTGAACGAGATCGCTGAGTTGATTCTGGAAACCATACCCTTGTGGCTTTCCCCCCTAATCAGTATTCAGATCCGGAAAACCTTTTACCAAATCATCCAGG
The DNA here is from genome assembly GCA_022565595.1 of Saccharospirillum sp. Classification (GTDB taxonomy): domain Bacteria; phylum Pseudomonadota; class Gammaproteobacteria; order Pseudomonadales; family Natronospirillaceae; genus Saccharospirillum. The sequence goes on along the minus strand of JAIUML010000005.1, from coordinate 29,362 downwards.
GCTTTCATTTGACTGAGAAAATCATGGAGTTGTGACAAGGGCAGGGCGCAAGGACCGTCGCATTTTGCTGCTGCCGGGTTCGGGTGGGATTCCAGAAATAACCCGGCAATTTTTACCGCCAGACCCGCTCTGGCAAGGTCGGTCACCTGAGCACGACGGCCGTCGGCAGAGTCCGCTCGTCCGCCCGGTTTTTGCAAGGCATGGGTAACATCAAAAATCACCGGGTAACCCGACCCCTTCATGATGCCAAACCCCAGCATGTCGACAACCAGGTTGTTGTAACCAAAGCAGCTGCCACGTTCACACAGGATGATCTGGTCGTTACCGGCTTCGATGCACTTCTGGGCGATGTGCTGCATTTCCTGGGGTGCCAGGAACTGTGCTTTCTTGATATTGATCACCGCGCCGGTTTTCGCCATGGCGACCACCAGATCGGTTTGTCGTGACAAGAAAGCGGGTAACTGAATCACATCGGCTACTTCTGAGGCCGGTTGGCACTGATGTGTTTCGTGTACATCGGTTATAATGGGCACGTTGAAGGTCGACTTGATTTCCTGCAGGATCTTCAAGCCCTCGTCCAGACCGGGCCCCCGAAAACTGTTGATGGAACTTCGGTTGGCTTTGTCAAAGCTGGCTTTGAAAACATAGGGAATGTTCAGCCTTGAGGTCACTTCGACGTAGTGTTCCGCCACTTTCAAGGCGGTATCCCGGCTTTCAAGGACATTCATGCCACCAAAGAGGGTGAAAGGCAGGTCGTTTCCGACCCTGAGCTGCTGCACTGCGACCTGACGTTGTTGCATGACACCTTCCTGTTCATTCATAAGGCTGCGATTGTAGCCGTTAGGCAAGAGAAGCTGAACCGCTGCATGTTACCAGAAACGCTTAAAACCCGGATACAGGGTGCCTATAGTCAGTACCTCAAGGCATTCGACCTGCGAGCTCGGCAAGGGCAGAAGCTGATGTTGGCCCACATTGCCCGGACTTTGGGTTCCGTTGAATTGTCAGCAGAAGGCGAACGCCAGGGGCCCGCGCCCATTGCTGTCATCGAAGCAGGGACGGGTACTGGTAAAACCATCGGCTATGCCTTGAGTGCCATACCCCTGGCTCAGCACTACGACAAGAAGCTGGTTATCGCCACGGCGACAGTTGCGTTGCAGGAACAGGTGGTGCAAAAAGACATACCGGCCATCAGCGCGCACAGTGGCCTTGAGTTCAATGCAGTATTGGCCAAAGGCCGCGGGCGCTATTTGTGCCTGCATCGACTAGAGCAGAGCATTCAGCTGCAGCAGGGCGCTGTGACGTCTCTCTCTCTTTTTGAGGAGACCATGGCGGCAGACGAAGCAGCCTTACACCTCTACAACGACATGTTCGATCAATACGGCCGTGGCGACTGGAATGGAGATCGTGATCAATGGCCCGATCGTCTGGAAGATGAGCAATGGCGGCCAGTGACGTCAACCCACCGCGAATGCCTGAATCGCCGTTGTCCGCATTTCAATAATTGCGCTTTTTTTGATGCCCGCAAGGCGCTGGAAGAAGCCGATGTGATAATCGCCAACCATGATCTGGTCATGGCTGATCTGGCGCTTGGTGGCGGCGCCATTCTGCCACCTCCTGCACAAGTCATCTATGTGTTTGACGAAGGCCATCACTTGCCGGACAAGGGGCTGTCTCATTTTGCCAGCCAGTTGCCGGTCAAGAATACTCTGAATCAGATCGAGTCCTGGCGTAAGCAACTGCCCAAACTGCGCCTTGAACTGGCCTATGGTGATGTGGAAGAGCGCCAACTGGACCGGCTTGATGTCGCACTAAAGGACACGCACGCCGCCCTGTCTGATGCCTGGAACGGCCTGATGCCCGCTCGGCAACGGCTGACCGGCCACCAGTCAACCCTGGTCATTCAGGACCCACAATGGTTGCTCGATACTCAATCGTTGTTGTCGCCCTTGCTGCAGCCGGCAAAAAATCTGGTTTCGGTACTGCTCGAAGCCGAAGAACAGGCTCGAAAGCGCCTTGGTAACAGCCAGGATCTGGATGAAAAGAGCCGGCTGGAGCAGGCGTTACCGGTGATAGGGCGTTGGTTGAGTCGAGCAGAACCCATACGCGATCTGGTCTCGGCCTGGCTGACCGAAGACCCGCCAGAGCGTCCGCCCTATGCTCGCTGGTTCGAAAACGTCGAATTGCCGGAATACCAGGATGTGGTGTTGAACGCCAGCCCGGTGTCGGCGCAGGCGATTCTCAGGCAGCACTTATGGAATCGATGTTTTGCGAGCATTGTAACCTCGGCTACCTTGACCATCGCAGGTGACTTTCAGCGTTTTGGTATCCAATCCGGCTTGCCAGATCACACCCAGTACCTGCGGGTGGAAAGCCCCTTTGACTACCCCACAAAAGTCATCGCCAGAGTGCCGGCTCTTGCCTGTGATGGTGGGCTCAGGGAACCGCATACTCTGGCCATGATCAATGCTATTGCTAAGTATTTGCCGGTAGAAACCGGTAACCTGGTGCTGTTTTCTTCGCGCAAGCAGATGCGGGAAGTCTATCAGGGGCTGGACAGTGACTGGCAGGAGCGAATTACGTTACAGGACGATTTGCCCAAGAATGCGCTTATTGCTCATCACCGGGATCGTCTTGAAGATGGACTGGGGTCAACCTTGTTTGGGCTGGCGAGTCTTGCTGAAGGGGTGGATTTGCCAGGCAACTATTTGACGCATTTGATGATTGCCAAGCTGCCCTTTGCTACGCCAGACGACCCTATTCTTTCGACCTTGTCGTTGTGGCTGGAGCAACGGGGTAGTAACCCCTTCGCTCAGGTCTCCTTGCCGACGGCCATTATTCGTCTGGTTCAGGCCTGTGGCCGCTTGATTCGTAATGAATCGGACAGCGGCACGATCTGGTTTATGGATCGGCGGCTGGTCGAAAAGCGCTATGGCACTCTGGTGAGGCAGTCCTTGCCCAATTACCGTTGGGAAATCGATTGACCTTCAGGCTTCGTCTCGATCAAGCCAGCGTCGATTCACGGTACCCTCAGGCAATTGCATGGTGATGCAGTGCAGGCTACCGAATTGTTCGATCAAGGCACGGCAATCGATGCCAATGACGCGATGTTCCGGGAACGCTCTGCCCAGAGCAGTCAGGGCGCTTTCATCCTGGCGAACGCCGTAGCAGGGTGCCAGCACTACCTGATTGCAAATCAAGAAGTTGGCGTAAGTGGCAGGAAGGCGTTCACCGGCTTCGTTGAATTGGGCGTCTGGCCAGGGCAGGGCGATCAGTTCGTAAGCCTCTCCTGTTAGCGTTCTGGCCTGCTGCAATTCAGATTCCATTTGTTTCAGTGCGTTGTAATGTGGGTCCTGGGCATTGTCGCAACTTTGGTAGACAAGGCGCTGATTGGGCGCAAAGCGAGCCAGGGTGTCGATGTGTGCATCGGTGTCATCGCCTTGCAGAGCGCCAGATTCGAGCCAGATGATCTGTTCAACACCGAACCACTGCTTCAGGCGTTGGGCGACATCGGCCTCAGTGGCAGGGCCATTGCGATTGGCATTGAGCAGGCATTGGCGCGTGGTCATCAATGTGCCGGCGCCGTCGGACTCGACGCTGCCGCCTTCCATTGCCCAATCGATGCTTTCCATTGGCGCATCGAAAATACCCTTTTCAACCATGCCGCGATTCAAGGCGTTGTCCAGCTCGGCATTGAATTTGCCGCCCCAGCCGTTGAAGGTGAAATCATAGAGGCAAGGTGCCCCCGCTTTCAGCACAGTGATGGGCCCATGGTCTCGCGCCCAGGTATCGGAACTGATCAAGGGGATCAGGTGGCATCGAGCCTGATTGATGCCTTCCTGCTCAAAACGCTTGCTCAGGCTGTCGAAATCAATGGTGGGGTGCAACTGGATCAGAATATCCTGGCTGTGACTGAGTTGACCCAGAATATCGAGGTAAACCGACTCAACATCGGCAAGGTGTTCACGCCAGTCGCTTTCCTGGTGTGGCCAGGTCAGCAGAATGGCATCCTGCTTGTGCCATTCGGCGGGAAAAAAGAGGTCAGTCATAGCCTATAAAAGCTCGGAAATAAAAAAGGGCGAGAAGTATACATGAACTGACGAACGACAGCTTTATTTTTTGTGTTGGTATTATTGCATTCGGCTTTGTGCCTGAACCTTGAACATATGGCGAGTCAGTGCCTGTCGTTGAGCTTCAGCCAGATGCCGGAATTCGAGATGAAGCCGCTTGCCGTCGGCATCTTCGGTCACCTGTACTACCCGGGCGCGGCAAAAAAGAGAGACGTAACTCGGCGTAAAAATGACCGCCAGAGCCAGTTCATCTCCTACGGCGAAAGCCTGAGCAAAAACGCCTGAACAGCCGCCTTCGCCAATATCGATGCGTTGGGCGTCGAGGCGCAGGTCCTTGATGTCGGAGATGTGCAAATAGCGGGTCATCAGCTCCAGTTTTTCATTGAACAGCCCCATCAATTTGCGTACGGCAGCGTCCTTGACCCTGTCCAGAAAGTCGTAATACTCCTGATTGACGCGCTCGAACTCACGCATGACAGCAATCTGGTGCAGTTCCGGAAAGTAATCCTCGATCGCAGGCTTGTTCGAGTCAAAGGGTACGGCGCTCAGGTAGGCGGTATCAGTAACCCTGAAGTAATCACGTCGGTCAGATTCCATAGTGCCCTCTCGTTGTCAGTCCTATGAAAAGCCGCAAAATGGGCCGTTAAATCCGCTTGGCATGTTTGTGGCGCAATGGTTTAATGCGCGCCATGCTGAATAACATTCCGTTACTGGTTGGCCTGCGCTATTTGCGCGCTCGGCGTAGAAACCACTTTATCTCCTTTATCTCGGGTGTGTCCATGATTGGCCTCACCCTGGGCGTCATGGTCCTTATTATAGTGCTTTCTGTCATGAACGGCTTTGACAGAGAGCTACGAAATCGCATTCTCGGAATGATTCCTCATGCCACTCTGTCGCAACAGGGGCAAATGAGCAACTGGCAGGAGGTCGCCGAAATTGTCCGCCAGCATCCGGATGTGCTCGGGGCCAGCCCTTACACGGAAAGCCAGGGCATGCTCGTAGGGCCTTTGCAAACCCGCGGTGCTCTGGTCAGCGGTGTCGAGCCAGGCACTCTCGCTGAGGTATCCATTCTGCCACAGCACATCACCAGTGGCCGCCTGGAAGATCTCCAGGCGGGTGCCTTCGGCATGGTTCTGGGTGACAGTCTGGCACGCAGTCTCGGTGTTGGTGTTGGTGATCGAATCACCATCATGGTGCCGGAAGTCACCGTCAACCTGGCGGGTATCAACCCACGCTTCAAGCGCTTTGAAGTGGTGGGTACCTTTGCCGTCGGTGCCGAGCTGGATGCCAACCTTGCCGTGGTTCATATGAACGACCTGGGTTTGCTGTTGCGCTATGGCGATGCGGTCGACGGTGTACATGTCAAGGTGACCGACCTGTTCAATGCTCGACGCATTGCTGTCGATGCAGGGCGGGAGCTGAGTGGGCGCTTTCAGGTCAGTGACTGGACTCGAACCCAGGGAAATCTGTTTCAGGCCATCCAGATGGAAAAACGCATGGTCGGTTTGCTGCTGTTCATGATCATCGCTGTGGCTGTGTTCAATATAGTCTCCAGTCTGGTGATGATGGTCACCGACAAACAGGGTGAGATTGCCATATTGCGGACTCTGGGTGCCAGGCGCATGCAGATTATGGGCATCTTTGTTGTTCAGGGTACGGCCATTGGCCTCATTGGTATCGCACTGGGGGTTTTGCTCGGCATCATCGGCGCCTTGAATGTAAGCGACATCATCGCCTGGATCGAGCGCGTCCTGAACATTCAGTTCCTCAGTGCCGATGTCTACTTCATCAGTTATATCCCCTCTCAGTTGCTGTGGGAAGACGTCCGCCTGGTAGCCATCAGCACCTTTATTATCAGCGTTCTGGCTACGCTGTATCCAGCCTGGCGCGCCGCGCGTCTGTCACCTGCGGAGGCACTGCGTTATGAGTCGTGAAGAGGTGCTGTCCTGTCGATCGGTCAGTCGCGAATTCAAATTGGGCCCTCAAACTGTGAAGGTACTGAGCGATGTTGACTTTGCCATTCACTCCGGTGAACTGGTCAGCATCGTTGGCAGCAGCGGCTCCGGCAAAACCACCTTATTGAATCTGCTGGCCGGGCTCGACCAGCCCAGCCAGGGCGATGTCTACATGGCCGGCCAGGCGCTGACGCAATTATCAGATCGCGCTCGAGCAGCCTTGCGCAACAGTCACATGGGTTTCGTCTTTCAATTTCATCATCTCTTGCCTGAATTCAGCGCAGAAGAAAATGTTTTACTGCCCCGGGCGATCGCAGGCAAGTCTTCGCCTGCGGCGAGGCAGGAGGCGCGTGAGTTGTTGGCACGTGTGGGCCTTGCCGATCGCGCCAGGCATCGCCCGGCAGAGTTGTCTGGCGGTGAGCGCCAGAGGGTGGCAATAGCCCGAGCCTTGATCAATCAGCCCAGGGTAGTATTGATGGATGAGCCAACGGGTAATCTGGATGATTCAACATCGGAGCAGGTGCATCAATTGCTGCTGGAATTGAATCGAGATTTCGATGCCAGCTTTATCATTGTGACTCATAACCAGGAATGGGCGCAGCAAATGCCGCATCAATTTCGATTAAAGCAAGGCCATATGCTGACACTAACGAACAATCATTCCTGAGTATCTTCAGTGTTCTTGTTTCGCCAAAGGCCACGGCGCAGGTGTCGATTACGGTCTCGACGCCGTCGATTGGATCTGACTTGCCAGTGGTAGATGCCACTCATGGCCCAATAGCCCGTGATTGACAGCAAAGAGCCAATGAATACCCCGCCAAGCAACATGGGTCCGTAGAGGTCGAACACCAGCTTCTTGAGCAACCCCTTGCCCTGTAAAACTTCGAACGAGATCACAGTTCCGCCCAAAAGGTTCGCGCCGACCCAATAGCTCCCATAGAATATCAATGGCATGGTAGCCGGATTGGTTACCCAGACAAGGGCAACCGAGATGGGCAGATTGGCCGTCAGGCAGATGGCAAGTAGAGCCGCTACCAGCATCTGGAAAGGAATAGGCAACATGGCCACGAACAGGCCAATAGCAAATGCGCGGGCTACACTGCGTCGGTTCAAATGCCAAATACCGGGTTCATGCAAACCCTTGCCAAAGCGTTTAAGGCTCGGATGGTGCTTGAAGCGCTCAGGATGAGGGAACCATTTTTGCAGAGTACGGCGGGGCATGGCGACGAGTAATGTAGAAAGGAAGCGCATTATGCACAGTTGAAGGAGCAATGGCTACATGCCGAAGGGATGGATCGGGGCGGCTTTACTCTGTCTATGCACGCCCTGGTTATGGTTTTATTGGGGGCTTTATTCGGCCTGGATTCTGGCTGTTCCAGTATTTGGGTTTTATGGTCGAAAACCTCTGGTGTTGGCAGGGCTCCTCGCTCTGCTGATCCTGCTTTTGCTGCGTCTGGAAGGCGAGCGAAGCCATAGCCTCGAACGAATCTGGCAACATCAGACGGTATCATTGACGCTCTGTGTCAGGGCTCCAGCTCGTCAATACGATCATTATCAGCTACTGGTTGCGCAGGTGTCGAGTCAGCCAGAAAGTCTGTCTTTACGGCAGGTGAGAGTGTCTTTGCCTGCCCATCAGAGCGTCATGCCGGGCGATTGCCTTTCTGGTCTTTGGCGTTTACGACAACCCGTGGGGCAATTGATTCCCGGTCAGTTTAATCAGACTCGCTACTATTTTACCGAACGTATCGATGCCCTGGCGTCCCTGGTTGACCTGGAGTCTGTTTCTGCCCAGCCCGGGGTTGCCGACAGGTTGTTTCATCGAGTAGCCGGACACTTCGAGGACGATCAGGTTCGCGCGGTCTGGTCCGCCCTGGCGCTCGGCTGGGGCAGCGCTTTACCCGCTGACCTGGCTGAGCTATTCAATCGGGCGCAGGTACGGCACTTGCTCGTCGTCAGCGGCATGCATGTTGGCATGGTCGCGGCCTGGTTGTGGTTGTTGTTGCCAGTGTTGCACCGCACCGGGCTGTTCGGCGTCTTGCCCCTGGTCTGGCTGCGCTGCCTGGCCGTAATGGCCGGGGCAGGGGGCTATGTTGCCTTGACCGGCTTTGGTTATCCCGGCATCAGAGCCTGGATTATGATGTCGATACCCCTGGTGTTACTGGCACTTGGGCTCAAGCTGGGCCGTTTCACGCTCCTCGCCATGGCCGCAACGGCGCTGGCCCTCTATCAGCCTCAGGCCTGGCTCGCAGCGGGCGCCTGGCTCAGCTTTGGCCTTGTCTGGATTTTATTGGGTCAGGCGAATCGCTGGCGTGATCAGGGTTTAGGGGCCTGGCAGCTTGCACTCTATTCGCAGTTGGGCATCAGCCTCTTTATGGTGCCGGTTTCCATGCTGTTCGGTTTTTATCTGCACCCCCTGGGGGTATTGATAAATCTGATCATGATTCCACTGGTCACCCTTGTTGTTCTGCCCTGGAGTCTGCTGATATTGCTTGTTGGCGAGTGGGGTGCTATGGGCATCTACGAGCTTCTGGTCCGCCAGGGGCTTGAGGTGCTGTCCTGGGTGGCGAGCGGTTACCTTGAATCACCATCACTTTCCTGGCCTCTATGGGGGCTGTTCTGTAGTTTTCTGTTGCTGCTGTTCAGTCAACTATTCAGATCGGAGCAGCGCTGGTTGTTCGGTAGCCTTGCTGCTCTGGCATTCTGGATGGCTTTGCAGCCTGTGGAGCAGTCCAGTGAGTTTCGCATGACGCTTTTTGATGTTGGGCACGGTCAGGCGATTTTACTGCAGTGGCCTGGAGAAACCTGGCTATACGATGCTGCAGCTCATTGGGGCGAACGATCCCTGGCTGAGCAGCGTCTTCAGCCCTGGCTCCGACGACACGGAATCAAACTGAATGGTCTGATCATCAGTCATTCAGACATGGATCATGCCGGTGGCGCAGGCTGGTTTGCACAGACCTGGCCGCAAGCCAGCCGTTGGAGCGGCGAGCCTGATGTTCTGGCGGAACAGACCCGGCTGAATGGTTGGCAGGATTGCCATCAGGGTATGAAGAATGTCACCGAGCGCTTTACCGCAATCGGCATTCCACAAGCTTTGCAACGTGATGCCAACGATCGTTCCTGTCTGGTATGGATTCCCACCTCTGCTGGCCCGGTCCTGCTGACGGGCGATGCCAGTCGTTTCGTCGAGTATTGGCTTTTACAGGAGCATGCCGACCTTTTTCCCCTGGCGGTGCACTTGCTGGGGCATCACGGCAGCCCGAGCAGCAGTGCTCAAGCCTTCCTTGCTGCCAACCCCTCGGCAATATTGGCGGTTAGCGGAGCTGACCGCGCTCGCCCGCGTTGGCCAGGCGATCACCTCAGGGAGTGGCTATCCGAGAACAACCGACCGCTGTACAACACTGCGCAGCTGGGCACACTACAAATTCGCATTCACCAGGGAGAAGTGGATGTCAGACATTGGTCGAGCGATTTTCGATTAAGATTGTTACAAGCCAAAGATGAGTGAAAAGACGCACATTTCTCCTGATCAGGGTTGTCTGTTTTGTCGCTGAATGTGTTAAATTACCGCCGTCTTTCAGGAGGTAACTCAGTGTTTGAAATCATAAGAGCAGGCGGCTGGTTGATGATTCCCATCATCCTGTGTTCCGTATTGGCCATTGCCATAACAGTCGAGCGTTATTGGGCGCTGCGCATGTCCCGCATTATGCCAAAAGACCAGCTACCCAAGGTCTGGATGTGGATCAAGAATCACGAGCTTGATGGGACCAAACTCAAGGAGCTTAAAAGCAGCAGCCTCTTTGGTTACGTCCTGTCTGCCGGCATTGCTGCCTCCAAGCATGGCCGAGATGCCATGAAGGATGCGATTCAGGAAGCCGGTAACCATGCAGCTCACGATATGGAGAAGTTCCTCAGTACCCTGGGAACCATTGCCGCCATTTCTCCTTTGTTGGGTCTGCTGGGAACGGTTTTTGGCATGATCGAGGTATTTACCGCCATCATGATACAGGGCACTGGTAACACAGGTGTCCTGGCCGGAGGTATCTCCCAGGCCTTGATTACCACAGCCGCCGGGTTGAGTGTGGCCATACCTGCCCTGATTTTTCACCGTGCTCTGACCCGTCGTGTAGACGAGCTTTTAATCAATATGGAGCAGAACAGTGCTCGTCTGGTTGATGCCCTGCACTCCGACAGCAATGTTTCCTGAGGTGATCCATGCGATTTAGACGCAGCCGCCAGGAAGAAGTTCAGGTTAACCTGACACCGCTCATCGATGTGGTGTTTCTGTTGTTGATCTTCTTTATGGTGTCCACCACCTTCACTCGTGAAACCCAACTGCAAATTGACCTGCCGGAAAGTTCAAGCTCGGCTGTGTTGGGCGATGAGCGACCTCTGGAAATACTGGTCGACGCCCAGGGCAACTACGCCGTGAACAACACACCTCTGCTGCGCCATGACGTGGAAACTCTCAAGCGCGCACTGGAAGAGGTTGCCGGCAGCAATCGTGACCAGGTCGTGATCATTACCGGGGATGCCAAGGCGCCGCATCAGGCCATGATTTTTGCATTGGATGCCGTAGGGCAATTGGGTTTTCACCGTGTCAGCTATGCGACACGCCTGCCTGATGACTCCTGAGCGGCACGACTCATGCTCATTACAGCCAGATTGACATGAAATTCTGGTATCTTCCACAACCTGGCTGGCAAGCGAGGCTGTTATGGCCTTTAAGCTGGGTTTTTGCGAAGGTAGTTCGCTTGCGACTGCGCAAACGCAAGGCTGCCAGTTACGGCGTACCCCTATTGGTCGTCGGTAATCTCAGCGTTGGTGGTACCGGTAAAACGCCCGCTATCAGTGCTCTGGTCAACTACCTGCAGGGTCAGGGCTTGCGCTGCGGTCTCGTATCGCGTGGCTATGGCGGCAAAGCCACCGCCTATCCATACAAAGTCACGGCCAACAGTTCTGCTGCACTCTGTGGTGATGAACCCTTACTGCTGTATCGCCAACTCCAGTGCCCCACAGTAGTTGACCCGAACCGGGATCGAGCGGTCCGTACCCTGGTGAATGCGCAGCCACTGGATGTTGTCATCAGTGATGACGGCCTTCAGCACTACGCAATGGGGCGCAGTCTGGAATTGGTCATGATTGATGGGCGACGTGGCCTTGGCAATGGTTGCCTGTTGCCTGCAGGGCCCTTGCGAGAGCCGATTGAACGCCTTGAACTGGTCGACTGGGTTGTTGGCAAGCATCAGGCTCCGCCAGGAATAGCGGTGTCTGCAGTGTTGAGCCTGAACCCTCAACGCCCGGTTAATGCGGCTGGGCTGCCATTGCCTGAGCACAGCCGGGTGGTGGTCTGCGCTGGTATTGGTGATCCAGGCAGCGTGGTGCTCAGCCTCAACGAATGGGGTTATGAGGTTGTACGGCTGGTCGAACCAGGTGACCACGCTGCAGTCCCCGAAGCCCTGCTGCGTGATACCGCTCAGCCCCTGGTCATCACCGAAAAGGACGCCGTCAAGTTGCAAACACCGCTACCCCCTCATTGCTATGTAATTCACTTAAGGCCAGCCTTGCCAGTAGAATTGCTGGCCGATATTGCTGATAGAATCAGGAGTCTACTCAAGTGACCACCGTCATCATGATACCGGCGCGATATGGTTCGAGCCGATTGCCTGGTAAACCCTTGCTGGATATCGCTGGTTTACCAATGATTCTGCGTGTCGTCGAAGTCGCCAGGCGGGTCGGCATGGGGCAGGTCGTCGTGGCGACGGACGATCAACGCATTCACGATGTCGTAGCCCAGGCCGGCCACTCGGTTGTAATGACCTCGGCCGATCATCCATCGGGCACCGATAGATTGCAGGAAGCCGCCAGTCTATTGAGTCTGGCGCCGGACGATATCGTCATAAACTTGCAGGGCGATGAGCCGCTGATGCCGGTTGACAACATCCTTCAGGTGGCGCAACTGTTGGAAGCAAACCCGGAAGCGGCCGTGGCGACACTGTTCGAGCTCGTCTCAGATATTGCAGTGGTACAGAACCCGAACGCGGTCAAAATGGTTCAGGATGACGCCGGACGAGTCCTCTATTTCAGTCGAGCGCCGATTCCCTTCGACCGAGACAAAACCCATCAGGAAACACCTCAACTCTGGAAGCGCCACATCGGGCTCTATGCGTATCGAAAAAGCGCCCTCGATGGCTTTGTGCAATGGCCGGAAGCGCCACTGGAACAGATAGAACGTCTGGAGCAATTGCGATTCATGCAGCATGGTAAAATGATTGTCGCCGCTCCGGCCACCCGGGCCGTGCCAGCCGGTGTCGATACAGCCGCAGACCTGGCCGCAGTCAGGCAATGTTTTCAACAGGAGGATTGCTGATGCCTGCACAACCAGCCAACCCGGCCGTGCTCTTTGTCTGCCTGGGCAACATTTGCCGCTCTCCGACAGCCCAGGGCGTATTTGAACATCAGTTGGCTCAGACCGAGCTTGCTGGCCGGGTCCGTGTTGACTCCGCAGGTACCGCAGCATACCACCTCGGCAAGTCGCCTGATTCTCGCGCACAAAGTTTCGCCACAAAACGAGGTATAGACTTGTCGTCACTCAAGGCACGGCAGGTGACGGTGAATGATTTTTACACCTTCGACTGGATACTGGCCATGGATCGACAGAATATGGCCAATCTGGAAGCCATTCGGCCAAGTGACTCGACGGCACAACTGGTGCTGTTTCTGTCCCTGCTGCCGAATACGACTCAACTGGAAGTACCCGACCCATACTTCGGCGGCGAAGAAGGCTTCGAGACAGTACTGGACCTATGTGAAACAGCCAGCCAGGCCCTGCTGGATCGCCTGAAGCAGGAAGTGCTGAATTGACTCCAACCGTCAGCCAGAAGGTGCCCCTGGGTGCACTCAATAGCCTGGGCGTTTCAGCAACAGCCTCGCACTTCGTTGAGGTCACCGAGCGCGCTCAATTGCAGCCAGCGATAGACTGGGCACACCAGCATGAGCTGGACGTTCGGGTGTTGGGCGGTGGCAGCAACCTGGTGCTGGCACAGACTGTTCACGCTCTGGTCCTGGCCATGCGTTTGCCAGGGCGCGAGCAACGCGCCGTTTATGATAATGGCGATGAACTCTGGCGGTTCAATGCCGGCGAGACCTGGCACGATACGGTTGTTTTTACCGTTGAGCAGGGTTTGTGCGGCCTGGAAAACCTGGCGCTGATTCCCGGTCTGGTAGGCGCGGCCCCGGTACAAAACATCGGTGCCTATGGCGTTGAATTGAGCGATCACCTGGTCGGGGTAGAGGTCTACGACTGCCAGCTCAAGGGGTGGCGCTACTTGCATACCGCAGACTGTCGTTTGAGTTACCGCGACAGCCTGTTCAAGCAGGAAGAAGGTCGTTTTGTGATCACGGCCATAGATCTTCTGCTTTCGCGTATTTTTTCGCCCCGGCTTGATTACGGCCCCCTGAAAAGCCTGGCAGGCCAATCAGGGCTGACTGCTCAACAGGTCATGGAAGAGGTGATAGCCACGCGCCAATCCAGGTTGCCCGACCCAACCGAGCTGCCCAATGCGGGCAGTTTTTTCAAGAATCCGTTGGTGGATACTGCAACGCGTGAGCGAATCATGACAGAGTGGCCAAACCTGGTTTCCTTTGCTCAAGAAGATGGTCTCTGGAAGCTGGCGGCAGGCTGGTTGATCGAGCAAGCGGGTTTAAAGGGCAAACACAATGCCCAGGGCGTCGGTTGTTACGAGAAGCAGGCATTGGTGCTGGTCAATCCACTGCGGGCAGGTACTGCAGCGATACTGGATTGGCAGCACCATGTTCAGGCCCGGGTAGAGGACACCTTCGGCGTACAACTGGAGCCAGAGCCTCGCTTCTGGCGTTAAGGCCACACCCATAAAAAAGCCCGCTGGAAGCGGGCTTTTTTGGGGCTGGAGATGAGGCGAGACCTCAGCTGTCTTTTTCTGTGTCCGTCATCATACGGCGGCGAACTTCGCGCGGGTCGTTGGAGGCTCTTTTTGAGCTGTCTTCACTCGCGGCATCGCTGCTGTCATTGGCTTCTTTGGAAGCTTCAGCAGGGGCTGTCTCTGAAGCATCCTGCTTGAAAGCTTCCGCAACAGCAGGCTCCTGCCTGGTTGTTTCCGGCTCAACAGCCTTTGGTTTGACTGCTTCAGCGTCATCCTCAGCTTGCTGATCAGGACTCGCCGTATTTTCCTCAGAGGTTACATGAAAGCGTGTGACTTCCGCTTTGGTGTCCGCTTGCTCTTCAGACGCAGGCAATTCGGACGCGCTGGCAACTCTGGTTTCGAGCTGTTCAACAACAGGCTCGGCAGTTGTGGCAGCAGGTTCTGTTTTATTCGACTCTTCCGCTTGAGGCGGTTGTTCCTGTGACTCTACTCGGGCCTGAGGTTCGTCACTGTCGATTCTCTCATGAGCCACTCGTGCTTTCGGTGAATCATCCAGCCTGGACGGTTCTGGCGTTTCGACCCCAGTGTTGGACTCGGTCTGGACTTCTGTCCTTTCCTGGGCCTGTTGCGCCTGAGCGTTGGCTTTTTCTGCCTGGGCTGACGCTTCGTTCTTGCTCGAAATCAGGTTGATCACGGTTTCGATGTCGGTAATGGGTTTATCCGGCATCGCAGGGTCTGGCCGTTTCGCAGCGTTCTTGCTGATACCACGCACTTTCCGGTTCTTGCCGATCTCATCCAATGGCACACGGCCTGTCGAGTCGTCCCGTTCCTCTCTGCGTTTTACCGCTGGGCGCTGCGTAGGACGTCCACGCCCCTTGCTTTCGGTACTCTCTTCAGTGACCGCGTCGTTGCTGACGGCCGCTGGTTTGACTTCTTCCGCTTTACGATCCTTGTTGCGTGGTGCAGCCTTGTTGGTTTCCCGGTTGGGTGCGCGCTCGCTGCCAGTGGCTTCACTGTTCCGACTCTGGCGGTTGCCGCCGTCTCTGCCGTCGCGTCCGCGGTTGCGGTTGCCACCGCGATTGCCGGAACGGGCAGGGCGACTGGAGCGGTTGCGGTCACGTTCTTCATCTGTCGAGCGTGTGGGTTTCTGAGGATCAGGCTTCGCTTCTGGTGTATCGCTACCCGCCAACGCCTGTCCGAACCAGTTGGACAGGCGCTTGAACAAGCCGGGCCCCGCAGGTGCGGCGGCCGGTTGAGCGGCGGCCTTGCTGACAGGTTCTGGCTCGGCGGAAGGTGGCGCGGGCATGCGCGGCGTCTGAATGCTACTGATGGCCGCTTCCTGGGGTTTGGCTTGAGCCTCCAGGACGGTTTCGGTTTCAATCGGCGCTTCACTGAACTTCATCGCGTAGCTGGGTTCGGCGTTGGCCAGGCTTTCGTCGTCGTCACGCAGACGCACTACTTCGTAATGCGGCGTCTCCATCTGTGGGTTGGGCACCACCAGAACGTGGAGCTTTTGGCGACGTTCTATATCGTATATGGCTTCGCGCTTTTCGTTCAGCAGGTAGGTAGCGACAGTGAGCGGAACAATGGCTCGGATTTGAGCGGTTCGTTCCTTCAACGATTCTTCTTCTACCAGACGCAGTATTGCCAAGGACAGTGATTTTACATCGCGAATGATGCCATGGCCGTTGCAACGAGGGCAGACAATGCCACTGGTCTCACCCAAAGAGGGGCGCAATCGCTGGCGAGACATTTCCAACAACCCAAAGCGAGACAGGCGACCAATCTGAACTCTGGCTCGATCTGAATTGGTGGCGTCGCGAATTCTGGCTTCGACTTCACGCTGATGTTTTGCCTGGTTCATGTCGATAAAATCGATAACCACCAGGCCACCCATATCGCGCAAGCGCAGTTGGCGAGCGATTTCGTCGGCAGCTTCGATATTGGTGTGAAAAGCCGTCTCTTCGATATCGCCACCCTTGGTTGAGCGGCTGGAGTTGATGTCGATGGAAACCAGCGCTTCGGTCGGGTCGATCACAATAGAGCCGCCGCTGGGCAGTTTCACTTCACGCTGAAAGGCACTCTCGATTTGTGCTTCGATCTGGTATCGATTGAACAGAGGTACCGAGTCCTCGTAGAGCTTCAGTTTGCTCTGGTAATTCGGCATGACTTTCTGCACGAAGTCCAGGGCGTACTGGTAGGCGTCTTTGCTGTCGATCAATACTTCGCCAATGTCCTGACGCAGGTAGTCGCGAATAGCGCGCAGAATGACATTGCTTTCCTGCAGAATCAGGAAGGGGGCAGGGCGGCTGACAGATGCCTCTCGAATGGACTCCCAGAGTTGAATCAGGTAATCCAGATCCCACTGCAGCTCCTCGGCGCTGCGACCGATGCCGGCAGTACGAACGATGATGCCCATGCCTTCTGGCACAGTAACGCCCTGGAGGGCATCGCGAATCTGAGCGCGCTCATCGCCTTCGATACGGCGGGAAATCCCCCCTGCACGAGGGTTATTGGGCATCAGCACCAGATAGCGACCAGCAAGGCTGATCATGGTCGTCAGGGCGGCGCCCTTGTTGCCACGCTCTTCCTTGTCGACCTGAATAATGACTTCGGTGCCTTCCTTGACCAGCTCACGAATGCCAGCACGGGAGGATTGGGAGGGGTCTGCGAAATATTCGCGGGCGATTTCTTTTAATGGTAGAAAGCCGTGGCGTTCAGCGCCGAAGTCGACGAAGGCAGCTTCGAGGCTGGGTTCAACCCGAGTGATCTTGCCTTTATAGATGTTGGCTTTTTTTTGTTCTCTGAAGCCGGTTTCAATATCGAGATCGTACAGCTTTTGCCCATCTACCAGTGCTACCCTGAGCTCTTCAGACTGAGTAGCGTTGATTAGCATTCTTTTCATTGAAGGTGATTACTCTGTAAACATTCCATGAATGACAGAGCAGCAAGACCAGGCTTTACAGGCGGGCGAACACCGATAGAAAATCGGTACCGTTGGATCTGGCACATCGAAAGCGATGCGCCAACAGTCGGTGTTTTCCGGCAACAACAGGGCAACGGACAGAGTCTTACGGGGATGCCCGCTCTATTTAGAAGCACTTGCCTATGCGGTTGCGATTAAATGCGGTTGCCATGAAGTGCTTTCTTCCGTATGAACCCATCGTCATACGCTGTTTAAATCTGTACTTGCTGCCCAACCAAATTTGTTGACTCGGGTATTGTCACCGAATCGGGTTGGGATCTGATCCTTGCCATCTGTGTGGTCTCTGGATGGTAGGTCTGCAGATGTCCCAGCAAGCAGGAGTGTAGCAGTTGAAAGGCCTGTGGACAATTATTCTGAAGCGCCCCCAAGGATGGTACACTTCGCGCCATAATCACCTATGGGCCCATTGAGTGTCTAAAGTCGAATTTCTTCGCGTCGAATCGGATCGCTGTGACCAACGCATCGACAACTTTTTGCTGGGCTATTGGAAGAAACTGCCCAAAAGCCGCGTCTATCGGTTGCTGCGCAAGGGCGAGGTGCGCGTTAATGGCAAACGCGTCAAACCCGAATACAGACTCCAGGCAGACGATCAGCTCCGGCTACCGCCGGTGACCCTGCCTGAAACCACTGAGGCCAGGCCTGTGCCTGGGCAACAACTGCGCCATCAGCTGGACAGCGCCATCCTCTATGAAGATGACGTTATGGTCGCCTTCAATAAGCCCTCGGGTTTGGCTGTTCATGGCGGCTCCGGCATCCATCTTGGCCTGATAGAGTCTTACCGTGCCATGCACCCTGAACAACGCTTCGTGGAACTGGTACATCGGCTAGATCGTGATACCTCCGGGGTGGTGCTCATTGCCAAGAAGCGCAGTGCACTGAAAACCCTTCAGGAAGCCTTTCGGCAAAAGACCCAGGTAAAAAAAGTGTATTGGTGTCTGGTAATGGGGCAGTGGCCGGCACAGGTACAACAGATCTCTGCACCCTTGTTGAAACACCAGGCAGTGGGAGGCGAGCGCCGCGTCACTGTTAATGAAGAAGGAAAGGCCTCGCTAACCCGATTCAGAGCTCTGGGCGTATACAAGGAGGTCAGTTGGGTAGAAGCACAGCCAGTGACCGGGCGGACTCATCAGATCAGAGTGCATTGTCAGTTTGCGGGGCATCCGATTCTGGGCGACACCAAGTATCAAACTGAAGAAGCCGAGTCGGAATGCCGTAAATTGGGATTGAGTCGCTTGTTTTTGCACGCCGCTCAGCTTACCGTCCCGCATCCAGTCAGCGGTGAACCCTTGACGGTTCAGGCGCCGCTGGAGAAACCATTACACAGGCTGTTACAGAGCCTTCAGGCAGGTCAGCAAAGCAGGAATTGAATCATTCCTGGTGGTCAAGCGGATCGCCATAGTATTTCTTAAGCAGTGTTGCCATTGAAACAGGATTCAGCGGATGTTTGGTAGAGACAAAGACAGTGGCCCCAACCAGGAGCACTCGATGGCTTCTGAAAAAGAGTGGCGTCTGATAGAAAAGGTCGTAATGGCCAATACAGCGGAACTCAAAAAACAGAGGCGCTGGGGCACCGTATTCAAGGTTCTGACCTTCATCTACCTTTTCGCCTTGCTCTGGGTGTTTGTTGCCAACAGTAATCTGAGAACCAGCATCACACCTGAAAAAACCGGTGGCCATACCGCCATTATTGAGGTGCGAGGCATGATTGCGGATGGTGAAGTCTCCAGCGCTGATGCCATTTATGGGGCTCTTCAGGCCGCCCTTGATCACAACGACACTCGAGCGGTGATCTTGCGCATCAACAGCGGTGGTGGCAGCCCGGTTCAGGCCTCCTACATCTTCAATGAAATCCGTCGCCAGAAAGAACTCAACCCGGACATCCCAATTAATGCCGTGATCACCGATACCGGCGCCAGTGGTGCTTACTATATCGCTGCGGCGGCAGACAACATCTACGCAAATGGCGCCAGTCTGATCGGTTCCATTGGTGTTACAGCTGCCAGCTTTGGTTTCCAGGATCTTATGGAAAAAATCGGGGTAGAGCGTCGTCAGTTTATAGCCGGAGAGCACAAGAGCTTTCTGGATCCCTTTCAGCCCCTGGACCCGGAAGAAGCCGCCTTGTTCGAGGTCTTGTTGAACACCGTTCACGACCAGTTCGTTGAGGATGTTAAAACCGGTCGTGGTGACCGACTCTCCACAACGGAAGACAAGTTGTTTACAGGACTGATCTGGACCGGTCATCAGGCGGTTGAGCTGGGTCTGGTGGATGGTCTGAAATCGACCGCTGAACTGGCCAGGGAGCTCGGTTACCCAAGAACGGTGAACTTTACCCGTCGACCCGGCACCTGGGAGCAGTTCGCTCGCAATCTTGGGGTTGGCATCGCCCAGACCCTGGTGCAATTGGGTGTAATGGATGAATGGCAGCTACGCTAACCGCTAGTGACCGTCATGGAACCAGCCAGCCAATGGCCCTGAGCCGGCTGGCCAGAGAGATTAGTGGTAGACCAATGAGGGCATTGGGGTCATCGCTCTGTACAGACTCGAACAGGCTGATACCCAACCCCTCCACCTTGAAGCTGCCGGCACAATCCAGCGGCGCGTCAATAGCAACATAGCGCTCAATCTCGGCCCGGCTGAGGGTGCGAAACTGAACATCGGTTACCACTGTCCAGGCTTGCCGAACCGGCCCTGCCAGAGCAACGCCAGTATAAAAGCGAAGGCGCTTACCGGAGCAAGCAACAAGCTGGGCTACGGCATTCTCAATGCTTCCAGGCTTGCCGAGGCGCTCGCCATTGTCCAGGCTAGCCGTTTGGTCGCTGCCGATGATTAGGTAGTCCGGGAATTGGTCGGTCAGACTATCGGCTTTCTGCCGGGACAACCTGAGGCACAGTGCCTCCGGTGATTCGCCGGCAATGGGCGTCTCATCGCACTGAGGTGCGGCCTGCTTGAAGTCGAGTCCGAGTGTGCTCAGGCGTTGGGCTCGGTAGGTCGAGGTGGAAGCCAATAGTAATGGGGCCTGGGTTTGCATGAAAATCCTCAAAAAGGCTTTGACTTGGGCATTTGCATCCGTATCATACCGCGCCTATGTCAAAATCCGAGCTTCCAGAACGCGTAGACGCCTATAAAATGGCGGATCAGTCTTCACAACTTGAAGGCGTGATCGCGTTCGGGCGCATGAAGCGGTTGTCCGAACTGGTTGTAGAAGACGGCGCTGATTTCGAAGCTCAATTGCAGTTTGAACGCGATGAAGAGAAACGGCGGCTTGTGTCCGGCTCAGTCAGTGGCAGTGTCGCACTCGAATGTCAGCGTTGTTTGCAGCCGGTTCAATACGACCTGCAAAGCCACTTTCGGCTAGGCATCGTTTACAACGATGAGATGGCCCGAGCATTGCCGGGTGATCTTGAGCCGCTGATGCTGCTGCCAGACCAGAGCCTTGATCTGGCAGACATGATAGAGGAAGAGCTGCTGCTGTCGTTACCCATGTATGCGGCGCACGAACCCGGTGATTGCCAGATTCAAACCGAGTTCAAGCCCGACGACCAGGACGAAAGCCCGGCGACAGAGAAAGACAACCCATTCAAGGTTCTGGAATCTCTCAAGAGATCCTGACGAGATAAACGCAAGTACTTTATAGTAGGAGGCCCCGGCCATGGCAGTTCAGCAGAACAAAAAGACTCGTTCCCGTCGCGGAATGCGTCGCTCGCACGATGCACTGACGACTAGCGCTTTGTCAGTAGATGCAACCAGCGGTGAGACACACCGTCGTCACCACGTTACGCCTGACGGTTTCTACAAAGGCCGTAAGGTCATTGCGGAAAACGACAGCGAGTAAGATTGATGGCTGTTTTGGCCATTGATGTTCAGGGGGGTGACCACGGTCCCCCCCATCTCCTCCCTTCAGTTATCGACTACTTTTCTCAGCGCCCTCAGCATCAAGGACATATCTTTGGTCATGACTTTCAGTGTCGCGATCTTGTCCGCTCATTGCCCTCCAATTTGACGTTTCACGGTACCGATCAGCTATTGCCTGAATCCGTCAGCCCGGCCCAATTGGTGCGCCATCGTTATCGCAGCAGCCTTGAAAATGCCTACCAGTGCCTTGTATCGGGGCAGGCGGCAGCTCTTGTATCTGCCGAGCACACAGGTCTGTTGATCGCATTGATGCACCGCCATGCGGTGACCCACCCGGCCATTGAGCGTCCGGTACTGGTCAGTTGGGTGCCGACGGTAAAGCGGCCCCTGGTCATGCTTGATCTCGGTGCCTCTTTCTCGGCGACAGCAGAGCAGTTTCTGGGGTTTGCTGCGATAGGGCAGGCCATCGTCTCTGCCAGTATGACCACACCGCCGCGTCTGGCATTGTTGAACCTGGGAGTGGAGGCCAACAAAGGACCTCAGGCATTGCGCCTGGCCGCAACGCAACTGGCGACCTGGCCGGGAATTGAGTATTGCGGCTTTGTTGAAGCCAATGAAGTCTTCAATGGGGATCTGGATCTGGTCATTACCGATGGTTTTACCGGGAACGCCGTCATCAAGGCGGCTGAGGGAACCCTTGACTTGACCTTGAACGCCATCCGCCAGGAGCTCAGTGCGGACTGGCTGGGGCGTACATTGGGGCTTTTTCTGGGGCGCCGTCTGAAGCCTCGGCTGTCGAGCCTTGACCCGAGACTGCACAATGGCGCCTTGCTGGCGGGAAGCGAGTTGGCCGTTATCAAGAGTCACGGCCATGCCGATGGCAAGGCGTTTCAGGCGGCCTTGAACAAAGGTGTGGAGGCAGCCGAAGGGCAGTGGTGCCCCCGAATTCTTCAGCACCTGGATAAGGTGCTGTAAGCCTGTTCAATGGTAATGCGGCGTTCAGTTTGTTGACTCTGTTCAACAATATTCAAAGACTGTTGCCGCTTTGTCATAAATGTTTTAACACGCCTAACCTTTACTGTCGGCGCTAGCCGACCATAATGCACGCCATTCGATTGCGGCGACTGCGTTTCGCCACCCGGTACACAGGACAGAGTCACAGGATAACGTCTTATGGTCGACAAACTAGCCTTTGTATTTCCCGGTCAAGGCTCTCAGCAGGTGGGAATGCTGAGTGATCTGGCCAGTCAATATGATGTGATCGGTGACACCTTTGCCGAAGCCTCCCAGGCACTCGGCTACGATTTGCGGGCGCTGGTCAAAGACGGGCCAGCAGAAGCGCTCAATCGCACAGAAGTAACTCAACCCGCCATTCTGACTGCCAGTATAGCGCTGTGGCGCCTCTGGTTGCAGGAGAAGGGTCAGCAACCCGATTACCTGGCCGGACACAGCCTGGGTGAATATTCCGCTCTGGTCGCTGCTAACGTGCTCTCACTGGCAGACGCAGTCCGCCTGGTTGAGAAGCGTGGCCAACTGATGCAAGCCGCAGTGCCCGAAGGCGAGGGCAGTATGGCGGCCATACTTGGTCTTGACGACCAGGTGGTCGTCGATACTTGTGCCGCAGCAGCCCAGGGTGAGGTTGTTGAAGCCGTCAATTTCAATACCCCGGGTCAGGTGGTCATCGCTGGCGCCAAAGAAGCTGTCGCCAGAGCCATAGAGGCACTCAAGGCGGCCGGTGCCAAGCGCGCTTTGCCGCTGCCCGTCAGTGTGCCGTCTCATTGCGCCTTGATGAAGCCCGCTTCCGAACAGCTGGCGCATGAATTGAAGGCCTTGATTCTGGCAGACGCCGAGATTCCCGTAGTTCAGAACACCGTCGCCATAGCCCAGACCAAAGCGAGCGACATTGAGGCCAATCTGATCGAGCAACTCTACCGGCCAGTACTGTGGTCACAATCCGTTGCTGAACTGATACGCCTGGGCACGACAGAAACCATTGAATGCGGTCCAGGCAAGGTTTTGACTGGACTGAACAAGCGTATTGATGGCAACCTGAAACTTGCTTCGATAGGTACTCTCGAGTCCTTTCAACAACGATTAGGAGCATAAGATGAGTGAGTCTAAAGTGGTTCTGGTGACCGGGGCTAGTCGCGGTATTGGTGCCGCCATCTCGGATCAGTTGGGTCAGCAAGGCTATCGTATCGCCGGTACCGCCACTTCCGAGCAGGGTGCAGAAAAGATCACAGAGCGTTTGAAAGCGGCGGGTATCGACGGCAAAGGCTACTGCCTGGACGTCACTCAGCCGGAATCCGTCGATGCCCTGCTCAAGACGTTGAAAGAAGAGATGGGTGACCCTCAAATTCTGATCAACAATGCCGGCATCACCAAAGACAATCTCTTTCTACGCATGAAAGACGCCGAGTGGGAAGGGGTGGTAGATACCAACCTGACTTCAGCGTTTCGCATGAGCAAGGCCGTCATCAAGGCCATGACCCGCGCGCGCTGGGGCCGAATCGTTAATATTTCATCGGTGGTGGCCAGCATGGGTAACGCCGGTCAAACCAACTACTGCGCCGCCAAGGCGGGCCTCGAAGGTTTCACTCGGTCATTGGCGCGAGAGGTGGGTTCGCGTAATATCACCGTTAATGCGGTAGCACCAGGGTTCATTCAGACTGATATGACCCATGATTTGCCCGAAGCCACTCGCGAGACTCTGCTGAAACAGGTACCCTTGGCACGCTTGGGTGACCCGGCGGAGATCGCATCGGCAGTTGCCTTTCTGGTCAGTGATCAGGCGTCTTACATTACGGGCGAAACTTTGCACGTGAACGGCGGTATGTACATGAGTTAGGACGGGTATGCTATTTTAGCTTGCCCGATGAGTTTGGCTTTTAATACACTAACGAGCACCTAGAGTGCCATTCCAATTAGGGAGTGTTCATAATGAGCAACATTGAAGATCGCGTTAAGAAAATCGTCTGTGAGCAACTGGGTGCCAAAGAAGAAGACGTCACCCCTCAAGCGTCTTTCGTAGACGACCTGGGCGCAGATTCACTCGACACAGTAAACCTGGTCATGGCTCTGGAAGAAGAGTTCGAGACCGAGATTCCTGATGAAGAGTCTGAAAAGCTGACGACGGTACAGAGCGCCATTGATTACATCAATGCACACCTGGGCTAAGCCCTGATTCAGGGTAGCAATACCGTTCTGGATTCAAGCCGTATTGTCGTCAGGCAGTACGGCTTTTTATTTGGAGGACGTTATGTCACGTCGTAGAGTGGTCGTTACCGGGCTCGGTTGTATCAGCCCGCTGGGCAATGACGTCAAGTCGACCTGGGAAGGCATTCTGGCTGGGCGCAGTGGTGCTGCACCCATCGAAAAATTTGACACCGAAAAATTCAGCACAGTCTTTGCTGCAACGGTCAAAGGCTTCAATGCCAGCGATTATATCAATCCTAAAGACACCAAGAAGATGGATGGCTTTATTCAGTACGGCTATGCCGCGGCTGTTGAAGCCATTCGCGAGTCGGGCATTGTGGCCAATGAGAGTAATGCACATCGCATTGGCCTCGCCATTGGTGCCGGTATCGGTGGTCTTGACAGCATTGAGCGCAGTCATACTGCCCTGGAAAAGTCCGGCCCTCGTCGTGTGTCGCCGTTTTTCGTGCCGTCTGCCATCATCAACATGATTTCCGGCTACCTGTCGATCGATTATGGCTTCAAGGGACCCAACATTGCCATTACCACGGCCTGCACCACAGGCACGCATAATATAGGCTATGCGGCCCGTACCATAGCCTACGGCGACGCCGATGTGATGATTGCCGGTGGCGCAGAAATGGCTTCAACCCCGCTCGGGATCGCCGGCTTTGGTGCGGCCCGTGCATTGTCCACGCGTAATGATGAACCAGAGCGCGCCAGCCGCCCCTGGGACAAGGACCGCGACGGCTTTGTGTTGGGTGATGGTGCCGGTATTCTGGTGCTGGAAGATTACGAGCATGCCAAGGCTCGCGGTGCCAACATCTATGCAGAACTGACCGGTTTCGGCATGAGTGGCGATGCCTACCACATGACCTCACCACCAGAAAGTGGCGCAGGGGCCTGTGCCTCAATGCGTAATGCCCTGGCGGATGCCGGTTTGCGAGCCATTGATGTTCAATACATCAACGCTCATGGGACCTCTACCCCGGCGGGTGATGTTGCTGAAAGTCAGGCGGCCAAATCCCTCTACGGTGGTGATTCCGACCAGATCGTTCTCAGCTCAACCAAGTCGATGATCGGCCACCTGCTAGGAGCAGCCGGTGCCGTGGAAGCCATTTTCAGTATTCTGGCTATCCGTGATCAGGTCGCCCCTCCGACCATCAACCTGGATAACCCGGGCGAAGGTTGCGATCTGGACTATGTCCCTCACCAGGCTCGGAACATGGCGATCACTCATGCCTTGTCCAACTCCTTCGGTTTTGGTGGCACCAACGGTACGCTGATCTTCAGCAAAGTATAGGGTACACTTCGGGGCTCGATTCTGAGCCCCAATATCATCCATGTCGCACTGTCTCATTAACGGTCAAGCGCTGAGCCATATCGATGCCCGACACCGGGGCCTTGCCTTTGGTGATGGTGTTTTCGAGACCTGCTTTAGCCAGCAGGGGCGGGTGCGTTTTTTGGCGGATCATCTGGATCGGCTAAATCGGGGCATCCGTGCGCTCCAGTTGCGCTGGGAGCAGGACGATGCGGAACATCTCCTGGTCGAAATTCAGTCCTTGCTTGACCCTGATAACGCACCTGCCGTTATCAAGATCATGCTGCTTAGGCAGTCGCAAGGCCGTGGCTACGATTATGACCCTCAGCGTCAAACGACGGAACGCATTGTTATGCGTAATGCCTATCAGCCACCGGACTGGGTTGCTACAGGCGCCCGTCTGGTGATGTCGAGGCGCTATGCTTCCAGCAACCCGGACCTGGCGGGCATTAAGCACCTGAATCGCCTCGATTCGGTACTGGCGCGTCAGGATGCCAGGAATCAGCAGGCCCATGAGGCACTTTTGTGCCTGCCGGATGGACGCCTTGTGGAAGGCTCAATGAGCAATGTGTATCTTCGGCTCGCGGGCCGTTGGGTGACCCCGGAATTGGGTTGCGCGGGAGTGGAGGGCATTATACGGCGTCGTCTAGTGGAAGCTGCGCCGCTGGGGTTGGGTTGTAAAAAAATAGACAAGACTGAAGTGCCTAAGGCTGAAGCTGCCATGATCAGCAATTCTTTGCTCGGCCTGGTACCTGTGATCGAACTGGCGGGGCGACCTCTGGCACCCCCCGAGCCGGATGAACTGACATTGTTTCGACGTGTGGCTGGACTGAACCATGTTTAAAAAAATACTGCTTTTTGTGTTTCTGCTGTCCTTTGGTGCCGCCGCCGCCCTGGTCTTTCAGGTCAAGGACGAGCTGGAACGCCCATTGGGCATCGACGAAGAGACCCTCTATCAGGTCAGCTCAGGGGCTTCGTTAAGACGGGTATTGACCGACTTCGAAAGTCGAGGCTGGATTGGCGATGCGCGCATCCATGAAGTCTGGTTGCGGTTTCAGGAGGTCACCGGCATCCAACGCGGGGAGTACCTGTTGCGCCCGGATGAGACCACCGAAATGGCCATCAGGCGGATGATTGCCGGTGACAAGGTCATGCGCTCTGTGCAACTGATCGAAGGCTGGAATTTCCGGCAATTTCGCCGGGCCATTGCCGCCAACGAGTATATTACCCACAGCTTGACTGACCTGAGCGATGACGAAGTAATTGCTCGGCTGGGGCTGGATATTGAGCATCCAGAAGGCTGGTTCTTCCCGGACACCTACCTCTTTGAACGCGGAACAACCGATGTAGAGCTGTTGCGGCAGGCACACAGACAGCTGGTGGCAGAACTGGAGCTGGCCTGGGCGCAACGTAACGAAAACCTGCCATTTGATACTCCTTACGAGGCCTTGATCATGGCCTCCATCATCGAGCGGGAGACCGGTGTACCCTATGAGCGCCCAGAAATTGCCGGCGTCTTTACCAGACGGCTGGAGCAGGGCATGAGACTGCAAACCGATCCAACCGTTATCTATGGTATGGGTGACGCCTATCAAGGCCGTATTACCCGTACCAACCTGCAAACGGACACACCCTACAACACCTATACCCGCCATGGCCTGCCACCAACGCCAATTGCCAACCCGGGCCGGGGGGCTTTGCGAGCGGCGGTCAATCCGGCCGAGGGCACCAGTCTGTTTTTTGTGGCAAGAGGCGATGGCAGCCATATCTTTTCTGATACCTATGCCGAACACAATGCGGCCGTGCAGCAGTTCCAGCGCAATCGCAGCGCCGATTATCGCTCGTCGCCAAGTGAGGAAGTCTTGAACAGAGAACGCTCGGAATGAAACCCCGGTTTATCAGTGTTGAAGGCCTGGAAGGCGCGGGCAAGACCACTCAGCTTCAGGTGGTGACTGATTTTGTGACAGCCCACTACGGTCCACCCCGGGTGACTCGCGAGCCCGGTGGAACCCCCTTGGCGGAAGACATTCGATCGGTGATTCTGTCGCCACGAACGGAGCCCATGGACGCCTGGACGGAGCTGTTGCTGGTGTTTGCTGCTCGAAAGCAGCATGTTGCCACAGTCATTCAGCCAGCCCTGGCGAGCGGACAGTGGGTGGTATCGGATCGCTTCACTGACGCTACCTATGCCTACCAGGGTGGCGGTCGCCAATTACCGTGGGAGCATATTCAGGCGCTGGAAGAACTGGTGCTGGATGGCTTTCAGCCGGATCTGACGCTCTGGCTGGATTGCCCAGCAGAACTCGGCTTGCAACGAGCGCGGCAACGTGGCGCGCTCGACCGAATCGAACTGGAAGATATTGCCTTTTTTGAGCGTTGTCGCAAGGCCTACGAGAAGCGCGCCCAGGCAGCTCCTCAGCGTTTCGTTCGTATTGATGCCTCTCGTTCCCTGGAGGAAGTCAGTGCTCAGGTAAGGCAGACTCTGGAGCAGCAACTGTGATCAATAAGCTCCCCTGGCTGACACCGCAAATAATGGACTCTCGGCAGCAGTTACAGGCAGGCAAACTGCCTCATGGTCTCCTGTTGGTTGGACGCCCGGGTGATGGCTTGCACCAGATGGGTGAACACCTGGCCAACACCATCCTGTGTGGTAAAGCAGAGGCACCCTGTGGCCAGTGCAAGGCTTGCCAGTTATTCCTGGCCGGGACGCATCCTGACTACCGTCTGCTCGAACCTGAGGGCAAGAGCGAGACCATCAAGATCGAACCCATCCGCGCCATGTCTGCGTTCATGTCAGGCACTGCACAACAGGGTGGGGCAAGGGTGGTTCGACTGCGTAGCGCCGAGCGAATGAACACCAGTGCCGCCAATGCCTTATTGAAAGTGCTGGAAGAGCCCGGCAGAGACAGCTTTCTGATCCTGGAATCTGAATCATTGTCCCGTCTCTTGCCCACCGTTCGCTCACGCTGCCGAATCATCAAGCTTGCCGTGCCAGATCAGAATAAGGCGAATGCCTACCTGGAGGGCGAGGCTATAGCGCCTGCAGAGCGACCGCTGCGGCTGATCATGTCTGAAGGGGCACCTCTGACTGCCGCGGCATTGGACAGCAGCGCCATGAGCCGCTGGCGAGAGCAGGCCGAAGCCTTCAGCAGCCAGGGACGCATGACCGAACTGGCCGCCTTTCTGGCAAAGCAACCCGCGCGGGACGCACTGCAACAACTGCTGTTGTGGGTCGATGAAAGCATCCGATGTCGCTACACCGGTGCGGTCAAGCTCGTAGATCAGGATAAATTGCTGGTGGATCGCCTCAAGCAGCCACCTCTGACCTCGCTTTTTCGGTTCAGAGATTATATTCTGGAAATAGAAGACAGCCTGAACCGTCAGGCCAATCTGAATCAACAATTGTGGAGCGAGCAGCTTGCCGCTCGCTGGCTGGAATTGACAGGGTAGGTATGAATCCTAAATTGGGCGGACCACGCAACGGTATATTATCGCTGACGATGAAAGACAAGGCTGTACTCTATGCAGCCTACATGCCTTTCGTCAAAAACGGCGGATTATTTATCGCGACCAATAAACGCTTTAACCTGGGTGATGACGTCTTTTTGTTATTGAACCTGATGGAAGAGCCAGAAAAGATACCCGTTGCCGGCAAGGTCATCTGGGTGACCCCCAGAGGCGCGCAGGGTAACAGAGCTACCGGAATCGGGGTCCAGTTCAGCAAAAAGAATGAACTCGCACGCGACAAGATAGAAACCTATCTGGCAGGAGCGCTTAACTCCGACAAGCCAACCCACACCATGTAACGACCCATTGCTGGCCATTACCTGACCGGATCAGCCGTATTCGGTCTCTCCTGTTCCTCCCCTCCTGCCATTTGATGCTGTGCTTCCGTGTACAGCAGGGCTTCATTTTTATCCAGCTCAATATGCCCATGCCAGGGCATCAGCCGATAGGCCGTAAGCGTCCGGTAATCCCATCTTGAGCCGAGAGTCCCGAGCGTCAGGATAGTGTCCACTTATTTCTTAGTGGACACTTAAAATGAATGACATAAGCGTAACCAGGCCCCATCCACGTCGTCGCCG